>JAFZUW010000067.1 GCA_017618195.1 Lachnospiraceae bacterium
CATAAATCGATTCAGTAGCGAAAGCGGCCGCACATCTTGTGCCATTTGTCAAGTGCTTTAAGCAAAAAAACTGAAAAAAAGAGTCCCGTACCATCTCTGATACAGAACTCTTGATGCTGTCATCTTAACTTAATGACATTGGACGAAAGCCTCCTGCTTTTTTTATACGGCTTGTGAGACAGGCATCCGGAAACGCCGGATAAGCGGTTTTTTTACGGTATATATCCTGTTACGGAATGCGGCGCCTCACCGGCCTTTTTTTACATCGGAGAAGCTGCGGTTTTTTCCTGTTTTTCTCTTGTTTCGTTGAGCTTTCTTCACATTACTTTCACTTGAAGCATTGCGGATTCGGTGGTATAATAGTATTTGTCAGATTTTACGTATTATGACGAAAGAATTTGTGTAATATTCGGAGAGCATTGTAACAATGATAAACAAGAAAAAGAAAGGACGTAAGAGAGTCGGCAAAGCCGGACGCATTACCGGCATCGTATTCTTTGCGCTTCAGCTGCTGGCCGTCGCTCTCGTCTTTTACGAATTGATACGTTTCCCGATCCTGCCGAAAAGGATCATGGCAGAGGTGGGAGTCGTATTTGTCCTCGGTCTCGGAGTAAGCCTTTATGCACTGATCATCCGCAAGACCAGAAACAGTGTCACGTTCGGTATCATCTGGGCGATCATATGGATCGTCGCATGCATCCTCGGACTGGCATACATAAAGCCGATGAGGTCTACCCTTAAGAAGGTTACCGGACAGGAAGCCACCATGTCGATCCATATTGAGGGCGTTTCCATTCTGGTTCGTGCGGAAGACTCCGCGTCGAAGATAAGCGATACGAACGGCTACACCTACGGCGTACAGATGGCGCAGGATTACGCCAATATGGTAGCCGCATATGACTACATCGCGAGAAACAACAATCTGAAGCTGACGCTTCGTGAATTTGATTTTTACCCAACACTTGCCGAGGCGCTTCTGAGCGGCGAGATCCGCGCAATGATCGTGGATACGGCGATGATACCGCTGCTTGAAGAGAACGTTGAGGGATTTGCCGGACACTATAAGATTCTCGGCGAGCTTTCCTTTGATACCGACATCGAGCGTTCCAAAATGACCGTAACGCCGATGCCGGACGTGAGCGGAGAGCCCGATCCTTACGGACAGGGACAAGGTCATGGTCAGGGGCAGGGTCCTGGGCAGACGAGCCCTACGCCGAGTGAGGAACCGACGCCTACCGAGCCGGTTGAGCCGACCGGAGAGCCCGGACCGACCGAAGAGGTTACGGCCACGCCGACTCCCGAGGATACGCCGACGCAGAATCTGACGCCGACGCCGACCAAGGTTCCGGCTACGCCGACACCCGTTATTACAATGGCGCCCGTTCCGGACCGTACCAATCCGAAGGACGTTACGGAAGAATACTTTACCGTTTACTTCAGCGGAATTGACTGTTACGGTTCAATCACGGCAAGAAGCCGGAGTGATGTAAACATCGTAATGACGGTTAATCCGAAGTCGCATAAGATTCTTCTTGTTACGATTCCGAGAGACGCGTATGTGCGCATCCCGGGCGTTACCGGAGGCAATTACGACAAGCTGACGCACGCCGGAATTTACGGCGTACGCGCATCCATGAACACGCTCGAGAACGTATACGGCATCAAACTCGATTATTACGTACGCGTGAATTTCTCCAGCGTTGAGCGTTTCGTAGACCTGCTCGGCGGAATCGATGTCTATTCCGCATATGCGTTCAGCTCGCGCGGAACGAGTTTCGCAAAAGGAACGAACCATCTGAACGGAAAGCGCGCGCTGATCTTCTCAAGAGAGCGCAAGGCATTTGCCGCAGGCGACCATCAGCGCGGACGCAACCAGATGGAAGTGATAAAGGGTATCATCGCCAAGATTCAATCGCCGGCGATCCTCAATAATTTCAACGGGATCATGAACACGATCTCGGGAAATGTGCAGACCAATCTGACCGATGATCAGTTGCTGTCGCTTGTACGTATGCAGCTTGATACCGGAGCGGGCTGGTCGGTGGAAACGTATTCGGTATCCACGAGCGGCGGATACGAATACTGCTATTCCTATCAGGGAATGAAATTGTACGTAGGCTATATTAACTGGAATACCGTCAGTGAAGCATCTAACAAGATGAGGGCTGTAATGGCAGGAAACTGATTCCGGAAAGAAGTGGGGAGGTGAACCGGTTGCCGCAGACCATTACCGATTTTTACAAAGACTATCTGGCCAGGATCAACGAGATCGACATGGAAGAGCAGAGACTGCTTTCTTCCGACGATAAGCGGGTGTGGACGGAGCATCTGGTTCGCAAATCGAACCTGATCCGGAACTCTCATTCCGTTGTGGAGAAGAACCTCAACGAAATGATCCGCCCTTACGTGTCCGGCGAGCGTGAGACCGGCGACGACGAAGCGGCGGCTCTCCGCGACGGAGCAATGTTATATTACGACAAGGCGCTCTTTGACGAAGTCATGGAGTCCTCGGTTCTGAAGATGCTGATCGAGCGTTATGCAAGACGCGGCGACGCATTTTCCGAACGCATGTGCCGTTACGCATTTGCCAACAATGCATATATTTCCGCGGAGGGACCGTTCAGCGAGCGGTCGCTTGCGGAGGCGAGACAGGTTATGTCGCGGCTGTCCGATATCCGGGCAATCCGTGCCGCGCAGCCTTTCGACGCGCTGTTCCTTCGGGAAGTCAATTCCATCGTGGAAACGGGCTTCAGCCTGTTCGACCGCGAGTGCAAGATGCTCGAGCCCGATACCGAGCAGATTGTTAAACGCTACAACGAGCTTGCGGGGATTGAGAAGTATAAGGACATCCTTCCCGCGGACTGGTATAAGGATTTTACGTCTTATCTGCATGACTGCTTAGGCATACATGTCGTGCTGATGCAGGCGCTTCACTGGGAAGGCGTTCCCGAAAAGCGCAGGAAGTCGCTGTCGTCCCTTCTTGAGAAGGAACTGTTAAGGCAGACGGCCCTTGCACCCGCAAAGCGCAACCCGAAGCTGTTCATGGCGAGCGTCGTATATGCGTTCCATGCGGGAACAATGAAGCCGGATGCATGCTTTGACCTGCTGTATCCGTATCTGAAGGCGCTTAAGAAGAAGGTGAACTTCGCTTCGAATAACTGGTATGATTACCACGGCGTATCCAGGTTCTTCGCAATCTGTCTGATGACGAGACCGCTTCTTCAGATGGTGACCGCGGGTGAACTTACGGAGCGCAGAAAGAAGCAGAAGATCGCAGGCATCCTTTACGAGGTGAAGAACTATATCGAGACGATCCCGAGAGAGTGTGCGGGACGCGAGAATATGGATTATTGCCTGTATCACCTGCTGTACGACGTGATCGAATTTGTCGACGATGAGGCAATGGCGATCGAGTGCATCGATACGCTGATGATGAACCGCCAGCTGGCGACGCTGATCCATTCCATTATGGCGGCAAAGCTGACGCAGGCGATTCTTGATCCGCTGATGGATCAAAAACCCGAGCTCTTTTATGAGATGCTCGGCGTCGGAACGCCCGAAGAGGTTCACGCGAAGAAGGAAGACCTCGCGCTTTTCATGTACAATGCGGCGCGGGTCCACGATATCGGAAAGATCCGGATCGCGACGATCATCAATACGCAGATCCGATCCATTTCCCCGATTGAGTTCGAACTGATCAAGATGCATTCGCAGTGGAGCTACGACATTGTGAAGCGCAATAAGAAGCTGTCGCAATACGGCGAGATCGTACTCGGACATCATAAGAGCTACGACGGAAAGTCCGGATATCCCGCGGATTACGACAATCATGCGACCAAATACCGTCTGCTGACGGACATCCTGACGATCTGCGATTCGATGGATGCGGCGACCGACGTGTACGGACGGAACTATTTAAAGGACAAGCATTTCGATAAGGTTTTCGCCGAGTTCGAGGAGTTGAAGGGCACGCGGTACAATCCCGTTATCATCGATTTTATCCGTGACAACGAGGAGCTATACAAGCAGCTTCAGAAGATCACCTCGAAGGAAGCAAGAGAAGATTTTTATTTTCACATTTACCGGAAGTACCGGTAGGAAGACAGGGGCATTACAGAAGGCCCCGGATGTGCGAAAGGAGAAAAGCGTATGGGCAGAGGAGGAGCAGGCGGATATAACGGAGGAGCAGGCGGAGACGGCGGTCCGAGCGGACTGGTGCGTCTCGGGATTGTCGGACTGCTCGTAGTGGCGTTTCTTTATGCACTCGGATACACGGCTGAGGCAAGCGGTATCGTAAAAGGTGTCCTCGGCATCATTAAGACCGTTGCGATTATCGGAGCAGTCGGAATCGTTGTGATCATTCTTGCTCTGATCGCGTTTGCATGGTGGGCTGCGCACAAGAAGCAGAAGAACAAAGAGGCGGAGCAGATGCAGGAAATCCTCAACACGCCCCTTGAGTCGTTCGGCGACCTTGAGACGCAGCAGCTGATGGACAAATACGACGGCAAGACATCCGATTCGCAGAATGCCGAGAAGAAGGAACGGAAGGGCAGAGTGAACCCTTATTCCGCCAAAAAGAACATGTATGAAGACGGCGAAAAAATGCAGGCCGGTAGATAACCCCCATGCGGAGACAAACAGTCTCCGCATGTCGATTTTTCGCGGATGCTTTTTTATTTCTTTATGCAAAATGCATATTCCATTTCCGCGACATTTGTGATAAAATTGATTAAATTTTTACATATGATATTTTAGACGGAATCAGCAGTAAGAATATAAGAGGATTTGACTAAGAAAAGCCGCCTTCGAAGAACCCCGAAAGGAGAACCGGAGCATGAAAGAGCAGCTGTATTCGATACCCGTAAACGACGCATTTGACGCGGATTGCGAATGCCCCGTTTGTTTTATGTATAACAAGCTTCAAAGCGATGCAATCGACTTTGTCATGGGCGCCAGCTACATGGAAGACGATGTCCGTATGGAAACCGACAAGGTGGGTTTCTGCGGGACGCATCTGCCGATGCTTTATAAGAACCAGAACCGTCTCGGTCTCGGGCTTATGATGCTCACATACATGGACAGGCAGTTAAAGACGCTCGAAAAGCTTTCCCAGACCAAGGTTAAGAAGGCGCCTCTGTTCGGCAAGGCCGAAGCGGACCCGGTATACGATTACACGCAGGAGCAGCAGACATCGTGTTATGTGTGCGATCGGATGGCGCACTCGTATGAGCGGTATCTCGCGACGATCTTTTATCTTTACGAGAATGACGGAGCGTTCCGTGACAAATTTGCCCGCGCCAAGGGCTTCTGCTTAAAGCATTACGGTGAGCTGCACCGCCTTGCACCGAAGTCGTTAAGCGGCAAGTATCTCGAAGAGTTTGTTTCGGTCATGAGCCGGCTGACCGTTGAGAACTTCCATCGCGTCCGCGACGAGCTCGAATGGTTTACGGACAAATTCGACTACCGCAACGCCGACGCGGATTGGAAGAATTCAAAGGACGCACTGATCCGTGCGATTCAGAAGACGAACGGCATATTTGTCGAAGAAGCCAAGAAGAAATAACGCGGGCGGACCGGACGGTCCGGCGCGGAAGGAGAAGTATGGTAGGAGAGAGTAATTACACGGAATGTGTTGTAAAGAGGAAGAGCGGCGCGGCCGGAGAGATTCTTTTGAAATCCCTTCTCGTGTTTCTGTGTCTTGTCTGCATCGCGGTTGCATTGCTGCTGAACGGAATCCTTCAGTTTGTGGGATTTGCCCTTCTGATCGCGGCATGCTTCTTTACGTTTAATATGTGGCCGAAATTCCGTAAGGAATTCGAATATATCTTTGTTGACGGGCAGATCGACATCGACGTCATGTACAGCGGTTCGACAAGAAAGCATCTGAAGCGCTTTGACATGGACAAGATCGAGATCGTTGCGCCGGTCGATTCCCATTCTCTGGACGGCTATAAGCACATGAATCTGAAGCCTCTTGATTACACCTCGAAGATGGGTCTTAACGATGTGTATGCAATCATCTTAAAGGGTGAGAAAGAGCCTGAGAAGATTCTTATTGAGCCGGATGACAACTTCCTTACCTACATGAAGAAGAAGTCCCCGAGAAAGGTGGAATACACGCTTCAGAAGAAGCCTGTCGAGAATTGATAACAATTAAAGGAGGAAGCATATATGGCGAAAATTATCGGCGACGGAATTACATTCGATGACGTGCTCCTGGTACCGTCTTACTCCGAAGTAATTCCGAATGAGGTAGACATCACTACCAAATTGACCAATTCCATCACCCTCAACATTCCGTTGATGAGTGCCGGAATGGATACCGTAACCGAACACCGCATGGCTATTGCAATGGCCAGACAGGGAGGTATCGGTGTAATCCACAAAAATATGTCAATCGAGGCGCAGGCAGAGGAGGTTGACAAGGTTAAGCGATCCGAGAACGGAGTCATAAGTGATCCTTTTTCGCTCTCTCCGAATCATACGTTGCAGGATGCGAACGAATTGATGGGCAAGTACCGCATCAGCGGTGTTCCGATCACCGAGGGACGCAAACTGGTCGGCATCATTACAAACCGCGACCTGAAGTTCGAGACCGATTTCTCGAAGAAGATCAGCGAGTCCATGACGAGTGAGGGACTCATTACCGGTAAGGAAGGCGTAACGCTCGAAGAAGCCAAGAAGATTCTTGCCGCAGCGCGTAAAGAGAAGCTTCCGATCGTCGATAACGAAGGAAACCTCAAAGGTCTCATCACCATCAAAGATATTGAAAAGGCGATCAAGTATCCGCTTGCAGCCAAAGACTCCCAGGGCAGACTGCTCTGTGCGGCAGGCGTAGGCGTTACCGCCAACGTACTCGACCGTGTAGACGCTCTTGTAAAGGCAAAGGTTGACGCAATCGTTGTCGATTCCGCACACGGCCATTCGGCAAATGTAATCCGTGTCGTTAAAATGATTCGTGACGCTTATCCGTCCCTTCAGATCATTGCCGGCAACGTAGCTACGGCAGAGGGTGCGGAAGCGCTTATCAAGGCCGGTGTTGACTGCGTTAAAGTCGGTATCGGACCGGGTTCCATCTGTACGACCCGTATCGTCGCAGGTATCGGTGTTCCGCAGATTTCCGCCATTATGGATGCTTACGAGGCAGCTAAGAAATATGATATCCCGATCATCGGAGACGGCGGTATCAAGTATTCCGGAGACATCACGAAGGCTCTTGCGGCAGGCGCAAGCGTATGCATGATGGGTTCTATTTTCGCAGGATGCGAAGAGAGCCCCGGAGACTACGAACTGTATCAGGGCAGAAAATACAAAGTATACCGCGGCATGGGTTCGATCGCAGCCATGGAGAACGGCAGCAAGGACCGTTATTTCCAGAGCAACGCCAAGAAGCTTGTTCCGGAAGGCGTGGAAGGCCGTGTTGCGTATAAGGGACTTGTTGAAGACACCGTATTCCAGCTGCTCGGCGGACTTCGTTCCGGTATGGGCTACTGCGGTGCGAAGAATCTTGAGACGCTCCGCAATGAGTCCAGATTTGTTAAGATTTCGGCTGCATCCCTGAAGGAGAGCCATCCTCATGATATTCATATCACGAAGGAAGCTCCGAACTACAGCGTAGACGAGTAAGAAAAGAGGACGTCATGCCGGGTTCTTCGGAATCCGGCATGCGATTTGCGATAACGGTTTGTGCACCCGTTACGATCAGGGGGAAGTATTTTATGGTAATGTCAAAGGCTGAGTGGCGCCGCAGACGCCGCAAGAAAAAGATGATACGTAAGTATGTCACGCTCGGTCTTCTTGCATGTATCTTTGTTCTTGTTCTGGTACTGCTTGTGAAGGTCGTGACCGCGATATTCGCGCATATGGACGGCGGTATCATCGAAAAGGCGGGCGACGTGAAGATTACGCAGAGCCTTCTTTCCGTCAGCAGATACGCAAGATGCGGCGAAAAGCTCGAGGCAGTCGACGAGATCATCATTCATTCGAATAATACGGTAGGGAAGACCGCGCAGGAACAGCGCGATTACTATGAGAGCCTCAAGACGAAGAAGAACGATAACGAGCGTCAGAGCATGCATTTCATCATCGATCTCGACGGAAAGATTTATCAATGCATCCCGACCAATGAAATCGCTCTGGCGGTCGCAGGCAACATCAAGTTCCGTTCCCTGTCGATTGAATATTGTATTACCGGTGCGGACGGCTCCATGAGCGCCGCAACGTATACGAGTCTGTGCAAGCTTGTTGCAACGCTATGTCAGGAATACAAGCTGAACGAGAAGAAAGTGTTCCGGCACTTCGACAAGAACCAGGTTCCGTGCCCGATGTTCTTTGTAAACGAAGCCAACTGGGAACAGTTTAAGACCGATGTGAAGGCGGCCCGTAACGGCAAAAAGGTATCCGTTACCAATGCCCCGATCAATAACATCGTAGCTCCACACACCGGCGATACGCAGGAAGGCGGAGAAGGAGAGTCCGGAGAAGGCAGCGGTACCGGCGCAGGGACTGCGGACGGACAGCCGGAAGGCAGCTGACGGACGGCAGGAAGGTGCCGGGTCGGAACGGCCGCCTGCAGGAAACGTTTGATGCCGGGCAGACCCGGAAGAACGGATTTTTATTCACGGTAACGGAAAAGGTACTTTGCTTTATGTGCAAAGTACCTTTTTATATTCTCAAATAATTGTCCGGAATCGAGCATGAGACGGGCGGAAAATGCTACAGCTGATCCCTTATTGCCTGCTCGGCGGCTTTGACCTCAATAAGAAATTCCCGCGCGGAAGTTACGTAGCTTCCGGCACCGCGGATAATAATCTGTTCGAGACCGTCCGAGGTCGCGACGCGGATCCGGTAATCGCCCGCATGCAGATGCGTGAACCGCTCGATGTAGCGGTCCGCGGTTTCGGCTTCCTTCGTAAATACGACATGGATGTTGTGATAATCGAAATATTCTTCGGCATGTCCGGTAACGCGGTACGCATCGAAAACGGCAATCAGCTCGCAGCCTTTGAAAGCGGCATAATTCGTTAATTGGTCAAGCAGCTTTCCGCGTGCCGCATCGAGGTTTACGTTCGAGAGTTCCGATAGTTCGGGCCATGCATGGATGATGTTATATCCGTCCACCAATACCCATTCCGGACCGTTAAGATGCTTCGTCTCGGTGCCCCGGTACGGTTTCGGCACTGGCTTCTTTACGGGCATCTTCTTATCGGTGCGCTCATTGGCGTGTCCGGACCTTTGAATGATCCGGTCGATCTCTTCGGTACCGAGCGCCAGATCCATCGCTTCCATGCGGGAACGTACATCCGGTGCGGAGAAGGATGCCGGTTCATCCACAGCGCCTTCCGGTCTTAATACGAACGGCAGATGCATATGCTCGGGTACTTCATACCAGGCTACGGGATAGCCTGAACCGTGCGTACAGAATACCGAGCCGGACGGATTACGAAGATCCGCCTCGGGATCGTAATGCATCGCGGCAATGACTTCTTCTGCATTATGACAGGGGCGGTAGCCGTCAACCTGCCAGGTGATCCGTCCGCGTCCTTTCGTAAAGGCGGGCAGTTCCGCGGGAAAGTCGCGGAACGCGGAAACCGGAGCGGAGCCGCACAATACCGCCTCCCCGTCCGAGGTATCGTCCTCACGGTGAAATGAAGCGTACATCGTATTGAGCTCATGCATCACGCGTCCGATCGATTCCTCGGGTATAGTGATGCGGAAGGAATAGAAAGGCTCCAAAAGCACATTTTCCGCCTGCATGAGGCCCTGACGGACGGCACGGTAGGTAGCCTGTCGGAAGTCGCCGCCCTCGGTATGCTTCGGGTGGGCTTTACCGGCGACAAGCGTGATGCTGACATCCGTTAAAAACGAGCCGGTCAATACGCCGCGGTGGCGCTTTTCGGCAAGATGCGTAAGGATCAGACGCTGCCAGTTGCCGGACAGAAGGTCCTCGCTGAGCGCCGTCTGAAACGTTAGACCGCTGCCCGCGGGAAGCGGAGAGAGTACGAGGTGGACTTCGGCATAGTGGCGGAGCGGTTCGAAATGACCGACGCCTTCGACGGTATCGGCAATCGTTTCGCGGTAGACGATGCTTCCGGTGTCAAATGCGACTTCCGCGCCGAAACGGTCATGAAGCTCACGCGTAAGAATTTCAAGCTGAACGGTGCCCATAACCTGAATGTGGATCTCCTTAACCGCTTCCTCCCACAGTACATGCAGGGAAGGGTCTTCCTCCTCAAGTCTTCGGATGAAAGGCAGGAGCTTGACGGAATCCATGTTCTTCGGCCTCAGACGGTAAGAAAGAACCGGTTCGAGGACGGTTGCCGCGCTGTCTTTCGCGGAGCCGTATATATCGCCCGCGCGGCTGTCCGTAAGGCCCGTGACGGCACACAGATCGCCTGCGGAGACGGTCGGAACGACGGTGAATTTTTCGCCTGAATAGATGCGGATGCGGTCGACTTTGCCGGCTTCCTCGATCGTTTCCTTCGCGGAAAGCGTTCCTCCCGTGATCTTCATATGGGTAAGTCTTGTATTGTCGGAATCATAAGTAATCTTATAGACTCTTGCGCCGAACGCTTCCTGCGTTTCGGACATCACGGTCAGTTCCCTGAGAGCCTCTAAAAATACGTCCACTCCGGAATCCTTCAACGCCGAGCCGAAGAAACACGGAAACATGCGCCGCTCGCGGATCAGAGAAGGAAAATGCGACCGCTTCACCGTTCCTGTCTCGAGATATTCCTGCAGCATTTCTTCGCTTAGCAGGCTGAGGTCTTCTTCGTCGGGATGCGTCATATTGACGATCGAATCCGACAGTTTCCGCTTCAAAGAAGCAAGAAGAGCCTGCTCGTCGGTGCCGGGCTGGTCCATTTTATTGACAAAAAGGACGGTCGGGATCCGGTAATGGCAGAGCAGGTTCCAAAGCGTTTCGGTATGATTCTGCACGCCGTCCGCGCCGCTGATCACAAGGATTGCGTAATCGAGAACGGACATGGTGCGTTCGGTTTCAGGCGAAAAGTCGACATGTCCGGGCGTATCAAGAAGCGTAAAGGAACAGTCCTCAAACGGAAGTACCGCCTGCTTTGAGAAGATCGTGATGCCGCGTTCGCGCTCGGCGGCACGCGTATCAAAGAAGGTATCCCTGCGGTCAACGCGCCCCATACGGCGCAAAACGCCCGCATGATAGAGCAGGGCTTCCGACAGAGTCGTCTTCCCCGCATCGACATGCGCAAGCATTCCGATGACCAGCTTCTTCATAATAACCTCCGGGTAAGAAAAAGGGGCTTCCGGCGGAAGCCCCGATTGTGACATGGCTTATTCCGATCTGAGTGCCGTAACGGGATCCTTCTTCGCTGCGATTCTCGACGGGATGAGACCTGCGATCAGCGTTAACAGAATACTGATCACGATCAAAATGACAGCGCCGATGATCGGAAGTCTCGACAGTCTGCTGATTTCCGCGAAATGGTAGATGATAATGTTGATCGGGATATTTACAAGCAAGGTAACAAGGATGCCGATTCCGCCCGAAACGAATCCGATGATCATCGTTTCGGCGTTAAATACGCGGCTGATATCGCGCTTGCTTGCACCGATCGAACGAAGGATACCGATCTCCTTGGTGCGTTCGAGAACGGAAATGTAGGTAATGATACCGATCATGATCGAGGAAACGACGAGCGAGATCGCGACAAATGCGATCAGAATGTAAGTAATCGCATTGATGATCGTGCTGACGCTCGACATCAGAAGAGCGATGAAGTCGGTATACTCGATCTGTTTCTCTTCGGGAACGGAATTGTTGTATTCGGTAATGATTTCGGTGATGCGGTCCTTTGCCTTGAAATCCTTCGGGTAAATACTGATCATGAAAGGTTTGTCAAGACGTGCATATCCGAGAAGCATCATGTTGGTGTCGTATGTATTCTTGGTCGTTTTCTGAGAGGAAGACTGGTTCAGTTTCACAAGCATCTCATCGGGAAGATAACCGATGAAATCCTTCAGGGTGATTTCCTGACCCGCGGCCATTGCCTGCTTGAGCTGGTCAAATGCACCGGTGTCGTCGCTTTCCACCATCATCTTGAACATCATTTCGGTCTGCGCACGCTCGGTCTCGCTCATCAGGTCAAGGCTTGCGATGAACTCCGCTCGGATCTCGTCGGGAGTCAGATCCTTCGTCTTCTCAAACGGAATGCCGGTGAAGACGTCAATCTCGGGATTATTGAGCTGCTGCTTTACGATTTCTCTCTTTGCGCTTTCGTTAACGATGTATTCGGTCAGTTTCTTCGTAAAAGCGATCGCTCCGTTTGCGGAAGTCGCAACTGCCTCCTCATTGGGGCGTACGATTCCGACAACGCGGATCTCGGCGCTCTTTTCGGGATCGAAGAGCAGCTCCTTCATAAACGCTTCGTCGTTCTGTCTGCTTTCCCATTGGCGGTTCATCGCGTTGTATACGTAATAATCCGAAGGAAGAACGAGACGGAAGGTAAGCTGCATCAGTTCCTCGTAAGAAAACGAGATCTTCTCGCTGACGATCTTCTCTCCGAGAAACATGCGGCGGATCTTGCCTTCGACTTCGTTCGGATCCTTCAGACCGATCGAGTAAAGGGCAAAGTCGCTGATCTCGTTGTGCTCGTCGACGATCAGGAGCACCTCATTCCATTCCGCGGGCCATTTGCCGGCGATCAGATCGTACTGGGAATGCATGAGTTCTTCGTTATCGAGCATCTCGGTGAATACGCTCATCGAGGAAGAAGAACCGTACATCGAGGACATCGAGCTGAATTCGGAAACGGTGCTTTCGGAAGCGCCCATCGCCGAGTACATGGCAGCCATGATCGTGCTCGGATTGAGCTGGATCACGCCGTTCGAAACGTCCGACATGTAAATGTTCGGCTCGCAAGTGTAGGTGTATTTGATATCGGAGACGAGATCTTTGATCTCGGCGTTCTCCTCAAGGAATTTCTTAAAGCTCTCAAGGTCATTGATCTTGATTTCGGAGAGCATGGCGTTCATCATTTCGCCCATCGCGTTGCTTGAATAAACGCGGCCTTCCTCATGCTCTTCGGGCTCGGTGTTCCTTACGCCCAGAAGGGCGGAGAGAAGCGCGGACGTATCGGCCGTCTGCTGCTGGATCATCAAGGGATAGGTGGAAAGCGTTTCTTCCTGCACGCGGTCAATGTATTCCTGAACGCCGTTACTTAAGGACAGGATCAATGCGATACCGATAATGCCGATGCTGCCGGCAAATGCGGTGAGGAACGTTCTCGCTTTCTTGGTCATCAGGTTGGTAAGCGAAAGGGAGAGAGCGGTGAAGAACGACATCGAAGTACGGTTCGCCTTCTTTCCGATTTCCTCCTCGCTTGTTTCGGAAACGGGCATCGAATCGTCGGTGATCTTACCGTCTAGAAGCTTTACGATGCGGGTTGCGTATTCGTCCGCAAGGTCGGGGTTATGCGTAACCATGATGACGAGTTTGGTCTTCGAAATCTCTTTCAGAAGATCCATGATCTGGATGCTTGTCTGCGTATCCAGAGCGCCGGTAGGCTCGTCCGCAAGCAGAATGTCGGGATCGTTGACCATCGCACGGGCAATGGCGACACGCTGCATCTGACCGCCGGACATCTGGTTCGGCTTTTTGTTGAGCTGATCGCCGAGGCCGACCTTTTCGAGAACTTCGATCGCACGCTTTCTGCGCTCGGACTTCGATACGCCCGAGAGGGTAAGGGCAAGTTCAACGTTCTTTAATACGGTCTGGTGGGGGATCAGGTTATAAGACTGGAAGACAAATCCGATGCTGTGGTTGCGGTATGCGTCCCAGTCCTTCGCATTGTATTCCTTTGTGGAGCGGCCGTTGATGATGAGGTCGCCTTCGGTATAGCGGTCCAGGCCGCCGATGATGTTCAAGAGAGTCGTTTTGCCGCAGCCCGAAGGGCCGAGTACGGCAACAAATTCACTTTCCCGGAAGGAAAGACTTACGCCCCTCAAAGCGTGGACGGTTTCGTTTCCGACCGGATAGTCTTTCGTAATGTTCTGTAATGCAAGCATATGCTGCTTTCCCTTTCTTTCGCGCTGTTCTTTTTTCGGAAATTATACTGACATCGAAAATTATAGCAAAACCGCACTTGAAATAATAGTAGAAATTCAAGTTTCTTTTTGCATTATCCTATGCAATTTACCGAACAAAAAAGACCCGCTCTCCGTCAGACGGTCTTACGGAAAATGTAAGGCTTCAACGTTTCGGAATGCGGGTCATATGGTTTTTGAAACTTACAGGGGAAGCTCGACATCCGTGCCGGACGGCTCGAGAGCGCGGCAGGAAACGCCTGCGGACTGAAGCATCCGTTTCGCGGCAATGTTGGGCTTCGTGCCGTTATACTTGTCACTGTAATAAATCACTTCCGTGATGCCTGCCTGAATCAGGGCTTTCGTGCATTCGTTGCATGGGAAGAGGGTGGTGTAGATCCTTGAACCGCGCATGTTGGTTCCGGTGTAATTAAGGATCGCGTTCAGCTCGGCGTGGCATACGTAAAAGTACTTCGTATCAAGCTCGTCGCCTTCACGGTCCCAGGGATACTCGTCATCGGAGCAGCCCTTCGGCATGCCGTTGTAGCCGACGGAAAGAATGCGGTTTTCGGGGCTCACGATGCATGCCCCTACACTCGTGTTGGGGTCTTTGCTGCGGCGTGCGGAAAGGAGGGCAATTCCCATAAAATACTGATCCCAGGACAGATAATCGGTTCGTTTCATAGTTCACCTCAGAATAATTGATAAAATGATTGTATCAATTTGCGGGGAATTGTGCAATATCATAAAAAAAATATTAGGTGTTCCATTTTCCTTCCCGCTGTGCTAATATGGTAACGGCGTGCAAGGGGGCATTATTCCGTAAGGAATCGGCTCTCGGAATCCGGTTGGATTTATGTACGGAAATACGATCGAAGAGAGGTTTGGTATGTATTCATTTGACGACGTGAAGACGGTTGATCCGGAGCTTGCGGAAAGCATAACCCTGGAATTGGGGAGACAGAGAAACAATATTGAGCTGATTGCGTCCGAGAACCTTGTCAGCAAGGCCGTTATGGCTGCTATGGGAAGCGTTCTCACAAACAAATACGCGGAAGGTTATCCCGCACACCGTTACTACGGCGGATGCGAATTTGTTGATATCGCCGAGAACCTTGCGATCGAGCGCGCCAAGAAGCTGTTCGGCTGCGAGTACGTTAACGTACAGCCGCATTCCGGCGCTCAGGCGAACATGGCAGTGCAGTTTGCACTCCTTAAGCCCGGCGACACCGTAATGGGTATGAACCTCGCCCACGGCGGACATCTGACACACGGAAGCCCGGTTAACTTCTCCGGAACGTACTTCAACATCGTTCCTTACGGAGTAAACGACAACGGCTTCATTGATTATGACGAAGTAGAGCGCATCGCGAAGGAATGTCAGCCGAAGCTGATCATTGCCGGCGCAAGCGCATATGCAAGAAAGATTGATTTCAAGCGTTTCCGTGAGATCGCCGATTCGGTAGGCGCTTATCTCATGGTGGATATGGCTCACATCGCGGGTCTTGTTGCCGGCGGTTATCATGAAAGCCCTATCCCGTACGCTCACGTTGTTACGACGACGACCCATAAGACGCTTCGCGGACCGAGAGGCGGCATGATCCTCAGCTCGCAGGCATTTGCCGATGAGCACAAGTTCAACAAGGCCGTATTCCCGGGAATCCAGGGAGGCCCCCTGATGCATGTGATCGCAGCTAAGGCGGTTTGCTTCAAGGAAGCTCTGGAGCCGTCCTTCAAGGAGTACGCAGGCAACATCATCAAGAACGCACAGGCTCTCTGCAAGGGACTTCAGAGCCGCGGCTTCAAGATTGTTTCCGACGGTACCGATAACCATCTGATGCTTGTTGACCTGATCAACATGAACATCACCGGTAAGGAAGCAGAGAAGCTTCTTGACGAAGTACACATCACCTGCAACAAGAACACGATCCCGAACGATCCGGCATCCCCGTTCGTAACGAGCGGTATCCGTCTCGGAACGGCTGCGGTAACGTCCCGCGGCATGAACGAAGAGGATATGGACAAGATCGCGGAGGCAATTGCGCTTGTTGTAAAGACGCCCGGCGACGAGGCCAACAAGGTTAAGGCTGCCGCAATCGTTAAGTCCCTTACCGACAAGTACCCGCTGTACGAGTAATCGGGGACAGGCTTTCCGAAAGAGCGGACACAGGTTCTTTCGGCGCGGAAGTTTAACATAAAAGTCAAGCAAAGGACCGGTTTTATCCGGTCCTTTTTTGCGCCTTGAATACGGAACTTTTCCGGATTGCAAATGCCCCTTTTTTGCTGTTACCGTTGCAAGAAATATGGTATTTGTGGTAAAATAACCATGTATGTGTGCGCTATGCCGGGAGCCGCGAAGAAGCGCGGCGGAGACCGGGGGAAGGAGATTATCCGTACATGAAACAACTGTATATTGCGGAGAAACCGAGCGTAGCGCAGGAATTTGCCAAAGCGCTGCATGAGAATTTCAGCCGGAAGGACGGCTATCTGGAGAGCGAAGGAAGCGTCGTTACCTGGTGCGTAGGTCATCTTGTTACGATGAGCTATCCGGAGGTTTACGATCCGGCGTTAAAACAATGGAAGGCGGAGACGCTTCCGTTCCTGCCGAAGGACTGGAAATACGAGGTCATCGGCAACGTAAAGAAACAGTTTGACACGGTAAAGGAACTTCTCAACCGGAGCGATGTGGACCGCATCTACGTCTGCACCGACTCGGGACGCGAAGGAGAGTACATTTACCGCCTTGTTGACCGGATGGCAAAGGTGCCGGACACGAAGGACAAGCGCCGCGTCTGGATCGACTCGCAGACCGAGGAGGAGATCTTAAGGGGCATCCGCGAGGCGAAGCCTCTGTCCGAATACAATAACCTTTCCGACGCCGCGTATCTGCGGGCGAAGGAAGACTACCTGATGGGCATCAATTTCTCACGTGTTCTGACCATCAAATACGGCGCGACGGTACAGGGTTACTTAAATGCCCAGAAGCGCGGCGCAATTTCCGTAGGGCGCGTAATGACGTGCGTACTCGGAATGGTAGTCCGCAGGGAGCGCGAGATCCGAAGCTTCGTAAAGACGCCTTTCTACCGGATTGTCGGCACATTCGGCCCGGATGACGCGGTGATCGAAGGCGAATGGCGCGCGGTTGAAGGAACGAAATACTTTGAGTCACCCCTTCTTTACAAGGAGAACGGCTTTAAGAAGCGGGAAGATGCCGAGCGCTGCATCGAAGAGATCCGCGGATTCGGCGATACCGCTTTGATCGACTCTTTAGAGAAGAAGACCGAGAAGAAGAATCCGCCTCTTTTATTCAACCTCGCCGAACTGCAGAACGAGTGCGCGAGACGGTTTAAGATAAGCCCCGACCAGACGCTCAACATCGTACAGGAACTGTATGAGAAGAAGCTCGTTACGTATCCGCGTACCGACGCCCGTGTGCTTTCGACCGCGGTTGCGAAGGAGATTACGAAGAACCTCGGCGGTCTTGCGAAGAATCCCGATTACCTGCAGTACGTGAAGGACGTGCAGGGCTTCGGTTTATACGAGAAGATTGCCAAAACGAAATATACCGACGATAAGAAGATTACCGACCACTATGCGATCATCCCGACCGGACAGGGCCTGGAAGCGCTTCCTGCGCTTTCGGCAACCGCGAAGGGCGTGTATGACCGGATTGTCAGAAGATTTCTCGCCATTTTCTATCCGCCTGCCGAGTATAAGAAGATTGCGATGGTTCTGAAAACCGGTACGGAGAAATTCTTCTCGAATCTGAAAATACTGAGCGAGCCCGGTTATCTTGCCTTATACGGCGGTCAGGATACCGACGACACACCGAAGAAGGCGAAGAAGGCCGAAGGGCGGGAGACTTCCGAGGACGGATCGCAGAAGGAAGGCGAAGATGCCGCACCCGAGGAAGCCAAGGAGGAAATCCTCGACGCTTCGATGTTCGAAAAGATCAATGCGTTAAAGAAAGGAATGGAGCTTCCGGTCCGCTCGACCGAGATCAAGGAAGGCGAGACAAAGCCTCCGAAACGGTACAATTCCGGTTCCCTGATCCTTGCAATGGAGAACGCGGGACAGCTGATTGAAGACGAAGAGCTCCGCGCACAGATCAAGGGAAGCGGTATCGGTACGAGTGCGACCCGTGCCGAGATATTGAACAAGCTTGTAAAGATCGGATATCTGAACCTCAACAAGAAGACGCAGATCGTTACGCCGATGCGCGTCGGCGAAATGGTATACGAGATTGTCGGGGCATCGATCCGCTCGCTCCTCAACGCGGAGCTCACGGCAAGCTGGGAGAAAGGTCTCACGGGAGTTGCCGAAGGTACAATCTCCGAGAAGGAATACCTTGATAAGCTCGAGGGCTTTGTCGCAAGACAGACGAACGGCGTGAAGGAGCGCGATTACCGGCAGTATCTGATCGGTCAGTTCCGTACGTTTGAGCAGTATTATAAATAGTATTCCGGCTTCGGACGGATAACGCGCCTCATACGGGCAGGTATAACGCACCCCGCCCGGCAGGAAGCGGAATCGGTGCTTCCGGTCCGGAATAAGGGATTATATAAAGGGGAAACTATGAGCTTTGTGGAATTTGCCCACGTCGATAAAGACTACAGGATGGGCGACGTTACAATTCATGCGCTTTCGGACGTATCCTTTACGATTGAGAAGGGGGAAGTGTGTGTTATTGTCGGTGCTTCGGGCGCCGGCAAGACGACGATCCTAAACATTCTCGGCGGAATGGATTCGCTGACCGCAGGCAAGGTGTTTTTGGACGGAGCCGAGATTTCCTCTTATGACCGGAAGCAATTGACGACTTACCGGCGGTATGACATCGGATTTGTCTTCCAGTTTTATAACCTCGTGCAGAACCTTACGGCAGTGGAGAACGTAGAGCTTGCGTCGCAGATCTGCCGCGACTCGATGGATGCGAACGAAGTGCTCGGAATGGTCGGACTTGCGGACCGCGCGGGCAACTTCCCGGCGCAGCTTTCGGGCGGCGAGCAGCAGCGTGTCGCGATTGCGAGAGCGCTTGCGAAGAACCCGAAGCTGCTTCTTTGCGACGAGCCGACCGGTGCGCTTGATTATAACACCGGCAAGCAGGTGCTTACGATCTTGCAGGATACCGCGAGAAAGACCGGCATGACCGTCGTGATCATTACGCATAACCAGGCGCTTACGGCGATGGCGGACCGCGTGATTAAAGTCGGCAGCGGCAGCATCAAAGCGGAATACAAAAACGAAACCGTTGTCCCCGTATCGGAGATTGAGTGGTAGGCTATGACGAGTGGATTGAGAAAGACAACTTTTCGGGAAATCCGCCAGAGTCTCGGACGTTTCCTTGCGATCGCGGCGATCATCGCGCTCGGCGTCGGATTTTTCTCCGGTTTGAAGGTTACGACCGAGGATATGATCGAAGAAACCGACCGGTATTTGAGCGCGCTGGATTTCCACGATTTCCGGTTCGTTTCGACACTCGGGTTTACGGACAATGAGCTTACGATACTCCGAAACACCGAGGGTGTGACGGCGGCTTACGGCGAGTACCGTGCGGACGCGGTAACGGAACCTCTTTCGGGCTCCGGGATTCCCGTCGTAACGGCGTTTCACTCAATTTCACAGGAAGTCAACAAACCGGACCTTGTGAGCGGACGGTTTCCGCAGAATGCCTCCGAAGTGATGCTTGAGGCAAGAAGCTTCTCCGAAGACATGATCGGAAAGAAGATCATCCTTTCGGACATCAACACAGAGGATACCCTTTCGCAGTTTCATGAGCGGGAGTTTACGATCGTAGGACTTGCCCACTCGCCTTTATATCTCAATTACGAGCGCGGTACGACGGCGCTTCTTTCCGGTACGGTCGGCTATTATGCATTCCTGCTTCCCGAAGCTTACAACATGCCTGCGTATACGTCTCTTTACTGCCTGACCGAAGGCGGCGGGCGCATTTACAGTGAGGCTTATAAGGAACGGATCAGGCAGATCACGCCGAAGATGGAGCAGTGCCTTTTTGATATGTGCGAAGCAAGAATCGAATCGGTCCGTCCCGCGGCAATGGAGATATTCCGTAAGGCGGTTGCCGAGGAATACGCCTCTCGCGGCATGCAGGTTCCTGCGGATTTCGATTACGAGGCCAATCTGCCGGAGATCGAATGCAATTCGTATTTGCTGGACCGCACCTCGAACGTCGGCTATGTCTGTTTTGAAAATGACGCGAACATCGTAAAAGGCATTGCGCGCGTTTTTCCCGTGTTCTTTATTCTCGTGGCGGTACTTGTCGTAATGACAACGATGAGCCGCATGGTCGAAGAGCAGCGTACGCAGATGGGCGTTTTGAAGGCGCTCGGGTATTCGATGCCGCAGATTGCGCTCAAATACGTAATCTATTCCGGAGCTGCCGCGATTGCGGGCTGTCTGATCGGATTTTTCAGCGGATGCTACATCTTTCCGACCGTAATATGGAAGGTATACGCGATCATGTACGGCTTCACGGATGACCTCGTTTACGTGTTCAATCCGGTACTGTTTACGATTTCGCTGATCGTTTCAATCCTCTGCTCGGTCGGCGTAACGCTTCTCGGAATAAATAAGGAACTCCGCGCGGTACCGGCCGAACTGATCCGTCCGCGCGCACCGAAGAACGGCAAGCGGATTTTCTTTGAGCGGATCACGTTTTTATGGAAACGGCTTCCGTTTCTTCATAAGGTGTCGCTTCGGAACGTTGTCCGCTACCGCAGACGCTTCTTTATGATGGTCATCGGCATTGCGGGCTGCACGGCGCTTCTCATTACCGGACACGGCATACGCGATTCGATCGTGACGGTTCCGAAGGCGCAGTACGAAGAGATTGAGCATTACGATTATCTGGTACGTCTCACACCCGGAAAGAGCAGGGTCGGCTTCCTTCAGGAGACGGACGGAAAGCTTCTTTCCGATATGACGTTTGTCAGTTATAATACGATCACGCTGATGGCCGGCGAGAAGACGAAAAGCGCGAATCTGATCGTTCCGATGAATGAAAAGGAATGCTCCGGGTTTGTCACGCTCGCGGCCGAAAACGGGAAGAGCATCGCATTTCCCGGCGAAGGCGAGTGTGTATTAAGCGGGAAAATGGCAGGCCAGCTCGGTGTCGGCAAAGGAGACACGCTCCGCTGCCGCAAGGAAGACGGAGCGGAGTTTACGGTCCGCGTTTCCGGCGTGTTCCGAAATTATGTCGGCGACCTGGTCTATATGAATACGAAGACGTATACCGACGGCGTCGGGACGGAACCCGTATTTGACTGCTGCTTTGCAAGGGCGGAAGAGGGAACGGACATTTATGAGACCGGCGGAAAGCTTCTTGCGGCCGATTCGGTATTGACGGTCAACGTGAACCGCGAGTTCCGCGACCGGATCGAAAAGATGCTTTCAAGCCTTGATTACATCGTCATACTCGTTAACGCCTGCGCGGCGGCGCTTGCATTTATCGTCTTATATAACCTGACGAACATTAACATTACGGAGCGGCTTCGGGAGATCGCGACCATCAAGGTGCTCGGCTTTTACGGCACCGAGACCGCGATGTACGTATTCCGCGAGAACATGCTTCTGACGGCGGTCGGGGCGCTTGCGGGAATACCGCTCGGCATTCTGTTACATAAGTTTGTCATGTCGCAGATCCAGGTTGACATGGTTGCGTTCAACAATCACGTCGGGACGGGCAGCTTTATCGTGAGCATGATCTACACATTTGTCTTCGCGGTCGTTGTGGATCTCGTGATGATCAGAAGGCTTGAGAAGATCAACATGGCGGAGTCAATGAAGAGCATTGAATGATTGCATTTTCCGGAAACGGAGTATAAGATAGAGGAGCATCCGGCCTGTGTTAGCGGGACGGAACGGGGAGGTTTTTATGGAAAAGTATTATCGCAGTTACGTGACGATCGACCTTTCGGCGGTACGGCACAATCTCACGGAATCGAAGAAGCGTATCGGTTCGAGGAAACTGCTTGCGGTCGTAAAGACCGACGCATACGGGCACGGCGCCGTAAGGGTAAGCCGTGCGGTAGAGGATATCGTTGATTATTTCGCGGTTGCCTGCTTAAGCGAGGCGGTCGAGCTTCGGGAAGGCGGCGTCCGCAAGCCGATTCTGATCCTCGGATACACTTCGCCGAAGGAGTACGGCGAGCTGCTTGCATACAACATTACGCCGACGGTTTATACCGTGGACGCGGCCGAGAAACTATCGGAGATAGCTCTTCTTTTGGGAACAAAGGCGAAGATCCATATCGCCGTCGATACCGGTATGGGACGCATCGGCTTCCAGCCGACCGAGGGCGACGCCGACGCGGTCAAAAAGATTTCGGAGCTTCCGGGCATTGTGATCGAAGGCATGTTTACGCATTTTTCGAAAGCCGATGAGGCCGACAAATGCTACACGAAGGCGCAGATCACGCATTTCAACTGCTTCTCCGAGATGCTTGCGAAGAGGGGTGTGACCATTCCGATCCGCCACGTATCGAACAGCGCGGCGATCATGGACATCCCGGAAGCCGGCTACGATATGGTTAGAAGCGGCATTATCACCTACGGATTGCTGCCGAGCGACGAAGTGAATAAGGAAAGCATGGACTTAAAGCCCGTAATGGAGTGGAAGGCGCACGTGATCCACGTAAAGACGCTTCCCGCAGGCTGCGGCATCAGCTACGGCGCGACGTATGTAACGGACCGCGAGCGGACAATCGCAACCGTTTCGGTAGGTTACGGCGACGGTTATCCGCGTTCGCTTTCCGGAAAGGGAAGAGTACTGATCCACGGGCAGTCCGCACCGATCCTCGGAAGAGTCTGCATGGACCAGATGATGGTCGACGTGAGCGATATTCCGAACGTGGAGCCCGAAGACATTGTTACCCTGTTCGGTCATGACGGAGACGCATTCCTTTCCGCGGAAGAGGTTGCCGAGGTTTCCGGACGGTTCAATTACGAGCTCGTATGCGACATTTCGATGCGCGTAAGCAAGATTTATAAGTAGGCGGATTCACGGGGCGGAACGGATTTGCTGTTGACATCTGCCGAACTTGCCCCTATAATATGACAATGGTGTATTACTGTGCCCAAAAGGCATAATGTGTGATACGCGGAAAGAGGAGTCCGGTGTTAAAAAGCATGACAGGCTTCGGCCGGTGTGAAATATCCGAGGACGGAAAGAAGATTTCCGTGGAGATGAAGTCCGTTAATCACCGTTATTGTGAGATCGGTCTTCGCATGCCGAAGAAACTGAACTATTTCGAGGCATCCATCCGGAATATCATCAAACAATATGCAAACCGCGGTAAGATCGACGTGTTCCTCACCTATGAAGATGAGTTGGAAGGCGTTTCGGGAATCCGTTACAACCGCGAAGTTGCCCAGACCTATATCGGCTACATCCGCAGCATGGCGGAAGAGTTCGGACTGAGCGGAGACGTTTCCGCCACTTCGATCGCGAGAATGCCCGATGTATTCGTAAGCGATGAGTCGCTTGCCGACGAGGAGAAGCTCGCGAGCCTCGTGGAGCGTGCCGTAACCGGTGCGTGCGAGAAGTTCGTGGAAACGAGGATCACCGAAGGCGAGCATCTGAAGCAGGACATCTTCGAGAAACTCGACGGATTGCTTGAGGGCGTTTCCTTCATCGAGAAGCGTTCGCCGGCAATTCAGGAAGAGTACCGTGCAAAGCTTCTTGCAAAGATCGAAGAAGTGCTCGGCGACACGAAGGTGGACCAGAGCGTACTGGCAACCGAGCTCGTCGTATTTGCCGACAAGATCTGCACCGACGAGGAAACCGTCAGACTCCGTGCCCACATTAAGAATATGAAAGAGACTTTGAATGTCGCGCAGAACGTCGGCCGCAAGCTCGATTTCATCGCGCAGGAGATGAACCGCGAGGCCAATACGATCCTTTCGAAGGCCAATGACATTCAGGTCAGCGATACGGCAATCAATCTGAAGACCGAGATCGAGAAGATCCGCGAGCAGATTCAGAATATCGAATAGAAAAGGAGAAATGTATCATGATCCATCCGTCTTATACCGATTTGATGAGAGTTGTTAACAGTGATGTTGAGCCCGGCGAGGAGCCGCTCGTAAACAGCCGTTATTCCATCGTACTTGCGACCGCAAAGCGTGCGCGCCAGATCATCCGCGGTTCGAAGCCGCTTGTTGACCCGAAGGTAAGCAAGCCTCTTTCGATCGCCGTACAGGAAGTTTACGAAGGAAAGGTTAAGATTCTTCCCGATGAGGCAACTCCGGAAGAAGCACGTCCGATTTACGAGAAGTACAACAACTTCGGCGGTATCGAAGAGCTTGCCGATCTTGAGGGAGATGCCGAGTCCGAAGGCGCTGAGGATGCCGAGGACGTTGACGATGAGGATTCCGAACAGGAAGAAAAGGACGAAGAGTAATGTCTGATTCCGATGCCATGCGTCAGCCGGAAGAGGAAATCAGTGCCGGAAGCGGCGGAGACACATCCGGTTTTGAGGCAATCGCGGAGCAGGTCCGCGCGGAACAAAAGAACAGCAGAAGGAAAAGGGTGTTAACATTGCTTGACACCCTTTTGATTTGTGCCCTGGCGGCTTTGATCGCAATCCTGATCAGGGCTTTCGTCATTACGCCGCTTAAGATCGACGGCGATTCGATGGAAAATGTGCTCTCGGACGGAGACGTGGTCCTTCTTTCGAAGATTTCCGTGAAGAATCGGGATCCGAAGCGGTACGAGATCGTCGTGGCGGAAAAGCCGGACGGAGGGAGCGTCGTGAAACGCGTGATCGGTCTTCCCGGAGAAGTCCTGTATACGGATGAGAGCGGATTGATCCATGTGTTTAAGAAGGACAGGAGCGGAGAACTCGCCGAGGAAGTCGAGCTCGAAGCAAAGTATGCGTATTCCGTTTCGTTCCGCGGATTGCTCGGAACGAAGGACAATCCGATGGTTTTGGTCGAGGATGAATTCTGCCTTCTCGGAGACAACCGGACGGTCAGCAAGGACAGCCGTTTTTACGGCCCTTTTTCGAAAGATTCCTTAAAAGGAATCGCCGTATACCGGATATTGCCGCTCGGCCGTTTCGGAACGATCGGATAAGGACGGAAAAGGGTAGGCAAAATAGATAGCGGAAAGCAGTTTTCGGGACAATTTTTGATGAAAATGCAGAATTTGTGAAGAAGGCGTTATTTTACGAAAGTTTCACTTGAATTTTCCGCTCGCATTCTGTACAATAGTCGTGGATTTTAAGAGGATATCTTAAAAATAAATTCAAATAATTCTTAGGAGGAACAAAATCATGGCAGTAAAAGTAGCTATCAATGGTTTTGGCCGTATCGGTCGTCTGGCTTTCAGACAGATGTTTGGTGCAGAAGGTTATGAAATCGTTGCCATCAACGATCTTACCACACCTTCCATGCTTGCACACCTTTTGAAGTATGACTCTTCTCAGGGTCGTTACATCAACCTTGGCGAGGAGGATACCGTAACCGCTAATGACGAGGAAGGTACCATCACCGTAAAGGGTAAGACCATCAAGATTTACAAAGAGCCCGATGCAAACAACTGCCCTTGGGGCGCACTTGATGTAGACGTAGTTCTTGAGTGCTCCGGTTTCTATGCATCCAAGGCTAAGGCTCAGGCTCATATCAATGCAGGCGCTAAGAAGGTTGTTATTTCCGCTCCGGCCGGCAATGATCTTCCTACTATCGTTTACAACGTTAACCACAAGACCCTTACGAAGGATGACACGATCATCTCCGCAGCTTCCTGCACCACGAACTGCCTCGCTCCGATGGCTAAGGCTCTTAACGACCTTGCTCCGATCGAGTCCGGTATCATGTGCACGATTCACGCTTACACCGGCGACCAGATGATCCTTGACGGTCCTCAGAGAAAGGGCGACAAGAGACGCAGCCGTGCAGGCGCAGTTAACATCGTTCCCAACAGCACCGGTGCTGCTAAGGCAATCGGTCTTGTTATCCCCGAGCTTAACGGCAAGCTCATCGGCGCTGCTCAGCGTGTTCCTACCCCTACCGGTTCCACCACGCTTCTTTTCGCAGTTGTTGATAAGGAAGTTACCAAGGACGAGATCAATGCCGCTATGAAGGCAGCTGCTAACGAGTCCTTCGGTTACAACACCGAGGAGATCGTTTCCTCCGATATTATCGGTATGAGATTCGGTTCTCTCTTCGATGCTACCCAGACCATGGTTAGCCCGCTTCCGGGTGGAAAGACCCAGGTTGAGGTTGTTTCCTGGTATGATAACGAGAACTCCTACACCAGCCAGATGGTACGTACCATTAAGTACTTCGCTGAGCTTCAGTAATTTGAGTTCACAATTCAGTTGCTAAGGATGATGGGGTCCGGTCCAACATGGACCGGACCTTATTTTGTTATATGTCCGCAATGCGGGGATATGACGGTGCGGACCCGCTTGAGCCCGCACGCAAATATATTCAGGAGGATACAGATATGTCTTTGAATAAGAAATCCGTTGACGATTTTTGTGCAAAGGGCAGAAGAGTATTGGTTCGCTGCGACTTTAACGTTCCGCTTAAGGCAGGCGTGATCACCGACGATACCCGTATCGTTGCGGCTCTTCCGACCATTAACAAGCTTTTGAACGACGGCGCAAAGGTTATCCTTTGTTCCCATCTCGGCAAGGTAAAGAACGGCCCCAATGAGGACGAGAGCCTTGCACCCGTAGCAAAGAGACTCGCTGAGAAACTCGGCAAGCCCGTTAACTTCGTTGCCGATTACAACGTAACCGGTGCTGCCGCTACCGCTGCAGTGGAAGCAATGAAGGAAGGCGATGTTGTTCTTCTTCAGAACACCCGTTTCCGCGGCTCCGAAGAGACCAAGAACGGCGAGGCTTTCAGCAAGGAACTTGCTGATCTTTGCGACGATTATGTATGTGACGCATTCGGCTCTTCCCACAGAGCTCATGCTTCCGTAGCAGGCGTTACCGACGTTGTACGCGCTAAGGGCGGCAACTGCGCTGTAGGTTACCTGATGCAGAAGGAGATCAACTTCCTCGGCAATGCCGTTGAGAATCCGGTTCGTCCTTTCGTAGCAATCCTCGGCGGTGCAAAAGTTGCTGACAAGCTGAACGTTATCAACAACCTTCTTGAGAAGTGCGATACGCTCATCATCGGCGGCGGTATGGCATTTACCTTCCTCAAGGCTAAGGGCTATGAGATCGGTAAGTCCCTCGTTGATCTTGAGAAGATTGATTACTGTAAGGAAATGATGGCTAAGGCCGAGAAGCTCGGTAAGAACCTTCTTCTTCCGATCGATACCGGTATTGCCGCAGGCTTCCCGAACCCGATCGATGCTCCGATCGACGTAACGTACGTTGATTCCGACAAGATTCCGGCTGACATGGAAGGCCTTGATATCGGACCTAAGACCTGCAAGCTTTTCGCGGATGCCGCTAAGGCAGCGAAGACCGTTGTATGGAACGGACCGATGGGCGTATTCGAGAACCCCGTTCTTGCAAAGGGTACGATCGCCGTTGCCGAGGCTCTTGCTGAGGCTGAGGCTACCACGATCATCGGCGGCGGTGATTCCGCTGCAGCCTGCAACCAGCTCGGCTTTGCAGACAAGATGAGCCACATCTCCACCAGCGGCGGTGCTTCCCTTGAGTTCCTTGAGGGTAAGGAGCTTCCGGGTGTTGCTGCTGCGGACGACGTATGCGGCCGTAAGAAGATCATCGCAGGCAACTGGAAGATGAACATGACCCCCACCCAGGCTGTTGAGCTTTGCGGAACCCTTAAGGATCTCGTAAAGAACGACGACGTGGATGTTGTATACTGCGTACCGGCTATCGACATCGTACCGGTTGTTGCAGCCGTTAAGGACAGCAACGTTAAGGTCGGCGCCGAGAACTTCTACATTGAAGACAAGGGTGCATTTACCGGCGAGATTTCCGCCCCGATGCTTCTTGACGCAGGCGTTGAGTATGTGATCATCGGTCACTCCGAGAGAAGAGACATCTTCGGTGAGAACGACATCCTCATCAATGCAAAGGTTAAGAAGGCATTTGCAGCAGGTCTTAAGCCGATTCTCTGCTGCGGTGAGTCTCTGGCTCTCCGTAAGGCAGGCACCTACAAGGAATGGATCCGTCGCCAGATCAAGTGGGATCTTGACGGCATCTGCGCTTGCAATGTAAAGAATCTTGTAATCGCTTACGAGCCCATCTGGGCAATCGGTACCGGCGAGACCGCAACGGCAGAACAGGCTCAGGAAGTCTGCAAGCTGATCCGTGACTACATCGCAGAGCTCTATGATGCAGATACCGCTGCCAAGGTTCGCATCCAGTACGGCGGCTCCATGAATGCCGGCAACGCGGCAGAGCTTCTTGCAATGCCCGACATCGACGGCGGCCTGATCGGCGGCGCTTCCCTGAAGGCTGACTTCGGCAAGATCGTTAACTACAACAAGTAATTCGAAAGAATTCAAAAATTGGAAAGACTGTCTGTTGTTATGTCTTCAGGCGGTCTTTCTCCGTAAGCACGGCGGTTTTCGGACCGCCGTGTTTTTTTATGTTAGAAAAAGGAAAATATTCCGTCATTTTCCACCGTAAAAGTAAAACAACGTATGGGCAAATCTTGACGAAAAAGGTGTTTTGTGATATAACAAATGCCATAGTATGCACAATACTAAATATTTTTTCTTATCACTTTAATAAGGAGACATTATGAGAAGAGTGAAGAAAACTGTGGCAGTTGCGCTTGCCGCAATGATGTCTGTTTCGCTTCTTGCTTGTACCAAGAAGGCAGATACCACCCCCACTACGGAAACTACTCCGACCGAATATGCTACGGGTGCGATCGTTCCGACCGATGACCCCAACAAGAAGCCCGTTGTTCTGACGGATTATGAGGCAATTTACAATGCAAACCTCTCCGAGTTTAACGATGCGCTTGAAGTGGCTGAGGCGGAGGTAAAGAATGTATCCCGTCGTTTCGCTTTGGAAGCAATCGCTGAGGCGAAACTGATGGAGTCTGCGGTTTATATCCCCGGAACTTCCGACGGCGGCGCTTATGCAATCAGCCGTGTTGCGCCCTACACCGTAGGCAACTGTTACTGGGGTAACGATTCCGATCGTTATCACCAGGCAATCGTGGTTACCGGCAATCCGATTAAGCCGGCTGACCGTGATGTTCTGAAGGCCAAATGGCATGAACTGAAGGGTACCGGTACGTATGAGGCTTTTGTTAAGCAGTATCTCACCGAGAAGGGTTATACGATTAAGAAAACTTATACGCTTCCTTACAACTCCGACCCGAGAACATGGGATATTCTGAACACCTATCGTGCTGCTGATGCACGTGCGATCATCAATACGTTCGACAACCTGATCGAGTACAATACCGAAGGAACCATGAGCCCTGCTCTTGCAGAGAGCTGGACCGTAAGCGACGACGGTATTACCTATACCTTCAAGATTCGTCAGGGTGCTACCTGGGTTGATTCTCAGGGACGTTACATTGCCGACGTTACGGCAGAAGATTTTGTTACCGGAATGCAGCATTGTCTGGATTGCGGTTACACGGCTTCCCTTGTAGCCGGCGTTATCAAGGGTGCCGCGGAATACATTGACGGTGAAATCGTTGATTTTTCACAGGTTGGTGTAAAGGCTACCGACAAGTATACGCTTGTTTATACGCTTGAGCAGGCTACTCCTTACTTCATGACCATGATGGCATACAACCCGTTCGCTCCCATGAACAAGCAGTACTTTGAATCTCAGGGCGGCGCGCTTGGTCAGGATGCATGGGCGGAAGCGAAGGAAGGTACCAATCTTAAGTACGGTACCGATAAGGATCATATCGCATACTGCGGTCCTTACCTTGTAACCAATGCTACGAAGAACAGCAAGATCGTATTCTCTGCTAACCCCAGCTACTGGAACAAGGACAATATTAACATTTCCACAATTACCTGGCTTTACAACGACGGCAAAGATTCCACGAAGAACTACAAGGATATGAAGGCCGAAGTGATTGACGGCTGCGGTCTTAATGCCGAGTCTCTTAAGCTTGCTCAGGAAGACGGCTGGTTTGATCTTTACCATTATACTTCCGGTACCGATGCTACCGCGTTCGGTTCCTTCCTCAACCTCTATCGTCAGGCTTACGCACTGGTTTCCGATGAGAAGGCAGTTGTTTCCGCTTTGACGGATGAGCAGAAGGATCTTGCAAACCTCTGCCTGCAGAATGTTCATTTCCGCAGAGCTTTGGCATTCTCTTATGACCGTATTGCATACAATGCACAGGTAACCGGCGATGATCTTGCCGCCCTGTCCGTTATTAACTCCTACACGCCCGGTAACTTTGTACAGCTGACCGAGGATGTTACGGTTGATATCAATGGCAAGAGCACGACCTTCAAGGCCGGCACTTACTACGGCGCGATCATGCAGGCGCAGATCGATGCAGACGGTGTTCCGATGAAGGTTTGGGATCCGACTCTTGAGTCGGGTGCCGGAAGCAGCGCAGGTTTCGACGGCTGGTTCAATCCGGATAATGCCGTAGCTGAATTGAAGAAGGCTGCGGAAGAACTCCAGATTACGATTGACAAGGATCATCCGGTTCATTTGGAACTTCCTTATCCGTCGTCCATCAGTACCTATGCAAACCGTGCGAACGCTCTGAAGAAGTCTGTTGAGACCTCTACGGGCGGTGCCATCATTATTGACCTTCTTGATACCATTAATGATGATAACTGGTATGAGGCCGGTTACTATACCGACGCCGGTGATCAGTGTGACTATAACATTTATGACGTATCCGGATGGGGCCCTGACTACGGTGATCCCAAGACCTATCTTGACACGTTCCTGCCTGTTGTCGGTGACATGATTCACATGTGCGGACTTTGGTAAGACAATGAATTAATGTTTGGGGAGGATGTGAAAAGCATCCTCCCCTTTTCTCTTTATTTTCGCATTTTTTCTCTATACAAAACAGAATAAAAAGTGTAAAATATATGTTGTTTATTTAATTCTTCCCGATGTGAGATGAAACCATGAAAAAATACTTACTGAAACGTATTATCGGCGGACTGCTGTCCATTGTTGCGGTAGTGGCCATTGTTATGATTCTGATTTATTCCCTGATGGATCGGAAGCAGATCTTTAAGGGAGATCCGATGTATTCGAAAAAGCAGAGCAACGAGAAAGTGACCTATATGTATTCCAGATGGGAAGCATATGGGTATGTTGACATGGTCTATTATGCCGATTACATGATGGAACTCCTTCGTGACGGTACGATTACTCAGGAAGAGTTTGACAATACTACTTATCCGCGAAACGGGAAGATTACGAAGGATCTTACGAAGGAATATATTCAGAAGTTTAAAGATACCTATACAGCTAAAGGATATACCGTGATTGAACTTCCTGCCGACATGATGTCGGGCGGGAAGAAGCTTAAGACCGGCGGTGCGGCAAAGCTCTTTGTATACCGGGACATTCCGGTGACGACACGTCTGGTTAAGTACTTTAAATCCCTGTTCTTTTTTGACTCGATTCATTACGTTCCCGAAGAAGATGATATAGGAGAGAGAAAACTTACGTTCACCCTGCATGATCCGCTGAATGCAACGTATGCGGAAGACGGTACGGTGATTTCAAAGAAGTTTTCTCCGGCAATCATCGGCAACGGAACCCGCAGCAAGTACCTGCTGTATTTTGATAAGGAATTTCCGTATATTCATCAGAATTTCCTGACGCTGCGTCTCGGTACATCTTATGCCGGAGAAGACGGCGTCGATATTTGGGAGAGTATGACGACGTCCCAGGGAACCTATTCGATGAAGTCGGTTACCTACCCGTCCGGCTTGACGGAGAAAAGTGCCGACAACCTGCATACGGCAACATACCAGAAGGATTCCCTGGAATCCAATATGGTTTACAAAGGGCGTTTTACGGATGACTATACGATTACACAGACGTATAAGAAGGGCATGTCCCGTGTGGGATACTCTTTTGTGATCGGTATTCTTGCGACAATTCTTGCCTATTCGCTCGGACTTCCGTTTGGAATCTGGATGGCGCTTCGCAAGGACAAGCTGGTAGACAAGATCGGAACGGCATACAACATTTTCATTCTTGCCGTTCCCTCGCTGGCATACATCTTTATGTTCAAGGCAATCGGTATGTCAAGATTCAATCTGCCGCAGTTTGATATGGACTTTACCGGCAAGCAGGCCAAGCTGATGTACATCCTTCCGATTATTTCACTGGCATTGCCTTCGGTTGCGGGTTTGATGAAGTGGCTGCGCCGGTATATGGTTGATCAGATGAATTCGGATTACGTTAAGTTCGCGCGGTCCGGCGGTTTGTCGGAAGGCGAAATCTTCCGGAAACATATTCTGAAAAATGCGATGATCCCGATCATTCACGGTATTCCGGGAAGCGTTCTCGGAGCGATGGTCGGCGCCATTATTACCGAGCGTGTTTATGCCGTTCCCGGTGCCGGCAACCTTTTGACCGACGCCATCAACAATTATGATAACGGCGTAATTGTCGGAATTACACTGTTCTATGCAACCCTCAGCGTTGTCGGACTGCTTCTCGGAGATATCCTGATGGCAGTAGCCGACCCGCGTATCTCATTTGACACGAAAGAAAGGTGATCCACATGAACGACGAATTGTTTGATTTAAGCGATCTCGGCATGTCGGAAGAGGAATTGTTCTCCCCGATCAGTCATGACGATCTGGAATCCGAAAAGATCACCGCACCGCGTTATTCCTACTGGAAATCGGTATTCCGCGTGTTCTTTCGGAATAAGATGAATATTTTTGCGCTTGCCCTTTTGGCTGTCGTTATTGCGTTTGCTTATATCTATCCGCAGGTAACGCATTACGATCCGATGGCGAATATTCTGGATTCTTCATCCAAACATCTGAGCCCGAAGAGCGCAATTGAAAAATACGGTCTGAGCACGCATTCCATTCTCGGAACGGGTGCGTCCGGCCAGTCCACATTTGACGCCGTATGGTACGGTTCCCAGATTTCACTTTCTCTGGCGTTTATCTGCGCGGCAATCAATATGACCATCGGAATTCTTCTCGGCGCTGTCTGGGGCTTCTCGAAGAAGGTAGACATGTTTATGACGATGGTATATCAGATCATCGCCAACGTCCCCGGAATTCTCATCATGGCCGTTATGGTAATGCTGTTCACTCCGGGCTTCTGGACCATGGTATTTGCCATGACGGTAACCGGATGGCTCGGACTGGCGTATTTTATCCGTACGCAGGTGCTGATCATTCGTGACCGCGAGTACAATGTTGCTTCCCGCTGTCTCGGCACGCCGATCCTCCGGCTTACGGTCAAGAACATCCTGCCGTTCATGACGTCGGTTATCATGCTTCTTCTTGCCGAGGAGATTCCGGCATACATTTCCGCCGAAGTATTCCTTTCTTATATCGGCTTCAGCATGGGAACAAAGACTGTTTCCCTCGGACGGTTAATCGAAATGACGCAGAGTTCGATGATGGTTCCCGGATGGAAACTGGAGTTCTGGGCACCGGTATTTCTGTGCTCATTAATTACACTTGTGCTTTATCTCGTCGGACAGAACCTCGGTGATGCTTCCGATCCGAGAACGCATATGTGAGGAGGTACGGGATGGAAGAGAAGAATAAACTGTTGTCCATTCGCGACCTCGTCGTGAAGTTCCGTGTCCGCGGCCGTATTCTGACCGCAATCCGCGGAATCTCGCTTGATATTTACGAGAATGAGTCGATAGCAATCGTAGGTGAGTCCGGTTCCGGAAAGTCCGTATTCACGAAGACATTTGCCGGCATGCTTGACGGGAACGGTTTCATTGATCAGGGAAGCATTCAGTTCTTTGATAAAACGCTCTCGGCAACGACCGTATTCTACCCGGCATCCGTTGAGAGACGCATTTCCGATCTTACGAACAGACTGAACCGCGCCTGCGTTGAGGAAAAGCTGAAAAAGGATGCGTCTTCTGCCGATAAAACGGGTAAAATGTCCCGCGCTTCGGAGGACCTTGATGCAGAAACGCTTAAGAGAAACCGCGAGATTGCGCGTGAGATCGCATTATATGTTGACGGCATGGGAATGAAGAAGAATTCCGCCGCCAAGAGCATTGTTAATGAATTGGTCCGTGAGATCCGCGACGGGGGCGATATTTCAAAGCCCGATGTCCGGGCCAAATGCTATAAACTGTCGGAAGGCAATGAGTGGCGCCTGATCGAGAGATTTACGCGCAGACTGAATTCCGCATCAATCTATGAAGCCGGTGCGCCGATTTACCGTCAGATGCAGAAGCTCGACGAGGAGAAGAAGGAAAAGGGCAGGCTTCCCGAGGAGGAATACAAGGTTTTCCAGAACAAGCTGGACGACCTGATGTTCCGTAAGACCGAGAGTTTCAACTACCGTCAGACGCTTGATCCGCATACCCAGAAGGATGAGATCAAAAAGATTGACGCAGAGCAGAAGAAGTTTGCCGAGGAAATAAAGAAGACCGAAGCGGAACTCAAAAATGCACAGAAGGCGAAGAAGGATGCCCTCAAATCCGATACCGCTTATCTGCAGTCCTGGTATGAGCGGAAGGAGAAACTGAAGAAGGAGTATTCGCAGGCGCTGCTGAATACCGAGATTACGGAATCCACGAAGAAAAGAAACCGTACACTCGCAAGGGAAATCGTTCTTTCGGTAGGACGCTTCCCGTTCTTCCGTAAAGTTTCCAACATTCAGGCCATTTTTAAGAAGCTTGAGCAGGGAATGAAGGAAGGAATCAATCTTTCCGACCCCGCAGAGCGCGAGAAACTGTACAGCGACATTACCTTCCGTGTAGAGTTTAAGGAAGAAAACGAGAACGGCTACAACGGATTTGCGAATATCGACCTTGCAAAGATGAAGTACGCGGGCGACTGGATGGAAGTGCGCGGCGAGCGGATCGCTACCGTATTCCAGGACCCGATGACTTCTCTGAACCCGATCATCACGATCGGAAAGCAGATTACGTCTGTCATCATCAAGCACCAGCACTGCTCGGAAGCAGAAGCAAGAAAGCGTGCGCTGGTCTTAATGAAAAAGGTCGGAATACCGAACGCGGAGAAGCGTTTCGACGATTATCCGTTCCAGTATTCGGGCGGTATGCGTCAGCGTATCGTAATTGCAATCGCGCTTTCCTGTCAGCCGAAGATTCTGATCTGCGACGAGCCCACTACGGCTCTTGACGTAACAATCCAGGCGCAGATTCTGAAGCTGATCAAAGACCTGCAGAAGGAATTCGGTTATACGATCGTATTCATTACGCATGACCTCGGCGTGGTTGCCAACATCGCCGACCGTGTTGCGGTTTTGTATGCCGGTCAGATTGTCGAACTCGGCAAAGTCGAAGAGGTCTTTTACGACCCGAAGCACCCGTATACGTGGGCGCTTCTGTCGAGTCTTCCGCAGCTTGCGCAGCGCAATACGAAGCTGTTCTCGATTCAGGGAACGCCGCCGTCTCTTTACAACAAGATCATCGGCGATCCGTTTGCACCGCGTAACCAGTACTGCATGAAGATCGACACATTGAAGGAGCCGCCGTATTTTCCGGTGAGCGATACGCATATTGCAAAGACGTGGCTTCTCGATCCGAGATCTCCGAAGGTCGATAAGCCCGAGATCATCTGCAATATTCATGAAAAGCTGATGAGAACCTATCATATTACAGAAGGAGAGCAGTAACGTGGCTGAAGAAGTAAACAATAAGCACACAAAGCATTTGCCCGAGCACGGTCCGATGAGTGAAGACGGCCGGGAAATCCTGCTTTCCGTTAAGAATGTCGACATTACCTTCGGCAAAGGCGATTCGGCAGTCCGGGCAGTGAAAAATGCTTCGTTCGACATCTATAAAGGCGAGACATTCTCCCTTGTAGGCGAGTCCGGTTCCGGCAAGACGACGATCGGACGTGCCGTGATCCGTATCAATGAATGCGCGGGCGGCGAGATCGACTATAAGGGTGTGAAGATTTCCGGAAAGATTCCGCGTTCCCTGGACCGTGAAGTGATTCGTAATATCCAGATGGTATTCCAGGATCCGGCAGCTTCTTTGAACGAACGCGCCACGGTCGATTACATTATTTCCGAGGGTCTGTATAACTTCCATTTGTACGAGAATGAGGCAGATCGTATCCGCAAGGTTGAGAACATCATCAATGAGGTAGGCCTTCTGCCGGAGCATCTGACCAGATATCCGCATGAGTTTTCAGGCGGACAGAGACAGCGTATCGGTCTTGCGCGTGCAATGGTTATGGAGCCTGAGCTCGTAATCGCTGACGAACCGATTTCCGCGCTCGACGTTTCCATCCGTGCGCAGGTGCTGAATCTGATGAAGCAGTTCCAGAAGGAGATGGGTGTTACTTATCTCTTTATCGCGCATGATCTTTCCATCGTCCGTTTCATTTCGGACCGTATTGCCGTTATCTATAAGGGCGATATCGTCGAAATCGCGGAAGCGGAGGAACTGTTTGATTACCCGCTGCATCCGTATACGAGATCGCTGATCTCGGCGATTCCGATCCCGGATCCGCAGCTTGAAAAGAACAAAGTGCTGTTCCGTTATGATCCGACCGTTCACGATTATTCGGAGGACAAGCCCGAGATGGTTTACATCGGGCACGAGCATTACGTATACGGAAACAAGAAGGAAATCGAGGAATACAAGCGTATCCGTGAGGCAGGCGTTCCGCTCAAATCGGTAACGATTGCCGAGAACGAAGGGATAATGAAGAGCCTCACCGAAGAGGAGATGCTTGCAGGCGATGAAGAGTTTTTGAATGCTCCGGTGCATGATACCGGAAGCTTCTGGTACGGCTTCTTCTCGTTTATCCTTCCGATTATCGGACTGATCACGGGATTCATATTCCGGAAACACAATTACATTCGAAACTACAAGTCGTGTAAGAAGGGCGCAATCGGAGGACTCATATTCCGCGGTGTGATCATCTTGATTTTTGTCATACTGATACTTCTTGCACTTCGTTAACGGAAATCGGGTATTGCTTTATTTATGAAACGATATTACGGTGGACAACAAAATGTTACAAAGCCGGTGGAAAAGATTACACTGAGCGACCAGACGGTCTCAAAGCGGCGAATCTTTTTCATCGCTTTGTTTTTGTGCGTCGGAATCGGCGCATTTGTCTACGCCTTTACGCATCTCGGGACCAATAAGAAAGGGTGGCAGAAGGTCGTTCTCGATAAGTTGACTGACGTAAGCGTAAGCTATGATTTCACGTTTACCTATGAGTTCGGGACAGGAAAGAAAAGCGTCAACAAAGAGTATTCGGGACTTGTTTCGTGCTACCGGAAGCTGACCGGCGACGCATATAAGATTTTTGACCGGAGGGAAGAGTACAAGGGAATCGGTAATCTGTGTACGATCAACCGCCATCCGAACGAGGAACTGACGGTTGAGCCTGCTTTGTACCGGGCGCTTGAAAGCTGCTTGAAAGACGGCAGGAGGCTTTTGTACCTCGGAGCGCTCACCGAACATATGGAAGCGCTGATTGCAAGCGATTCGGCGGAAGCGCTTTACGAGACCGATCCGTATACGAATCCGGAGGTGAAGGAATTCTTCGGAAAGACTGCTCAATATGCATATGATAATGATTCGGTAAGTCTTGAATTGCTCGGCGGAAACCGCGTTAAGCTTTATGTGTCGCAGGAATATCTTTCCTTTGCCGGGGAAAACGGAATCGTGGACTTTATCGATTTCGGCTGGGCGAGAAATGCGGTGATCATTGATTATCTTGCGGACGGGCTGACGGAAGCGGGATATAAGCACGGCATTCTTTCAAGTTACGACGGATTTACGAGAAACTTCTGTGAAGGCGGGGGTGCCTTTGATTACGAACTGATCCTTGCGGAAGGTAATACCGTACGAAATGCCGGAACAATGCAGTACAAGGGTCCGATGAATTTCGTCTGGTTCCACGACTATGCTGTTAATTCGTTTGACCGCATAAGCCGTGTACTTGAGCTGAACGACGGTTACCGGCGCAATACGTATCTCGGACCGGACGGCATGCCGTTATCGGTGCTCCGGGACATGCTGTTATGGTCGGACAGTCTTTCCTGCACGGAAATTGCGCTTGTTACGGCAAGGTATTACATATCCGTGAACTATTACGGAGACGACCTTCGGGATGAATGCGGCAGGAGAGGCATTTCGGTCCTTACGATTGAACAAGAGGGACTTCTTCACACCAATGATTGGAACGTCACATTTGACGGAAATACCCGGACGATTGTACGGGTTCCGTATTCCGTTGAGTAGAACGGGAAAGGAGAAGAACATGGCCTGGGGCTTGGCATTTCTGATCGTGCTTCTTTGGATTGTCGGAACGTCCTTACTGTATGGTATTATCGAAGCTCTCGATAAGCGGTATCATTTTCAGTCGAGGGAAGGTTTTGCCGGTCTCGGTCGCTGGCTTTACCGGATCTTATTTACGATTGTTCCTCCGATTCTGTTTCTTGCAGTCAATCTTCTGATCCGCGTATGCGCACGGTTCGGCGTTCTCTGGCTGATTATTGTTCTGATTGCGGAAATCGTCTGTATTCCTGCTTACTATTTCTTAAAAGCAATGCTTCAGAGTCCTGCCCGCTTAGCAAGAAAAGCCCGGCTTGAGGAGGGAGATTACGCCCTGTTTGAAGAGAACTATTATAAGGAGCGTGCAGGGCATAGAGAATTTGAAGGGCAGGCCCCTTATACATACCTATGGTGTCAGTTTAACGATATGGCAGGAAGGATTTCCTACGGACATTTCTTCTGCCCGAAGAAGCGCAGAAAGGCTTACGCGGAAGCAATCATCGAAAACAACCGGGATATTCTCCCGGAGATTACCCGGTGGGATTATTATGATGACCCGGAAATCGGAAACGGGTATGACAGCGTGCTCGTATTATACTGCGGAGAGGAAGAACGAAAGATGGAGATCAACCGCGACAGCGCGAGGCTTTTTCTGTGGCTTTGCCTTAAGCAGTTTATAAAGAACTTTCCGGCTTGTGTGCTTCAATTCTTCATAAAAACCGGAAGGTTTTTGAATCCGTTCCGATGGTTTAAAAAGAAGCAGGAATCATAGAAAAACTGCTTGCATTCGAAAATAATTATGTTACAATACCATTCGGAATAGGAATGAGAACCGAATTCAGACAGAATAAGGAGAATAGATTATGGCTAAGAAACCTACGGTTTTGCTGATCCTCGACGGATACGGACTGAACGACAAGACAGAAGGCAACGCGGTTGCACAGGCGAAGACGCCGGTGATGGACCGTTTGATGAAGGAATATCCCTTTGTTAAGGGAAATGCTTCCGGTATGGCGGTAGGCCTTCCGGACGGACAGATGGGTAACTCCGAAGTCGGACACCTCAACATGGGTGCCGGCCGCATCGTTTATCAGGAATTGACCCGTATCACGAAAGAGATCATGGACGGTGACTTCTTCAAGAACGAAGAACTGCTAGCTGCCGTAGAGAACTGTAAGAAAAATGACAGTGCGCTTCACCTGTACGGACTTCTTTCCGACGGCGGCGTACACAGCCATAACACGCATCTGTATGCGCTTTTAAAGCTTGCTAAGGATCAGGGCCTTAAGAAGGTTTACGTACACTGCTTCCTTGACGGACGTGACACACCTCCGGCAAGCGCAGGCGAGTTCGTAGCCGCTCTTGAAGAGGAGATGGCCAAGATCGGCTGCGGCGAGGTCGCTTCGATCAGCGGCCGTTACTACGCAATGGACCGTGACAAGAACTGGGACCGTGTCGAGAAGGCATATGCCGCACTCGTTTACGGCGAAGGAAACACCGCGGACAGCGCTTCCGAAGCAATGAAGAACACTTATGCCGCAGGCGTTACCGATGAGTTCATGATTCCGACCGTAATCCTTAAGAACGGCGCTCCGACGGCAACAATTAAGGCAAATGACTCGATCATCTTCTTCAACTTCCGTCCGGACCGCGCCCGTGAGATCACGAGAACGTTCTGCTGCGAGGATTTCGACGGATTTGAGCGCCGCAACGGCTTCTTCCCGGTGAAGTACGTATGCTTTTCCGAGTATGACGTTACGATCCCGAACAAGACGATCGCGTTCAAGAAGATAGAGATCACCAATACGTTCGGCGAGTGGCTTGCGGCCCAGGGAATGAAGCAGGCAAGAATCGCCGAGACCGAGAAGTACGCACACGTTACGTTCTTCTTTAACGGCGGTATTGAGGCTCCGAATGCGGGCGAGGACCGTATTCTTGTCGATTCCCCGAAATATGTTCCGACTTATGATAAAAAGCCGCGTATGAGCGCTTACACGGTTTGTGACGAGCTCAGCAAGGCCATCACCAAGAAGGATGAGGACGGAAACGCATATTACGACGTGATCATCTGCAACTTTGCGAACCCGGACATGGTAGGTCACACCGGCGTGCTTCCGGCAGCAATCGAGGCAATCGAAGTTATCGACAAATGTGTCGGCGAGATCGTTACCTTTATCAAGGAAGTTGGCGGACAGCTTTTCATCTGTGCGGACCATGGAAACGCAGAGCAGCTTCTCGACTATGAGACCGGCGCTCCGTTTACCGCTCACACGACCAATCCGGTTCCGTTTATCCTTGTAAACGCGGATGAGAAATACACGCTTCGCGAAGGCGGATGCCTTGCGGACATCATTCCGACGCTCATCGAACTGATGGGTAAGGAGCAGCCGAAGGAAATGACCGGAAAGAGCCTGCTTGTAAAGTAAGTCCGAATCCGAAAAATGTGCTTGCATTTCCCGCAGTGATATGATAGAATCAATTGCGTGTCAAAACTGACATGTATGATTTGTTTTGGAGGTTCCGATGAAACCGTTATATCTTGTATTAGTTGTTATATATTGCATTATCTGCATTTCCCTTGTTGTTATCACATTGATGCAGGAGGGTAAGAACGCAGGTCTCGGATCGCTTTCCGGTGCGAATACGGATACTTACTGGAGTAAAAACAAAGGCCGTTCCGCTGAGGGTAAGCTGATTCTCGCAACGAGAATCCTTGCTGCGCTGTTCATTGTCCTTTCCATTGTTTTGGCATTGAAGGGCTGGCCGCACTCTGTATAAAAGAAAGTATATCGAAGGCACTCTGAGCAATCAGGGTGCCTTTTTTATCGAATCGGAAAATCCCCAAGGAGGGACAATGTTTCAGGAAGAAAAGAAGGAAATGATAGCCGCACTCATATGCGACGAGAAATTAAAGCCGATGAAGTTCCGCGAACTCGCCGGCTTTCTCGGCATACCGAAACAGGAGCGCGGCGAACTGTCGGAAATACTCGACGCGCTTTTGAAGGAAGACCGCATCGCGGTTGACAGCGAGGGCCGTTACGTGAACGACCGCGCGCTGCATGTGACCGGGGAGTTCTTTGCTACCGGAAGGGGCTTCGGATTTGTCCGCCCCGAAGGAAGAGGCGCGGATGCCGACATTTATATCGCGGAAGAGAAAACGCTCGAAGCCATGCACGGCGATACGGTGCAGGTGACCGTCATAAAGCAGGCGGATCCCGATCCGGACCGTCATATGCGTGCGGAGGGCGAAATCGTCAAAATAATTACGAGAGCCAATGAAACCGTTGTCGGAACGTTCTTCCGGGACGGTTCGATCGCATTTGTCCGCCCCGATAACCGAAAGCTCGATTTCGACATCTTTGTTTCGAAAGAGCATACGAAGGGAGCGCAGGAAGGGCAGAAGGTCGTATGCCGCATCAAACATTTCGGCACGAAGAAGCGTAATCCCGACGGCATCGTGACGGAAATTCTCGGCAGTCTCGGCGATCCCGGGATCGACGTGCTTTCGGTAATCCGTTCGTACGGAATCCCGACCGATTTTCCGCAGGAAGTGCTTGCGGAAACGGCAGGCGTGCCGCAGAAGGCGGACCCCGGGGAAGTATCCAAGAGGCTTGATCTCAGAGATATCCCGACCGTTACGATTGACGGAGAGGACGCAAAAGACCTCGACGACGCAATCACGATCGAAGAGCATGACGGGACGTTTACGCTCGGCGTGCACATTGCCGACGTAAGCCATTACGTGACGGAAGGATCGGCACTTGACGACGAAGCGCAGAACCGCGGTACAAGCGTTTATTTTGCGGACCGTGTGATTCCGATGCTTCCGCGCGAGCTGTCGAACGGCATCTGCTCCTTAAACGAAGGAGAGGACCGTCTTGCGCTTTCGTGCATCATGGAAGTGAACGGCAAAGGACAGGTGACTGACCATAAGATCGCGGAGACGGTGATCCGTGTGAACCGCAGAATGTCGTATACCGCCGTAAACGGGATACTGACGAAGAAGGATCCGGAGCTGATCAGGGAATATAAGGAACTTGTTCCGATGTTCGAAACGATGGCGAAGCTGTCGGCAATCATCCGCGGCAAGCGGGAGGACAGAGGCGCGATCGATTTCGACCTGCCGGAGTGTAAGATCACATTTGCCCCGAACGGGGACGTGGAGGATATCGTTCCGTACGAGCGGAATGTCGCCACACGGTTGATCGAAGACTTCATGCTTCTTGCGAATGAAACGGTTGCCGAGCATTTCTACTGGCTTGAGCTGCCGTTCGTATACCGGAACCATGAAGCTCCCGATCCGGAGAAGATGCTCAGACTCAACATATTCCTTTCGAATTTCGGCTACCGCATCCACCAGAACGGGGATACGGTGCATACGAAGGAAGTGCAGAAACTGTTGGATAAGGTCGCAGGAACGCCCGAAGAAGCGGTGATCAGCCGTCTGACGCTCCGTTCGATGAAGCAGGCCAAATACGAACCTTCCTGCATGGGGCATTTCGGTCTCGCGGCGAGGTATTATTGTCATTTTACGTCGCCGATCAGACGGTATCCGGATCTGCAGATTCACCGTATCATCAAGGAATACCTGCACGGCGAGATGAGCCGCTCGCGCATCGCCTACTATGATTCGGTGCTTGCGGGACGTGCAAGCCGCTCGTCAATCTGCGAGCGCAGGGCTGACGAGGCCGAGCGCGAGGTGGAGAAACGCAAGAAGGCGGAGTACATGCACCGCTTCCTCGGCGAGGAATATGACGGCGTAATCTCGGGCGTAACGAACTGGGGCGTTTATGTGGAACTGCCGAATACGGTTGAAGGAATGATCCGCATGACCGAACTTCGAGACGATTTCTACCGTTACGAGGAGTCGCAGGCCAGACTAGTCGGCGAACGGTCCGGCAGGATTTACGCGCTCGGACAGCGCATGCGCGTTCAGGTCGCTGCGGTTGACCTGTATGCGGCTGCCATTGATTTTGTACCGGTTTTGAAGTAAAATTATAAGGAGGGGCGTCCCGTATTCCGCGGGATGAAACGAAAGGACGGAAAGCCGTCCGTTAACAGAAGGTGTGATTATGGCGAAAGATTCGGTTCGTTTGATTGCGAACAATAAAAAAGCATATCACGATTATTTTATCGAAGATACCTACGAAGCGGGGATCTGCCTCGTCGGAACCGAGGTAAAGGCGATCCGCATGGGGCAGTGCTCCGTGAAGGAAGCCTATATCAAGGCGGAAGGGCACAACGTATACCTGTACGGCATGCATGTGAGCCCGTACGAGAAGGGCAATATCTTCAACCGCGATCCGCTCCGTACGAGAAAGCTGCTTCTCAATAAGGCCGAGATCAATAAGCTGAACGGCAAATGCCGCGAAAAAGGCTATACGATCGTGCCTTTGAAGGTATACCTGAAGGGCAATCTCGTGAAGGTGGAGATCGGTCTTGCGCGAGGCAAGAAACTTTACGATAAGCGTGATACGATAGCGAAGAAGGACATGCAGAGGGAACAGGAACGCGAGTTCCGGGAAAGAGTAAAGTAAGACGCGGAAGCGGAGGAATACTATGACGACGCATGAGAAAAAGGTTTTGGTTATCGGACATAAGAATCCGGATACGGACTCGATCTGCTCCGCCATCGCTTATGCATGGCTTCGGGAGAAGATGACCGGCAAGAAGCACGTTCCGCGCTGCTGCGGCGAGATCAATGCCGAGACGGCTTATGTGCTGAAGCGTTTTAACGTTCCCGCACCCGACTATATCGAATATGTTGGCACGCAGGTAAAGGATATCGAGATCCGCGAGATGCCCGGCGTTGACCGGAACATGTCGTTAAAGAGAGCATGGATGAAGATGCAGGACAGCCACGTCGTGACGCTCTGCATTACCGATTCCGAAGGCAAACTGGACGGTCTCATTACGATCAGCGATATTGCGAAGGCCGCGATGGAACTTTCCGATTCCGGCATTCTTTCCGCCGCGAAGACCCCTTATGCGAACATTCTCGATACGCTTGACGGCAAAGCAATTACCGGAGAGACGGAAGGACGCCGTTATACGGCCGGCAAGGTATTGATTGCCGCCGCCAATCCAGATCTGATGGAAGATTATATCCGTCCGGGCGATTTGGTTATCCTCGGAAACCGCTACGAGTCGCAGCTCTGCGCGATTGAGATGGGTGCGGCCTGTCTGGTCGTATGTGAGGGAGCAAAGGTTTCCGTTACGATCCAGAGACTTGCGGAAGAGCGGAACTGTGTGATCATCAGCTCGCCGCACGACGCATTTACCGTCGCCAGACTAATCGACCTTTCGATGCCGATCGGGTATTTCATGACAACCGAGAATCTGGTTACGTTCCGGACCGACGATTATATCGACAGCATCCGTGATGTCATGGCGAAGCGCCGTAACCGCGACTTCCCGATTCTTGACCATAAGGGCATATTCCGCGGAACCGTATCCCGAAGAAACCTGATGGATATGAGCCGCAAGCAGGTTGTTCTTGTGGACCACAATGAGCCCGCGCAGGCGGTTGACGGAATAGAAGAGGCGGAAATCCTTGAGATTATCGATCATCACCGGATCGGCGGAATTTCGACGTTCCAGCCCGTATATTTCCGAAACGTTCCGCTCGGCTGTACCGCAACGATCGTGTATCTGACGGCAAGAGAACAGGGCATTGAGATCCCGAAGGACATCGCGGGACTTATGTGCGCGGCAATTCTTTCCGACACGCTGGCGTTCCATTCGCCGACATGCACGAATTCGGACCGCGAAGCGTGCGAAGCACTTGCGAAGACGGCCGGTGTCGATCCGGACGAGCTTGCGAGAAGCATGTTCGCTGCAGGATCGCATCTTGCGGAGCGTACGCCTGAGGAAATCTTTTATCAGGATTACAAGAAGTTTAAGATCGGTTCGATCACGATGGGAGTCGGCCAGATTAATTCGATGAGCGGCGAGGAGCTTGCGAACATCGAAACGCGTCTGAAGCCGTTCCTTTTGGAGACGATGAAGCACAGCGACATTAAGATGCTGTTCTTTATGATGACCAATATCACCACGGAAACGTCGAGAGTCCTTTTTGCCGGCGAAGGCGCGAAGGACGTGCTCGAGGAAACCTTCGGCGTGCAGGCGTCCGACAGCGTCTGCGAAGTTCCGAAACTCGTTTCGCGAAAGAAACAGTTCGTTCCGGGCATTTCCGTAATGCTGCAGAACGGGTAAGATTGCCTGAACCGTTGCGATTTGTTTACGCGGAAAGGAGGCTTCCGTGCCTGCAAAGAAAACCGCTTATTGGATAAAAAACACGCACCTGCTCAGGCAGGATGAGTTCGTATGCTCTTTTTGTAAAAGCAAGGCGGCAAAGCCTTCGGCGATCTGCCCGCACTGCGGAAGCAACATGAAGGGAACGAAGAGCGATACCGGATGGGTAGATGAAATGGAAGCCATTGACGCATTCTTTGACGATTGAATAACTGAAATAGGGGGGAATGATATGAAATTAGATGTTCGAAAAACCTGCATTATTTGTTTGATTTCCGTATGCTTGTTTTTGCTTACGGCCTGTAAAGGAAATACTCCGGATGATTCGGATTCAAAGCCGACCGTAACCGATACCGTTACGCCGGAAACAACCGCTGTATCGGAGATTGCGAAACCGGTCGAAAAAGTAACGTATGACGTCTCTTTCAACGGATGTTACGGAATTAACACCCCTGCAGATGCAGTTAAAGTTCAGGGCGAGGCATTTATCATTCCTGAGGATGCTCCGACAAGAAAATGCTATACATTTACCGGGTGGTATGTTCCGGACGAACCGGAAAAGCTGTATTTGCCGGGGGATTCCTACACTTCGGATTGTGATACGGAGTTTCTTGCTTCCTGGAAACTTGATGAATCCACGGATGATCCCGCGCTCGGAACGAACCTGATCAGCTTAAGCGGCAAACGCGAAGATACATTTGTGACCGATAAGTATTATTACTACGAAGGAGATGAGTTCTTCATTTATTTCGATAAGGATTTAAAAATCCCCGGAGATTTCTGCGATAATATTGCATTGATCATGGATCAGCTCGAGAAGGAAACAGGACTGTCTTTTAACTGTCCCGGAGTTGTTCCCGCCATGTCTTCTGCGGAATCCTTTTTCGGCAAAGATGATCCGTGGAAGAACATTTCTCCCGGTAAGAAAGTCCTTATTTATGTATGTGCAGACAGAGAAAACGCATGCTATATTTCGAGTGCCGCTTCAAACGGACGGTATTTAGATCTTTTTAAATGTGAACTGTTCAGTGATGAGCTTTGGAACTCTGTGCCGGATTACAGAAATAATCCGGAATGGCGTTCCGATTATATATCCTATTATGATGTGGCGCATGAATTGACACATACGCTTACCAGCCGGTACCTTGAAGGCACAACATATATTACTTCGGAAGGCAGCGCAGATTATTATGCGGAGCGTGTACTGAGTGCGCTTAAGGAACGTTCCGAGGATTTCAGTAAGAGTTATCAGCATTTTACAGATTTCAACAAGAGCACGACGATTGCCAAGAAGATTACACCCGAAACAGCGGAAGACATTTTCGTTACGGATTTTTCCGATGTGGATTTTGCCAACAGGGGTGATGAGTATACATTCGGCAGAATGCTGTTCGAATTCATAACAGAACGCTACGGAGAAACGTTCCTGAAGGATTATCTTGTCGAAGCGGCGAACAGAGGATTACGGTCGGAGTTTACCTATTCCACCCAGTGGGCACATGAGCCCGAGAAACATGCGCAGCTGATCAAAGATCTGGCAGGCGAAGATGTTTTTAAAGAGTTCGGAAAATGGTATCAAAGCGGAAAGTATTCCAAATGATTTTTGCTTGACATCCGTCGGTTCTTTCGTATAATGAGGATACGGAATACGTTCCGTGTCCTTTCCGAACGAATCGGATCGGATGAAACACAACCTTGACCAGGTTGATACCCGGGCTTGTACCGGTTTCGACGGGGGTTTTTAAATTGTGACAGCCATCCATGTGCCGGATACATGTAAAAAACCGGAAACCTAAATATAAACGCAGATAGAAATATCGCACTCGCTGCCTAATGGCAGCTGTCCGACAGAGCGCACCTACGCGTTCTGACCCGGGCATCGATTACGTAGGAAACGACGCGCGGAAAGCTTTGACCGCACGGGCGTATGATGAAGCTACTGAAGGTGCTTGCCCGTTTATCGGCAGATCCGGAGGGAACGGCGAAAGCGTATAGGTAAACTGTGATGGGAGAGGTTGCAATGGCGAGGCTTTCGGACAGGGGTTCGACTCCCCTCAGGTCCAGCTTGTCGTATGCCTGCGAAGCAGGGGTACGACCTACGCGCGACGCGCCGGGCGAAGCCCGGGTTTCCAATCGCGGCGTGCTCCTTTACGGAAGCAGGAGATTTTTCTCCTGCTGATTTTTTATCCGGATCCGCCTGCGGAATTGACAAATACGACCGTTCTTGTTATACTTCTCATATAACAGATTTGATTTCGGAACTGTCCGAAAAGGTACTGAAAAGAGGTGCTTGCCATGCTGGTTAGAATTGATTTCAGCAGCGATGAAGCTTTTTATGTACAATTGAAAAATCAGATCATTATGGGCATTGCCACTTCCGAGATCCGGGAGGGGGAGAGCCTTCCTTCCGTGCGCGATCTTGCAGAGGATATCGGAATCAATATGCATACGGTCAACAAGGCATACTCGATTCTGAAGCAGGAGGGCTATCTGAAGCTCGACCGCCGCAAAGGCGCCGTAGTCTGCCTGGATGCGGACCGGCTGCGTACGATCGAAGAGATCCGTTTCCTGTTAAAGGGAACGGTTGCCAAAGCTTTGTGCAGAGATGTTTCAAAGGCAGAGCTGCACGAACTTCTCGATGAAGTTTTCGAAGAATTCAACGGCATCCGCAAAGCCTCCGGCGCGGACAGCATACAATAAAAAGAGATAAGGAATATTTATGAGTAAACCCTATACCGATAAAGCCCAAGAGGCGATGGACAAAGCAGGCCGATACGCCAGGCAGCTCCATGCCGCATATCTCGGAACCGAGCATCTGCTCGCCGGATTGTGGCTTACGGACTGTTCGGTCGGAAAGATACTGCACGACGCATTTTCCTTCGAATCTTTGGAACTTTTAATGAATGTAACGGTCAACGCGGAATCGTCGAAGAGGAAACTTAGCGAGACGCCGGAGCTTACGGAAGTGCTTGCGGAAGCAGACCGGATTGCTGACGGTCTTTCGTCTGATAAGACCGGAACGGCGCATCTGATGTTAGGAATCCTGCGCCGCAGAGACTGTATCGCGGTACGGCTTCTGAACTCGCTTCATATCAGCATGAACCGTCTCACGAAGGATGTTTTAAGCTGTATGGACCTTTCCGCGGACGAAGTGAAACAGCAGGTTGCGGCCGCGAAGGAAGCGAAGAAGAGTCATGCCGAGATCAACGAGGTATGTACCGATCTGACGGCCAAGGCAGAGGAAGGCCTTCTCGATCCGGTAATCGGACGTGACGCGGAAACCGAGCGCGTAATCCGGATATTGAGCCGCCGCACGAAGAACAATCCGTGCATGGTCGGCGAACCCGGCGTCGGCAAGACCGCCGTTGTGGAAGGTCTTGCGCAGCGCATCGTGAACGGCGAAGTGCCGGAGCACCTTGCGGACAAGCGCATTTATACGTTAAATCTTACGGCAATGGTTGCCGGAGCCAAATACCGCGGCGAATTCGAGGAAAGAATCCGCCAACTGATCGATGAGGTTGTCAGCGACGGACACATTATCCTTTTTATCGATGAGCTGCATACGATCATCGGTGCCGGAAGCGCGGAAGGCTCATTGGATGCCGCCAACATCTTAAAGCCGGCTCTCTCGAGAGGCGGTCTACAGATCATCGGCGCAACGACGCTTGACGAGTACCGGAAGCATATCGAAAAGGATGCCGCGCTTGAGCGCCGTTTCCAGCCCGTCGTGGTGGAGGAGCCGAGCGAAGCGGAGAACATCGAGATTTTGAAAGGACTTCGTCCCCGCTATGAGAAGCATCATCACGTAACGATCGCCGATGACGCTCTGCAGGCAGCCGTTTCCCTTTCGAAACGGTTCATCAGCGATAGGTTCCTTCCCGATAAGGCAATCGACGTGATGGACGAGGCGGCAAGCTTTGTGCATCTGAGTTCGGATTCGGGTCTTCGGGAACTGACGGAACTTCAGGAGCAGAAAAGACATCTGCAGGACGAAAAGGATCAGCTGTTTACGGAAGGAAAGCTTGAGGAAGCCAAGAAGGTATCCCGCAAGCAGACCCGTATTGAGAATAAGATCAAGGCACTGCAGGATGAGAACGCGAGGAGATCTCTTCCGGCTGTTACCGAGAAGGAAGTTGCTCAGGTTATCTCTTCGTGGACCGGCATCCCGATCGCCCGCGTGAACGAATCCGAAAGCGAGAAGCTGCTTCGCCTCGAAGAAGAGCTGCATAAGCGCGTGATCGGACAGGAGGAGGCGGTAAATGCGATCGCCAAAGCCGTTCGAAGGGGACGCGTCGGGCTGAAGGATCCGAAGCGCCCGGTAGGATCGTTTTTGTTCCTCGGACCGACCGGCGTCGGCAAGACCGAGCTCAGCAAGGCGCTCGCGGAAGTGCTGTTCGGAAGCGAAGACGCTTTGATCCGCGTCGACATGTCCGAGTACATGGAGAAACACAGCGTTTCGAAACTGATCGGCAGCCCTCCGGGATACGTCGGATTTGACGAAGGAGGCCAGTTGTCGGACCGCGTCCGCAGAAAGCCTTATTCCGTCATCCTTTTCGATGAGATCGAGAAGGCTCACCCGGACGTGTTCAACATCCTTTTACAGGTACTCGATGACGGCCGTATTACCGATTCCACGGGCCGCGTCGTCAACTTTAAGAATACGGTCATTATTATGACCAGCAACGCAGGCGCTCAATCGATCATTGAGCCGAAGAAGCTCGGATTCGGCGCCGAAGACAACCCGAAGGCCGATTACAAGCGCATGAAGGACCTCGTGATGGAAGAGGTGAAACGCGTATTCCGTCCCGAGTTTTTAAACCGTATCGACGAGATCGTCGTATTCCATACGCTCACCGATACGGAGCTTCGTCAGATCGTAAATCTGCTTTCCGCGGTTTTGGTAAAGCGGTGCATGGAGCAGTATCAGATCACGCTGAAGCTGGACGAATCGGTGCTTGCGCATATTGCCGTTCGGGGAAATGATCCGAAGTACGGTGCAAGACCGATCAAGCGTGCCATTCAGGAAGACCTCGAGGACATGCTTGCGGATGCGATTCTTTCCGGCAAGATCCGTTCCGGTCAGAAGGTAACGGTTTCCTACAACGAAAAGGGATATACTTATGGCTAAAGAAAAGACGCTTTTCTTTTGTAAAGAATGCGGAGCGGAATCCGCAAAATGGCTCGGACAGTGCCCGTCCTGCAAGGCGTGGGATTCGCTTGTCGAAGCACCGCGCGACCGGAAGCGTCCGGTTAATATGTCGGTCGGGATACGCCGTAACGTCCCCGTGCCGCTCGGTACGGTATCCGCGGAAGATGAGAAGCGGATCGGCTCCGGCATGAAGGAACTGGACCGGGTTCTCGGCGGAGGAATCGTTGCGGGCTCGCTCGTTCTTGCATCCGGCGACCCCGGCATCGGAAAATCAACGCTTCTTTTACAGATGTGCCGGAACCTGAGCAATGCGGGAACGCGCGTATTGTATGTTTCCGGCGAGGAATCGCTTCGGCAGGTAAAGCTCCGTGCGAACCGTATCGGAGAGTTCAATGAGAACCTCCTGTTCCTTGCGGACAACAATATGGACGCAGTTCGGGAAAGTATTATGGACGTGCATCCCGTTGTCGTCATCATCGACTCGATTCAGACGATGGTTCTGCCGCAGTTGGATTCTCCTGCCGGCAGCGTAACGCAGATCAAGGAGATCACGTCTTTTCTTCTTCGGACCGCGAAGGAAGAGGAGATCAGCATTTTCATCGTCGGCCACGTGACCAAGGAAGGTTCGGTTGCGGGACCGCGCATGTTGGAACATATGGTTGACACCGTTCTCTATTTTGAGGGCGATACGACGACGCCTTATCGGATCTTACGGGCCGTCAAGAACCGTTTCGGTTCGACCAACGAGATCGGCGTTTTCTCAATGGAGCGGACCGGACTGGAGGAAGTTTTGAATCCTTCCGAGCACATGCTCGCGGGAATGCCTCTTGACGAACCCGGCTCGATCGTAACGGTAACGATGGAAGGCACGAGACCGATCCTCGTAGAGGTGCAGGCGCTCGTATGCCGCACCAATTTCAACCTCCCGCGAAGAACGGCAACCGGTACCGATTTCAACCGGCTGAACCTGATCCTTGCGGTGCTTGAGAAACGGCTCGGCATCGGTCTTTCCGGCTGCGACGTTTATGTGAACATCGCGGGCGGCATGCGGGTTACGGAGCCTGCGCTCGATCTCGGAATCGCGATTTCGGTATTGTCCGGATACACGAACGTTCCGCTTCCCGAAGGGACTGCGGCATTCGGCGAGATCGGACTCATCGGAGAGATCCGTTCCGTTTCGCAGGCGGCAGCGAGAGTGAAGGAAGCCGCCAAGCTCGGCTATCGCCGCTGCTTTGTTCCGAAGAATGACGCGGACCGGATGAAGGGACAGATTCCGGACGGCGTTCAGGTGATCGGTGTGGCAAATGTGAAAGAGTTAAAGAAATATCTGTCCGGAAACGGCCAATCCTGAAACGGGAAAGGAAGGGTTGTATGAGAAGAAAGGGATTCTGTAAGCTGACGGCATTGCTTCTTTCGGCAGTTATGCTGACCGGCTGTGCATCCTCAAAAAAGAAGAAGGAAGAAGCGCTTGCGGATTACGCGCTTTGCGAGCATATCGTTTCCATTGACACCGGAGCGGGAACCATTTCGGACAATGCCGTTCTGGACGTCGACGGATTCTATGTCGTAAAGGACAACGTATACGCCAACGCGGATTCGTTGAACATCCGTATGGCTCCGAGCACCGATTCGAAGCTTGTTACGATCGCTCCTTACGGAACGAGACTGCAGCGTACCGGAATCGGGCAGGAAGGCTGGGACCGCGTGGAATACGAAGGCGATGTCTGCTACGTGACCCATTCCCTCGTAACCGTCGTTCCAATCCAAAGTTCGAAAACGTTCGAATTTTCCACCGTCGCACTCAGTATCGTCGAGACAAAGCGCCAGCAGTACACTTATGACGACCTCTGCCAGGACGTTGCGGCACTCCGCGAGGCGTTCGGTTCGAAGATGAAACTGAACAGCATCGGATTTTCCGCGGACAACCGGAGCATTTTCGAAATCGTGATCGGTTCGAACAACGCGAAGAAAGATATTTATTATGTCGCCGGTTTGTGCGGAGCGGAATATATGACATCAATGGTCATCATGAAGCAGGTGGAGTATTATCTGCATTATTATGACGCCGGATACTATAACGGCTACGCATTTTCCGACCTGTTTGAAAATGTGCGCGTGCACGTGATCCCGATGCTCAATCCGGACAGCGTACAGGTCAGCCAGCTGCTGCTGCAGGGCGTTTCGGACACGAGACTCAAGACGCAGCTGAAGGAATGGTATGACCGCGACCAGTCTTCGGGCGGCATCAATCTGAACCTTGAGAACTATCTGCGGTTCTTCAACGCGAATGCGGAAGGAACCGATTTGAGAAGAAACTTCCCTTACCAGTGGGATCTTGCGAATACCGTACCCGAGCCCGCATCGACCGGCTTCCGCGGCAAATCCGAAGGAAGCAGCGCGGAGGTTAAGGCAATTTTAAACAGCATCAGCAAGAACAATCCGTCGATTGTGGTTGCATATCATACGACGGGAAGTAAGATTTATTACCAGTATTCGCAGCGCGATGACGTGCTTTCGAAGGCAAAGTCATACGGCTACACGCTTTCGAAGATGATGACTTACGAGCTTTCCGAGAAGAAGATGGCGGAAGACGGCTACGGCACGCTTGCAGGATACTGCAACAACGTGGCTTCGATCCCGGCGCTTACGATCAACCTCGGAAACGGATCCGCGCCGCTTTCCCTGAGCGAGTTTAACGCAATCTGGAATGCTTTGCGTGATTCCTGGGCGGAGCTTCAGGTAACGATGATTGAGTGGTAGATTGCGGCTTTCGTAAGGATTTTTCGTGCGAAATAATTTATCCATTGACATTAGCGGGAAACTGTTGTAGTATGTTTTTCAGTCAATTTCATATTTGCGTTGAAGAGGAATAGTACCGAATCATTTCGGATCCAGAAAGCTGCCGGTTGATGCGAGGCAGTCGAGGAGTGTTCGGGAACTCGCCTTGGAGCAGCGGGTTGAAGACCGTAAGGTTGTGTAGATACCGCCGGAATCCCACCGTTACAGGGGAAGAGCATCGACAGTGTCCGTGCTTACTGAGTGCATGTATATCATGAAATAGAGTGGTACCACGCAATTTGCGCCTCTATCCTTACAAGGGATAGAGGCTTTTTTGTTTTCATTGCATTAAAAATCGGAGGTTATGTATGAAAATCAGTTTTTCCACAATCGGCTGTCCGGATTATTCCTGGTCTGATATCTACACCATGGCGAAAGACCTTGGTTATCACGGCGTAGAGATCCGCGGACTCGGAGAGCACATCAGCGCATATAAGGCAAAGCCTTTCTCGGAAGCCAATGCAGCTGCTACCGCGAAGAAGCTTCAGGACATCGGTCTTGAGATTTCCTGTTTCTCTTCGGGCTGCCCGTTAAAGTATCAGGACCGTCTTGAGAAATCCATCGAAGAACTTACGGCTTACGCAAAGCTTGCCAATCAGTTCGGTACCTGCTACATCCGCGTTCTTGCCGACGAGAATCCGAAGCCCGAAGGCGATGTGGATGATAACGCGATCATTGAGGCATTGAAGCGCCTTGAGCCGATCGCGGAACAGTACAACGTAACGATGTGCGTTGAGACGAACGGCGTTTATTCCGATACGGCGCGTCTTCGCAAAGTGCTTGACGCAGTCGGAAGCAGAAAGATTGCCGCTTTGTGGGATATCCATCATCCGTACCGCAACTGCGGAGAAACTCCCGAGCAGACGGTTGCAAACCTCGGCGAATATATCAAGTATGTTCACGTAAAGGATTCCGTAGAGGTCAACGGAGCCGTTTCGTACCGCATGATGGGCCAGGGCGACATGCCGATCAAAGAGGCATTTGCCGCACTGCAGAGCATGCATTATACCGGTTACGTATCACTTGAGTGGGTTAAGAGATGGAGTAAGGAGCTTGCCGACGCATGGGTTGTATTCCCGCAGTTCGCGCACTATATGGAGCCTTACAAGACCGTTCATAAGAACCCGCTTCAGACCGACAACCGCGGAACCGGCCATTACATCTGGCCGAAGAACCATCTGATCCCGTATACGTTCCCGGACGTACTCGACCGTATCTGCGAAGTATTCCCGACGCAGTACGCGTTCCGCTACACCGAGCTCGATTATACGAGAACCTATCCGGAATTCCGCGATGACGTTGACAATTTCGCCCGCGCACTGATCGCGATGGGCGTTAAGAAGGGCGACCATGTTGCCATCTGGGCGACAAATGTGCCCGCCTGGTATATCACTTTCTGGGCAACGACCAAAATCGGCGCCGTACTCGTTACGGTCAATACCGCATATAAGATTCACGAGATCGAGTACCTGCTTCGTCAGTCCGACACGCATACGCTTGTCATGATCGACCGTTTCAAGGACTGCGATTACGTGGAGATCATTAAGGAACTCTGCCCCGAACTCGAGACGAGCGTACCCGGCGAGCTTCAGGCAAAGCGTCTTCCCTGCCTGAAGAATATCATTACCGTAGAGAGCAAGCAGAACGGCTGCTTTACCTGGGATGAGGCATTGGAACTCGGTACGGACGTTCCGTATACCGAGGTGGAGAATCGCCGGAAAATGATCGACAAGGACGACGTCTGCAACATGCAGTACACGTCTGGCACGACCGGCTTCCCGAAGGGCGTTATGCTCACGCACTATAATGTTGTTAATAACGGTAAGGCCATCGGCGACTGCATGGATCTGTCGACGGCGGACCGCATGATGATCCAGGTACCGATGTTCCATTGCTTCGGCATGGTACTCGCAATGACTGCGTCGATGACGCATGGTGTTACCATGAGCCCGATCACCGCATTTTCCCCGAGAAAGGGTCTGCACTGCATCAATCAGGAGAAGATTACGTGCTTCCACGGCGTTCCGACGATGTTCATCGCCATGCTCGGACACGAGAACTTCGCAACGACCGATTTCAGCCATATGCGTACCGGTATTATGGCCGGAAGTCCGTGCCCGATCAAGGCAATGCAGGACGTTATCGAGAAAATGCATATGCCTGAGATCTGCATTACCTACGGCCAGACCGAGGCTTCGCCCGCTACGACGATGAGCAAGACGACCGATACGATCGAGACCCGTGTCAACACGGTCGGCGGCCCCATCTACGGCGTAGAGTGCAAGATTGTCGATCCCGAGACAGGAGAGGATCTCCCGGATAACGTGGACGGCGAATTCGTTGCGCGCGGCTACAACATCATGAAGGGCTACTACAAGATGCCCGAGGCGACCGCTGCCGCGATCGACGAGAAGGGCTGGCTCCATACCGGCGACCTTGCAAGAAGACTTCCGGACGGCAACTATAAGATTACGGGCCGTATCAAGGATATGATCATCCGCGGCGGGGAGAACATCTACCCGAAGGAGATCGAGGACTTCCTTTACACCTATCCGAAGATCAACGACGTTCAGGTTATCGGTGTTCCGGATGCCGACTACGGCGAAGAGATCATGGCATGCGTCATCCTCAAGCCCGGCGAGACCGCAACCGAGGAGGAAATCAAGGACTACGTGCGCACCCACATGGCAAAGCACAAGGTACCGCGCTACGTCGACTTCGTCGACAGCTTCCCGATGAACGCTGCTGGCAAGATACTCAAGTACAAGATGCGCGAGGAAGCCGTCGAGCGCCACAACCTGCACAAAGCCAACAAGATCGAGACCGCATAAAGCAGGACTCAATCATTACCGGCACAAATTAAAAGATATCAAAAAGCCTGCAGAAGTCTGAAAAAGCGCTGCGGGCTTTCTTTGTAACCACTGAAGCGGCTTTATAGTGGATATTTTCTGTAAGCCCTTAGATACATAGTGACGGGAACGACATATCCCTCCTCCCGCCGATGCGGCTTAACGGTGTTTTAACTGTCAGTTCACAGCTGCCGTGGGATGGATTGAACAGATAATACTATGAGGCGTGACAGAGGAAGGGTGGAGTCAATTCAGCTTGACGGAACCATTCCTCTGTCTACAGCCTCATGTATCTTCCCCCCGCCTCATCCCGCGGCAGCGTCACTTGCCGCAAATCCCCGTTAAGCCGCATCGGCAGATCCGCCCAAATATTTGTTGACAATTTGTCTCTTCTGTTGTAATATAGGGAAGCGGTTGTAAAACCGCACCGATAGGGGTATAGTTCAGCTGGTAGAATAACGGTCTCCAAAACCGCAGGTCGTGGGTTCGAATCCTACTGCCCCTGTAAGAGCGATCACATAATTGTGGTCGCTTTTTTCATGCCTTTTACCGGAAAATGCACAGCCCGCATCTTATGAAAAGAGAGTGAACAAAAAGTTGTTTTCGTTGTATTTTCCGCGTTGTGGTGCTATAATGAAACAGATTATGAAAGAGATAAAACAGCCGCCTAAGAAGAAACGGCTGTAGCGCCGGAATTCGATTCGGACCGGCGTATCTAAGGAGGAAAATGATATGAATCGTAAAATGTTTACGCGTGCCGCGGCAATCGTGCTCGTACTTGTCATGAGCGTACTTTCGGCAGCGTGCGAAAAGAACACCCAGCGTGAGATCGGAGCGGATCCTACACCCGCTGCCGGAGTAACGATAACTAATACAACGGCTCCTACCGCTGCGCCGACCGAGACGCCGACGCCTACCGATGAGCCGACACCGACCAACACGCCGACCCCGACGCCCGACCCGCATAAGGGTATGGTAAGAAGCGCGCTTACCAATGAGTGGATTCCCGAGGAAATCGGAAAGCAGCGCCCGATCGCGGTTATGATGAATAACATCCTGCAGGGTACTCCGCAGACGTCGATCAATCAGGCGGGAGTCGTTTATGAATGCAAAGTAGAAGGCAATATTACCCGTCTGCTTGCCGTAATCGAAGACTGGGAAGGTCTTGCAAAGATCGGTTCCGTACGAAGCGTCCGCAAATACTACGTATTCTGGGCTCTTGAGTGGGATGCGATCATCCTGCATTACGGCGGACCGGTTATTTACGTAAACGAGACGCTTGCCCGTAAGGACGTTAACAACCTCGACGGACAGTTCCTTGAAGGCAAAGTGTTCTACCGCACGAAGGACCGTGTCGCTCCGCATAACGCTTACGGCTCCGGCGAAGGCGTTGTAGCCGGTATTTCGATCAAGGGCTACAGCAGACTTCATACCGACCGCTATGCGGGACCGAATCATTTCCGTTTTGCGGATGACGGTACCGAGAATAAGCTTTTAACCGGTACGGATGCGAAGATCGTACGTCCGGGTTACGAAGAGGAGAAGCCCTGGTTTGAATACAATCCCGAGGACGGCCTTTATTACCGTTACCAGTACGGCAAAGCCCAGATCGATGATATGACCGGCGAGCAGATTACCTGCAAGAATATCATTATCCAGTACGCAAAGTCCGAGACGCTTGACCAGAACGGTTACAAGGCGTTTACGACCAACGACAAGGGACGCGGCGGATACTATATCACGAACGGTAAGGCGGTTCCGATCAAATGGAGCAAATCAGGCGATTATGAGCCGACCAAGTTCCATTACGAAAACGGTGAGGAAATCGTTCTGAACACCGGTAAGACATGGATTTGCGTTGTCCGTGAACAGGACAAGGGAACGGTTAAGATCGAACCTTAAACACACTTTATAAAAGAATTATCGAACAGCAAAGGAGGTCTGCTTTATGAGTGAAGGAATTGAGAAGGAACAGCTTTTTGAGAATCTCGACGAAGAGAAGGCGGAGCAGGTATCTGAGGCGGAACAGTCCGTAGACGAATCCGTTAAGATCATCCGGGAAGTCGCTTCCATGGAACAGCCCGAAGAAGCACAGCATTTTTCGGCGGAAGACATGAAAAAAGGCGACGGAATATTCCGTCTGATCCTGATCGGCGGATTGATTGTGGCAGGCCTCGTGCTGATTTTAATGGCCACGTTCGCGGAGGAAGGAGAGAAGACCGGACTGTTCATCGGCGGCGTGTTATTTGCCGGCTTCGGACTGATCCTGGATTTCCTTTCCAGACATATTAAAAAAGATTGAGGTGCGAATGGACGATCGTTTTGAGACGTTAGCGGAATTATTAAGAGGACATCGTGTCATTATTCAGACACATGATTTCCCGGATCCGGATGCAATCGCGACGGCATGCGGACTTTGGGAATTGTTAAAATGGCAGGGAATCGAATCGAGGATCTGCTATTACGGACGGATTGAGAAGACAAATACGAAGATGGCGGCCAGCATTCTGGATATTCCGATCTACAACGCGGAAGAGCTGACGGATGTGACCGAGGAAGACTACGTCGTGACGGTTGACGGACAGAAGGACAACTCCAACTTCACCGACTTGAAAGGAACTGAGGTTGCCTGCATTGACCATCATCCGTATGTGACGAGCTACCAGTACCGTTTTCTGAAGCATCAGATCGTCGGTGCGTGCGCTTCTCTTATCACCGGATGGGTTATCGATACCGGGATGCCGATCTCACAGGAATTGGCGACCTTGCTTTTATACGGGATCAAGATGGATACCCGCAATTTCAGCGCGGGTGTGACGCATGTTGACATAAAGGCATTCGATTTTCTGATTGAAAAGGCGGATATGAGCAGGATCTACCGTCTGGAAAACTCCGCTCTGGATCTTTCGGATCTCAGGGCGTACGGTGCCGCGATTGAGAATATCGCAATCTACGAGACGGTCGGATTTGCATACATTCCGTTTGAATGTCCGGACGGGCTGATCGCGTCGGTTTCGGAGTTTATCCTGTCGCTTTCCTCCGTAAGGATTTCGGTCGTATACGCAAACCGGAGCGGCGGGCTTAAATTCTCGGTCCGTTCCGAGAACAGCAAGATCAATGCCGGAAGGCTTCTGCATACGGCGTTAAAGGAAATCGGAAACGGCGGCGGACATGCCACGATGGCGGGCGGCATCGTATATCCGGAATATATGAGACAGTTCGGTGACCGGCACCAGACCGAGACGATTATCCGTAACCGGATCATGCAGATTTACCGTGTGATGATGGAGGATTCCTAATGTACCGTTTGATCAAAAAAGACGGCAGAGCGAAACGAGGGGAGCTTACAACGGTTCACGGGACCGTGCAAACTCCCGTTTTCATGAATGTCGGTACGGTTGCCGCCATTAAGGGAGCCGTTTCTTCGATTGACCTTGCGGGCATCGGAACCCAGATTGAATTGTGCAACACTTACCATCTGCATGTGCGTCCGGGCGATGAGATCGTAGCGCAGATGGGCGGATTGAATCCGTTCATGGGCTGGAACGGTCCGACGCTTACCGATTCGGGCGGATTTCAGGTGTTTTCGCTTGCAAAGCTCCGTAAGATCAAAGAAGAAGGCGTAACCTTCCATTCACATGTGGACGGACGGCTTATCTTCATGGGACCCGAGCAGAGTATGCAGATCCAGTCGCATCTTGCTTCGACGATCGCGATGGCATTTGACGAATGCCCCTCAAGCGTCGCGGAGAGGTCGTACATTCAGCAGTCCGTAGACCGGACGACGAGATGGCTGCAGCGGTGCAAAACCGAGATGCAGCGGCTGAATTCGCTTCCCGAGACAATTAATAAGCAGCAGATGCTGTTCGGTATCAATCAGGGCGGCGTATTTGACGATATCCGTATGGAGCACGCCAAAGTGATCCGCGAGATGGACCTTGACGGCTATGCAATCGGCGGACTTGCCGTCGGTGAGACGCATGAAGAGATGTACCGGATACTCGACTGCACGGTTCCGTTATTGCCCGATGACAAGCCGGTTTATCTGATGGGCGTCGGCACGCCTGCCAACATTCTCGAAGGCGTAGACCGCGGCGTGGATTTCTTCGACTGCGTATATCCGTCACGAAACGGAAGGCACGGACACGCTTATACGAATTTCGGAAAGATCAATCTTCGGAATGAGAAATATAAAACCGACGACCGGCCGATTGAACCCGGCTGTGACTGTCCGGCGTGCAGAAACCATTCAAGAGCTTATATAAGGCATTTGCTTGTATCCGGGGAAATGCTGGGCCTTCGATTAATGGTATTGCATAATTTAAGGTTTTATAATAGAATGATGGAAGAAATTCGGGAGGCGATTGAACAAGGTCGCTATCAAGAATATAAAAAGATGCGGCTTGCGGGTTTTGCGGAAGGTGAAGCGCAGGCATAAGGTTGAAAGGAGTTAATTCATGACACAGGTTATCCTCGGAGAGGCTGCGGCTAACGGCGGAGATGCCGGATGGCTCGGAACAGTGATCTATATCGCGTTTTTCGCTGTAATTATCGGAGTTTTCTATTTTATGGTTATTCGTCCCCAGAAGAACGAAGAGAAGAAACGCAAGGCGCTTCTTGAGACGATCGCGATCGGCGACAGCGTCGTAACGACGGCCGGTTTCTACGGCGTTATCATTGATATGATCGAAGATCAGAACATCGTCGTAGTTGAGTTCGGTAACAATAAGAACTGCCGTATCCCGATGAAGAAGGCGGCAATCACCGAAGTGGAAAAGGCGATCATGTAAGCTTTTAAAGCTTGCGGTATAAGAGAGTAAAAGAAAGGGAGACTTCCGTGGAAGCCTCCCTTGTTTTATATGTATATCCCCCTCACGGAAATTCGAAGATCAGGTTGCCGTCAGGGCCTAACAGCGCCATGCTGCCGGCGGAGTCCGCGTGAATCGAAGTATTGGTCATCATCTGATCGCCGATCGATGTTTCGTTCGGGAACTTGCGGATGATCATCTGATAGCCGTCTTCATTCGTGATACGGACTGCTGCCTGCGCGCCGGTCAGGTCCGCGACGTACGGAAGCGCATAATCGGTCAGGACAAATGAGCCCGTCTCCGTCGAGTAGGTGATGTCGCAATCGTAAAGTACTTCATCCGAACCGGACAGGATCAGAAATTCCGCTTTCTTGATCTTATCGCGGTAGACGGGAAGGAACGGCTTGTAAAGATTCACGTTCATTATCGTCGACTTGGAGGAAGCGTAGGAGCGGATCGAAACCTCGGAATGTGAAGTGTCTAAGGACTGGATGAGGAAGGCTTTTTGAACGGGCAAAGCATACTCCGTACCTTCCGTATCAGGGAAATAAATAACCAGCTGCGGATAGAGCGTAAGATCGAGATCACCTAACAGGATTTGTCCCTTAACGGTAATGGTCTGACTGTTTTCATCCCATTTGCTTGTTCCTTCAAAGTAGCGGAATCCGCCTTCTTTACCGTTGTAATTCAGGTAAGCCCGTTCAATCCGGTAATATTGGGCGTCTTTGATCGTGAAACGCGCAGTCAGCGTGAACGGAACGGTTCCGGTTTCCGCATCGTAGGAACAGAAGTCAAAATCATAGCAGTAATCCTCAAGACGGTGTATGATCGGTTCTTCGTTTCCCGGAAGCTCCTGCGACCGGTTATAGGGATCGTCCGTAAGAAAGAACGGATCGGTGATCCACTTCTGAGTCAGCGCGATCGTGCGGAAAGCATCGGTCAGTTCATTCAGTTTCTGACGCGTTTCGTAAAGTTTGTCATCGATATTGCTGATATTCCGGTTTACGTCAAAGGAAACCGTCTCATGCAGCCGGTCAACGCTGTCCTTCAGATCGGAGAGCTCGTCATTCAGTTTGACGTTCTGTACGACCAGGAAGATGATCATGGCAATCAGTATGCCGGTTACCAAAAGGAAGAATATGCTTGAAGGATCCGGTGCCGCGGAATGGAGCTGCGGACGCTCCGGGTTTCCGTCGAGGCCGTGCTTTACGGAACGATTCAGCGACATGTTGTAAATGAAGCGGATCAATAAAGCTAAAAGAATAATGATGACAAACACCATCCCGACCAGTAAAACGGGAGCCAGGTTTTTCATGGTAAGCAATCCGAATGCAGTCATATTTTCCCTCCTTTCATATTCTGAAAAATTCTTTAAATGCGTAGTAATAGGTGCGGGTAACGTCGATCAGCGTGCCGTCCGTCATGGTCAGGACAAATTTCATCGAGTAGGAACTCCGGATCTTCTTCACATGCTTGCGTGAGATGATGACGGAATTGCTGACGCGGATGAATTCGTTCTCGTTCAGAACGCTCATGATCCGGTACAGCGGGTCTCTGCTGAAATAGACCGAGGAACCGCAGTGGAATTCGACGTCGTGCCCGTATGCTTCGATAAATACGATGTCGTCCGTTGCGATCCTCACGGCATTCTGTTCGTTATCCCTTACGGAAAGGAATTCCGCATAGCCGCGTTCGCTTAACGAGTCGGTCAGCGTGAGCTCGGCGTCATCGCTGACTTCAATTCCGAGCGCGCGCAGTTCATCAATAAGACTCTGCCTTCGATTGTCCGATACCTGAAGCCGTATCTTCATCGCGGTCTGTTTCCTCCCCGTCTGATTTTCTAATAGTAACTAATCATATCGCGCCGGAAAATGCAAGGCTTTTTCCCCGATTGCACAAAATACGCCCTAATATGCACAAATTGAAAGTTCAATGTATTCCGTCATTTGCCGCGGGAGGAAAATACGATCCGTTTTCATAAGGTTTTCGTTGCAGAAGGACATATTTTAGGGTATAATACAGACAGGAATCATTCCTGGGGTGTTCGACAACTCCTGTGTTTTTGAACCTACAACTTTAAAAAGGGATTCCTATATCGGTAAGTGGATGTCAGGCCTCCTTTGAGTGGAAGGCAGTAAGCTTACTTGCGGTCACCCACCTAGCATGTGCTAGGAGTCAAGAAGCAGGAAACGGCATTCCGGGAATAAGTTGGATTCGATGGACTTCGCATGAACTGCGAAGTCCTTTTTGTTTGATCAATGTCAGCGGCTTTACGGCCGCGGGACGGGAGAGGGTAACCATGGCGATACGGTTTGTAATCGGCAGTGAAGGAAGCGGCAGAACGGAACGGATGCAGCAGGAGATGCTTCGCTTAAGCGAGACGGAACCGGACCGGTCCGTCATTCTGATTGTGCCCGATCAGGCGACGCTTCAGGCGCAGAAGGAACTGGTTTCAAAGCAGAAGAACGGCTGCGTCATGAATATTGACATCTTAAGCTTCAGCCGTCTCAAATACCGCTTAAGCGAGGAACTCGGAGACTGTTTCCCGCCGGTGCTTGACGATATCGGTAAGAACATGCTCCTTAAGAAGGTTCTCGTTTCCGCGGAGGAGAAACTTCAGATTTACCGCAACAAGCATAAAAAGCCCGGCTTCTTATCCGAACTGAAGTCGATGATCTCGGAACTTCAGAGGTACCTGGTGGATGCGGGCAGGTTAAAGGAATTAAGCGATTCGGAAGAGGACCCGATCCTTCGGGACAAGCTTTCGGATCTTTCGGTCGTGCTTTCGGATTTCCGCGCCTTACTCGGAGACCGCTACCTTACGGAAGAGGACGTCTATTCCGCAATGTGTAAGCCCGCGGAGCGTTCCGCAAAGCTTCGCGGTGCGGATCTGTACCTTTACGGATTTACCGGCTTTACGCCGTCCCAGTTCCTGCTTTTAAGAAGTCTGATGCGCGTAAGCCGTACGATGACGATTGCCCTCAGCATGGACCGTAACATGATCGGGGACCGGAACGTCTATGAGTCCATCTTTAAAATGACACAGAGTTCGATCGATGCGATCCGCAGGATTGCCTCGGAAGAGCAGATTCCGGAGCTGCCGCCGGTCATTCTTGATAATCCCGTCTCGGACAATGCGCTTCACTTTTTACAGAACAATCTGTTCCGAAGAAACGGAAAGCATTATGACGGCCCTGTAACAGGCGTATCCGTGCATTCGCTTCCGGCCGTCAGCGATGAAATCCGTTTCCTGCTGACTGAGATTGAGCGGCTGGTACGTTTTTCAGGCTGCCGTTACCGTGAGATTGCCGTAATCTGCGGCGACGTGCAGGCGTATGCCCAGGAGATCGAAGAAGCGGCCGAAACGAGCGGGATACCTTGCTTTATTGACTATAAATCCGATTTGATGAACGATCCGCTGATCGACCTTATCAGAAGCGTATTCCGCGTCTTTCAGACCGATTTCCGTGCGGATGCGGTCACGCATTATATGAAGAACGTCCTTTCCGGGTACTCGTTTGAGGACGCGTGCCTGATGGAGAATTACCTGATTGCTAAGGGAATCCGCGGAGCGTCCGCATATAATAAGCCGTTCCGATATACTTATAAAACGCGCCATGAAAACCCGCTTGAAAACGCAAACCGGGTGCGGGAACAGCTGGCGGAGGATCTGATTCCGCTTATGACGGAGCTGAAAAATGCGGACGACGTGTCCGTTTCGGTCCGTATTTTATACGAATATCTGTTAAGGCATGACTGCGCAGGAAAACTGAATGAACTTGCCGACAGTCTCGAAAGCATCCCCGGAAGGAAGGCCGAGGCGCAATGCTGCGAGTACCGAAAGATTTATCAGACCGTACTGGATTTCTTGGATCAGATGAACGACTTGATGGGCGATATGAAGCTTTCCATGATGGAACTGGCGGAAGTCATGGAAGCCGGATTTGCCGAACTGAAGCTCGGACGCATCCCGCCCGATCAGGATTCGGTTACCGTCGGAGACGTAAAGCGTTCCAGACTTGACGGCGTACGGTGCCTGTTCCTTCTCGGTGTAAACGAGGGGGCGCTTCCCGGCTGCTCGCAGGGCTCCGGAATCCTTTCTGATAAGGAGCGTGAGCTTTTGGCAGCGAAGAATGTGGAACTCGGCGAGCTTCCGAAGGAAAGTCTGCCGACTGAGGAATTTTATATCAATCTGGCATGCGCGAAGCCGAGCGAAAGGCTTTACGTAAGCTATCACAGAACCGGTGAATCGGGAAGGGAGAGTAAGCCTTCCTATGTCATTTACCGTCTTTTAGGGCTGCTAACGAAACTGGAAATCGCAAATGAACATACCGACAGTTCGCTGTTCGGATGCATCGCGGCCGATAATGCCGGCAAAGCATACCGTAACGCGTGCTCGAATGAAGGGACGCCTTCTCCTTATGACGAGGCGTTAAGGCAGTGGTTTGCTTCCGAGGAAGGAGAGCCGTACGCGCCCGAGGAGCCGGAGCGGATGGATGAGGCAAAGGCGGGTGAACCCGATCCGAAGCAGATACCCGCGGACCTTGCCGCGCAGCTGTACGGAAACCGTCTCTCGGGCGGCGTAACGATGATGGAAGGTTATGCGGAGTGCGCTTTCCGGACGTTTTTAGAGCGCGGCTTACGGCTTGAAGAACGGAAGGTTTACGAAGCCAACACGGCGGATATCGGAAGCTTTATGCACGAAGCACTCAAGCGGTACGGCGACGCTGTCAAAAAGAGCGGAACGACGTTCCGGCTTATCTCGGAAGAGGATGCGAAGAGCCTGATGGAGCAGACGGTCAATGAACTGCTCACCGAAGAGAAGAACGAAATCTTCCAGTCCGACAACCGGAACGCTTATACGGCTTACCGCATCCGCGAACTTTTGCTCCATATGACGAAGATGATCCGCGAACAGCTCAAAGCGGGCCGTTTCGAGCCCGAAGAGTTTGAGAAGAAATACACGTTCAGTTCGGAATATATGGATCTGTACGGAAGCATTGACCGCGTGGATACCTGTTATGAGGACGGCCGTAAGCTCATTAAGATTTCGGATTACAAATCGTCCAAAAAGGACCTTGATTACGGGGAGGTTTATCTCGGGACCAAGGCGCAGCTGCCGGTTTACATGAGGGCGGTGCTCCGCGAGAATCCGTCGGAGAACGTTCCCGCAGCAATGCTTTATGCGCGTCTTGACGATCCGTACGTGAATGCGGACGACGAGGAAGCAGCGGAGGCTGCAAGAAAGGACGAGATCCGTCCGAAGGGCGTGCTCCTTTCCGATAAGAACGTTCTGCAGGCAATTGACAACAAACTGACCGGCGAAGGCAAGGAAAAATCCGACGTCGTGCTCCTTTCGGATCAGAAGCTTCTGACCGCGGAGGAGATGAACGCGCTTTCCGATTATGCGGAAGAGCTTCTTAAGAAGGAGGCAAAGGAAATCCTTTCCGGAAATATCGTGCAGAATCCGACAAAAACCGGACAGAACAGTTCATGCAGTTACTGCGCTTATACGGATTTCTGTACAAAGAAGATCCGCGAGGACCGCGATTTCCGGTCCGTCCCCAAAATGAACAAGAACGATTTCTTTTCAAAGCTTGAAGAAGATAAAGGAAACGGACAATGATAAAGCTGACGGATGAACAGAGAAGCGTCGTTGACGCAAAAACTTCAAACATATTGGTTTCGGCTGCTGCAGGTTCCGGTAAGACGGCGGTTCTGGTCGAACGTATCCTTCAAAAGGTTCTGTCCGAAGAAGATCCGATCGATATCGACGAGATATTGATCGTAACCTTTACGAACGATGCCGCATCCCAAATGCGCGACCGCATACGCCGCGCAATAGACGACCGGCTTTTGAAAGACCCTTACAACAGGCGTCTGCAGCGGGAGAGCGACCGGCTGAGTTTCGCGAACATCATGACTCTGGACTCGTTCTGCCAGCGCGTCGTAAAGCGGTATTTTCATCAGCTCGATATCGATCCGGGCTTCGGAATCCTTGACGAAACCGATAAGAAGCTTTTGTTAAACAGAGCGATCACCGAAACAATCGAAGCCATGCACGAGAGCGGGGATGCGGCGTTTTTCCAAATGCTGGATTCCTATTCGGGCAGCAAAGATGACGCCGGTATCATAGAACTTGTCGCGAAGATCGACGATTTCGCGCAGAGTCATCCGTTCCCGGAAGAATGGATCCGCGATTCGATCAAGAAGATTGAGAAGATTCAAACCGAACAGGACCTTCTCGAGTCGGATTACGCACAGTCGGAATATGAGATATTGAGGACGCTTTTTGAATCACTCGGCAAAGAATCCGCGGAACTTGCGGAGGTTTGTAACCGTCCCGGCGGACCGTTCTATTATGCGGACGGGATCACAAGGGACGCGGCTTTCTGCGAATCCGCAGCAAATGCGAAGAACTTCCGCGAGATAATCCTTCATGTACAGGACTATTACGGCGGCAATACGGCCATCGGACGTCCGAGGAAAGGTCCGGAGGTGTATCCGGAACTGAAGGATTATGTGAAAGGCGTCCGTGACAAGATTAAAGAAACCTTCGATAAAACCGTCAAATGTTATGCCGATGAGGGCTATATCGCGAAAATGGCGGCAAATGTGCGCCAATGCGCAGGACAGCTCCGCGGACTCGGCGAGCTGACGATCGCCTGCCGTAAGGCGTACCGCGCTTTAATGGACGATCAGAACGCTTACGATTTTCAGGAGATCGCCCACATGACGCTTGAGGTGCTCCTCAAAAAAGAGGACGGAAAGATCGCTTATACGGATGCCGCAAGGCAGTACCGCCGGTCCTTCCGCGAGATCATGGTTGACGAATACCAGGATTCGAACCTCGTTCAGGAGATGTTCTTGAAGGCGATTTCCCGCGAAGACGAAGGGCATCCGAATATTTTCATGGTCGGCGACATCAAGCAGAGCATTTATAAGTTCCGAATGGCAAAACCCGAACTTTTCATGGAAAAATACGACGCTTATTCGCTTGATCCCGAAAGCGTCAACAGGCTTATTATCTTAAACAAAAACTTCAGAAGCCGCGAGACGATCCTAAACGGAGTAAACCGCATATTCCGTAAGATCATGCTGAAGAATATCGGCGGCGTTACGTATGACGAACAGGCCGAACTGAAACCGGGAGCGGAGTATAAGCTTCCGCTAAGCGCCGAGGCAGCCGCGAACGAATACATCCTTGTTGACCGGAACGCCGTTTCCGATGAACAGGCGGCTCTTACCGGCGCGCTTGTGAAGCGCGTAAAGGAGCTGACGGACCCGATTACCGGCTTTAAGGTGCAGGATGAGGAAGGCGGTCATATCGCCGGTTACCGTGATATTGCCGTTTTATTCAAGAAGTCAACAGGATTGATGCAGCCTGCGATCGAAGCGCTGCTTGCGGCCGGAATACCCGCGTATGCTGCCGACATGAAGGGGTATTTTGACTGCACCGAAGTACGAAACGTGCTGAATTTTCTGAAGATTCTCGATAACCCTTATTCGGACATTCCGTTTTACGCGGTTTTGAAGAGCCCGATGGGCGGATTCTCTTACGAAGAACTTGCGCTTCTTTCAATCTATGCAAAGGAGCAGGCTGAGGACGGCCGTACCGAGTATGCGATGACGCTTCTGAGGAAGCTCTGCGCGCAGGAATACGTAACGGAAGCAATGAAGCCCGTCCGCGGCAAAGGAGAAGCGTTCCTGATGCTTTACGATTCGCTGAAGGAAAAGTGCGCTTATCTGTCGGTTCCGGAACTGCTGACCGAACTGTACCGCGAGAGCGGCTACCTTTCTTATGTTTCCCTGATGCCCGCAGGCTCCATCAGAGAGCGGAACCTTAACGTGCTTGTGGAGAAAGCGAAGGCATTTGCCTGCGGTATCTTTACGGAACTGAACGATTTCGTCCGTTATATCGATGATATGAAAAAATACGACGTCAAAGCGGACGGAACGACGAGCGATGCCGGCAATGCGATCCGCTTTATGACGATCCATAAGAGTAAGGGGCTCGAATATCCGATCATCTTCGTCATTGATATGGAAAAGGATCTGGCGGGACGGCAGGATAATTCCCCGATCAGGCTTCATGCCGAACTCGGAATCGGGCCTATGGCAATCTATCCGCAGTACCGGTACCGAACGAAGAGCTTTCCTTTTAATGCGGTCGTGAACCGGAACAAGATTGACGAGCAGGGCGAAGCGCTGCGGCTTTTATATGTAGCGATGACGAGGGCAAAGGAGAAGCTGATCCTTCTGGGCGGCTTCCTCGAAAAGGAATGGGACAAGGATATTGATAATATTCCGAAGCCCGGCGAACCGCTTTCGTTCGGTCTGATCAAAGGCGCAGCCGCATATCAGAAAATGATATTGCCGGCAATCCTTGCGGAGGCCGATGACCCCGAAAGCATCAAAAAGTGCGATCTGATGAAGAAAACATCGGATGCGCCTTCAGCGGAATCCGTCCTTCAAGGTTCCGGCAGTGATCCTGCAATGCAGGACGATAACGGAAGCGCCCTTCAGGGCACCGTTGCCGGTTCCGTTTTGCAGAGCGGCGATGCGGTTTTCGTTCCTCATGAGATCCGTGCAAAAGAATGGACGGTCAAGCTGGTCGGTTCGGAGGCCGCCGAAACGGCTGTTTCCAAGACGGAAACGAAGAACACTGAGCCCGTAAGCGAAGAGATGATTTCGGAGCTTCGCGAATTTTTTGCGTTCCGGTATCCGTATCGGACTGCTGTGCCGCCCGTTAAGGTTTCGGTTTCGGACCTTAAAAAGAGCGCGATGGAAGAGTACCAGACGACCGCGAACCGCGTGATTGTTTCGTGGGATGAGCCGAAAGACGATATTCCGGTTCCGAAATTCGCTTCCTCCGATCTAAGCGGAGGCGTCAACCCGGGCGCCATGCGCGGAACGTTTTACCACCGTTTCTTAGAGCTTCACGATTACGGTCTCGGCGACAGTGAAGAGAAACTTCGTGCAGAAGCGGAACGGCTTATCGCGGAAGGTTACTGCCCGAAAGAACTGGCGGTGGCGGTTTCGTTTCAGAAGGTTTCCGCATTTGTCCGCTCCGAGATCGGATGCCGTATGAAGAAGGCGTTTAAGGCAGGAAAGCTGAAGCGCGAGCAGGCATTTGTCATGAGCGTACCGGCTTCTGAAGTAAGTAAGGAATACGATCCGAACGACAACGTGCTTTTACAGGGAATTATCGACGCTTTGTTTGAAGAAGAGGACGGTTACGTGCTTCTTGATTACAAGACCGACAGCGTGAAGGCGGAAGGCGGGGAAGAACTGCTGAAAGCCCGCTATACGGCGCAGCTTAAGTACTATGCGGAGGCGATTGAACGCGGTACCGGCAAGAATGTGAAAGAATCATGTATTTACAGTTTTGCTCTTCAAAAAACGATCCGGTTGTAGTATAATAATTCCGTATGGGTTTTAATTGACCCGGACGGGGGTTCCGGGCGGAGGATGAGATGCGCGAAAAGGTTTTATTTGTCTACAACCCAAATGCCGGCAAGAAGAAGATCCGGATCAAGCTGAACGACGTTGTAAAGGAACTGGTCGAAGAGGATTGCGACCTTGTTCTGAGTCCGACGAAGAAGCACGGCGATGCTAAGGATACGGTCATTTCGTATCTTCGGGAAGGTGCGTGCAGAAAGATCATCTGTTCCGGCGGCGACGGCACGCTTCATGAAGTCGTGAACGGCATGCTGACAGCGGAAGCATCGGACGGAAAGCGCGTTCCTTTGGTGTATATTCCCGCGGGGAGCACGAACGATTTCGGCAACTCGCTGAATCTGCCGAAGGATATGGTCGAAGGAGCCCGTCTCGGTAAGGAAGGCATGCGTTTTCCGTGCGACATGGCGGTTTTCAATTCGGAATACTTTGTTTATACCGCCGCGTTCGGACTGTTTACCGAAGTGTCGTATTCGACGAAGCAGAGCATGAAGAACGTGTTCGGACATCTGGCATATATCTTAAACGGTGCGGCTTCACTTACGAACATCAAGAAATACAACTTAAAGGTTTCTTATGACGACCGCTACACGGAAGGGCGTTTCATCTACGGCATGGTCGTGAATTCGGTATCAATCGGAGGCTTTAAAGGCATAACCGGTAAGAACGTTTCCTTAAACGACGGCTATTACGAGATGCTTCTCGTGAAGGATTTCAAGCCGTACGAGCTGCCTGACGTCGTGAACTGTCTGATGCATTCGGATTATTCGAATCCGAACCTCATCTATGCACGCGTCAAGCATGTCCGTTTTGAGTCCGAAACCGAGATTCCGTATACGCTTGACGGAGAGTTCGGAGGCGAGTACAAAGTGGCTGAGATCAGCATCCGATATCGCGCAATCGATTTCATGACACCGAAGACGCTGATCGGCATCTGGGAAGGCTACGAATAAGCGGTTTCACAGGGCCCGCGCCCTTGACGAAAAGGGCTTAAATTGTTATCATAGAGGCTGGGTTTTCCCAAGCATTTTGATAAATATATTACGCATGGAGGTTACCTATGTATTACATCGGTGTAGATCTGGGGACGTCGTCCGTAAAGCTTTTGATGATGGACGAAAAAGGTGAGATCAAGAATATTGTTTCGAAGGAGTATCCGTTGTATTTTCCGAAGACCGGCTGGTCGGAGCAGAAGCCCGAGGACTGGTGGACGCAGATGAAGGCAGGCGTTAAGGAACTCGTGAAGGGCTTTGACGCAAGTCAGGTTGCCGGCATCAGCTTCGGCGGACAGATGCACGGACTTGTTATTCTGGATGATAAGGACAACGTACTTCGTCCCGCAATTCTGTGGAATGACGGACGTACGCAGGAAGAGTGCGATTACCTCAACAACGTGATCGGACGCGAGAAAGTATCTTCCTATACGGCCAATATGGCACTGACCGGATTTACCGCTCCGAAGCTTCTGTGGGTGAAGAAGCACGAGCCCGAGATCTTCGCAAAGATCTGCAAGATCATGCTTCCGAAAGACTATATCGCATACCTGCTTTCGGGCGTACACTGCACCGACGTATCGGATGCATCCGGAATGCTTCTTTTCGACGTTAAGAATAAATGCTGGTCAAAGGAGATGTGCGAGATCGTCGGCGTAAAGGAAAGCCAGCTCGCAAAAATCTTCGAGAGCTACGAAGTTGTCGGAACGATCCTTCCCGAAGTTGCCGATGAACTCGGACTTCCGAAGACCGTTAAGATCATCGCAGGCGCAGGCGACAACGCTGCGGGCGCTGTAGGAACCGGAACGCTTGAGCACGGAATGTGCAGCGTGTCCCTCGGAACGAGCGGTACCGTATTCATCTCGACCGACGAGTTCGCGGTTGACGATGCCAACGCAATGCATTCCTTCGCACATGCGAACGGACGTTATCATTTCCTCGGATGCATGCTTTCCGCCGCATCCTCCAATAAGTGGTGGATGGATGACATCATCGGCACGAAGGATTACGCGGCAGAGCAGAAGAACATCAAGGAGATCGGCAAGAACAACGTTTACTATCTGCCGTACCTGATGGGCGAGCGTACCCCTCATAACAACCCCGACGCAAGAGGCTGCTTCATCGGTCTTTCGATGGATACGAAGCGTGAGGATATGACCCTTGCGGTTATGGAAGGCGTTACCTACGCACTCCGCGACGCACTTGAGATCGCACGTTCCTTCGGCGTTAAGATCGAGCGCATCCGTGCAATCGGCGGCGGCGCTAAGAGCCCGCTCTGGTGCAAGGTGCTTGCCAACATCATGAACGTGAAGGTTGACAAGATCAACTGCGAAGAAGGCCCCGGCTACGGCGCTGCGATCCTTGCGGCTGTCGGCTGCGGCGAGTATGCTTCCGTTGAGGAAGCTGCAGGCAAACTGATCCGCGTCGTTGACACGATTGAGCAGGATCCTGCGATTGTTGCGGAGTACGAGAAGCGGTATCAGATTTTCCGCGGCTTGTATCCCGCATTGGTGCCTTCCTTTAAGGCAATGGCTGATTTGAACCGATAATTATGAATTTGTGCGGACCCCGTAAGGAGTACGGTGCATATGCATCGTGCCTCGCCGGATGCCTGAATCACCGGGCATCCGGATCAAGGGGTTCGCTTTCTGGCGTTTATTGAGCGATAGAAAGGACACGTTTTGGAAGCCTATACCGGATTCGCGGAAATCTACGACCGCTGTATGGATAACATTCCGTACGATGATTGGGCGGCAAATATCAGGCGCATTTTAGAGAGTCACGGAATCCGTGACGGAATCGTATGCGAACTCGGCTGCGGCACCGGAGAGATGACCGGACGCTTAAGCGATATGGGCTACGATATGATCGGCATCGACATGTCCGAAGACATGCTCATGGAAGCGCGTGAGAAGCAGTACGAGCGCATGGAAGAAGGCGGCGCGGACATTCTTTACCTGCAGCAGGATATGCGTGAGATAGAGCTCTACGGGACCGTCAGGGCATTTGTCAGCGTATGCGACAGCATGAACTACCTGCTCGGCGAAGATGACCTGCTGAAAGTATTCCGGCTCGTAAACAATTATCTCGATAAGGACGGGCTGTTCCTGTTCGACATGAAGACCGAGGCCTGTTTCAAGGCGCTCGGCGACGAGACAAGAGTGGAGCAGTTCCGTGATGCGACCGTAATCTGGGAGAATGCTTACCGCAGGCGTAAGAAGCAGAACTGCTACCGGCTTACGATGTTTTTAAAAGAGCGGGGAAACAGCTACGAAAAGATTCAGGAAGTGCACGTGCAGCAGGCGTATTCCGTTAAAACCGTAAAGCGGCTCCTCACGGAAGCCGGAATGGAGTTCGTCGACGCGGTTGACGCCGATACCGGACTTCCCGCAGCGGACGAGTCCGAGCGCATCTTATATATCGCCAAAGAAGGCTTTCAGCCCGGCAAATGCTATACCGAATAATCTACGCGGTTACCTCTCACGGCGGAACCGTTATTGCGTAAGAGAAGAGAGTGAACAATGAGTGATACGATCGTCAGGGCATATGCAGCGGACGGATTTGTCCGGGCATTTGCCGCATCCGTAAAAGATATCGTTTCCTTTGCGAAGGAAGCACACGGGACGAGCCCGGTATGTACGGCAGCGCTCGGCAGACTGCTGGCCGCCGGATCCATGATGGGCTCGATGATGAAGGGACATGCCGACGTCTTAACGCTTCTTGTCAGATGTGACGGACCGATCGGCGGACTTTGCGTGACTGCCGATGCGCAGGGCAATGTAAAAGGCTACGTCAACGAACCGCTTGTGATGCTTCCCGCCAAGCCCAACCATCATTTTGACGTGGGCGGCGCGCTCGGGAACGGTATTCTTTCCGTTATACGGGATCTCGGACTGAAGGAGCCGTATGTCGGCGAGGTCGAACTTCAGACCGGCGAGATCGCGGAGGACCTGACGTATTATTTCGCTTCCTCCGAGCAGACGCCTTCGGTTGTCGGTCTCGGGGTTTTGATGAATAAGGACAATACCGTGGCGCAGGCGGGCGGATTCATTATCCAGCTCATGCCGGACTGCCCGGATGAAATAATAACATCGCTCGAGCAGAACATTAAGGGCATTCCGAGCGTGACCGAGATGCTTGCGGACGGCATGACGCCGCAGGACATTCTGAACCGGACGCTTGAAGGACTCAATCCGGAAGTGACCGATACGTTAAGCCCGAAATACGTATGCAACTGCTCGAAAGAGCGTTATGAGAAGGGGCTGATGAGCCTCGGCAAGAAGGATCTGGATTCGTTGATCCAAGGTGAAGAAGATATTGAAGTCGTATGCCGTTTCTGCGGGAAGAAATACACATTTTCCGCGGATGATCTGAGACAGATGCGGGATGCGGATGCATAAGGAGGATAACATATGGCAGTAGAAGTCAACAAAGGAACCAATGCCTGGCTCAAATACGACAGCCGGGAATTGAAGGAAGTGATGGCATTTGCCGAGGAATACCGGAAGTTCCTGTCCGCTAACAAGACGGAACGTTCCTGCGCGGAGACCGTCATCAAAAAGGCGGAGAAGCTCGGTTTTAAGGATATCGCAAAAGTAAAGAAGGTGAAGGCGGGCGACAAATTGTACGCTTCCCTGATGGGCAAGACCGTTGCGCTTTTCTATATCGGCACCGATCCGCTCGAGAACGGCATGAAAATTCTCGGAGCGCACATCGATTCGCCGAGACTTGATCTGAAGCAGGTTCCGCTCTATGAGGATCTATATTCCGATACCGCGCTTCTTGATACGCACTATTACGGCGGCATCAAGAAATACCAATGGGTAACGATCCCGATGGCGATGCACGGCGTGATCTGCAAGAAGGACGGCACCGTTGTGAAGGTGAACATCGGTGACGAGCCCGGAGATCCGGTATTCGGTATCAGCGACCTGCTGCCGCATCTCGGCGCCGCGCAGATGCAGAAGAAGGGCACCGACATCGTGGAAGGCGAGAACCTCGACGTGACATTTGCCACGATCCCGTTAAAGGGCGCGAAGAAGGAAGCCGTCCGGGCGAACGCACTGAAGATCCTTGAAAAGAAATACGGCGTTGAGGAGGCCGACCTCCTTTCTGCCGAGATTGAGATCGTACCGGCCGGCGAGGCAAGGGACATGGGCATCGATTCTTCGATGATCATGGGTTACGGACATGACGACAGAGTTTGCGCTTATCCGTCCGCAGAAGCGCTTTTTGATTACGCAAAGGGCGAGACGAACAATTTTCCGAAGCGCACCGCGGTATGCCTGCTTGTCGACAAGGAAGAGATCGGAAGCGTCGGCGCGACCGGCATGCATTCCCGTTTCTTCGAGAATACGATCGCGGAAATTCTCGACCGCATGGGCGATTACAGCGAGCTGAAGGTCCGCAGGGCGCTGCAGAATTCCGTAATGCTTTCGTCCGATGTGAGCGCCGCTTACGATCCGATTTATTATTCGGTCAGCGAGCGCAAGAACAGCGCGTACTTCGGCTACGGTGTCGTATTTAACAAATATACCGGTTCGAGAGGCAAATACGACTCGAACGATTCCGCTCCCGAGTACTTCGCGAAGATTCGCAAGGTGCTTGATGACGCGGGCGTTTCGTACCAGACCGCGGAGCTCGGCAAGGTTGACGCGGGCGGCGGCGGAACGATTGCGTACATCATGGGTAACTACGGCATGAACGTTATCGACAGCGGCGTTGCGGTTATGAACATGCACGCGCCGTGGGAAGTGATCAGCAAAGCAGACCTCTTTGAGGCGCTGAAGTGCTACAAGGCATTCTACCGGGAAATGTAAGGAGCCGTTATGGTAACGCTTAAAATCCGCTATATCAGCGATAAAATCGAAAAACTCCGCTATATCGACGGCAAATCGGACTGGGTTGATTTAAGAAGCGCCGAAGACGTCGATCTGAAAGCCGGAGAGAGCCGGCTGATCCGCCTCGGAATCGCGGTGGAACTGCCGGAAGGCTATGAGGCGCATATCGTGCCGAGATCGAGCACGTTCCGCAACTTCGGAATCATCCAGACCAACCATATGGGAGTTGTCGATCACAGCTACTGCGGCGACTCGGATGAGTGGATGTATCCGGTTCTTGCGATGAGAGATACGCACATTTCGGTCAACGACCGGATCTGCCAGTTCCGCATTATGGAGAATCAGCCCGTTCTTTGTTTTGAAGAAGTCGAGCATCTTACCGGTAAGGAACGCGGCGGTTTCGGATCGACCGGAATTCACTAGTATATCAGGTTACGGCCCGACAGGTTCGGGCTGACCGGTGTCCGGGCAGGCACGGCACCGGAAATCACCGCCTGCATAAAGGATAAGTTATGATTAAGATTGATATTTTCTCCGGCTTTTTGGGAGCCGGAAAGACCACACTCATTAAAAAACTTCTTGCCGACGGTTATAAGGGTGAGAAGGTAGTTCTGATCGAGAACGAATTCGGCGAGATCGGTATCGACGGCGGTTTTTTAAAGGAAGCAGGCATTGAGATTACCGAGATGAACTCCGGCTGTATCTGCTGTTCGCTCGTCGGCGACTTCGGCGAAGCGCTTGTCAAGGTAAAGGAGCAGTTCCATCCGGACCGCATCATCATCGAGCCCTCCGGTGTCGGCAAGCTTTCCGATGTTGAGAAGGCGGTTCTCGACATTAACGATCCGGACTTCGTTGTGACCGGCCTGATCACGGTAGTGGATGCCGGCAAATGCCGGATTTACATGAAGAACTTCGGCGAGTTCTTCAATAACCAGGTGGAATATGCGCATACGATCCTTCTGAGCCGTTCCCAGAACGTAAGCGAGGAGAAACTGCAGGCATGCGTTGCGATGCTACGCGAGAAGAACGCCGACGCGGTTATTGTTACGACTCCCTGGGATCAGCTGACCGGAGCACAGATTCTTGAAGCGATGGCAACCAAGAAGGACCTTGCGAAGGAACTGCTTGAGGAAGAGGAAATCTGCCCCTGCTGCGGCCATCATCATGAGGAAGGCGAAGAGTGCGATCACGAGCATCATCACCACCATCATCACGATGACGATGACGACGATGACCACGAGTGCTGCCACCATCATCACGACGATGACGATGATGACCATGAGTGCCGCCATCACCATGATGACGATGATGACGAGCACAAGCATCACCACCATCATCATGACGATGATGACGATGATGATGAGCATGAACACCATCATCACCATCACGAGGACGGCGAGGAGTGCCACTGCCATGACCACCACCATGATCATGACGGTCATCATCACCACCATCACCATGCTGACGAAGTATTCACGAGCTGGGGCCGTGAGACTCCTAAGAAGTTCGAGCGTGACGTGCTTGAGGATATTCTTGAGAAACTTGCCGATTCCGAGGATTACGGAATTATCCTCCGTGCAAAGGGAATCGTACCGGGTACGGACGGCAAATGGTATCATTTCGACCTGACTCCCGGCGAATATGAGATCCGCGAAGGCGCGTCGGACATCACCGGACGTCTGTGCGTGATCGGCAGCAAATTAAAAGAGGACGATATCGCGAAACTGTTTGAGGTATGATATGGAAAAGCCGGTATTTATCGTAAACGGGTTTTTGGACAGCGGTAAAACGACGTTCATCAAGGAAACGCTTTCCGACCCGCAGTTTCTTTCGGGCGGCAGATTGCTGATCATCCAGTGCGAGGAAGGAGAGGAGGAACTCGATGAGGTTGCTCTTTCCCAAAAAGGCGTATCGGTCATCACCGTTGAAGAACAGTCCCAGCTGACGGGAGAGTTCTTAAACGGACTTGAGATCTATTACAATCCGCACATGATCCTGATCGAGATGAACGGAATGTGGAACATGGATGAGATGATGGAACTCGACTATCCCGAATCGTGGGTTCCTTCCCAGATTATTTCGATGATCGACGGAACGACGGTCGAATCATATCTGACTAACATGAAGAAGATGATCTTAGACCTTGTAAGATATTCCGATTTGATCATTGTAAACCGCTGTGATGACAATACAAACCGGACGCTGATCCGAAGAAGCATAAAGCCCGTAAACCGTAAGGCACAGATCATATACGACCGTGCGGACGGCAAAGAATCCGATCCCGACGAGATTGAGGTTCCGTATGACCTGAATTCGGATTATCTGGAGATTACCGATGACGACTACGGCATCTGGTACATGGACTGCATGGACCGTCCGAAGGAATACCGCGGTAAGACCGTGCATTTCCTCGGGATGCTTTATTTCTCGCCGAAATTCCCGAAAGGGTACTGCGTACCCGGACGTATGGCAATGACGTGCTGTGCGGCCGATATCGCATTTATCGGCATGCTTTGCAAGGTGCCCGCAGTGGTTGACGCGTCGCTTCTTAAGAGCCGCGCATGGGTTTGGGTTACCGCGGAGATCAGGATCGAGTACCAGAAGGAATATCAGGGAATGGGACCGGTTCTTTACGCGACTAAGTTTGAAAAGGCCGAAGAACCCGAAGAGAAGACCGTTTATTTCACGTAACCGTAAACGAAGAGCCGTTTCCGAAGGCGTTTTTGCGTAATACGGCGGTTTTTGTAAACGTATAAAGGGGAACCGATGAAAAGTATTAAAAACGCGGCCATGCCGCTTGTCAAAGTACTCGGACGGACTTCGAAAGAAGCTCCGTACGCGCTTTTTTGGACCGGAAGCCGTTATGAAATGGATGTTAAGGCAGCCAATCTGAGCGTAGTCATCAAAGCATCCTATGCATTTCACGAGCAGTGGATCGTTGTTTTGTGCGACGGCGCTCCGATGATCCGCATGCCGCTTAATAACGGGGACAATGTGATTCCGATCTTACGGAACCGAAACCCCGAGACGCTGCATCATATCCGGATCGTAAAAGATACTCCGGTGATGCCCGGAGACGGCGAGCCGTATATCGAGCTGACCGACATTTTATCGGACGGAATGCTTCTTCCCGTGAAAGAGCGGAGTAAGAAAGTGGTATTTGTCGGCGATTCGATCACAAGCGGCGAGGGAGGCTCCGGCGCGCAGGGAGAAGCGGACTGGGTTCCCGCCGTGTTCTCGGCAGTGGACAATTACGCGTATATGACCGCCGACATGCTGGACGCCGACTATCAGGCGATAAGCCAGAGCGGTTGGGGCGTTGTATGCGGCTATGATAACGACGTGCGTCACAACATGCCGAAGGCATGGCATAAGGTTTGCGCGCTTGCTTACGGAGACGGTCCGGTAAGACCGGTAAGAGGAGCGGAGGAGGAATATGATTTCCGCCTTTTTGAGCCGGAAGCCGTTGTCATCAATCTTGCGACCAATGACGGAAACGGAGTCGGCATGCCGCCGTTCACCGATCCGGAAACGGGTGTCGCATTTGCCATGACAAAGGATGAGGACGGACAGCTGTCTAAGGAAAGCACCGCGGTTTTTGCGGAAAAGGCGGTAGCGTTTCTTTCGGATATCCGCTGTACGTATCCGAAAGCGAAGATTATATGGTGCTACGGGATGCTCGGCTATTACATGAAGCCTGCGATCCTGACCGCGTTAAGGCTTTATGCGGACTGTACCGGTGACGAGATGCCGACGTACGTGGACCTTCCCGAGGCAACGGGCGAAACGCTCGGCTCGAGATGGCATCCCGGTAAGCTCTGCCATAAAAGGGCCGCCGAGGTACTTGCCGGAGTTCTTAAAAAGCTCTGAAAAAAGACGATGACACGCTCAGCGTGCATTGATAAAAAAGTGGGGAGAAAAGGAGTGAACATGAAAAAAGGAAATGTAAGAAACATTGTCGGAATTGCATGCCTTCTGCTGGTCATCGCCCTGGTGATCATTCTGGTGTTCGCATGTAAAAAGCATCCGGAAAAGGGTAACGGTGAAATCACGAACACGCCGACCGAGACGATCCTGACGCCGTCCACCGAAGCAACTCCGACGCTTACACCGATGCCGACGCCTACGCCGGTACCGACGAAGGAAGTTGTTGAGCCGGACATTATTGACATTACGCCTTCGAAGGATCCGACACCGAGCGGTGAGCCTACGGTTTCGCCTTCCGCGGAGCCTACGAAAGATCCTACCGTGACGCCGAGCGGAGAACCTTCGGTTTCGCCTTCCGCGGAGCCTACGAAGGAACCTACCGTGACGCCGACCAAGGATCCGAACGAGCTTCCGTCAATTACGCCGGGTACCACGCCGACCGCAGGGGTATCGCCGGAGCCCAATCCGACCGGAAATCCGACCGGAGAGCCGACCGGGGAGCCGACCGGGGAACCGACCAAAGAGCCGACCAAGGAGCCGACAAGGGATCCGGGAGAGGATATTACGCTTCCGTTTGTTCCGATCACAGCAGGAAATATTAATCGAGGGGAGATTTGAACCAATGGCTTTCTTACAGCTGAAAAACATCGGAAAGATCTACGTTTCCGAGGGTACCGTTGCAGTCGGTATCCGCGGCGTGAACCTTTCCTTTGACCAGGGAGAATTTGTCGCCATCACCGGTGCTTCGGGTTCCGGTAAGTCGACGCTTCTCAATGTCATCAGCGGTATGGACACGTATGAGGAAGGCGAATTGCTGATCGACGGCAAGCCTACCTCGCATTACATCCAGCCCGACTGGGAAGAGTACCGCGAAAAGTATATTTCATTCATTTTTCAGGATTACAACATCATTGAGAGTTTTACGGTTTTACAGAATGTAGAGCTTGCGCTGATGAATATCCGTAACCCGATCGAGCGCAGACGCCGCGCGATCGAACTGCTTGAGCGTGTAGGCCTTAAGAGTCACTTAAAGCAGAAGGGCAGCCGTCTTTCCGGCGGTCAGAAGCAGCGCTGCGTTATCGCGCGTGCGCTTGCAAAGGACAGCCCGATCATCCTTGCCGACGAGCCTACCGGCAACCTCGACGCACAGTCCTCAAAAGAGATTGTCGAGCTTTTGAAGGAAGTATCGAAGGATAAGCTTCTGATAGTCGTTACGCATGATTTCGATGAGGTCGAAGCGTATGCGACAAGACATATCCGTGTATTTGACGGCGCTGTGGAATCCGACCAGCATCTTTCGGAAAGCGAAGAGCCGATCATGACGGAAGCAGCATCGGAGTCCGATGAAACGAAGACCAAGGATCACGTATATGACGTGCGGAACGGGCTCCGTCTCGGCTGGGCATCGTTTCTTGCAAAGCCGAAGCTTACGTTCTTCATCTGCTTTATATTGTTTCTCGGAATCGTAGGTTCGTCCTTCATCACGGGCGCGCTTGAGGATGCATTTGCCATGTTCGGGCGTTTCTATATGTTTACGCCGGCAAAGGGGCGCGTCATCATTTCAAAGTATGAGGCTTCGGAGTTTACGATTGACGAGCTGGACGGTCTTGTGAAGAAGTACGGCGCGGATTCGTATTTTATGAATGATGCGATCTTAGATGCTCCGGCTGTTATGGATCAGTCCGTGGATTTCTCACGCAAGCGTTTCGGCAAGGAAGACGAAGTATATGCCACCGTGTATTTCGGCGCTACGACGAAGCATTTCGGGGAACCGTCACTCGGACGTTATCCCGGTAACGACAATGACGAAGTGCTTCTTTACGTACCGCTTTGCTATAAGGGCTATTACGACGCCTATCTGACCGACTCCGCTTCCGTAAAATACCAGGAAGGCCGCACCATTCAGGTCGGTCCGTATGTGTATGATGTTGTCGGCGTCAAATACTATATCGACAACACGAAGAAGCCGCAGATCGTCATGACGGAAACAGCATATAAGGTGCTCTCCGCATATGTATCCAAGAACTGGAGCCATTTTAAGGAGCTCCGTGAAAACAGTCTCGGAATCTTCGGCGCGACATCCGTTATTGAGTCGCTGCTTAACAGAAGCGATAACATTTACAATCAGGCTTCCCTGTTCTTCTCATCGGAGAGCGAGGCGAAGACAGCAGCCAAGACGCTCAGAGAGAACGGATATCTCGCATGTACTTCAAAACAGACCTATAACCCCGATATTATGGCCGTTATTGAACGCGTCTTCGTCGGCGGTCTGAGTTTCCTTTTGTGGGTCGGCGCGATTGCCTTCCTCGTCTTTTTCGTCAATCTGTGTACGCATCGTTCGCTTGACGTCATTAAGAGCGATCTGACGATATTCCGTTCGATGGGTATTTCGGTCCGTGTCATCAAGCTGAGCATGTACTTCAGAATGTACATTTCCATTCTGCCGGGACTGATCGTGACGCTTATAGGTATGTTTGTGATCTATCATCTGCCGAATTACAATGATATGATCCGCTTCCTGCACTGGTATGAGTACGTGTTCGTGGTAGTCGGCATTCTCGTTATCACGACTTGGGTAACCAGAAAGCAGATCCACCGTCTCTTCGAGGACAGTGTTAAGAAGACTCTGAAGGGAGGTGCCGAAGCATGATCAAACTGGAAGGACTGCATAAGTTTTTTAACAAGGGCAAATCCAACGAGATCCATGTTATCAATGACATTTCCCTGGATTTTCCGGATCACGGTCTGGTAGCCATCTTCGGACGAAGCGGCTGCGGCAAGACGACCCTTTTAAACGTAATCGGAGGTCTTGATAAGGTTCAGAGCGGATCCGTATTCATTGAAGGGCAGAAGATGAGCGCTTCGAAAGATGAGCTTCGGAACCGCTATATCGGTTACATTTTCCAGAATTACTGCCTGAACGGAAACGAAAGCTGTTTCGACAATGTCGCTACGGCGCTCCGTCTGTGCGGTATGGACGATGAGGAAGAGATTGCAAAACGTGTTCATACGGCGCTTACCGCGGTCGGAATGGATACTTTTTACAAGCGTACGCCGAACTCCCTTTCCGGAGGCCAGCAGCAGCGAATCGCGATCGCCCGCGCCATTGTTAAGAATGCTCCGGTCATTCTCGCGGACGAACCTACCGGAAACCTCGATGAAGAGAATACGCTCATCATCATGGACATCTTAAAGCAGATCTCGAAGACGCACCTCGTTCTTTTGGTAACCCATGAAGAAAAACTCGTGGATTATTACTGCGATTCGGTGATCGAGCTTTCCGACGGCCGTGTTGTTAACGTGAAGAATAACGACGCGATCAATTACGGTTATGTCGCAAAGAGCAAGAACGTTATCTATCTCGGTGATTTTGAGAAGCAGAGTTTCTCGAACGAAGCCGTTACTACGGAGTTTTACGGAGACCTTCCGGAGACCCCCGTCAAAGTCCGTCTGATCAACCAAAGCGGCATGCTGTACTTAAAGGTGGATACGCCCAGAGTCCGCGTTTTGGATGAATCGAGCGAAATGCATCTGGAGGAAGGCAAGTTCGAAACCGAACGGAAAGAGATCAAGGACGAAAAAACGCTGAATCTTTCCGGTCTGGATGACTTTGAGATGAAGCGGCTCGGAAAACTGTTTGGGTTTAAGGACGGAATCAAGTCCGGTTTCTCGATGGTGTTTAACAAAAACGCCGGTAAGAAGGGCGCGAAGAGACTTCGTAAGGTCATGATGTTCTTCGCGATCGTTCTGGTTTTCGTTGTTGCACGGTTCGGTGTCGGAATCCGGGATTATAAAGAAGCCAAATCCAACGCCAACGAAAAAGTTATCACGGTTTCCATTCGCAGCACCGGAGTAAGTCCGGAAGCATTTCAGAAAAGAGTTCTTGAACTGAAGGCAGATCCGAATACCGGAATCAAGGAAGCATATTTCAATGCCTTCGGGTTCTTCTCGGAGGGCGGACTGGTTGATTTTTCCTACGGACTCGGTTCTTTTGAGACATATACGAAGAGTGTTATGGATCTCTTCAGCGTCGGCGGAGATGACAGGTTTGACAGCCCGATTCTTCCGTGTTCCGATCTGAAAGACAGGAATATGATCGCGGGAACCGGCACGATTTCTTCCGAAAGGGACATCATTATTACGAAGAATATCGCGGACAAGATTCTGAAGAGCAAGACGTATCCGTTCATTTCCTCTTATGATGATCTGCTCGGCGTATTTTGTACTTCCAATCTTCGCGTTACGCATGAAATGTACAAGAACTACAAGGAGCGTGCTGAAGCGGAAAAGGCCGCAGCGGAAGCAGGCACGGATCCCGAAGATCCGAACAGTGCGGAGAAAGAAGCATACTACGACGACGGTTTCGATAATCCTTACTACTACTATCCGATGGAATACGACGAAGATTCCGAAGTGAGTCATGATAATAACAAGGCGGAATTGCTCCTGATGCATATTGTCGGTATTGTCGACACCGATGAGCTGATGGTATATATCAGCGACGATCTGTTTAAGGATTCGATGATTCTGCTTACGCTGCCCGAAGAAGATCTCGCGGACAGATATACCCGTGCAGTCATCTATGCGGATGATGTGGAAAAGGTCAAAGATTATTTCGAAGACACCGTATATATGTTCAGCTCCTCCAAAGACGAGATGGAGCGCGAAATCGACGCGGCCAAGGCCGGAATGTACGGAACGCTGTCGACGATGGCGGTTCTGATCGGTTTGTTGAGCGTCTGCATGTATCTGATCATGCGTTCCATTTACATGAACCGCATGAAGGAAATCGGTATCTACCGCGCAATCGGTGTTTCGAAAGGCAATATGCTGTACCGAAGCCTTGTGGAAACCGGTGTTGTTACAACGCTTTCCGCATTTATCGGGTATCTGCTTTCCACGGCGTTCTGCGTATACATAAAGACCGTTTCGGCGAAAGCGGAAGAGTTTTTGTATTTCCCGTGGTGGATCGCACTGATCGTACTGGTATTGATTTATGTGATCTGTCTGTTCAGCGGAACCCTTTCCGTTCGTTCCGTTTTGAAGAGAACGCCTGCGGAGATCATGGCCAAATACGACATCTAAACATAATTATCAAAAAGACAGACGAGGCGTCCCGTTACGGCGGGGCGCCTTTTTTGCGATTATCTCATTTTCCTGTTGACAAAACGATTTCCGGGTAGTATAGTTGTGACAGTAGTAAATTACTACCATAAATCAAAAGGGGAATACATATGGCAGAGAAGAGAAATGCAGACGGTCTTACCGAAAAGGAATTCCTGAAGGCATACCGCCCGGCCGATTACGAACGGCCGTCGGTCACCGTAGACGTTCTGCTTCTTCGCATGAAGAAAGACCTGTCCTGCCTGCAGACGCTTTTAATTAGGCGCAGAAATCATCCGTTTATCGGATGCTGGGCACTTCCGGGCGGCTTCCTGGAAATGGAAGAGTCGGCGTATGAATCCGCATGCAGGGAACTTAAGGAAGAAACGGGTATTGACGGAATCTACCTCGAACAGTTATATACGATGAACCAGCCGGACCGCGATCCGCGCATGAGAGTAATCGATGTTGCTTATACCGGACTTATTCCGTACGACGAGCAGAAGGAAGCGGAAGCAGGAGACGATGCCGAGGATGCCGGATGGTTTGATATCTCGTTTACGAAAGACAGGATAAAGCTTTCAAGTTCGGAGAAGAACGTCTCAATCGAATATGCGCTTACGGAGAAGGCATTTCAGAACGGCATCATTTTCGTAAGAAACTACGTACCCGAGTCCGTCAGTGAGGACCGGCTCGCATTTGACCACTCCGAGATCGTACTCGAGGGCCTTATGAAGCTTCGGAACAAAGTGCTTCTTTCCGATTGCGCGTTCAATCTCGTGCCGAAGGAATTCACGCTGCCGGATCTGCAGAAGGTATATGAGATCATTCTCGGAACGGATCTTTATAAGGCCAACTTCCGGGATAAGATGGCAAGCAAAGTAGAAGCGTTACACTATGTGGCAAAGCCGATTTCCGGAAATCGTGTCGCCAATGTGTATAAGTATAAAGAGCAGTAAGTTAAACCGGGCAGCCGGAATAAAAAAGGGAGGATGGGACAATGAAGAAACTTTTGATCGTTGTGGATATGCAGAAGGACTTCGTGGACGGCGCTTTAGCCAATCCGAATGCGCAGGCGATCGTTCCCGCGGTTACGGAATTTGTTAAGAACTGGAAGGATGACATTCTTTTTACGAGAGATACGCATACGGAAGCGTACACGGATACGCTTGAAGGCAGGAAGCTGCCGGTTGTGCACTGCGTAAAAGGAACGCCCGGCTGGGAGATCATCGATGAACTGAAGCCTTATGTGAAGGACGTTATCGATAAGCCGGTATTCGGTTCGTGGGAACTCGGCGAGCGGATCCGTAAGGGCGGTTACGACGAAGTGACATTGATCGGCGTCTGCACCGGAATCTGCGTGATCAGCAATGCCTCGATCGTCCGGGCCGCAAGTCCCGAAACAAATGTAAGAGTAATGAAAGATCTGTGCGCCTGCATTACCCCTGAAACGCATCAGACCGCGTTAGAAGCGATGAAAACGTTCCAGGTGGACGTTCTATAGTATTTGCCGGAAAATATCATTTAGGAGGATTTCACGATGAAACTCGACAGAATTATCAATTCCCTTTTGGAGACCGACCTTTACAAGTTCTCCATGGGACAGGCAATCTACCATCAGTTCAGCGACTATAAGACGACCTGGACGTTCAAATGCCGGAACGATGACGTGCATTTTACGCCCGAGATGGTACAGGAGATCAAGGACCAGATTCTTGCTTATTGTGACCTGCGATTCAATGAGGACGAGCTTGAGTATCTGCATAACATCCGTTGGCTGAAAGGCTCCTATGTGGATTTCTTAAGACTCTGGAAGCCCAGATTTCTGGATTTTGAGATTACGACCGACGCGGAATGCGGTCTTTCCATCGAAACGCGCGGAACGTGGCTTAACACTTCGATGTACGAGATCCCGACGCTTGCCATCGTGAATGAAGTTTACTTCCGGATGCAGTACGATTACCCGCAGCTGATGAAGAGTTTCAACGAGCGGCTTGAGGCGAAAGCCAAGGCGGTTGAGGACGGCACATTTATCCTCGGCAATTATTCCGAGTTCGGTCTTCGAAGAAGACTTTCCGCGGAGGCTCAGGAGGCAGCCGTTAAGCGCCTTGCCGAAGTAAAGTCCGCGAAGTCCCATTTCGTCGGAACTTCCAATGTATATCTTGCGAAAAAATACGGCTTGATGCCCGTCGGTACGATGGCGCATGAGTGGATCATGTGCGTCGGACAAGGCACGCATCGCCATAATCCCGCATACTCCAATTACTATGCACTTGACGCGTGGGTAAAGGAATACGGCGTATTGAACGGAACCGCTCTGACGGATGCGATCACGACCGACTGCTTCCTTCGTGACTTCGACCTCACATACGCAACGCTGTTCAGCGGTGTTCGCCATGACAGCGGCGATCCGTTCGTATGGGGCGACAAGATGCTTGAGCACTACGCCAAGCTCGGTATCGACGGATCCCAGAAGACGCTTCTCTTCAGCGACAGCCTGGATTTTGAGCGCGCGGACCGATTATACCGCTACTTCGAAGGAAGAGCGAAGATCGCTTTCGGTATCGGTACCTACATCGCGAATGATACCGAGGTTCCGCCGCTTAACATCGTTATGAAGACGACCGCCTGCAACGGAAACGACGTCGCAAAGATTTCCGATATCGCCGGCAAGGGTCTCTGCAAGAATCCCGAATACGTTGATTATCTCCAGAGAAGTATCAACTGGCGTATGACCCATGAGAGTAAGCCGATTACTGATTGGGAAGTTCCCGGAAAGGAATGAAAACAGTTTTTCAGTCCCGAACGCCATAGAACAGTAGTTTAAGACCGCCGTATAAAAGCGCATGCAGAATGAATTCAGCTTCATTTCTGCATGCGCTGTTTATAACAGGAGGTCTTTTGTTGTATCCTTCCCGGCGTTCGGGACGAAAGGCCTTTTTATATTAGATTTTCCGCTGAAATATGACATATCACATTTTTCGCACTGGGGATCTATGTTAGAATCAGTATAACCGATAGGGTTTACAATGATTTCGGAGAAAGGACGAGGCAGCATATGAAGAATGAAAAAGATACATACCGGCTTTTAAACGGTGTTGAGATTCCGTGCATCGGATACTGAATACGCGAATTACGGAGGAATATATCATGATCAAAGGAATTGCGCATGCCGCATTTAACGTAAAAGATATGGATACGACGGTCGCATTTTATGAGAATACGCTCGGCTTCAAAAAAGCCTTCGATATTCCGAGACCGGAGAACGGAGAGCCCTGGATTGTTTATATGTACGGCGGCGGAGGGCAGTTTATCGAGCTTTTCTACGGTGCAACGAAGGAGAACCCGTATAAGGACGAGAATATCGGTTTCTTTCATTTCTGCGTCGCGGTAGACGACATCCGTGAAATATGGGACCGGATCGTAAAGACCGGAGCACCGCAGGATGACGCGCCGAAGCAGGGCGCCGATTTCAACTGGCAGTGTTGGACGCATGATCCCGACGGCATCAAAATCGAACTGATGCAGCTCGACGCAAAGAGTCCGCAGATGCAGTTCATAAAATCGATAGAAGAGTAAACAAAAACAAGTCCGGAATGAATGGAACTTCATTTCCGGACTTGTTTTATCGTGTCCAAATGTCGTTAATTGTAACCGGATAAACCCGGATTATGCTTCCAGTCTCTCTCTGATTGCCTTGATGAAGTCGAGCGAGTTCACCGGCGTGCTCTTGTAGCCTTCGCTTACAAGACCGGAGAGGTCCTTCGTCATGATGCCGTCGTCGAGCGTCTTGATAACGGCAGCCTCGAGCTTGTCGGCAAATGCCATAAGGTCGTTAAGACCGTCCTTCTCGCCGCGCTTACGAAGAGCGCCGGACCAGGCGAAGATCGTGGCAACCGGGTTCGTGGAGGTTTCCTCACCCTTCAGGTAGCGGTAGTAGTGACGGGTTACGGTGCCGTGCGCGGCTTCGTACTCGTAGTTGCCGTCGGGGCTTACAAGAACGCTTGTCATCATCGCAAGAGAACCGAACGCGGTCGATACCATGTCGCTCATAACGTCGCCGTCGTAGTTCTTGCATGCCCAGATGAAACCACCTTTGCTGCGGATTACGCGGGCTACGGCGTCATCGATCAAAGTATAGAAGTAGGTGATGCCTGCAGCCTCGAAACGATCCTTGTATTCGTTGTCGTAAATCTCTTGGAAGATATCTTTAAAGCGGTGATCGTATTTCTTGCTGATCGTATCCTTTGTTGAGAACCAGAGATCCTGTTTCACAGAAAGAGCATACTCAAAGCAGCTTCTTGCGAACGAATCGATCGAAGTGTCCTTGTTGTACATGCCCTGCAGAACGCCGGGGCACTCGAAATCGTAAACGGTCTCACGAAGCTCGGTTCCGTCCTCGCCGGTGAACAGAAGCTCTGCCTTACCGGGGCAGGGAATACGGAATTCGGTGTTTTTGTAAACGTCGCCGTATGCATGACGCGCAATCGTGATCGGTTTCTCCCAGCTGCGTACGTTGGGCTTGATCGAATCAATCATGATCGGAGCGCGGAATACGGTACCGTCGAGAATGGAACGGATTGTTCCGTTTGGGCTTTTCCACATCTGTGAAAGGTTGTATTCGGTAACGCGCTGTGCATTCGGAGTGATCGTAGCACATTTGACGGCAACACCGTACTTCTTGGCAGCATAGCTTGCGTCAAGCGTAACCTGATCCTTCGTGCGCTCACGCTCCGGAAGGCCGAGGTCATAGTATTCCGCCTTAAGGTCTACGAAAGGAAGGATCAGTTCGTCCTTGATCATCTTCCAAAGGATACGGGTCATTTCGTCGCCGTCCATCTCCACGAGGGGAGTCGTCATCTGAATCTTAGCCATAGGTGAACTCCTTTATCTTGTTTCGGCCGCCCATTCCGGACGGCCGTTATTTTACTTATTCTGTTCCGCGTAGTAGTTGATCAGGCAGCCGTCGAGAATGATCGTCTTCTCATCGGGGGTAAGGCCCTTGATGTTAAGCGTGATATCGTCGATCGTGCCGTCCTTCTTAAGAACCTTTGCGGCAAATGTCTCGTTTCCGTTCTTGATTCCTTCGCGAACACCAGGGATAAATACGCAGTCGCCTTCCTCATAAGGGAAGTCTGCGCCTTCGGGAAGCGTGAACGGCAGGATGCCCCAGTTGATGCAGTTGCTGCGGTAGCGCTTGGTTGCGTATTCGTAGCAGATGTTTGCGTAACCGCCGAGAACCTTCTGGCAGGATGCGGCCTGCTCACGGGCGGAGCCGTCGCCGGGACGGTTTGCAAATACGCAGGAGCCGTACTGGGTTGTCTTCAGAAGTTCGTCCGCATTGCCGAAGCGGGAGAGAATGCTGACAAGCTCTTCGGGAGCCTTGCCGTCTCTGCGCTCAAGGTCAAGCGCGTGGATTGCCTTGCTGCGGCCGACATATTCGGGAACGCGGCGGGAGAGGGCAAATTCGGAAAGACGGAGCGGGTTACTGCGGTAAGAGCTTGTTTCGCCGGAAGGAATCAGTTCATCGGTCGTTGTAACCGGATCACGGATTACTGCTGCAAGCTTTACAAGCATGTTGTCGGTAAGCGCTTCCATCTTCGGCCAGTCGGTGATGTTCGGTCCGAGGATCAGTTCCGCGTTCGGGTCCGCTTTGCCGTAGCCGTAATAGAGACGGTTCCGGTAAACGGTCTTATCGAAGTGATAAGGGTGATTCGGAACTTCGTAATCGATATCGGTAGCCGCGGTAATTACGCCGCCGTTTAAAGCGGTAGCGGCAATGCTTCTTGCATCCATCAATGCCACGCCGCAGAGCTGTCCTTCGCCGGGCTTGCTGCCTTCGCGGTTCGGGAAGTTACGCGTCGTATGACGGAGTGAGAGACCGTCGTTCGCGGGTACGTCTCCTGCGCCGAAGCAGGGACCGCAGAACGAAGGCTTGATAACGGCGCCGGCCTTCAACAGTTCGCTCGTTGCGCCGACTTTCGTGAGTTCCAGGCTTACCGGAACACTGGTCGGATAAACGTTTAGAGAGAAGTAGCCGTTGCCGCAGCTCTTATCCTTAAGGATTGCGGCAGCCTCGTCGATATTATCGAACAGTCCGCCGGCACATCCCGCGATAACGCCCTGGTCTGCGTAAACCTTTCCGTCTTTCACCTTATCGGTCAGATGATAAGAAACGCCTTTGAACTTCGCGGCGGCTTCTTTCTCTACGCCTGCAAGGATTTCTTTGGCATTTTCCACAAATTCGTGAATCGTGTAAGCATTGCTCGGATGGAACGGAAGAGCAATCATCGACTCGGCCTTCGAGAGGTCGATCGTGATCAGACGGTCATAGTAAGCACCGTCTTCGGGAGCGAGTTTCTTATAGCACTCGCCGCGCTCATGCGTCTTGTAGAAGCCTTCGGTGATCTCATCGGTTTCCCAGATGGAACTGAGGCATGTCGTCTCGGTCGTCATAACGTCGATGCCGTTACGGAAGTCGATCGGAAGATTCTTGATTCCGGGGCCGGCAAATTCGAGCACGCGGTTCTTTACGAAACCGTTCGCGAACGTTGCCTTAACGAGGGCGAGAGCGATGTCGTGAGGACCGATGCCGCGCTTCGGAGCGCCGGTAACATATACGAGAACAACCTCGGGCATATCAAGGTCCCAGGTGTTTTTAAGAAGCTGTTTTACAAGCTCGGGGCCGCCTTCGCCGACACCCATTGTGCCGAGTGCGCCGTAACGGGTATGGGAATCGGAACCAAGGATCATATTGCCGCATGCGGAAAGTTCTTCTCTTGCATAAGAATGAATAACGCTCTGGTTTGCGGGAACGTAGATTCCGCCGAATTTCTTCGCTGCGGAAAGACCGAATACATGGTCATCTTCATTGATGGTGCCGCCTACCGCACAAAGAGAGTTGTGGCAGTTGGTCATCGCGTAAGGAAGCGGAAATTCGGTAAGCCCGCTCGCACGTGCGGTCTGGATAATGCCGACGTAGGTGATATCGTGGCTCACCATTGCGTCAAAGCGAATCTTTAACTTTTCGGGATTTCCGGAAGTATTATGCTTTTGTAAGATGGAATAGGCGATCGTTTTCCTGCGGCCTTCCTCACGGCTGAGTCCGGCGTCGGAAACCGGGGCTCCGTTTACAAGGAACACGCCGTTTTCGCTTACTGTGATCATTAGGGATTCCTCCTTTATGGGTACTTCAGATTGCATACAGAGTTTATTATAGAAAATACCGCGGTTTCTGTCAACCGGAAAGGATATTGCGGGGCAAGGGATTTTCAATAATGAAAGCCCCGATTTTTGGTTAAAATGCACAGTTTTTTATTTTTGCGTAAAAAGCAAATGACAAAGAAGCGAAAGTATGATATAGTCTATTTATCGGTAAAATACTACAAAATATGGTAGTTGTGCCGTTTTCGGAATTCATTCATCGGGAATGGGCCGAAGAGGAGATTTGTATATGGATACGGGAGGGTTTGCCATGAGCGTGAACTCGGTTGTAAAGCATTGTGTAATGCCTAAGGATATGTATCTCGCCAAAATGTGGAAGAGCGAGAATGTTGTGATCGGAAGTGCAACTTATCAGATCGTTGTTTCCCCCGCCTCCAAAAAGAACGGTGCCGTTCAGTTCCATGTTGCGGCATTGAAAGACGGGGAAGTTTTAAACTTTAAAGATTTGAACGAGAATCTGTACGATATCACGATCCAGAAGTATTTGGATGAATTGAACGAAAGACTTTCTTCCGCGATTGAAAGCCAGATCCGCTGGATCCATACCGGTAACCATGATATCTATGTTTCTTACGGCGGTCAGGAGCAGTGGCTCGATTCCGATTCACCTTCGGAAACCGGAATCCGCATCATTCTGATGGTGAAGAATGTTGAGAATATGAATCCCGAAGAGGAAACGAAACTCAGAAAGATTTTGAAAGGGGAACTCGTTGAGTGGATGGAGACGGTAATCGCCGATAAGCCCGCCATTCGTAAGACGAAGGAGGATTACGAGAACGATCTTGTCAAAGTTGTGGATATTTCCATGATTCCTCATGACAAGACATCGTTCAATCCGGTTCCGCTTATGACCGTGATCGGTCTCGCATTTGCCATTCTCGGCGTATTTTTCTCGCAGTACCTGTTCTTCCAGGCCGGCGGTCTTGTAGTCAGCGCATATGCGGCATTCCGCGCTTACCAGAAGGGCGAAAAGGAATTTATGATCGTCAACTGCTGCGTCTGCGCGATTTCTCTGTATTTCATTTATGCCGGCTATGTGAATGCGTAATTTCGGAATATGGCTAAGTCGTTCTATCAAAAGCTGAAAATTTTATACCTTCTTAAGATTCTTTGGGAAGAAACCGATGACAGTCACAGCCTGTCCATGGAGGAGATCATCCGAAGACTCGGATCGTTCGGTATCGAAGCCGAGCGGAAGAGCATCTACGATGATTTTGCCATGCTGGAGCAGTTCGGATATGAGATTTTTAAAGAGAAATCCGGACGAACCACCGGTTATTCCCTCGGCAATCGTGATTTCTCGGTCGGGGAGCTGAAACTGCTTGTAGATGCGGTACAGTCTTCCCGATTTTTAACGAAGAAAAGGTCCGAAGAACTGTCCGGCAAGCTTGAGAAGATGCTGAGCCGGTATGAGGCTTCGCTTCTTAAGAGGCAGGTCCGCGTCGCTGGGCGCGTGAAAATGATGAACGAGAACATCTTCATCAACATCGACTTGATTTATTCGGCGATTGCGTCGGACCGCGCGATCTCGTTTGAATATCTCGAGTGGGACATGAACCGGAAACTCGTGCTTCGAAAGGACGGAAACAAGGAGCGGATCAGTCCGTGGGCGCTTGTCTGGGACAATGAGTTCTATTATCTGGTCGCATACGATCCCGGGCGGAGCGGGTTACGGCATTACCGCGTCGATAAGATGCGGAGCATCCGCGTTTTAGAGGAAGCAAGAGAAGGTCTTTCCGCGTTTGAGGAGTCTGAAGCGGAGACCTATGTGGAGCAGCGCTTTTCGATGTTCTCGGGCGAGAAACGCGTAGTTGTCGCGGAATGCGGACACGCAAACCTCGGACCGTTTATCGACCGTTTCGGCGAAGATATTTCAATCCGTAAGGAAGGAGACCGTTACCGCCTTCGGTTTCATGTAGCGGTAACCGACGTATTTTTCGGCTGGATTGCCGGACTCGGAGAGGACGTTCGTCTGATCGAACCGAGAGAAGTGAGGGAAGACATGGCGATGTATGCCGCTGACTTATTACAAAGACATGAAAAAAAGGACGTTCGCGCGGTCGTATTTGACCTCGGAAACGTGCTTGTTGATTTCCGCTATGACGCATATATGAAGGAAATCGGATTTGCGGAAGAAACGGCACGGTTCTTTAGGGAAAATATCATTCTTTCGAAGCTCTGGCAGAGGATGGACCGCGGCGTGATCACGATGGGCGAAGCGTGTGAGCTGATGGTTTCGGACTATCCGGATTACGAAAAGGAGATTCGTCATTTCTTTGAACGGATTGTCGGGATCATCAAGCCGTACGATGACTCCGAGGGACTTGTAAAACATCTGCGGGAAGCGGGGTATGAAGTGTATATCCTTTCAAATTATCCCGACGAGCTTTATGAGATGCACTGCGATTCGTTCGCTTTTCTGAAGGATGTGAACGGTGCCGTGATTTCGGCATACGAAAAGACCGCAAAACCCGATGAGGATATTTATCGGATCCTTCTTTCGAGATACGGTCTTAATGCTTCGGAATGTGTTTTCTTGGATGACCGGACGGATAATATCGAAACGGCCGAAAATCTAGGCATCCGGGGTATTATCGTAAATCATCGTGAGGAAGCCTTCCGGTCGCTTTTCAAGTATCTTGCGGTCTGCGGGAAGTACGGTGAACCCGCAAGCCTTGGCGAGGGCAACGGAAGCGGTATTTGAACGGTGAATGACCGCAAGCAGCGGAATGTTTCCGATGCGCGGAAGCGTTCTTGCAAGAAAAGCCTTAACGGCTTCTGTTCCGATTCCTTTACCGCGGTGTTCGGGCAGAATATAGTAGGAGAGGTTGTAAGCTTCTTCGCAAAGTTCGGACGGTTCAACGGCAATGCGTCCGAGGATTTCATCGGTATCCTTGGCGGTAAATACGACGAGCGACAGGTCCGAATTAAGCCGCTGTAAAAGAATTTCATGCCGGTAATCCGCATGAAGGTCTTCTTCGCTTAAGTTCTTAAGACGTTCGGGAAGGAGATAAGGCTCATCCTTCATCGTTTTATAAAGGTCTTTGAAGTCTTCGTAGCCGGGAATATAGAAATCAAAATTACCTGAGAAGAACGCAAGATGTCTTTGCTCGGTCAGATAGTCGGCAATTTCCGTTAAGTCTTCCGCATAGACGTCGCTTAGATCCGTTACGCACTCGGCTGCCCCGGGACGGATCCCGTCGTGCTCGTAGCCGATCGTGAGACCGCCTGCTACTGACCAGGCTTTCAGAACCTCCGCATCGTCGGAGATTAAGATTTCGCCTGCTTCGGGCTTCCGCTTCGGATCGTACGGATAGACGAGAATCTCTCCGTCGGCCGCATTCTCAAGGAATGCGGGAACTTCTTCGTTGTCCGGATCAAGAAAATGATAATATAAATGCAGCATAAAAGCCTCCTTAAAAAAACGCGGGCGGTTGAAAGCGGTTGCCCGCCGCCGCAACATAGCGTAGCACATTTTCCGCGGGCGGACAAGGAGCAAAGGAAAGGAATCGTATGGAAATCGAAAAGAAATTCTTACTGTCCGGGCTTCCGGAGTATTTCGACCGCTATGAAAAGCTTGAGATGGAGCAGGGGTATCTGATCACGCAGGGCTGTACGCTCCGCATACGAAGAGCCAATGACTGCTGCTTTCTTACTTTGAAGCAGAAAGACCCTTCGAAGGCGGTTGCCGGAATCATCATCAACGAAGAGGTCGAAAGCGAAATCCCGCGGGCTTCTTATGAGGCTTTGAAGCAGCTTGTAAAAGGCGGTTTTATCAGTAAAACCCGCACGCTTATCCCTTATCTTAATCATACGATCGAAGTGGACGAGTTCCACGGAGACCTTCAGGGACTGATCTTTGCTGAGATTGAGTATACCGATGCGGACGATGCGCTGCACCTACCGATTCCGACATGGTTTTCAAAGGATGTTTCGAACGACCGGAGATTCCGGAATACGAACCTTTCCGAAATGGACGAAGAGGAGATTGAAGCATTTCTTGACGAAATCGGAAAGATTGCTTTGGTTATTGAGGAATAAAACATTACGATTTGACTGATTATAACAGTTATTTTATGCACATTTTCCGCTGAGAAAAGAAACAGCGCCGTTTGTGACAAAGCAGGTTACAGACGGCGCTTTACTTGTAAAAACGGCATCCGATATAATGTGACCCTACTATCCTTTGGAGGTGAGTTGGGGTATGATTGTATCATTTTGGTCACCGGTAAGGAATGAGTATGTCAGCTGTCTCGGGGTGTTGACAGCGATGACCGGGTGCAGGAACTTCCTGTGCAAGGTCGTGATGGCGGAAAATTATATCGGACTTGACAACATCGGCCATTGTCTGTTCGGGGACACCTACAACCGGATGCGAAAGGACTATGACCGGTACCAATCGGGGTATTACGAACGGGGGGATTCCTTCCTGAAGTTTTTAAAGAAACGGACGGGAAAAGCGGTTTCAATGGGGAGAACGCTTGAAATCATGGAGGACCATCTGTATTACCTGCCTTTGAACCAGTGCCTCAGAAGCGACATATACGAGTACAGCTTCGAGCGGGAATTTCCGGACATACGGGATTACTGTGCGGCACATTTTGATTTTCTGTTTCTGAATACGGCTAGTCAGGGGAATCTCAGTACGAAGACGCTTCTTGCAGTCTGTGATCTGGCCGTTATCTGTCTGCCCGCCGCCGAGTGGGTGTTCGAACTTCTGTTAGAGCGGTATTCATCGCTTCTTCCCAAAGCATTGATCGTATTCTGCGGGGATCCGGATTCCGGGTTCTTAAGAAGAATGCGCAAAAAACATCCGAAATATCGGGACAGTATGTTCTACGTACCCGTAACGGATGATTTGAAGGAGGCCGTCCGGATCGGCAGGGTGTTTGATTTTGCCTGTACGGACAGGGCGTTGAACGAATGCAACGAAAAACTGATGCATCAGATCGGGTACCTGGCATTTTCCGTGATGAGAAGAAAGAAGAATGAGGAAAAGCTCCGTTATGAAGACATGCGCGCACTGTTTGCGGAACGGAATTCCGATCCGTTCGCAAAACAATACAGCCTCCCGGCGGCCAGGTCATATGTCGCTGAACGGGAGACTGTATAATTGCAGATTGATAATTGATTATCTTGTTTCGCCGAAATAGAAGAGGGCAAGTGTTCCGGGACCTGCATGGGAACCGATGACCGGACCGATCTCTCCGTACATGATCTCGGTAATGCCGAAGCGCTTTGTTACGAGGTCGCCGACAAATTTCGCGTCCTCGATGCAGTCCGCATGGGAGATGAATACGCGGCTGTTATGATAATTTCCGACGGTTTCTTCCATTTTGTCCACAAGGCTTGTGAGAGCCTTCTTGCGGCCTCGTACGTTAAAGAGCGATACGAGATGGCCTTCATTATCGGTATGAAGAACCGGCTTTACGTTAATGAGCGTTCCCAGAATGGCTGTAGCGCGGCTGATGCGTCCGCCGTTCTTTAAGTATTTCAGATCGTCCACGGTGAATATGTGGCAGACATGGAGCTTGTTCTCTTCGAGCCATGCGGTAAGCTCGTCGATTCCCATTCCTTCCTTTCTCTTACGTACGGCTGCGTCTACGAACAGACCCTGTCCGAGAGAAGCGCAAAGGGAATCCACAACGTTAATCTTGCGGTCCGGATATTCCTCCTTCAGCATTCCGGCTGCGATCTGCGCATTGTTGCAGGAACTGCTTAATCCGGAGGAAAATGCGATGTGCAGAACATCCTTTCCCGCATCAAGCGCCTCACGGAATTTCTTTATTACGGTATCGATGTTGCTGGCCATCGTCTTCGGAAGAGCATTGCCCCGCATACGATCGTAAAAATCTTTTAAATCGACATTCTCGCTTTCGCCGAGAATGTTTACACCGTCAAATGTGAATGTTAACGGGATTACGGTAACGTCGTGATCGGTGGTGTACCATACCGGAAGGTCACTTGTGGACTCGGTTGAAATGACGTAATCGGACATGAAAACCTCCTAATAAGGAAATGATAAACTGAACATCGTGTTTTGAAAAAACATTGAATGTAGTTTTCAAAACCACATACATATTAGCATATTAATACGAAACAAGCAAGGGTAAATTTCGAAAGTAAAAATATTGCGACATTATATGTAAAAAATCCTTTTCACTGCGGGCGTTCTGTGTTATAATGTTTGGCAGTCAGTGCATTTTTATGCCCCCGCATAAGATGCATAGGTTAAGAGAGGGATGTGAACATGAAAGAAAGAAGTTCCAAAAAAGCCGGAATACTCGGTCTCCTTGCGATTATCGCATTACTTGCAGGACTGGGTGTCTGGATGTTCTTCAGTTTTCAGTACGAGTTCGGATTTCGTCCGCAGGAAATCAAAAGAGGTCTGGACTTAAGCGGCGGTGTCAGCATCACATATGAGGCGGCCGACAAGGCAAATGTGACCGACCAGCAGATGGCTGACGCGCTTTCCAAACTCCAGAAGAGAGCCGAAGCGTTCTCCACGGAGAGCAACGTATATCTGGAAGGCAGCTATCGTATCAATGTAGATATTCCGGGTGCCAAGAACGCTCAGGAAGTTCTGGAGTCGCTTGGTTCCGCCGGCAGCATTTACTTTATTTATGCCGTTGACGCCAACGGAACGACCAACGTTACCACGGATGCAGACGGCAACTACATTCTTGCAAGAAGCCTTGAGGACATTATCAAGGACGGTGATGCTCCGATTGACGGAAGCATGATCCACAGAGCCGAAGGCGTTGCGATTAAGGAAGACACCGGAGCAATCAACAATATCGTTTCGCTTGAGTTTACTTCAGCCGGAAGCGGCGCATTTGCCAACGCAACCCGGTGGTGCTCGACGCAGTCCGGTATGGCAAACTGCCTCGCAATCGTTTATGATAACGAAGTTGTAAGCTGCCCGATGGTTCGTTCCGAGATTACAGCAGGTAAGGCACAGGTCGAAGGTATGGACGATCTGGAAGAGGCGCAGAAGCTTGCGACCTTCATCCGTATCGGTGCACTTCCGATCGAGATGATGCCGATCCGTTCCAACATCGTAGGCGCTACGCTCGGAAGCAGAGCGCTTGAGACAAGTTTGATCGCAGGCCTGATTGGTTTCGCACTTGTATGCCTGTTCATGATCATCATTTACCGTCTCCCCGGTTTTGCAGCCGCATTGAGCCTTGTATTCTATATGGGAATCATGGTTGCCCTTCTGCTGCTGTTCGAGGTTACGCTGACATTGCCCGGTATCGCCGGTATCATTCTGTCAGTCGGTATGGCGGTTGACGCGAACGTCATTATATTCACGCGTATCCGTGAGGAGCTTGCAACCGGCAAGACGGTTCGTTCCTCCATTCAGATCGGTTTCAATAAGGCTACGTCCGCTATCGTTGACGGTAACGTAACGACATTGATCGCAGCTCTTGTATTGTATTTCCTCGGATCCGGCGTGATCAAGGGATTTGCCATTACGCTCGGCATCGGTATTGTCGTATCCATGTTCAGCGGACTGGTTATCACCCGTCTCATCATGAAGTGCTTCTACGACCTCGGCGCAAAGAAGCCCGGCCTTTACGGCGTTGCCAAGAAGATGCATACCCTTCATGTTGTTGAGAACTGGGTTAAGTACGTTGTTCTTTCCGGAGCAATGATTGTTGTCTGCATCGTAATGCTGTTCGTGAACAGCTCGAAGATCGGCAACATTTTGAATTACGGTCTTGATTTCGTCGGCGGTTCGTCCGTTCAGGTTACTTTTGAAGGCTCCGTACCCTCAAGAAGCGAAGTTGAGGTGCTTGTTCAGAGCGCAATCAACGAGACCTGTTCCGTTTCCGAAGTTAAGGGTGAGAACGCAATCATCATTAAGACCAAGGCATTCCTTGAGGACGAAGGCAAGCTGAACGACCTCAAGCAGGCATTTATGGACAAATACGGCGTTGCGGAAGGCAGCATCGAGACCGAGACCATCAGCGGAAGCGTTTCCGACGAGATGAAGAGCGATGCTGTTAAGGCGGTTATCATCGCGACGATCTGCATGCTGATTTATATCTGGATCCGGTTTAAGAACCTTGCCTTTGCTTCCAGTGCCGTTATCGCATTGGTTCACGACGTACTTGTCGTTCTCGGCGTTTATGCATTGTTCCGCATTACGGTTGATACTTCGTTCATCGCTTGTATGCTTACCCTTGTAGGTTACAGTATCAACGCCACGATCGTTATCTTTGACCGTATCCGTGAGAACCTTGCAACGACGAGTGCGAAGCGCGATCTGAAGGAAGTTGTTAACCGCAGTATTTCCGAGACGTTCACAAGAAGTATCAATACTTCCGTAACGACACTGCTTACGGTAGTCGTTCTGATCATCCTCGGTGTTGAGTCCATCCGCGTATTTGCAATCCCGCTTGCAATCGGTTTGGTATGCGGAACTTACTCGTCTATCTGCATTACCGGTTCCCTTTGGTATTTCTTTAAGACGAAGGTCGGCAATAAAAAGAAGGCGTGATCTGCGGATTGCGATTCGGAATACGGAATGAAAATCAAGAAAGAAAAATGGGTGATTAAAAGACGGGGCGGGGCCATGGAAGACATGGTCTCGCAGCTCGGCATTACGCCGGCATTTGCCAGAATTCTCTGCGGAAGAGGTTACGATTCCGCGGAGAAGGCAGCCGCCTTTTTGTACCCGGACGGCGCGGAACTGAAACCTGCGGAGGCTTTGCCGGACGCAGAAAGGTTTTGCGCTTTTTTATTTCAGGCGAAAGAACAGGGAAAATGCGTCCGCGTGATCGGCGATTACGATGCGGACGGAGTGACCGCAACGTTTCTGATGACTGAGGGACTGCGCCGCTTCGGTATGGAGGTTGATTACCGGATTCCCGACCGGATCACGGACGGGTACGGAATCAGTGTTTCGATGGTGGAAGAAGCCGTTCGGGACGGTATCGGAGTCATCGTTACGGTGGATAACGGTATCGCAGCCGTCGAGCCGGTCAAAAAGGCAAAGGAGAACGGAATCATCGTTCTTATCACGGATCATCATGAACCGCAGGAGACCTTGCCGGAAGCAGATGCACTTGTTGATTTTAAGGTAAATCCGGATTATACCGGCGACCCGGTCTCGGGGGCCGTTGTTGCGGCTAAGATCGCGGACCTTCTGCTCAGAAAAGCCGGGCAGGAAGGCTTTCTTTATGAGTATCCGGAAATTCTTGCGCTTTCCACGGTTGCCGATGTTATGGATCTGACCGGAGAGAACCGGGTTATCGTGAAGATGGGTCTTGCCAAGCCGGTAAGCCGGTGGAATCTCGGCCTCAGGTCGCTTGCGTCCGCGAACGGGCTTAAAACCGAACCGAAGGCGTATTCGCTCGGATTTGTCCTCGCGCCGTGCATCAACGCGCTCGGAAGACTTAAAAAGGCCGACCCCGGCGTGGCGCTTTTAGCGGAAACGGACGAAGCGGAAGCAATGCGTCTTGCCGAGTCTTTGGTTGCCGCCAATGCGGTCCGAAAGGAAATGACGGCAAAGGCCATCGAAGATGCATGCAGAGAGATCGATGCAAGGGGCGAAGAGGAGATCCGCCCGATCGTTTACGTATCGGAGGATTGTCACGAGAGCATCGCCGGAATCGTAGCCGGCAAGCTTCGTGAAAGGTATTACGTTCCCGCAATCGTGTTATGTAAGAGTGAGGACAATGCAGAAATACTGAAAGGGTCCGGGCGGAGCATCGAAGAGTATAATATCTTCGAAGGTCTGCAGGCGTGCAGCGACGATCTGATCAAATACGGCGGCCACGCTCAGGCTTGCGGACTGACGATCGCCGCGGATTCGTTCGAACGCTTCAAAGAGCGCTTTGAGGAGCATTTCCGCTCGGTAAGCGAAGGGGGTACCGAGAAGATTGTGATCGATCTCGTGCTGCATTTTCCGGATATCACCGAGCAGCTGATCACGGAACTCGGACGGATGGAGCCGTTCGGCAAAGGAAACGCGAGGCCGGTGCTTGCATCCAGAAATGTTACTGTTCGTAAGATCAGCCATTTCGGGCGTTCGGTCAAATATACGAGGCTTCTTCTTTCGGATGAGACCGGAGCGAAGATCGGAGCCGTATATTTCGGTAATGCCGATGATTTTATAAAGAATTTGAAGGAACACTTCGGCGTTTCAGCGGTTGACGAAGCTTATGCCGCCCGCGGAACGATTGCAATCCATATCCTTTATTCCGCGCAGAAGAGCTCTTACACGGGCGAGATCGAGCTGACGCTCGAGCATTATCAGTTCCCATCGGAATAGTCGGTTTTCCTTGCGGGATAACGGTCCTTGTGGTAATATGTTTGTGACTTAAAAGTCATTTGGAAAGGAGAACGGTATGTTATTCGAAGGACGTATTGTATTGAAGGGCGGACACGTTGTCGATCCGGCAACCGGAGTGGATGATATCAGAGATATCCGTATGGATGACGGTATCGTTTTGGATGTTGAAAAAAGTATCACGCCTCATCCCGAGGATCAGGTGATTTCCTGCGTTGGGCAGTATATATTCCCCGGATTCACGGATCTGCATGTGCATTTCCGCGATCCCGGCCAGACTTATAAAGAGACGCTTATGACCGGAACGAGAGCGGCAGCGGCAGGCGGTTATACCGCGGTATGCCCGATGCCGAATACGGTTCCCGCAACGGACAGCATGGAGAAGATCTCCGTATTGCTGAAGCGATGCGCAGAGGAATCGGCAGTTAACGTATTTCCGATTTCGGCGGTTACAAAAGACCAGGCAGGCACGGAACTGGTAAACATTCCCGCTGTGAAGCTTGCCGGCGCGGTTGCGCTTTCCGAAGACGGCAAATCCGTCATGGACATCAAGCTTTACGAGAAGGCCATGAAGATTGCGGCAAAGGAACACATTCCGGTATTTGCCCACTGCGAGGAGAAGAATCTCGCTGCAGGCGGTGTGATCAACGCGGGAGAGAAGGCGGAAGCGCTCGGTCTTCCCGGAATCAGCAATGCAGTAGAGAATATTATTACCGCAAGAGATATCTTCCTTGCCGGAGAGACCGGAGCGAAGCTTCATCTGTGCCATTGCTCCACGAAGGAAAGCGTTGCGCTTGTTCTGCTTGCGAAGAAACTCGGCTATCAGGTTACGGCCGAGGCATGCCCGCATCATTTTGCGCTTTGCGATGAGGACATTCCGTGTGATGACGCCAATTACAAGATGAACCCTCCGCTTCGCAGCAAAGAAGACATGTATGCCGTCCGCGAAGGCTTGAAGAAAGGCATTATTGACTGCATTTCGACCGACCATGCTCCTCATTCCGAGGAAGAAAAGGCGGAAGGCTTCTTTAAGGCTCCGTTCGGAATTACCGGACTTGAGACCTCATTTGCCTTAAGCTATACGACGCTTGTTCTTGAGGGCGGAATGAAGCTGATCGATCTGATCCGCGCAATGAGCACCAATCCCGCGAAGCTGATCGGATACCGCGGAGGCCAGATTTCGGTCGGAAAGCCGGCGGACATCGTAGTATGCTCGCTTGAGCAGTTCCGCGTGGACCGAAACACATTTGTCTCGAAGGGACATAATACGCCGTTCCACGGAAAGAAGCTTTACGGCAAAGTGCTTCGTACGTTTGTAAACGGCCGTATGGTTTACCAGAACCCGGATTGCGACATGCTGTTTTAAATAATCAACTGACCTGATCTTCAGGCGGTTTTTTGAAAGGATTTATACATATGATTTCGAAACTGATCAATGAGATTGTCAAGAAGGATGCGCCGATCGTTGTCGGACTCGATCCGATGCTTTCGTACATTCCCGACTTTGTTAAGGCGGATGCGTTCGCAAAATACGGCGAGACGCTCGAAGGGGCCGCAGAGGCGGTATGGCAGTACAACAAAGCGTTGGTGGACGCTACTTACGACCTGATTCCGTGCGTAAAGCCGCAGATCGCGATGTATGAGCAGTTCGGTATTCCCGGACTGATCGCTTATCAGAAGACGGTAGCTTACTGTAAGGAGAAAGGTCTCGTTGTCATCGGTGACGTAAAGCGCGGCGACATCGGTTCGACCAGTGCGGCGTATGCGACGGCACATATCGGCACGATCAGCGTAGGAGCGAACACGTATGCTCCGTTTGACGAGGATTTTGCAACGGTTAACCCGTATCTCGGTTCGGACGGTGTAAAGCCTTTCCTTGACGTTTGCAACGCGAACGACCGCGGCATATTCCTTCTTGTGAAGACGTCCAATCCTTCAAGCGGGGAGTTCCAGGACCGTCTGATCGACGGACGCCCGCTTTATGAGTGGGTCGGAGAGAAGGTTGCGGAATGGGGCAGCATGAGCATGGACGGTACATACAGCAACGTCGGCTGCGTTGTCGGCGCAACGTATCCCGAGATGGGCAAGATCCTTCGTAAGATCATGCCGAACAACTACATCCTCGTGCCCGGCTACGGCGCGCAGGGCGGTACCGCGGAAGGCCTCAAGCCTTACTTCAACGAAGACGGACTCGGCGCGATCGTCAATTCGTCGCGCGGAATCATTGCCGCATACAAGAAAGATTCTTATCTGAGCCGTTTCGGCGAGAAAGGCTATGCCGATGCGGCAAGACAGGCCGTCATCGATATGAAGAACGACATTAACGGAGCCGTTTTCGGACGGTAAATGACCGATTGGTGTTGCATTTTCCGTAAGATTGTTATATATTTTGATACAAATTTCGTGTGGTTCTAAAGGAGTTACGAGTTATGGCTGCTTATGATTATTCCGCCATAGAAAAGAAATGGCAGAAGTACTGGGAGGAGCACGAGACGTTTAAGACGGACGTGTGGGACTTCTCGAAACCGAAATACTACGTATTGGATATGTTCCCGTATCCGTCGGGCGTAGGTCTTCATGCAGGTCATCCGGAAGGTTATACCGCAACGGATATCATGTCCCGTATGAAGCGTATGCAGGGCTACAACGTCCTTCATCCGATGGGATATGACTCATTCGGTCTCCCGGCGGAACAGTATGCCGTAACGACCGGACATCATCCGAACGGCTTTACGCAGGAGAATATCAAAACATTCGGAAAGCAGCTTCGTGAACTCGGATTTGACTACGACTGGTCGAAGATGATCGCGACTTCGGATCCGGAGTTCTATAAGTGGACTCAGTGGATCTTTAAACAGCTGTACCTTGCCGGCTACGCAAAGTACATCGACATGCCGGTTAACTGGTGTGAAGAACTCGGAACCGTTCTTTCTAATGACGAGGTAATCGACGGCAAGAGTGAGCGCGGCGGCTATCCGGTTGTCCGTAAGAACATGAAGCAGTGGGTTATCGACCAGCCCGCATTTGCCGAGCAGCTTCTGCAGGGTCTTGAAGAAGTTGACTGGCCCGAATCCACAAAGCTCATGCAGCAGAACTGGATCGGCAAGTCGACCGGTGTTGAGGTGAAATTTCAGATCGTCGGAGGCGGAGAGTTCTCCATCTTCACGACCTGTATTGAGACGATTTACGGTATTACCTTTATGGTACTGGCTCCGGACGGAGAGATTGTGAAGACGCTTCTTGACCGCGTGCAGAACCGCGCGGAGGTTGACGCGTATATCGCGGAAACGCTTAAGAAGAACGATATGGACCGTACCGAGCTCAACAAGACGAAGTCCGGCTGCGAGCTGAAGGGCGTTACCTGTATTAACCCCGTTAACGGCCGCGAAGTCCGCATGTTCATCGGTGATTTCGTACTTGCCAATTACGGAACCGGCGCCGTTATGGCGGTTCCGTCCCATGACCAGAGAGACTTTGAGTACGCGATTGCGCACAATATCGATATGCTTCAGGTCATCGACGGTGACGAAAAGCTCGGCCATGTCGATGTCAGCGGACAGGCATTTGAAAAGGGCGATTATCTCGGAAAAGGCTACCGCCTGATCAACTCCGAAGAGTTCACCGGTCTTACCGTTGAAGAGGCTAAGGAAGCCATCACCTCGAAGCTTGAGAAGATGGGTGTTGCAAAACGTACCGTTAACTATCATTTCCGTGAGTGGATCTTCGCCCGCCAGCGTTACTGGGGCGAGCCCGTGCCGGTAGTTCATACCGAGGACGGCGGCATCCACGTTCTGGACGATGACGAGCTGCCGCTTGTTCTGCCTGAACTTGACGATTATAAGGGTCACAACGGCAAGGCTCCGCTTGAAAACGCGACCGAGTGGAAGAAGTACGATAAGAACGGCATCAAGGGTACCCGTGAGACATCGACGATGCCCGGTTCCGCAGGTTCTTCGTGGTATTTCCTTCGTTATATCGATCCGCACAACGACAAGCAGCTGGCGGATCCCGAGCTTTTGAAGCACTGGATGCCGGTTGACCTTTACATCGGCGGACCGGAGCATGCGGTAGGGCACCTGATGTACAGCCGTATCTGGAACCGTTTCCTTTACGACAAAGGCATCGCGCCGACCAAGGAACCGTTCAAGAAGCTGATCCACCAGGGCATGATCCTCGGTTCGAACGGCATCAAGATGGGCAAGCGTTTCCCTGAGTACGTAGTCAATCCGAGCGATATCGTTCGCGATTTCGGTGCCGACACGCTTCGTCTGTATCTGATGTTTATGGGCCCGCTTGAGGTAAGCAAGCCATGGAGCAACACCGGTGTTGAGGGCGCGAAGAAGTTCCTGAACCGTGTATGGACGTTCTTCACGGAGACGGCAAATATCAAAGATGACGCCGCTAAGGACCTTGAAAAGGTTTATCACCAGACGGTCAAGAAGGTTACGAACGACTTCGAAAAGATTGCATTTAACACTGCGATCAGCCAGATGATGATCTTCGTGAACGCCTGCTACAAGACCGGCAGCTGTCCGAAGGAATATGCAGAGGGCTTCGTAAAGATGCTCAGCTGTATATGCCCGCATATCTGCGAAGAGATGTGGAGCATTCTCGGTCACGAAGGCACCATCGCCTACGAGGCTTGGCCCGTATATGACGAAGCAAAGACCAAGGAAGATACGATTGAGATCGCCGTTCAGGTAAACGGTAAAGTCCGTGCGAAAGTCAACGTTACTCTCGAAGAGGACGAAGACGCCGTATGGGCGAAGATCCTCGAATCCGACGCGAACCGCTTCATCGACGGCTTCACCGTTGTGAAGAAGATTTACGTAAAGGGCAAGATCTTCAATATCGTAGTGAAACAGTAATATCGGTATAATAAAAGAGGCCGTCGCTTGAAGCGATGGCCTCTTGTTATTTGTGATGATTGCCTTTCGGCTCAATCCAATTTCCTTATGCAGGATAAGTGTAATGCTCCGGCGTGAAGTTATCTAATACCTCGCGGGTGAACTTCTCAGCGAAGTAACTTGCCATCGGCAGGTTGAAATCAAGATAGTTTCCGCAGCAGTCCGGTGTAGCGCCCGGAATATCAGAGTCGTAATTGCGGATAAAAGTGAACATGTTTTTAATAAGATCATAAATATCCGTTGACTTCAGGTCGCCCGTCAGGATGAGATAGAAGCCGGTGCGGCATCCCATCGGTCCGAAATAGATGACTTTCGACTGCCATTCGGGGTCGTTACGAACGAACGTTGCGCCGAGATGCTCGATAGCGTGAACTTCGGCAGTGTTCATTGCGGGTTCGTAATTCGGACGGCATACACGGATGTCAAATGTGGTAACGACATTACCGTTTACATCGTCCTTTCTGGAAACGTAAATACCCGGCAGAAGGCGGGTGTGATCAACTTTAAAACTTTCTATGAGTTTCATAGGAAGACCTCCTAAAATGAATTCTTTAATATAACTATTATAGTCCCGGGGATGGATTATTTCAAACAAAAACTTGTATTATCTCGGCATTTTCCGCCCATATTTCGTGGGAATGACAAATAATACATCACGACGGTTTCCTTTTCCGCGGGAAGTGTTGTATAATATACGCGAACAAAGCGAAAAGAGAGGAATTCGCAATGAAAATCGTTTTTTTGGAAGTCAATACGCTCGGCAAGGACGTGACGCTTGAGCGGTTTAAAGAGCTCGGCGATGTGGTCACTTATCCGCTTTCGGATCCTGCGGAAAATGCGAACCGCATTAAGGATGCCGACATCGTTGTCGTGAACAAAATCCCGGTGAATGATTCGCTGCTTAAAGATGCACCCAATGTAAAGCTCGTGTGCCTTACCGCGACCGGCACGAACAATGTCGATTTCGATTATACGAATAGCAAAGGCATTGCGGTTGCGAACGTCAGGGGCTACTCGACGGAGAGCGTTGTACAGCATACGTTCGCGATGCTTTTCTACCTGTACGAGAAGCTTTCATATTACGACAATTTCGTCAAATCGGAAGAATACGTCCGTAACGATGTGTTCAGCCATTTTACGGTTCCTTTCCGCGAGCTTTGCGGGAAGACATGGGGCATTATCGGACTCGGAACGATCGGCATGCGTGTAGCGGAAACCGCGAAGGCATTCGGATGCAAGGTGATCTATTACAGTACGAGCGGAAAGCACGACTGCGAAACATACGAAAGAAAGAGTCTTGAAGACCTTTTAAAGGAGTCGGATATCGTTTCAATCCACGCGCCGTTAAATGCGGACACATTTCAATTAATGAATAAAGAACGCTTTGCTTTAATGAAGAAGGAGGCAATCTTACTGAACCTCGGACGAGGACCGATCATCAAAGAGGACGATCTCGCGGAAGCTCTTCAAAGCGGTATGATCGCAGGAGCGGGACTTGACGTTTTGTGCGCGGAGCCGATGGCAAAGGACAATCCGCTTATTCCGATCAAGGACTCAACGAAGCTTCTGATCACGCCGCATATCGCATGGGCAACCGTTGAAGCGAGACAGCGCTGCGCCGACGAAGTATATGAGAACATTAAGGCATATTTCCGGGGAGAGAAGCGGAATATCGTGACCGCATAAACACTTTGCGGGAGCGGAAATACATGGCTGCGGAATGATCCGGTCCCGGAGCTATCCCTTATAGACGAACTGCCTTGAAAAAATACGGCAATTTCACCAAAAAGCACCCCTTTTTCGGGGTGTTTTCTATTACTAAACAAAAAGTTTTATAAAATGGTATTTTCCTATTGCTTTTCAAAACCGTACGTGTATAATAATAGTCGTTTGGTTTACTATTTGCACATTTTTTGTTTAGTATTCATAAACGGGAGGAGCCGTAATGGAAATCGGACATAAACTGAAGCAGATGCGTGTCCGCCAGAACTTAACGCTGGAGGAACTGGCGAGCCGGTGCGAACTGACGAAAGGCTTTCTTTCCCAGGTAGAGAGAAACCTGACATCACCGTCCATCGTAACGCTGAGCGATATTCTGGAGGCGCTCGGAAGCTCTCTCGGAGAGTTTTTCGGCGAAGAAAAGCAGGAGAGGATCGTATTCCATAAGAACGACTTCTTCGTGGACGAAAAGGAAGACTACATCGTCAACTGGATCGTTCCGAATTCCCAGAAGAACGAAATGGAGCCGATTTTGATCGAGATTCCCCCGAAGAGCAGTTCATTTGTCGTAAACCCGCATAACGGCGAGGAGTTCGGCTATGTGCTCGACGGAATGATCACACTCGACATCGGAGGCAAGGCAAGCGCGGTCCGAAAGGGCGAGACCTTCTACTTAAAAGGCAGGGAAGACCATTCCATTTCCAATAAGGCAACCAAGACGGCTAAGGTTTTGTGGATCTCCACACCGCCTATTTTCTGATATACGGAGGAACGGATATGAGTGATAATGTAACGAAAACGAACGAAGTTCAAAAGACGGCGGGCATTATGCCCAAGAAACTGATCCAGTTCAAGAACATCGTCAAGAAATTTGACGGTCAGCTTGTTCTGAAGGGCATCAACCTGGATATTTACGAAAATGAATTCGTTACCCTTCTCGGTCCTTCCGGCTGCGGTAAGACGACGCTTCTTCGTATCCTCGGCGGATTTTTGGAGCCCGACGAAGGCGAAGTAATCTTCGACGGAGAGAATATCGCAAATCTGCCTCCTTATAAGAGAGACCTTAATACGGTATTCCAGAAGTATGCGCTGTTCCCGCACATGAACGTTTTCGACAACGTCGCGTTCGGCCTTAAGATCAAGAAAGAGCCGAAGGACATTATTTACCAGAAGGTTACCCGTATGCTGAAGCTTGTCGGTCTCGAGGATTTCGGTAAGCGCGGAGTTCATGAGATGTCCGGCGGACAGCAGCAGCGTGTTGCCATTGCGCGTGCGCTTGTAAACGAGCCGAAGGTACTGCTCCTTGACGAGCCTCTCGGAGCTTTGGATGCCAAGCTTCGTAAAGGCATGCAGCGCGAATTGAAGAAGATTCAGAAGGAAGTCGGAATCACCTTCATCTTCGTAACGCATGACCAGGAAGAAGCGCTTACGATGTCCGATAAGATCGTTATCATGAAGGACGGCAACATCCAGCAGATCGGTTCCCCGACCGATATTTACAACGAGCCCGTAAACCGCTACGTTGCAAACTTCATCGGCGAGAGCAATATCGTTGACGGCATCATGATCAAAGACCACAAGGTTATGTTTGAGGATCGTCAGTTTGACTGCGTGGATGCCGGTTTCGGGACAAATGAGAAGGTTGACGTAGTAATCCGTCCCGAGGACCTGGACATTGTTCCGGTGAAGGAAGGCAAGCTTCGCGGAATCGTACGTTCCACGCTCTTTAAGGGCGTACATTACGAGACCGTCGTTGAGACGAAGGCCGGTACGAGCATCACCGTAGAAATGGTCGTATCCGAGGACAAGCCTGTTGTCAATGAGGCTGCCGGGGAGATGATGAGTGCCAACGATTTCTATGTTGACGCCGATGATGTTTCCGAGATGATCGAACATCCGGAAAATGCGGACGCCTTCATTATTGACCGTGCGGACGCCCAGGCATGGGATCCGACGAGCGACGAACGTATTTCCATTACGAAGCTTGATTACGAGCTGAGCTTGAAGAACGGCCGCTATCCGGTTACGTTCCATACCGCAGCCGGAACAACCGTTACCGCAGACATGATCGTTCAGGAAGCAAACCGCTTCGTTGCGGAAGAGCACGGAGAGGAGATTTACGCCGTTAACTTCTTTAAGAAGGCCGATGAGATCGCAGAGAGTATCGCTCTTGAGACCGACCTTAAGATCTGGGCTAATGCGCAGGCATATGACCTGGAAGACGGCAACCCGGTTGAGATCGTTTCCGTTGAATACGATTTCGATCCTGCCAACGTAGCTCCGGGAAGCTATCCCGTAACCTTTAAGACCCGCGGTTATGAGTACCGTGTGGACACGACCAAGGAGACCGAGGTCGGAGCGGTAGTCGGTCTTACATTCGATCCGGAAGATCTCCACATCATGGAAAAGTCGCAGATCGGCTGAGGCAGAAAGGGATACTATGAAACAGTTTCGAAGAATGACATATCCCTACATCGTATGGGCACTGATTCTGATCGTGGCTCCGATGCTGCTGATTGTTCTGTACGCTTTTACGACCAAGGGAAATGATGTCGTTACAACAAGATTTACGCTGCATAACTTTGCGCGGTTCTTCAGCGACAGTCTGTTTCTGAAGGTGCTGCTCCGGTCCCTGAAGGTAGCGGCGATCACGACGATTGCCTGCCTGCTGCTCGGGTATTATCCGGCCTATTATATCGCCAAATGCAGTGAGACCTTTAAAATGCGCTGGGTTCTGATCATCACGTTCCCGACCTGGATCAACATGCTTGTGCGTACCTACGCATGGATCGGCATCCTCCAGGACGACGGAATCATCAACACGGTGCTTGGCTGGATCGGCATCGGTCCGATTCAGATGATGTATACAGAATTTGCCGTAATCGTCGGCATGGTTTATAACTTTATTCCGTTCATGATCCTGCAGATTTATACGTCCTTAACGAAAATGGACGGAAGTCTTTTGGAGGCTGCCAATGATCTCGGAGCAAATAAGTTCCAGAGCTTCCTTCGGGTAACGCTTCCGTTGTCGCTTCCGGGAATCATCAGCGGCATCACGCTTGTATTCCTGCCTGCGGTATCCAGTTTCTGTATTCCGAGCATGCTCGGAGGCGGACAGTACATGCTCGTCGGTAACGTTATCGAGAACTACTTTCTGCATTCCGGTGACTGGAACTTCGGAAGTGCGATTTCGATGATCATGGCAATCATTATCATTGTCTCGATGTACATCACCAAGAAGGTGGATGTAACCGAGAAGAAGGAGGCGTAAGATGAAACCGAAGAAACGCATATTCGGCGGCATCCTTATGATCCTTCTTGTGATCTTTTTGTATGCGCCGATTGTTTACACAATCGTATTTTCCTTTAATTCCAGTAAGTCGCTGACAAAGTTTGCAGGCTTCTCGACCCGCTGGTTTGAGAAGATGTTAAATGACCGGACCATGATCGACGGTATCAAATATACCATTTTGATCGCCGTGATCGCCACGATCGTTTCCACGATCATCGGAACGCTTACCGCAATCGGCCTTTCCAAGTCCCATCGTATTCTTAAGAGCTGCGTGGAGCAGGTGAACCAGCTGCCGATGATGAACCCCGATATCGTTACGGCAATCGGCCTGTTGATGTTCTTCAGCGCGCTCCATATCAATAAGGGATTTATGACGCTTCTGATCGCACATATTATGTTCTGTATCCCGTATGTGATCTTAAGCATTATGCCGAAGCTTCGCTCCCTTGACCCGAACCTTGCGGAAGCCGCCATGGACCTCGGTGCAACACCGATGCGCACGCTTGTTTCGGTTATTATTCCGCAGATCATGCCGGGTATCATTTCCGGCGCCCTGATTGCGTTTACAATGTCATTCGATGACTTTGTAATATCGTACTTCGCGACCGGCAACGGCGTGAACAACATTTCCATCGTCGTTTACACGATGCGAAAGAGAACCAATCCTTCCATCAATGCGCTTTCCACGGTTGTTATCGTGCTGATCACGCTCGGCCTGATCATCTACAATGTGATCTCGGCCATAAACGCAAAGCGCCGCGAACGCGAAGAAGCGCGCCTTAGGGCGGAGATGACGGATTGATTAAAAAGGCAATTTCATATGCCGCTCACACTGTCAGAACCGGGCAAGACCCTGTTCCAAATATTCGGAGGTATAAGAATGAAGAAAGCTATTGTAATGGTTTCCCTTGTCGTGATTGCCATGCTTGCAATGACCGGCTGCGGAAAGAAGAAAGAAAAACTGAAGTTGTTCCTTCCCGGCGAGTATCTCGGGGAAAATGTTATCGCTGACTTTGAAAAAGAGTATAACTGTCAGGTTATCATTGAGAACTTTGACTCCAACGAGTCTATGTACACCAAGCTTCAGGCCGGAGACAAATACGATGTATTGATCCCGTCCGATTACACGATTGAGCGCCTTTTGAAGGAAAATTATCTTCAGAAGCTCGATAAGGATGCAATCACGAACATGGGCAATCTTGCCGATCAGGTGAAGAACCTTTCCTTTGACCCTGACAATGATTATTCCATTCCTTATTTCTGGGGCACCGTAGGTATCATCTACAACAAGAAGAACGTGCCTTTGTCCGACCTTGAGGCTGAGGGCTTCGCAATCTTTAAGAATCCGAAGTACAAGGACCGCGTTTATATGTATGATTCCGCACGTGACGGCTTCATGATCGCTTTAAAGACGCTTGGCTATTCCTGCAACACCGAGGATGACGCAGAGATCGAAGAGGCATACAACTGGCTGATCGAGATGAACAAGACGACGAAGCCTGTATATGTTACCGACGAAGTTATCGACAACATGAAGGCTGAGCGTATGGATCTCGCAATCGTTTATTCCGGAGACGCCGTTGATATCATCAGCGAGAACCCGAACATGGGTTACTATACGCCTGCTTGCGGCACCAATGTGTGGTATGATTCCATGGTTATTCCGAAGAATGCCGAGAATCCGGAACTTGCCAACAAGTTTATCAACTTCATGCTGAACTATGACCAGTGCATGGACGGAACCGAGACCGTAGGATATACCTCTCCGAACAAGGACGTCCTTGCAAAGGTAACCGCTGCCGATGGTGAATATGCGGACAACGAGGCTTATCTGCCACGTACTTATGAGAAGGATGAGATTTTCCACGACAATGAGAACCTGAGAAAGAAGCTCGGCGAGCTTTGGATCAAGGTTGTTGCAACGAACTAGTCCGGTTAATTGATAACGCTTTATGAAAAGGAATCCTTTGTGCGGCTGCATGAAGGATTCTTTTTTTGTGCACGAATCGGAACATGTATCATTTCCCCAGGGCGGAAAAGGAAAGGTTTTATGCACTGTTTTTACTCACAGCGGTTGCATTTGGCTCTTTTTGGATGTATGATTAGAGTATTAAAGTTTTTTGCACATGAGTATAGTAATCAGTAATTCGGAACGGATGGTGGAGCATGAAGAACAAGGATTCTCTCAATACCCAGATGATGAATGAGAAACTGAAAGGGGATACTTTTCCGCAGGAATGGGAAGAATTCCTGGACGACGACATCCGTTCTTTTTTTGATGAGCTTCTGTACGAGACCGGACAGAAGAAGAGCGAGATTATTCAAAAAGCCAATATCGCCCGTACCTACGGCTACCAGCTTATGGAAGGACGCCGCAAGGGAAAGCGCGACTATTATATCCTGATCGCGATCGCAATGGGGCTTGATTTAAAAACTACACAGCGCATGCTCGCGGTCACGCAGTGCGGCGGACTCCATTCCCTGATCAAACGGGACGCCGCGATCATATTTGCCATCAATCATCAATACGACATTCAGAAGACGTATGAGTTCATGAGCGCGCTCGAACTTGAGCCGCTCGATGACGGTTCCGAACTGTAATTCCCGATTTTTGAAAAATTTTACATTTGTATGCAAATAGCAAACCGATGCCGAAAGTTCTCATGGTATAAACATGTCAGAATCCGTTACGGATGACTGTTAAGAAACAGCAAATCAAACATCAGGAGGGTTAAGAAATGTCAATGAACAACGAAGGTTATACGGTTAATGAAATGAATGCAGGTACCGCGGATGCGTATTACGCGCCGGCAAAGGTTAAGGCGAACGGAACCTATATGGTTGTCCCGAAACAGGGATACGGTTCAGACGTGTTCGGCGTTCTGATCAGCGTTGGTCTGATCTTCGGAGGCTTAAGCGGACAGTTTGTTCTGCGCGGAACGCAGAGCAGCTCGGCGCTTGTTGTTGCCGGATTTATCTTTCTGGTTATCGATATCATCGGAATCATTATGAAATCCAAAAAGCGCTCGGAGTTCAATGCCCGTATTTCGAAGATGCACCGCGAAGAAGACGAGGTGCTCAGAAACTCCAGACAGCTTGAAAACGAGATCCCTGTTAAGGTCGCTTATGACAAGAGCCAGTCGATCCTGCTCTTTAATCCCGCGGTTAACGGCGTATCGTTAAAGAAGAACGTCAAAGGATACGTTTACGAGGGAACGCTCAACCGTCAGAGAAACATCCTGAATTTCGAAGCGCTTGACCTGACCGTCGTATTTGACGTTAAGGATGCAAATGAGATCGTATTTACGCTTGTGAATGATAAAAGAGATTACAGCGTTGTGCTTCCGTCCAATGCGGAACTGGTTGCAACAGGCGTGAACGTAAGAGAATTCTGATCGAATACTTATAGAAAGTTGGTTATCGTATGAAAAAATCCGTTAAGAAAATGCGCCGGTGCCTGAGCCTTATACTGATTCTCGCGCTGTGCCTTTGCGGGTGCCGAAGCAAAAAGGATATTAAGCCGAACGCGGAAGAAATATCGGAGAAATTCTCCGCGGCAGGGTTCCTTGCGTCGCTCGTGGAAGAAACGAAAGGATTCATCGGAAGTGACGACAAATCCGACCAGGCTTATCTTTATGACAATGCCATCGCCCTTTACGCGCTTTGCGAGGTCGGTGCGGTATGGCATGTCGAGAAGCTGGCGGATGCGATCGTATTTGCCCAGGAGCATGACCGGACGTTTCATGACGGACGTCTTCGTAACGTGTACCTGTGCGGTGATCCGACCGTTGATTCCGGCTATTCGGTAACCGGCGGAACGGTTCCGCTTCCGGGCTTCTGGTCGAACGGCAAATGGCTCGAGGATTACTATGCGGTTTCCACGTCGACCGGCAACATGGCCTGGACGATACTTGCTCTGTGCAGGGCTTCGAAGGTCGTTTCCGAGGAGAAACGGGACAAATACATCAACTCAGCCAAGAATGCGGCAGGCTTCCTTCTCGGACTCAATTCTCAGACCGGAGGATTTACCGCGGGTTATGAAGGCTGGGACAAGGAACAGCAGAAGGTTACTTACAAGTCGACGGAGCATAACATTGCGGTTTATGCGGCGCTTTCGGTTCTTGCGGATATGTTGGAGGAGAAGGAGCCCAAGCTTGCCGAAGAGTATAAGATGGGTGCGGATTCGGCTTACAGGTTTATCCTTTCGATGTATGATCCCGAGCTCGGATGCTTCTATACCGGAACCGAAACGGACGGTGAAACGGCCAATGTCGGCGTCATCCCGATCGATGCATCGGCACTTTCAATCCTTGTGCTCGGCAACCTGTGCCCGGACGCAGAGGCAACGACTGCATTTATCAAAAAGAACATCGCTGTCGGCGCCGGCTATGATTTCAGCGCCGGCGATCTGGACGGAATCTGGAACGAAGGAACCGCACAGATGGCTCTTTGCTACTGGAAACTGTCCATGAATGAAGAATATAATGCCACAATGGGATTTTTGAAGACGCAGGAATACAAGAGCGGCGGAATTCCGGCTGCGGACCGCGACGGCGTGTCGACCGGCTTTGTATTAAGCGGAACCAACAATCTCTGGGAGTATGACAACACGTTAAGCATCGGGGCGACCGGCTGGTATGCGCTTGCCCAGGTGAAAGTGAACCCTTTGGAACGATAACGGTATTTTTATGAGTAAAAAGAAGAAACCCGAAAAAAATATACCGGCCTATCTCGGCAACATGGTTTGCGGAGTTCGTCCCCAGGTAACGGGTTTGCTCATCAATGCGCTGATTCATATCGGAATATTTGTTGTATACGGCGCGCCGCTCCAGCAGCTGTGGCGCTTCATCCTTTCCTTTTTCTTCTTCATATATCCCTGTTCTTATGTAACGGACATCCTCTGGTCGCTGCGCCCTTCGGTTCGAAGTGTGCTGATCGGAGAGACGCTCATTAACCGTAAGAACTATATGAATGCACCGAGAAGGGAGGTGAAAGCGTCCGACCTTCTGCCGGTTACGGTAAGCATACCCGTTTATACCGAGGAGAATTCCGTAATTTTCGAAACCGTAAGGAAAAGTCTTTGCGCGGTCCGGAGTTATCGCGAATACAGTCATTGTGAAGCAAACGTGCTTGTTTCCGAGGACGGCCTAGCGCCGCTTCTCGGCGGTGTTGTCACCCGCGACATTGCGGAAAATGTGCTGATGCGGTTCCTGAAAGACCCGGATAGCCTTTCCGAAAAGGAGAGGAAGGCGGCCGAACGGATCCGTTTCTACCGGGAGAACAATGTCGGATTTATCGCAAGACCGCAAAAAGGGCGCAAAGGTCTCTTTAAAAAGGCTTCCAATCTGAATTATTCCCTTCGTTTCGGAGACTATCAGGAAAGAGAATACCGCAGCAATGATCCGGACGACCTGCTTTCCCTCGGATATGCGGAAGGAGACTACCGGACGCATGAGATCATACTCCTTTTAGACAAGGATTCCGGCGTCAAGGAAGGCGTCATCGAAGCAATCCTTCCGGAATTCGGCCTTGATGAGCGGCTTGCGTACGTTCAGTGCGCGACCGACACGATCAATCTGAAAGAAAACTATTATTCCCGCGCGACAGGACATCTTACAAACGATCTTTTTCATTATATCTGGCCCGGGAAGGCCCTGCAGGGATTCTTCGTTCCGCTTGTCGGACATAACGTGTTCCTAAGAAAGAGCATTCTCGAAAAATGCGGCCGCTGGGCCGAGGATAAGGTTTCCGAAGACTATGATCTTGCGATCCGTCTTTACGGAATGGGATATCACGGCAAATACGCCAAAATCCCCGGTTTGGAGTTTACCGAATATACGAGTACGAATTTCGAAGAGGAGACCGGAAAGCAGCGCCGTTACGCATACGGGCTGATGGAGATGGTATTTGACGGCACCATGAAGGGAAATGTGCGGCCGTGCGACCGCTTCTTCATGTTCCTCTATTTCTTCTCGATCGTAAACCAGATCATGCTTCTGCCGACGGTATTTATTGAGTGTTATTTCGGCAATATTCATCTGCTTTGGGCAGGGTTCCTTGTCTGCGACGCGTGCTTCATTTTATCGCCGTGGCTCCGCTCGATCATTATGGGACGGAAGCTTCCGAAGGAGCACCGCACGAGAATCGTTTATACGCTTGAGCTTGCGATATCGTTTATCAGTCATTCCCTTTCGGTCTTTCTCGGAGCAATGGGATGGGTGATCAACAAGCTGAAGCGCAGAAAGAAAGGTTTCCCTTCGACGCGAGTCGGAGAGAACGACCGTGGATTGCTGGCCGGACTCAGCCTGATCTTCGGATACATCAAGGGAACATGGCTGTTCCTGCCGGTTGCCGCGCTCTGCGTGGACCGCAGCATGTATGTTATCACGAGGCGAGGAATCGGCACCGAATCTAGAATTGCTTATTGTTTTATCTTCTTCAGTATGGTATTGACGCCGGTTCTGTTTACGCCTCCCCTTTATGCATGGGGAAGCGGCGAACGGAAGGCGAAACGCATCCAAGCGATGCTTAAGAATCCGAGTAAGGGGTGGACTATGACGGGACCCGTTCCGGAAGTCGTTGAGACTGCCGCCGAAAAATCATTGGAAGACGACGTTGCCGCGTTTCTTCAAAGCTACGGAGCGGGACTTGAGGACGAAGTGCGCCGTTCCGCGATCCCTGAGGAGATTACATCCAGATATACGGTGACAGGATGCCTGAAAAAGGATGAGCAGGGCAAGAAGGAAACTTACTTCTTAAAGCGTATCGCGGATGATGCGCCCGCGATCCTTCGGATTACGAGAGATTATAAGCCCGAGGATGCGCTTGAAGAGGCAAGGATCCTTGAGAGCCTTGACCATCCGGGAATCCCGAAAGTATACGCTTCGTTTGAAAAGGACGGCGGACATTACATGATCCGCGAATTCATCGAAGGAAAGACGCTTGATGAGATTGTCCGCGCAAAGGGAACGCTTTCGGAAAGCGACATTTATGCGGTTACGTCCGAACTGACCGGCATATTAAAGTATCTGCATCATCAGACGCCGCCGGTGATCCATCGGGACATCAAACCGCAGAATATCGTTCTTGCGAAAGACGGAAGCATCAATCTGATCGATTTCGGTATCGCGAGAGTGCATAAATCCGGGCAGCGCCAGGATACTTCCATCGTGCTGACGCTTGATTATGCGCCGCCGGAGCAGTACGGTTTTGACCAGTCCTCGCCGGTTACGGATATCTATTCACTCGGCGTCGTAATGCTTTTCCTTGCGACCGGTCAGGCATCAAAACCGGATCTTGAATCGGAGATCATCAGCCCGAAGCTTCGGAATCTGATCCGGAGATGCATCGCATTTGACCCGAGAGACCGTATCCAGAAGGTCGAGGAGATCGAAGCAGTCATCGATCAGAACAAGCGGAACAGGATTAAATATATCCGCAGAACGGCCGTGCTTGCAGCGGCAGCCTTTCTCACGGTTGTCGGTTCGTATTTCGGCGGACGGCTGATCGGGCAGGCGGAAGGAAAGAAGGCCGGAACCCGGCAGGGCTATGACGGAGGCTATGTGAGCGGCTACCAAAGCGTTCCGATCTACAGCCTCGGCGAACGCACAGCGCATCCGGAGAACGGAAACGTTCCCGAGAACATGCTTGTAAACGGCGGAGCGTATGCTTTGTCGTATGAGAATTACATTTATTTTATCAATGACGGTGATATTTTCCGTATGACTTCGGACGGCGGAACTCCGGAGCTGTTTGTTGAAGGAATGAATGCATCGGGGATCAGTGCCTTTAACGGCTGGCTTTACTATACGTCCGGGCGTGACATTTACCAGCGGAGCGTATATACCGAAGACGAAAATGTGACGTACGGCGACATCGACGGGTACATGGCGGTTCTCGACGGCCGGTACTTTATCACAGCCGGAGAGGACGTATATGAACTGAATCTCGAAGACTGGTCGCTTACTCCGGCCGGTGCGGATTACGTTAAGGATTACGCTTCACAGAATTATACGGAAAAGGTCATGCAGTACGTGGAAGACTGCAGTCCGGTACAATTTGCCGTCGAAAGCCGCGGAATCGTTCTTTTGGACGGATTCGATGAGATGATCTGGCTTTGTAATCCGAAAGGGACTATCCGTACAAGGATAACGAGGAACCGCGCAGCAGATTTCAATATTGCGGGCGAGTGGATTTTCTATCATAACAAAGATGACAACGGCAGACTGTGGAGTGTACGCTATGACGGCGCGGACGATCACAGAGTTCAATACGGGGAATAAATCATGCAAAGCAAAGACGCACAAAGCGCAGAACAAAACAATCAAACGATCGCCGAGCTGATTTCCTCCGGAAAGCCGTTAAGCGAAAAGAAATCGATGCGTATCATCCGGTCGGTTCTCAGGCAGCTGATCAAAGACCGTGAAAAGGAATCCGCAGCCGCAGCCGTACTGACGCCGCAGATGGTTACCCTGTCCCCTAAAGGGGCGGTAACGATCGCTTATGAAAAAAGCCGGGATACGGCTTCTTTGGGACGTGACGCGGAAGCATTCCTGCCTCCGGAATACGGCAAAGGAACCGGCTCCGATGAGGGGACGCTGATATACGGTATCGGCATGATGCTTTTGATGCTTGTAACCGGAAAGACGCAGAAATCCGAACTGGATGCCGTTTCGAAGAACGGGACGCTTAAGGAGATTGTCGACCGCTGTACGGCGTTAGACCAAAGACGACGGTTCCAAAGCCTTCTTGAATGCTACGGCTTTGTTAAGAGCGAGCTTCGTTTTCCGAAGAAAAGGCTTCGAAGGATAGCGTTCCTGTTAATTCTGCTGCTGACTGTCGGAATATCGGTTTACGGATATCTGCAGGGACATGATAAGGGAAGCGAGAGCGGACGTAAGACGGGATATCAAAGCGGCTATCGGGAAGGCTATGATCAGGGCGTTTCAGATGCTCCGGGCATCGGTATCGAAGCTACGGCATGGCCCTCTGATACCGGCAATTATCCGGGGAACCGGAATTCGAAGGAAGGCGCATTTGCCGTAATGGAAGAGGACAATCTCTATTACATCTGCGATAACCGCGTATTCCGGATGGATCCTTATACGAAGGAAACGACGCAGCTTGTGAAGCATGAAAGCATTTCGGAACTGAACTGCTGGAACGGGTATCTATACTATCTGACCGAAGACTCAATCATGAGGTTCCGGATTGAAACGGGTGAAGAAGAGATCGTGTCCGATTCCGTTCGGGGCAGATATGCGATTTATTCCGGAATGCTTTATGTGGACGACGAGAAAGGCCCCGGATATCTTTACGGCATCGATACGGAAACGCTTGAAATGAAACAGCTGAATGCGAATCCGGTGCATGATTATCTGAATGTATCGGGCGGCAGGCTTCTTTTTACCGATCCGTCCCGGGACGACTGCCTTGTCAGCTGCGAAGCGGACGGGGATAAATTATATCGCCTCGTAAGCAAGCCCTGCAGGGAAGTAAACCTCTGCGGCGAAAAGATCTATTGCCTTACGGATAACGGTGATAAATCCCTTACCGTTCTGATTGCTATGAACAGTGACGGAGGCGATGCGTTAACCCTTACGAACGAGCCGGTAAGCCGCTTTATCGCTTCGGACAACGGAATTTTTTATATTTCCGCGGCAACGAAAAGTCTTGAATGGATGACGCTTGACGGAAAGACCCGGTACACGGTCAGTACTCAGGAAGTGACGGACTTTAATCTGGCGGGACGCTGGATATTCTACCGGATCAGCGGAAGCGATGCTTTGTACCGCATGCGGATTGACGGATCGGACAGCGAAAGAATCCCTCAGAGCATTAACGTATATCAATAAAAAATTTTTGATTTGTATGCATCGGGCAGACCGAAAGGTTTGTCCGATGTTTTATATTGAGGTTGTAAACAGTACAGAGAGTCATGTTTGCAAGGAGGGAAATGTATGAACGGTGTGCTTTTGATACGGTTCAGCATTGATAAACTGAACGAACTCCCCGGACCGTATGAATTTCAAAAAGGATTTCTGGTCGGGAAAGCGGTTCCGCCGAGGCTGCTGAACGGAATGAAGATTCTGGAAGGCGACACATTGAAAACGCTTCAGGGCAAAGAATACGTCACCGTAATGGCAATCATCGGCGAACGGGACATCCTTAAAAAAGAAGTCGAACCGCGAATCGTCCTGAACGAGAACATATCTCTTCGAAAAGCCGAACCGCTTGTACAGCTGGTCGGCGAAGTTACCGACCGGCTTACCGAAGTAGGAGAGATCAAAAACAACGAACTGACAGACAACGGATGGTGTTCCAAAGGTTTTCTGTACGCATGGAATTAAAAGGAGGAATAGATCATGGAAAATACGAACAAGAAGCATTTTAAAGCAATCATTATCGGTATCTTATGTACCGTAATTGCCTGTGCGGCAACGGTAGGAGGCATTATCTGGGCACTTAACAAAGACGATTCCGGGAAGGATAAGTCCGCGCAGAAAGGAAAGGACCGTACCCAGACGGTTTCGAACGATGAGGATGATATTGAAAAACTTGCCCTTACGAATAACGGCTTCGGTGCTGATGACATCTTTGCCGGTGCAGACAAATCCGGCTACGTAATCCCTGCCGGTGCATTGAAGCCCGGCGATTATTCCGGTACCCGTGTGAAAGACGATTACGATTCCGACGGTCTTCCGATTCCCGACCTGCGGGACGGAGAGCAGCTTTATATCGGATACGGCGACCTCGAGGGAGCAGGTATCATGAAGTTCGCTTTCTGCGTATCCGCGGACAATAAGAGTGTACGTTATGCGACGATGGTAATCGGGGATTTCTCCAATCCGTTCCACGGAAAGACGCTGCAGTTTTCGAATATGAGCAGACACGGAGAAAATCCGCTCGTCATTGATTCGTCTGACGAACAGATGCTTTGGGAAAGCAAGGTTGATGAAGTAGTGATGTACAAAGACGTACTGCATGTTAAACTGAGCGATTATGCGATGCCCACATTTCCCGACAATCAGGTGATGCATCTCGGCGAAGTGAACATCTGGATGAAGAAGGTTACGGAGTAAAAAAATCCTCCTTGGTATGCTGTCCGGAGGTCCTCTGAGGGATCTCCGGAAACGGTATGAAATCTGCTTGACATTTTTGTGTATCTGTGTATACAATCATAGTGCTGTAAAAAGCATTACTATCCATCGGATTTATCAGGAGCAGAAATGGACGAGCAGGTTTTTTCGAAAGAAAGTGCAGATAAATATTCCCTCCGCGGCATGGTTTTCACAAAACTCCGCGAGGACATTCTTGCCGGCAAATACGAAGCAGGCGAGGAATTAAAGGAGATTGCGATCGGTGAGGAACTCGGCGTAAGCCGTACTCCGGTCCGTGAAGCGTTAAGACAGTTGGAGCTGGAAGGTCTTGTTAAGATCATTCCGAATAAAGGCGCTTATGTTGCGGGCATTTCCAACAAGGACATCCATGACATTTACATGATCCGTTCCTATCTGGAAGGGTTGTGCGCAAGATGGGCATGCGAGAACATTACGGAAGAGCAGATCGACGAGATCGAAGAAGTAATCTATCTTGCCGATTTCCACGTTAAGAAGAAGCATTTCGACCAGATTGTTGAACTGGATTCGAAGTTCCATGAGATGCTTTACGCTTCGAGCGGAAGCAAGATTTTAGGGCATCTTCTTCGGGACTATCATCAGTATGTTCACAGTCTTCGTAAGATTACGCTTTCCGATCCGGAGCGTGCCGCCAATTCGAACGCCGAGCATCAGGCGATGCTTGAGGCGATAAGAAAGCGCGATGCGGATCTTGCCGAGAAGCTTGCACATGAGCACATCATGCGCACGATCAGCAACATCAACAATCATAATCTGGCACAGGATAAATAGAAAGTATTAAACCATATTGAATACCATACAGCCGCAGACGGTTCCTAAGACCGTCCCGCGGCTGTTTTTTTGTGCTGTATTTTAATGTATTTTTGTGCTCATGAATTTGTGAATTTCCGTTTTCGGGTTGACTTATGGGGTCAATAGGTTTTACAATAACTATATATGTGTTTCAAACGGTATCCGTGTCATTTGCCGTTTCGAATCATACGGGTTTTCAGGGGTCTTTAATAAGGATAAGGAGGAGCAGTATGAAGGGTGCAGTCAGAAATCTTTTCAGACGTTTTACTTCGGTATTTCTTGCGGCAGTGATCACCGTACCGATGCTGTACGGGATATCATTTCCTGCCGCTGAGGCATCGCCTGAGCAGACGTTTGAAAAAACAGTAAGTAATACGCAGCTGGGAGCTAACGGCTTTGCAAAGCCGGTTGTTCCGGCAACCAAGGATTCTCCCTGGCAGGGCAGCTACCTGTATTACGGAGAATACAACGGAAGTCCTGTACGTTACAGAATTCTCGATTTTTATACGCAGAAGTATAAGGAATACGGCCGAACCATACTCTTAGACTGTGATAGGGGGCTCTATTTCCATTCTTATGACGGCAAAATCGAAAACGGTGTCGGTACCGGATCCAGTGTCTGGAAGACCAGTGATCTGCGTGATTATCTGAACGGCGAGTATTTCTTTGAATTCGGCGGCTTTACGGATACGGAATGGGATGCTATCGTAGAGAGCACCTTTGAAGGCGGCGGAGATTTATCGGGGATTAATATGGAAGCAATGTCCCGGTATAAGAAATATGTCGGCCTGTACGGAGATAAAGTCTTTCTTCTCGGAATTGAGGATGTGTTAAATCCTCAATACGGATACTATGATACGGAATTAACGTATGACGGTGTATTGAATCATGGTAAAATAGGACCGGACGGAATACAATACTCCAGCTGGTGGCTTCGTTCCATGGATATTGCGGCTGATGAAGACATGGGAGAAGAGGAATTTTTCGTCGGTTTGGCGAATTCGACATTGGGCTACTCCGGTTGGCAGCCTAATGAACCTTACGGTGCGGTTTCTCCCGCGATGAATATCGACAGCGAGAGAGTACTGTTCTCAACTGCTGTTAAGGGAACTTTCGGTGAGGTAGGAACAGAGTATAAGCTTACGCTTATCGATGAGAAGCTGTCGATCACCCCTCGAAATATTCAGAGAAACGGTAATACGGTATCCTTTAAGGGAATTGTAGGCGGCTTTAATGAATCCGATCCTCCGAGAATCCGTTATTTCATTACAAAGGACGGATGGAACTACGGAACCCTTTTCGGCGAGCCTCAGACCATGCTCGCATACGGTGAGGTTACAAAGGACGGAGACCTTTACAGCTTTACCATTCCGAGCAGTGTGAGCGGAACCTGGAATGAAGATTACTGCATTTATATAACAGCCGAAGATATCAACGGCAAATACGAAACCGATTACGCAAGCAGACCGGTATTTCTGAATACTCCGGCAACTTTCACCAAGACGGCTGATAATACGATGCTCGGTATCTGGGATATCGAAACACCGAGATTTGATTACACAAACAGAAACTTTCACAGAAGCCTTATCTGGTACGGCAAATACAACGGTCAGCCGGTTGCTTACCGGGCTCTTGAGCGGGATAACAAGGATGGAAAACTGCTCGTTGACAGTGATGAAGTGCTGTTCCGTATGCGGTACAACCCTGCACCCGATACGCAAAACGGAGATGTTTGGCAGTACAGTGAAATACGGCTGGCATTGAACGGCAGTACGTTTTTAAATAAACCCGGCGTTTTCACGGATGCAGAGAAGAGCGCCATTTACTCGTACACATATACCGATAACGCTCCCTTTGAGGGAAATGCCCAGCAGGCGGCCTCAACCTTTACGGAACAGGTTGGACTTAACGGCGATCAAATATTCCTTCTTGACGTTCAGGATTTATACAACCACACCGGATATGTCCTCGACAACTTATTCTACGGCGAGAAACATACCGCATATGATGACGGAACCACATCCTGGTGGGTTCGAAACGGTGCGGGCGTCCGGACTGTTGATGTATTGGGTACCGGCCCGGTTACCGGGTATACTGCCGGTATCATGAAATCGAACGGTAAAGGTCTCAGTGTGGACAGCGTTGCGGAATTGAACGGTGTTTCTCCCGCAATGTATCTCAGTTATGATAAAGTCGCATTTGCCACGGCAATTAAAGGGGAACTCAGAGATAATGACACGGAGTATAAGCTTACCGTTATCGATCCCGAGATCAATCTGAAGCTGACTGCGGCAACCGTCAGCGGAAAGAAAATGACGATGGATTATACCCTTTCGGGTAAGAATTCGGGTAATGTAGACCAGTTCTCTTATGTGATCGTACGAAACAATCTGGAAATGCTGAGCTCTGAAAACGTGATCATTGCGTACGGTAAGATTCCGGTTCTCGGTGCTTCGAAAGTGAACCGTCTGAGCTTCAATCTTCCTGATGAAGTATCGGGAAGAAGATTGAATTCTGATTTTTATGTTTACATTATTGCCGAAGATATTAACGGCATGTATGAAACCGATTACTGCAGCAATCTTGCAAGAGTTAATCCGATTAATCTGGAGAGTTTCGACGGAAAGAACAGTTCCAATACAAGACTCGGGACCAGATATCTGGCTCCGCCGGCAACGCCTCAGTCCGAGGACGATTTCTGGAAGGGATCTTATATCATTTACGGTCATTATGACGGCTTTTCAACCAGCTGCCGTGTTCTGGACAATTCCTGCTGGATCGGACAGGGAAGCGGTGAGGGAATCCTTTTGCAAAGCGACAGCGTGCTTATGTATCTTCCGTTTAATGAGTCGCCCACAACCTGTGACTGGGATGATTCGACTCTGAAAGCGCAGCTGAACGGAGATGCGTTCCTCAATAAGGAAGGTGTCTTTACGCAGACCGAGAAGGAAGCAATTATTCCGGCATATACTGAGGCGCATGACCATCCGGGCAACATTGATGAGGAAGTATTTATAGAAAGCGGTTATGTTCCGCTTGACGGTGAGAAGATTTTTGTTTTAGATGTTGAAGACCTTATGAATGAGGAATACGGGTATACAAGCGCATTGATCGATCCTTCCAAAGCCAGCCGGATTATCAGTGATTTTCCCCGAAATTGGAATCATTCGTTGAGAGGTCCGAGCTACCAGCTTTCGGGTCCGTGGACGAGAAACGGCGGCGGAAGCACGGAGTATTCGGACGGCGACGTGATGTATTGGGGAATTATTTCCGGTACCCGCGGCAGGAATGGTTTCCTCGGTGTTCAGGTTAATGAAGCGTATGGGGTTGCGCCTGCGTATGCCATTCGGAAAGATTCCGTCATTATGATGACGGCTGCAAGCGGCAAGATTGATGACCTGTACGGATCAATGTATGTCCTGACGCTGCATAATCCCAGGATTGAACTGACAACCGGTACATTCATGCATGTAGGTGACAAAGTGGAATTCGATTATGAATTACACGGTCAGGATCTTCCTGATGTGAATCAACTGTCTTATATTATTACAACCAAGGATGAGAATTCTTTTTTAAAGATTGAAGATCTTAAGTATTACGGACCGGTTAACATTTCCGGAGAAATCCAGGCTCAGACAAGGGGCAGTTTCTATCTTCCTACGGAACTTACCGATAAGGTCTGGGGCAAGGATTACAGAGTGTACATTATCGCGGAACAGATTACCGGCCGTTATGAAACGGATTACGCGAGTGAAATGCAGGAGCTTACGCTCTCGGACATGCTTGTTTCAATCGATCTTTCGAACAACGGAAAGACCCGGCTGAATCGTTCGCAATTGGAAGCAATCGATTGCCTGATAATGAGAGGATTGATTCGGGAAGGATTGGATGAAGACAACAACATGGTGCTTGATCTTGACAAAAACAGTACCAATGATGTCAAAATCACGCGTCAGGGCTCGATGTACATTATGGAAAGGCTTTCGACATGCAGTATTACGGAGAAAAGCCTGCGGTTCGGCGGAACCCAGTTTAACAATAAGTTCAAGGGAATCATATTTATCTTCCCGCAGAAATCGACTGTCATCAAACCGCGGTTTGACGGACATGCACTTCGTCTGTCCGACGAGATCGGAGTAGTATTCGGTGTTGACATTCCCGAAAACCTGAATGTATCGAATGTTCGTGTTGATTTCAAATCTTCGGACGGACGTACTTTGACGGTACCGTTCAGCGAGGCGGTAAAGGATACATCCGATCCGTCGGTTAACCGTTACCTCTTTACGTTCTTCATCAATTCGCTTGAAATCGAAGATACGATAACGGCGACGCTGTATTACGGGAATGACTCTTCGGTTGAGGATACTTACTGTGCTCTCGATTATATCTGTGCCATTCAGAGCAATCCGGATCTGTACGGTGAGAAAAATGTGGCAATGGTAAACGCTCTGCTTGATTACGGCTATTATTTCCAGCATTCCGGATGGAAGGATAATGGAACCCATAATGCCGTGGCGGAACCCGCAAAGTATCTTGAGGATGAGGATGTGGATGATGCGTTTGCCGGGCTTGAGGAATACGCCTTAACGAAGGAATTCGGTCAGTCCGGAATTGAGGATGTTCGAATTACTCTTACGCTTAACAGCCGTACGGCGCTGAAGATATATGTGAAGCTTGCCGATGGGGTTTCTATGGCTTCCGGCGGATATCAGATGAGCACTGTAAACGGGGATCAGTATTACGTGTTCACGATTTCCAATATCGGACCGAGGAATCTTGGAAAGACATACACGCTTACGATTGAGACGAATCGCGGTTCGGCAACCGTTTCGGCATCTGCAATGTATTATGTGAATGCCCTTATGAACAGTTATACGCTTAACGCTCAGCAGCTGCGTGCGATGTCCGCATATTATAACTATTATATGGCGGCATTTAACTATAACCGATAAGAAAGGCGAAGAATATGGAAGCATTTGAAGCAGTGGAATGGGAAGTAGTCACGATTGATGTCGATGATGTTATCACAAATTCCGGAGATATCAATATGCCGCTCGTCGGTCCCTGATTGCAGAAACTTATAGAAATAAAAATACCACCGGTCATTTCGTATGATCGGTGGTATTCGTTTTTACTGCAGTTCTTCCCATTCCGTCATGGCAGTGAGAAGGGTTTCCTCAACTGCGGATTTCTCTTCGGTAAGGCGGTTCAGCTCATAGGAATTGGTACATATTTCGGGCTGCTGCATCGCTTCATCGATTTCCGAAATCCGCTGCTCGCAGGAAGCAATCTGCTCCTCGAGTTTTGCAATACGGTTTCGGACCTTGCGTTCCTCGGCTTCGCGGGCCTTCTGGTCCTTCCAGTTTTGTTTTGCTGCGGTTTCCGGTTCTTTCGCGTTATTGTCGGCAGATGAAATGTTGAATCCCGCAGCGGCTTCCTTACGTTCCTTCTGGTTCAGATAATCCGTGTAATTGCCTTCGTAGGAGAGTATCTGTTCATGCGTCAGGTCAAGTATCCTTGTTGCTGTTTTATCAACGAAATAACGGTCGTGGGACACATAGAAGACCGTTCCCTCGTATCCGCGGAGCGCTTCTTCGAGAATTTCCTTACTCGTTATGTCGAGATGGTTGGTCGGCTCATCTAAAAGCAGGAAATTGGCTTCCGAAAGCATCAGCTTTACAAGGGAGAGACGTCCGCGTTCGCCGCCGCTCAATGTTGATATCGGCTTAAATACGTCGTCGCCCGTGAAAAGGAACGAAGCAAGCGTATTGCGTATCTCGGTATTGTTCATGTCCGGATGATCGTCGCTGATCTCTTCGAACACGGTATTCTTTTCATTGAAGTTCTGCTGTTCCTGATCGTAGTAGCCGATGGAGACCTTGGCTCCCTCGCGGACCGTACCCGCATCGGCAGGAAGCAAACCGCGGATGATCTTGAGCATGGTCGTCTTTCCGGTCCCGTTTTCCCCGAGGAGAGCAACGCGCTCGCCTTTTTTGATCAAGAAGCTGATTCCCTTAAAAAGGGGTTTGCCGGGGAAGGATTTCGCCAGATCCGTAACGGTAAGCACGTCCTTGCCGCTTTCCATACGCGGCTTCAGATGGATGCGCATGCCCTGTTCGTCTTCAAGAGGCTTCTCCACACGTTCGATCTTAGCGAGCATCTTCTCACGGCTTTCTGCGCGCTTGATGGACTTCTCACGGTTGAAAGAGCGGAGCTTTTCGATTACTTCCTCCTGATGTTTGATCTCTCTTTGCTGATTAAGGTACTGACGTCGCTCCGCCTCGCGGATCTGCGCCTTCTTCTCGTAGAACTCATCGTAGTTTCCGATATAGGTCATCGAGCGGTTGTGCTCAATCTCCACGACACGGTTAACGATACGGTTTAAGAAATATCGGTCGTGGGAGACGATCAAAACGGCACCCTTATACTGCGAAAGGAAGCCTTCAAGCCATGCAATGCTTGCGATATCAAGGTGGTTGGTCGGCTCGTCGAGGATTAAAAGCTTCGGAGAGGAGAGAAGGATGCGCGCCAAAGCAACACGCGTCTTCTGGCCTCCGGACAGCTGAGAAACGGGCTTGTCGAATTCTTCCTGTGTAAAACCGAGACCTTTGATGATACCGGTCACTTCGGAACGGAGAGCGTACCCATTTGCCTGTTCAAAGGTATGATTCAGACGCTCGTATTCCTTATAGGCTTCGCTAAGCTCGTCGCCCGAAAGGTGTTTCATGGTCTCTTCGACTTCTCTGAGACGGCTTTCCACAGCGAGAAGGTCCTTCTTTACATCGATAACGGTGTCATAGATGCCGCGGTCGCCTTCCATTTCCTGATGTTGCGAAAGATAGCCGACCGAAATATCCTTGTTGAGAAGGATATCACCTTCGTCGGGATTCAGCTCGCCGAGAATGATCCGAAGGAGCGTAGTCTTGCCGGCGCCGTTCCGGCCGATGAGAGCAACCTTGTCGTGCTCGTTCATCAGAAACGATACGCCGTCGAGAATGACTTCCTCGCCGAATGCCTTTTTTATATTGTTAACCTGAAGTATCATAGGGGTAATCCTGTTCTGAGTTGTTAAATGCCTTACCCATTCTAACGGATTCCGCCGGAAAATGCAACCATGCTTGACGCATGTGACGCAAGCCCATATAATATTAATGGAATGCCGCTTTTTGTTTGGCTATTTGTTATGAATGTATAGGGGAGATGGATTTATGGAAGACGAATTCTATATGACCGAAGAGCAGCGCATACAGCGTGAGCTCGAGAAAGAGGAACTTAAGAAAAAGAAGCTTCAGAAGAAAGCAGACCGAAAGAACACCAAAGCATATAAGATCATTAAGCGGATCATTATTGCCGCGTTAATTCTTTTTGCAGTTTATTTGGTATTTATTTGTATTTTTGAAAGAGACAGAATTGAACGAAGAATTAAGATAAAGTCGCTGACGAAAAGAAAACCGGTAATTTACCTTTATACGGAAGAACCGACAAATGTCAGTGTTAAACTGGATTACAAGGGCAGATTCACCGTAACCTATCCTTCTTACAAGAATGGATGGAATGTAACGGCGGAACCTGACGGAACTTTGACCGATTCCGATGGAAAGAAATATAACTACCTATACTGGGAAGGTGAGGACAATAATGATTATGACATGTCCGAAGGCTTCTGCGTAAAGGGCAGCGATACGGCCGGGTTCCTGGAAGAAGCGCTTGAAAAACTCGGTCTTACGAGGCGTGAGGCGAACGAGTTCATCGTGTATTGGCTGCCCTATATGGAAGGTAACGCTTACAATGTGATCAGTTTCCAGAAGGAAGCATATACGGACTGTGCGGTGCTTGATGTGAGTCCGGAGCCGGATACGGTGATTCGCGTGTTTATGGCCTATTATCCGAGTGAGAAAGCAGTGGACATTCCGGCCCAGCAGCTGACTGCGCCGGAAAGAGTGGGATTTACCGTCGTCGAGTGGGGCGGAAGCAAGATTACGAAATAAGTCGGATCCATCATAAAAGGGGAGGCTTCTATGGGAGAAAGATTCGGAAACAGAGTCGTTACGGCGGAACAGATGAAGTCATTTGAGTCATCCTTTATTGCCAATCACGGAATATCGTCTGCGCTTCTGATGGAACATGCCGCGCTTGCGGTTGTGAAGGAAGCGGGCAATGCAAAACGCGTTTTGATTCTGGTCGGCGCCGGCAAGAACGGCGGCGATGCGGTTGCCGCGGGAAGGCTTCTTCTCGGCCACGGCGTTTCGTGCGATTTCATGACGTTTTATTTCGATCAGAACTGCAGGGAGCTGACCGAACAGTGGGAGCTGCTGCAGTCTTACGGTTTCCCTTACGAAGTTTACAATCATACGGCCAATCTGCCGGAATACGGCAAATACGACCTGATCATTGACGGAATCTTCGGAATCGGTCTGAACCGGAACGTTTCCGGTGAGATCAAGCATGTTTTTGACCGGATCAACCGTCTTGCGAACCGTCCGAGAGTGCTCGCAATCGATATGCCTTCGGGCGTTGACGCCACATGCGGCAAAGTTCTCGGAAGCGCGCTTCGCGCCGATGTGACGGTCACATTTTCCTACCGGAAGAGCGGGCTTTTACTGTATCCCGGACGAAAATACGCCGGCAAGGTGATCGTAGCGGAAATCGGACTTCCCGAGATTGATGATAATCCGGAGTATGTAACGTTTGATTCCGTATCGGACTGCCGCATTCCGGAGCGCAGGCCGGACGGCAATAAAGGAAGCTTCGGCAAGATTTCGCTTGTCGCGGGTTGTGATTCCATGCCGGGAGCCGCCACATTTGCCGCTAAGGCAATGTACAGGAGCGGTGCCGGACTTGTACGCGTCATCAGTACGAAGGGTGCACTTAACGTGCTTCATGTGAATTGTCCGGAGGCTGTTTCGGTAACGAGAGAGGAAGTATATCCGCTTGATAATCCGTTTGAAGGATTTGACGACGTGATCGTGATCGGTCCGGGGCTCGGAACCGACACCGAAGCGGAACGCCTTTTGGATATCGCAATTCAATACGGCAAGCGGCTTGTGATCGATGCGGACGCGCTTAATATCCTTGCTGCGAGACTGGACCGAATGAGCAAGGACCCCGAGCACAGGCTGAATCTTTTGAATGACTGGCTTCCCGATGATACGATCATTACGCCTCATCCCGGCGAGATGAGCAGGCTTCTCAATATTTCGGTTGCGGAGCTGAAAGAGGATCCGTTGGTGCTTGCCAAGATGATCCGCAAATACTGTGAGTTCGTATGGGTTTGGAAGGATGCCTGCTCGATGGTGATCGGGCGGAACGGATTCTATCTGAATCACAGCGGCAACGAAGCAATGGCGACTGCCGGCAGCGGTGACGTGCTTGCGGGCGTATGCGGTGCAATGGCGGCGACCGACCTTACGATGGAGCAGGCGGCCAGCACTGCGGTATTCATACACGGACTTGCCGGCGATTACTGTCGCGAACGGCTCGGCAGTTACGGAACGATGGCCGGAGATATCGCGGACGCGGTCGGAATGGTTTTGAAATAAGTGCGGCATAAGGCGGATAGCCGAAAAGCCGGTTTAAGGAGAGGAAAATGGACGAGAATAAGGGCCTTCTTGCAAGACTTCGCGACCTGATCAAAAAGCAGAAGACGGAAGAGGATGCCGACGAGGAAATCTTATCAATCGTAAATGATTATAAGGACCAGGGCGCGCTGGAAGAAGGCGAAGTCGAGATGATCTCGAATATCATGGAATTTGCCGACACGCAGGCAAGAGACATCATGACGCACCGCAGTAAGATGGATGCAATCTCGAAGGATACTTCGATGGAAAAGGCGCTGCATCACATGCTGCACTGCAATTACACGCGTTATCCGCTGTATGATACGACCAATGATAACATCATCGGAATCCTGTATCTGAAGGACGTTATGCTTGCATACCTTGAGGGCGACCGCAACACACCGCTTTCGGATATTGCGCGTGCTCCGTTCTGCGTACCCGAGACTCTTCCTCTTGATACGCTTTTTGATGAGATGCAGCGTAAGAAGATTCACATGGCGGTTGTTATCGACGAGTACGGACAGACGTCCGGAATCGTCTGCATGGAGGATATTCTTGAGGAGATCGTCGGCGATATTCAGGACGAATATGATAAAGAAGAGGTCGTTGCCAAGAAGAAGGGTGACGCGCTCTTCGTGAAAGGCAGCATGCCGCTTGAAGAACTGATGGAGAAGCTTCCGGATTGGGAAGTGACCGAAACGGACCGCGACAATTTCGAAACGCTGAACGGACTTCTGACTTCGCTTCTCGATCATGTTCCCGCCGACAACGAAAAGGCGGTTATCCCTTACGGCGGCTATGTGTTTGACATTCTTTCCTGTAAGCACAAGATGGTTTACCAGGTGAAGATCACGCCGCTTAAGAAAGAAGGAAAATGAGCCGGTTTAAATCGGCGGAAGGTATTGCATGAAGATTACGATAGTTTGTGTCGGTAAGATCAAAGAACAGTTCTACCGCGACGCGGTTTCGGAATATGTGAAGCGTCTCGGCAAATACGTCACGGTTGACGTTTGGGAAGTCGCGGACGAGAAGACGCTTGATAACGCGTCGGCAGCCGAAGAACGACAGGTACTTTCGGTTGAAGGCGAGCGCATTTTAAAACAGCTGAACGACGACTCGTATAAGATTGCTTTATGCATTGACGGAAACAAGACCGATTCGGTCGGATTTGCCCGAAAGATAGAGAAGATTAAGTTGGATGGGTACAGCCATATCCGGTTTATTATCGGCGGTTCGCTCGGTCTTGCGCCGGAGGTCATTAAGAAAGCGGACATGAAGCTCAGTTTCTCGGATATGACGTTCCCGCACCAACTGATGCGGGTTATCCTGCTTGAGCAGATCTACCGGGCGTGCCGTATCAGCAGCAACGAGCCGTATCATAAGTAGACCGGTATCGGAACAATAAAAACAAGGATGAAGGAATATGTTCAGACCATGCATTGACATTCATAACGGAAGCGTAAAGCAGATCGTCGGCGGCTCATTAAAGGACGCGGGCTCATTTGCCGAAGAGAATTTCGTATCGAAACTGAGCGCGGCCGACTATGCGAAGATGTATCAAAGAGACGGTTTAAAAGGCGGTCATATTATTCTTCTCAATAAAGAAGGGACGGAATTCTTCGAGGCAACAAAAAGCCGCGCGGAAGCTGCATTGAAGGCATATCCGGGAGGACTTCAGATCGGCGGAGGGATTACGGACAAGAATGCCGCGGAATTCCTGAAACTCGGAGCCAGTCACGTGATTGTAACGAGTTATTTGTTCCCGGGCGGAGAGTTTGATCAGAAACGTTTGGAGAAGATCTGTAAAATAATCGGTCCGGAGCATCTTGTGATCGATTTGAGCTGTAAGAAGGTCGGTGGAGTATATTATGTCGCGACCGACCGTTGGCAGCATATTACAAAGACCAAAGTCGGGCTTAGGCTTCTGAATAAACTGACAAAGTATTGCGATGAATTTTTAATCCACGGCGTTGATGTGGAAGGAAAGCGGAAGGGCCCCGATAAGAGTCTGATCAGACTGCTTTCAAACTACAAAGGCCGCAACCGTATCACCTATGCCGGCGGAATCCATTCGATGGACGACGTGCGGATGATAGAAGAAATCTCAGGCGGCAGGCTTGATTATACGATCGGAAGCGCATTGTCGCTTTTCGGCGGAGACATACCTTATGAACAATTGATCCGAAGATAAAGAAACTCCCCTGCGGAACAGGGGAGTTGTTTTTTTTGATATAATCGATTGTCCGTATCGCAGAATCCTTACCGCATCGGAGTTCCGGTCTGTTCGTATTTGGAAAGAAGATCGTCGATGTCGCTCGATTCCTTTACGACGGTTCCGATATTAAGAGCGTATTTCTTACCCTTTGCTTCCATAAACCGGTATGCGATCATGAAGGTGGATTCATCAAACTGCGTGAAGTACTTCGCATTGATTTCCCAGATTGCTTCGGAAACCGTGATGCCCGGTCTTGAAAGAACATCGGAGAAGACCTGGTCGTATGCCGCGTAAACGATCTGTTCCTGCATATTGAAGTCGGTAGAGATCTGCTGGAGCGGAAAAGCATACAAATAAGCTTTCAGCCACTGGAGACCGGTACCGAACCATTCGTAAACCGTTTCGTATTTGCGGTTCATAAAACAGATTTCGCGCGCCCAGTTTGTATTCATATAAGAAGCACTTACAATCTGCTCGATATCGTTGCTTGTCAGATTCAATCCGAAATTGTCGCTGAATTTCTTGACGATCTTCTTACGCTTTCTGGAAGCGGAGGGAAGACCGTAGTTGTTCACCGAAGCGGTAGGAGTCGTTGCCGGCATGATCGGAGCACCGTAGTTGGTCATGCGTCCGTAACCCGCATACGGATTCTGACGTGCATATCCGCTCTGCTGACGGTATTGGTTGCTGTACGGGTTCGTATTGCCGGGAGACTGGATCTGGCGAAGGTTGTTCAGCAGCTCCTGCTGGCGCCGCATCTGTTCCTGCATACGCTGACGCTGCTGCGCGGAATACCCTCCGGAATACGGATTGCGGCCGCGGTTGATTTTCTTACGCTCATTGGCCTGATTCCGCATTATGGCGAAAACTATCAAGAAAAAAATAATAGGAAAAGGAAACATAATTATTCTTATCGGTTTTCAAAAACCGCATTTTCTTTCTGAATTTTATCTGTATTATAATTTATTGCCCCGTGTTTTTCAATTGTTTCTTCATTAAAAAAGCATTAAAACAAAATTTATATATACAGTTTTGTGACGAAAATGTGAAATTTTGATAGCGTTTGCGCTTGAAAATCTACCCTTGTAGTGCTATAATAACTGCATGTTTGTGTTCATTCATGGAATACTAAGTAGAGTGGTTTCAGAGGTAGTGATATGCTAGATATCAGATTTGTTCGGGAGAATCCCGAAGTTGTAAAAGAAAATATCCGCAAGAAGTTTCAGGATGCGAAACTGGTTCTTGTAGACGAGGTCATCGAACTGGACCGTAAGAATCGTGCCGCGAAGCAGGAAGCCGATCAGCTTCGTGCAGACCGCAACAAAATCAGCAAGTCCATCGGAGCTTTGATGGCGCAGGGCAAGAAGGAAGAGGCCGAGGCAATGAAAGCCAAGGTCAACGAGTTCTCCGCACGCCTTGCCGAGCTGGAGAAGCTTGAGGAAGAGTATTCCGCGGAAGTTAAAAAGCGCATGATGGTCATTCCGAACATCATCGATCCGAGCGTTCCGATCGGAAAGGACGATTCCCAGAATGTAGAGATCCAGAAGTACGGCGAGCCCGTTGTTCCGGATTTCGAGATTCCATACCATACCGAGATTATGGAGCGGTTTAACGGAATCGATCTGGATGCCGCGAGAAGAGTTGCCGGCAACGGATTTTACTATCTGATGGGCGACATCGCAAGACTTCATTCCGCAGTAATCGCTTACGCGAGAGACTTCATGATCGACCGCGGCTTTACATACGTTGTTCCTCCGTTCATGATCCACGGCGAAGTGGTAAGCGGCGTTATGAGCTTTGCCGAGATGGAGAACATGATGTACAAGATCGAGGGTGAAGACCTTTATCTGATCGGTACAAGTGAGCATTCCATGATCGGTAAGTTCATTGATACGATCACACCGGAAGAAAAGCTTCCGTTTACGCTTACGAGCTATTCCCCCTGCTTCCGTAAGGAAAAGGGTGCTCACGGAATTGAGGAGCGCGGCGTATACCGTATCCATCAGTTCGAAAAGCAGGAGATGATCGTCATCTGTAAACCCGAAGACAGCATGAAATGGTATGACAAGCTCTGGCAGAATACGGTAGATCTGTTCCGTTCCATGGACATTCCGGTACGTACGCTTGAGTGCTGTTCCGGCGATCTTGCCGATCTGAAGGTTAAGAGTTGTGACGTCGAGGCATGGTCTCCCCGTCAGAAGAAGTACTTCGAAGTCGGTTCCTGCTCTACGCTCGGTGATGCGCAGGCACGCCGCCTGCAGATCCGCGTACAGGGTTCTGACGGCAATAAGTATTTTGCCCATACATTAAACAACACGGTTGTTGCTCCGCCCAGAATGCTGATCGCATTTCTTGAGAACAACCTGCAGGCCGACGGTTCCGTAAGGATCCCCGAGGTACTGAGACCGTATATGGGCGGTAAAACCGAATTGAGATAGCTTTCGGGCTATTCAATTATAAAAATCCATAAGGAGCATAATTTATGCATTTTTTGAGTCGCGTTACAAAAAGAGTGGTTGCCGCGTTGGTTTGTGCGGCGATGATCTGCACTTTGCTGACCTCGCTCGGGTATGTTAATACAGCAAGTGCTGCGGCTCCTGCCAATGATGCCGTCACGGAACTTGGCGGCGATTTGACATGGGGAGAGTTTCTATCCACTTTGTATCAAGGGGGAAAATTCAAACTGACGGCCGATTTTTCCGATGAGATCAGTAAAGATGAGTCTGACAGGGATAAGAAGGCTGCTTTGAATATTGTCCATTATACGGAAGAGGCCGGTATGTATCCGTATTACGATAATATCGGACCTGTTTTGATCGAGAAGGATACGGAAATCGATCTGAACGGACATACTATCAGCAGAGCTTTCCCGAAAGAGGGAGAGTATCATTCCGCAGGTATGGTTATCTGGCTCCGTAACGGTGCTAAGCTTACCATTACCGATTCCGCAGGCGGCGGTAAGATTACCGGCGGCTACAATAAGGGAACAAGCGGAGTGAACACTTGGACGGTAGACGGCGTTACGATTCAGACACGTCTTTGTAAAACAAACGGCGGCGGCATTTATGTTGAAAACGGCGACCTTTATCTTTTGGGCGGCACCATCTGCAATAACACTTGCAGTTATATGGAGAAGGATTATGCCGGCGGATGCGGCGGCGGTCTTTATGTAGAGGAAGGCTCCGTATTTATCGGTGAAGATGCCTGCATTGCAAACAATACGGCTTTTTCAAAGGGCAACCAGACCGGTCTCGGCGGCGGTCTGTATGCTTCCGAAGGCACCAGCATTATTATTGAAGACGAAGCCAGCGTTTCCGGAAATAAACCTTCTTCCGCTGAGCATCCTGAAATCAATATTCCGGCAGGCGTAAAGGAATTTACCATTCATTTTGTTCTTGAGTCTGATGAGACCGTTAAGGTTTTGGAGGACGTGATCGGTGAAGCTTCGATCGGATCCGTTATCAAAAGCGATGATTATCCGGAGCATGCCACGGGCGTTAACGGTCATCTGGTAAAGCGTTCGCAGCATACCAGCATGACGGTTTCCGAATCCGGAGATAATGAACTGTTTATTAAATATGCTTACAATACTCCTACCGCTACGGTTGATGATATTAACGCTCCCGAAGGAGTTCGCGTATATGATACCGAAACGTTGGAAGAGACCAAGTACGTTGCTGACGTTGAAAAGGCTGTCAGATTTACGGCGGACGAAGTAACCGAGAAGCAGTTCAATCATTATCGTAACTGGATATGTGATTACGCGATTTCTTTTGACTCTGACGTTGATGCCGATTCGTTCGGTCTCTGGGGCAAATACGACTTCAATGATGCTGTTTTGGAAGCCTCGTTTGTTTATCCGAAGGCACTTGAGGAAGGCGAGAAGGTCCTTCTTCTTACCGATAAGGTTTTCACGAGTATCGAGGCTCCTAAGTATTATGAATTACTGAATGTTATCCGTTCTTTCGAGTGCGGAGCATTTAACCTTGATAATGACAACATTAGCAAGACGATGAAAATCGAACTTGTTATGTGGCCGGCAGACGGTACCCCGGATGATGCCGTTGTAATCGAGACCTATTCTTATGAGTTTGCCGAAAAAAAGGCTCTTCGTGAGTTCCCTCCGGCATTTCCTACCGCTACTTTGACGTGGATTGCTCCGCTTGAGGACGTTGTTTTAACCGACATTGCGACAAGACAGTCAACGGATTATTATGTTGACATTGCCAATGCGGCTAAGTTTGATGCGGACGATGTTTCCGATGAGCAGTTTGAGTACTACAAGAACTGGAACTGTGATCTTGCGGTTACGTTTGACAGTGCCATTGATGCCGAGTCTTTCGGTCTCTGGGGCAAATACGACAACGGTCAGGTTGTATACGATGTGGCATTTGTTTATCCGGAAGCCGTTACGGAAGGACAGAAGGTTCTGCTTCTGACAAACCTTCTCGGCGAAGAGGGGCTGTGCACCTATGATTTCGTAAAGAATACCGTAGGTTCTTTGAGCTGCGGCGCATTCAATCTGGATGAGTCTAACAAGGGCAAGACCATGAAAGTTCAGCTCATCATGTGGCCCGAAAACGGTTCTGTGGATGAAGCGCAGGTAATCAAAGAATTCGATTATAACTTTGATGATCTTACAAAACTCACTAAGATTGCTCCTGAGCTTCCTACCGCTACGGTAACAAGTATCGAGGCACCTCAGGATGTTGCATTGACCGATGTTGTTACAAGACAAACCACCGACAATTTCGTAAATATCGGTCAGGCTGCACGTTTTGAAGCAGACGATGTATCCGAAGAGCAGTTTGATTATTACAAGAACTGGAACTGTGATTTCGCAGTAACGTTTGACAGCGCTATCGATGCCGGCTCCTTCGGTCTCTGGGGCGCATACGACAACGGCAATGTTGTATACGATGTGGCATTTGTCTATCCGAATGCCCTTACCGCGGGAGAGAAGGTATTGCTTCTTACCACGCTTCTTGATGAAGAAGGTCTGTGCACCTATGATTTCGTTAAGAATATCGTAGGAACCTTTGATTGCGGCGCATTCAATCTGGATGAGTCTAACAAGGGCAAGACCATGAAAGTTCAGCTCATCATGTGGCCGGAAGACGGTTCCGTTGATGATGCTGTAGTCATTGAAGAGTTTGAATATAAGTTCGGCGATCTTACCGAGATCGTTCCCGCTCTTCCTACTGCCTCCTTTGAAGAGATTGAGGCTCCTCAGAATGTTGAAGTATATGATATGAGCTATGAACTTACCGGTCAGCTTACTGATGTTGAGTATGCAGGCAAGTTTACGGCTGACGAGGTTACGGAAGATAAGTTCAATTACTATCAGAATTGGCTTTGCGATTTCGTAGTAAGCTTTGACTCCTCTATGGATGGCGGTTCTTTCGGTCTATACGGAGCGTATGGTGAGCTTGAGAGAACGTTTGTATTCCCGAATGAACTTTCCGCAGATGAGAAAGTATATCTTCTTCGTGCTCTCGGCGATTCCGGGTTCTGCACCTATGATAATATTTATAATGTTGTAAAAGAGTTTTCCTGCGGTATATTCAATCTTTCCGAGGACAACGTCGGTAAGACCATCAAAGTGGAACTGATCATGTATCCTTCCGAAGATGTTATTGACGAAGCAGTAGTGATTCAGTCCTTCGAGTATGAGATCGGATTCGTAACGGAACTTCGTGATATTGTTCCCGAGCCTCCTACCGCAACGGTTTATGGCGGAATCGGTGCTCAGCTTGTTCCGATTGCCGATTCACTCTCCGTTGTTGCAGATATTCCGTGCTTATTCTCTTACACTGCTGATATGCCCAGCGAAGAGCAGTATGAATACTATAAGGATTGGCGATGCGATTTTATCATTTCGTTCTCGGATGATGTTGCCGCGAATTCCATCGGTCTGTACGGTGAATACGGAGATTATTGTTTGGTAATTATTCCGAATGTTGATTTTGTTGCTGATACCGATTTCCTGATGATGGAGCATGGACTTTTCAATCCTTGCGATTATAAGGAAATTCTGAATGACGTACAACAATTCTTATGCGGTGCATTCAATTTGGAAGAAGCCAATTACGGAACCGATATGACCGTAAGACTTGTTATTTGGGACGGCAGTGCCGAAATACCCGAATACATTGATCTTTGCGAACCTGTTACCTATACCTTCGGCGAGCCTGCCGAGCTTCTCGGACCTTACACCGTTGAGCTTTCCTCTAAAGATGAAAAGGGTAATACGGGTCTTGCAACGCTTGTCGGCGGCGGAGACAACTATGTATTTAAAGCTTCCGTTACGATCAGCGCACCGGAAGTAACGAATTACAGATTTGTCGGCTGGTATGACGGAGAAGACTGTGTTTCCGTGCTACCGGAATATACCTTCAATATTCAGAACGATGTTTCTTATGTTGCTGTATATGAGTGCCTGATTGAAACTGCTGCGCTTCATGTTATAGGTGAGCATTATACGGTAAATGATTCCGTTGAACAGGTTGCTAACGGTGACTTTGAAGTATCTGTCGGTGAATCCGTAACCGTTAAATATGTCGGTGAAGATTTCCTGTACTGGACTAACGAGTCCGATAACATTGTAAGCACAAGCGCAGAGTACTCGTTCGTATTTGTCTGCGAGACGAAGATCAAGCTTGTTACGAAGACCAACACACAGAACAGCGTTCGTATCGTTGTATTGAATTCCTACAGTCAGGTTCTTCAGACCGGTAACTTCGATGATGAATATGATATTGCCGATTTCCTTGACGGAATTGCTCCTACTAAGATGGGTGCTACTTTTGCCAAGTGGGTGTTCAAGGGAACGAAGACCGAAGCTACGCCTCAGGCAATCCTTGCTCTTGCAGAAACCGATACTCCTTTCTGTGAGCTTGTTCCTACTTATACTGCAACGCAGGATGCAGGTGAGTTCACACTTACCGTTAACGTTCTTAACGGAACCGAGCTTCTGACGGATGATGCACTTACCGGTGTAAGCTATGCTGCAGGTAAGAATGTCAGAATCCAGCTCAGTGACCTGATCGAAGCTTTCGGCTTGACCGATGCGGATAAATTCAATTACTGGAGCCTGGACGGCGGCAAGACGGTAGTATCGAACCAGGATTCTTACCTGATTGTTTCCATCGGCGGTGCTGAAATCGAACTTACTGCGGTATTTAATTCCGAGGAAGAGTTTGATGTTGATGCAAATATTGTGATCACACAGATGTTCGCTACGAAGTCCGGCGATAACTACATCCTTTCCACTTCTTTGAGTTACTTCATTCCGGAAGGATGTACAATCCGCGAAGTCGGCTTTGTATTCAGTGCTGATAATAGGTATTCAGGCAACCTTGATGAGCTTAAATTGGGTGCTGAGAACACCAGAAAGAGCATCTCCAGTCTTGCGCTGAACTCCGGTGTATACACATTTAATGCAAGTGCCGGTCCGAATCCTTCGAAAACACTTTACATTCGTGCTTACATGATTTATACTGACACTGAAGGCAATGTAGTCACAATGTACAGTGATAATGCAAAAGCCGAGAATTATTATTCTTTGATCGGTTTACAATGAGCTACTGAAAGGAGATTTTGAAGTCCATGAAGTATTTGTTTGATGAATTGGAACTTGAAATTGTAACATTTTCCGAGCAGGATGTAGTTACGGAATCTAATGATCCGGGCAATCAGGAAGGTCAGGGCAATTTTTAATTGAAGTAGCTATTTAACTTGATTAGGAGCGGCTCATATAAAGCCGCTCCTTTGCGTGTTTTTTGTAATCGTGTTCGAAGATATTATTGAGCGTGTCGATAAGACAGAATTTGAGCGTGTCGTTAAGACAGAATTTGAGCGTGTCGTTAAGACAAAATGTATTCAGTGTGTGAGTCGAATCAGTTGAGTATGTCGAAAAGACGGAGGTTTTATGCAGTTTGCGTTGAAGAGAAAAGCTTTAGTGGTTCTTTGTGCTCTTATGTTGTCCGTCATCATGTTTCCGGCTGCCGCTTCGGCCGGGGATGATGCGGATGATTCTTATGTCGTTTCCCTTACGGCTGTATCGAAGGACGGTGCTTCTTCGGTTGCCAAAGTATCCGGTGGAGGAGAGTATTCCGATAAGGAAAAGGCTACCGTAATCGCGTATCCCCGAGTGAATTATGTATTCTGCGGCTGGTATGATGCTGCCGATACAACATTCAGCAACAGTCTGAGTGACAGTGCGGATTACACATTTTCCGTAACGAAGGATCGTGATCTGGTTGCTTTGTACGAGCGGAATACTTCTGCGTTCTGCAATCTTGAAGTATTCGGCTCAAAGTATATGGTGAATAATTCTTCCCAGATCGGATCTTATTCGAAGAGATTCAATTCCGGCGAGAAGATGTTCCTTTCGTATACGGATGATGCGATGGAGTTCCGTTATTGGGTTGACAAGTCCGGTAACATTGTTTCTACCGCTAAGGATTATTCTTTCATCCTTTCCGGAGATACGAGCATTCTGGCTTATTATACTCCGCTTGAGGATCATCCTGACCGGGCCGTAGTATATTTCCGCAATGCGTATAACCAGTTGTTCTCAACTAGAACATATTCCGTTTCCGATAATATTGATTTCCCGAACCTGATCCCGATTAAGATGGGCAGCGTTTTCAAAGGCTGGTATATTGCCGATGCGAACGGAAACCCGAGTAAGACGGAAGCGACTACGGAGTCCATCCATGCCGCTATGGTAGAGAAAAATGCGATCGTTATTGTTCCTGATTATTACGAAAGCAATGAACTGTATACTCTGAATATTGAGTATACGGACGGTGATTCCGCTGTTGCGGACAGTGTATCCGAGAGCATTGCGATCGGTGAGGTGAAGGTTGTTAATGCGCCTGAAGTGTCGGAGTACACATTTGCCTACTGGATGCTTGAAGATCAGATTATCAGTTATGATAAGAAGGTGTCCATCCGAAGAGGTAACACGGACACGGTTACTTTGAAGGCTGTATACTCGAAAGAAGCAGTTGAGCAGGATGCTCTTGTTGCGATTACGCAGATGTTCTCGTCAAAGCAGTCGCTCTCGTCCGGTGATTTGTATGTAATTTCTACGATTATGCAGTTCTATGTTCCGAATGACTGTGTATTGAGCAAGAGCGGTTTTGTATACGGCACGAACGGTTCCCTGTTCGGCGGCGAGGATGCTTCCGATAACCTTGTTCTCGGCGGTGCTGACGTATATGAGAAAGAATCCGGTATTTCGCAGCGCAGGGGTATTTATACCTATAACCTGACCACTTCGGATCCCGGCAGAACCTTATATATCCGTGCTTATCTTGTATATAAAGATAAGGACAGAGTTCTTCATACCATCTATACGGATGTTCGTTCCTGTTCCTATAAGAGCATGAACGGCGTTACCTGTAAAGTTACGTTCCTTGGAGACCAGGATTCCGTTCTTCAGTCGACAGACGTACTTTACGGTTCGAAACCTGTTTATGAGGGGGATGTTCCCGAGAAACAGGCTGATGACGAATTCACTTACACATTTGCCGGATGGACACCGGCAATCACCTTTGCAACAGAGGATGCCGTATATAAGGCAGTATTCGAGGCGGTACCGATTCCCGCACCCGAACCTCCGGCAGCTGAAGTCACTTCGGCTGCCGCAAAGGAGAATATTCAGCTGACAAATATCGCAGATATGAGCCCGGACACCAAAACGGTTCGGGCCGTTTCTGCGTTGTATGCTTTTAAAGCTTTGGACCCGGCTGCAGATGTTGCTAAGTATTATGACGGATGGAAGAGTGATTTCCGTGTTTCATTTGACCGCAATATCGAGGTCGGAAGTTTTGGTTTTTACGGAGCGTATGATGGTTACGGTACCGGATATGAAGCGGCTTTTCTTAGCCCTGCATCCTTCTCGCAGGGAGAAGCGCTTATGCTGCTCCAGGCTGCGGGACTAACCGAAGTGACCTATTATGATGTTCATAAGAACATTGAGGAGTTTATCTGCGGCGTATTTAACCTCGAAGAATCCAATCTCGGAACGAAAATGCGCGTAGAACTCGTGATTTGGGAAGACGGTACGGATGCTTCGGAAGGCATTGTGATTGCAGCCGAGGAGTACACATTTGACGCTGTAACACAGCTTGACTGCATCCATTCTTTCGGCGAATGGGCTGTAACGACCGAACCCACCTGCACAAAGACCGGTGTAGAGACCCGCGTCTGCGAGTATTGCGGCGAGACCGAAACCCGCGATGTTGAGAAGAAGCAGCATACTCCCGCTGAGTCTCACACGGAAAATGTAATACCTGCAACATGCACGTCTGACGGTTCTTACGATGTTGTTGTAAGATGTGCAGTTTGTAAGGAGATTATTTATTCAAACAGCCATGTAATTCCGAAGTATCCTTCGGTTGAGGTTTCCGGACTTGACCCTCGTACGGATGTTATTCTGAATGATATCCATAACGGCTTTGCACCTCTGCCGAAATCAATCGCGCATCTGAATGCAGAGTGTCTGTTTAATGCAATTATTCCTGAGGAAGCGACTTATAATGCTTATAAGGACTGGATGTGCGACTACCGAGTAACATTCGACGATTCCTTTGAGAATGGTTCGTTCGGTCTTTTCGGCGAATACAGCGGTTACGGAAACGATTACAGCATTGCTTTCCTTTTCCCGAACGATGCGGCTGCAGGAGAGTGCGTATATCTTCTTCAGGCTGCCGGCCTCGGTGAAGTAACTTACAACGACATGCTGAACAATATCGAGTCGTTTGATTGCGGTTTGTTCAATGTTAATGCGGCAAATGTGGGTAAATTGATCACGGTTGAGCTTGTTATCTGGAATCCTGCAGACGGCTCCGATACTGCATTTACCCTTGCAAAGATAAGTCATGAGTTTGATTCTGCGACCTTAATCAACTGTATCCATTCTTTTGGTGATTGGAGCGTTACGACTGAGTCTACCTGTACGAAAACAGGTGTGGAGACCCGCGTCTGCAAGTATTGCGGCGAGACCGAAACCCGCGATGTTGACAAGAAACTTCATACTCCCGGCGAATCTCATATTGAGAATGAGATTGCTGCAACATGCTCAGAGGACGGTTCTTACGATGTTGTTGTAAGATGTGCAGTTTGTAAGGAGATTATTTATTCAAACAACCATGTAATTCCGAAGTATCCTTCGGTTGAGGTTACCGAGATTGAGCCCCGCGCGGATGTGATTTTAAATGATATTAATAACGGTTTTGAAACTCTTCCGAAAATGATCGGAGAGTTGAATTCAGAGCGTTTGTTTGGTGCAATTGATCCGGAACAGGCAACTTTTGATGCTTACAAAGACTGGATGTGTGACTATCGTGTAACATTCAACGATTCCTTTGAGAAGGATTCATTTGGTCTTTTCGGCGAATACAGCGGTTACGGAAACGATTACAGCATTGCGTTCCTTTTCCCGAACGATGCGGCTGCAGGAGAAAGCGTATACCTTCTTCAGGCTGCCGGCCTCGGTGAAGTAACTTACAACGACATGCTGAACAATATCGAGTCGTTTGATTGCGGTTTGTTCAATGTTAATGCGGCAAATGTGGGTAAATCGATCACGGTTGAGCTTGTTATCTGGAATGCTGCAGACAGTTCTGATTCAGCATTTACCCTTGCATCGGTAAACTATACGTTTGATTCAACGACGGTGATCAATTGTATCCATTCCTTTGGCAATTGGGAATTGACGACGAAACCTTCCTGTACTGAGGCCGGTGAAGAGACCCGTATTTGTGAGCATTGCGGAATTTCCGAGACGAGAGAGGTTTCCGGCCTCGGCCATGATTTAGTTCACCATGATGCTAAGGCACCCACCTGCTCGGAAATCGGTTGGGAAGCTTATGACACCTGCTCGAGATGTGATTACACGACATACGTTGAGATCCCGGCTTTGGACCACGATCTGGTTCACCACAACGCTCAGGCAGCAACTTGCACCGAAAAGGGTTGGAATGCATACGATACCTGCTCAAGATGCGATTACACAACTTATGTAGAGATTCCTGCACTTGATCACGATCTGGTTCACCACAACGCTCAGGCCGCAAACTGCACCGAAAAGGGCTGGAATGCTTACGATACCTGCTCGAGATGCGATTACACAACTTATGTAGAGATTCCTGCTCTTGATCACGATCTGGTTCACCACGATGCTAAGGCGCCCACCTGCACGGAAATCGGTTGGGAAGCTTACGATACCTGCTCAAGATGTGACTACACGACGTATGTTGAGCTCCCGGCATTGGATCACGATCTGGTTCATCACAACGCACAGGCAGCAAACTGTACAGAGATCGGCTGGAATGCTTACGATACCTGCTCTAGATGCGATTACACTACATATGTTGAGATTCCGGCTTTGGACCACAATCTGGTTCACCACGATGCTAAGGCACCTACCTGCACGGAAATCGGTTGGGAAGCTTACGATACCTGCTCGAGATGTGATTACACGACATACGTTGAGATCCCGGCTTTGGACCACGATCTGGTTCACCACGATGCTAAGGCACCTACCTGCACGGAAATCGGTTGGAATGCTTACGACACCTGCTCTAGATGTGACTACACAACTTATGTAGAGATTCCTGCCCTTGATCACAATCTGGTTCACCATGATGCTAAGGCACCTACCTGCACGGAAATCGGTTGGGAAGCTTATGATACCTGCTCGAGATGCGACTACACGACGTATGTTGAGATCCCGGCACTGAACCACGATTTGGTTCACCATGATGCGCAGGCTCCGACTTGCACAGAGATCGGTTGGGAAGCTTACGATACCTGCTCGAGATGCGATTACACTACATACGTTGAGATTCCGGCTCTTGATCACGATCTGGTTCACCACGATGCTAAGGCACCTACCTGTACAGAGATTGGTTGGAATTCCTACGATACCTGCTCGAGATGTGATTACACAACTTGTGTAGAGATCCCGGCATTGGATCACGATCTGGTTCACCACAACGCACAGGCAGCAACTTGTACAGAGATTGGCTGGAATGCATACGATACCTGCTCGAGATGCGATTACACGACGTATGTTGAGATCCCGGCTTTGGACCACGATCTGGTTCACCACGATGCTAAGGCACCTACCTGCACGGAAATCGGTTGGGAAGCTTA
>JAFZUW010000068.1 GCA_017618195.1 Lachnospiraceae bacterium
GGGAAAGAATTTTGAGCAGAGGAACTGTCTCTGCTTATTAATGGTGCATAAAAAAGCAACGGGACGAAAGAAAATGACCTCTTTCGTCCCGTGTTCATAAACTCTTGCTATTTCAATGTCGTTATCTTAATGACATTGGGCAACCGCCTCCGGCTTTCTTCTTGTTTCTCTTACATGGCGTTCCAAAGCGCCTCGTTGATCTCCACCTTGGAGTTCGCACGCCATTTGTCGTAAAGATCCTGGAAGTATTCCTTACAGATCTTGGCAAATGCCTCTTCCTCCGCCCGCTGCGTTTCCGCAACATTTACCTTGTTCTTACAGCAGAAAATGTAAAGCCCGTCGTTTGTTTCGAAGATTTCGCTGACGGAGCCTTCCGGAAGGGTGAACAGCCGGTCCGTAATATCGCGGCTGAACGTGTCCGGGCCGATCGTCATCTCCACATTCGGAGCGTCGGTCTGGTTCTTCGCGTACGTGTAAAAGTCCTCTGCGGCAAGCGCCTGGGAAAGAAGGATCTTCATGTCTTCGCGGAGTTCCCGCAGGCTTTCGCCGGAAACCTGAACCGGCTTTCCTTCGTTATCGGTATACACCTTCGTTTTGAACAGGAAGTAAAAATCGGCTCTGCGCGTTTCCTTCTCGTCCGGCTTCGCGTCTACGTTTAACGTAACCGTTTCGTAAACCTTCTTCGCGAGCACATTGTCCTTGTAGATGGAACGCACGAGCTCTTCGGTGATTCCGTACCGCTTTGCGGTTTCCTCGGTAATGCCGTTTAAGAAGTTCTGCGTATAATCGTTAACGGTAAGCACGTCATCCGCGCCGAGCGCCACATCAAACTCGTCCGCCATCCTTCCGACCAGTTTGATGTAGATGATCTTCTCAAGCAGTTCATCCTTCATCAGTTCGGAATATGTACGGCCGTCTCTTGTGAACCGGAAATCCCAGATGCCTTCTCCGTAAAGCGTTTCCACCTCTTCGCGCATGCTTAACAGATAGATGTTCGCTTCCGCGTAGCTGACCTCGGTTCCGTCGATCCGCATCACGACGTCTTTCGTAAAGCCTTCGCTCGAAGGAAGCTTCTTATCCCCGCCCTTATTCTTCTTACAGGCGGTAAGCATTCCCGTCAATGCGGCGGCCAATACGAAAAGCACGAGCAGTTTTCTGATATTCCTCATGAGTTTCCTCCGTTTTCATCGATCAGGATCTTTTTCATGGTTTCCAATACCGAGATGCATTCCTTCATCATTCCGACGGCATCGGTTCGTTCTTTGGAAACCGTATAGGTAAAGGACGGGCAGGCGCCGGGCGTCATAGCGATCTTACGTCCGTATGCCGCCAGAAAATCCGGAATCCTCTCCACATGAATCTTCGCCTTCCGGTACATGGAAAGCACGAGGAATCCTTTCTTAAGCGTCACCTTTTCCGCATAACAGCGGTGTGCCCACGACTTGAGGAGCGCCACGTAAAGAAGGAGGTTTACACAGTCCGGAAGGTCTCCGAACCGGTCGCACATTTCCTCCGCCATATCGCTCAGTTCGTCGGCGTTCTCAATGCAGGCAATCCGCTTGTACATGTCGAGCTTCTGCATCTCGTTCCGGATGTATACGGACGGGATGTAAGCATCCAGATCCGCATCGATCGTCGTCTCGAACGATTCCTCTTCGATTTCTTCCCCTCTCATAGAGCGTACCGCTTCTTGAAGCATTTTGCAATACAAATCGTATCCGACCGCTTCCATATGTCCGCTCTGCGCCGCTCCCAAAAGGTCGCCGGCGCCCCGGATTTCAAGGTCGCGCATCGATATTTTGATGCCGGAACCGAGGTCGGAATATTCGCGGATCGCGGCAAGACGCTTCTCCGCGATTTCGGAAAGGATCTTATCCTTACGGTACAGAATGAAGGCATACGCGGTCCGGCTCGAACGTCCCACACGTCCGCGCAGCTGGTAAAGCTGCGACAGTCCGAAGCGGTCCGCATCATCGATAATGATGGTATTGACGTTGCTGATATCCATACCGGTCTCGATGATCGTCGTCGAAACGAGCACGTCGATGTCGCCGTTGATAAACTCGAACATGACGTCTTCGAGCATCCGCTCGCTCATCTGGCCGTGGGCAAATGACACGTTCGCCCCCGGACACAGCTCCTGCAGCTTGCCGGCAATTTCCTCTATCCCATTGATCCGCGGAACGACATAGTACACCTGTCCGCCGCGGTTCAGCTCACGGTTGATCGCCTCGCGGATCATTTCCTCATTTCTCTCGAGGACAAATGTCTGGATCGGCAGACGGTCTCTCGGCGCCTCTTCGAGGATGCTCATGTCACGGATGCCGATCAGACTCATATGAAGCGTCCGCGGGATCGGCGTCGCGGTCAATGTGAGCGCGTCGACGTCTTTTCGCATCTGCTTGATCTTTTCTTTATGGGTAACGCCGAACCGCTGTTCCTCATCGACGATCAGCAATCCGAGGTTTTTGAACTCCACGTCCTTGCTTAAGATCCGGTGCGTTCCGATCAAAATGTCGACACGGCCCGTCCGTACTTTCTCGATAACCTTTTTCGACTCCGCAGGCGTGCGGAAGCGGCTTAAAAGCTCCACCGTGAACGGGAAGTCCCGAAGGCGCATGGAAAATGTGTTGTAATGCTGCTGGGCGAGGATCGTCGTCGGCACGAGCACCGCAACCTGCTTTCCGTCGGAAACCGCCTTGAATGCGGCGCGGATCGCGATCTCGGTCTTTCCGAAGCCCACGTCGCCGCAGATTAAGCGGTCCATAATCTTCGTACTTTCCATGTCGCGCTTCGTATCTTCGATCGCGTGAAGCTGGTCCTCCGTCTCTTCATACGGGAACAGTTCCTCGAATTCCTTCTGCCATACCGTATCCGGCCCGTAAGCATGGCCCGGACGCTCCTGACGGATCGCGTAAAGTTTGATCAAATCCTGCGCGATGTCCTTAACGGCATGGGAAACGCGCGTTTTGGTCGTCTTCCATTCCGAACCGTTCAGCTTGTTCAGCTTCGGCTTTCTCGCGGCATCCGAATCCGCGTACTTCTGGATGACGTCGAGCCCCGTTGCCGGAACATACAGAACGCCTCCGTCACCGTATTCGAGCTTGATGTAATCCTTCACGACGCGGTTGGTCGTAATCTGTTCGATTCCTTTATATACGGCGATTCCGTGGTTTTCATGCACCACGTAGTCCCCGTTTGTCAATTCGCTGAGCGCGTTGATCCGTGCACCCGAATAAGGGCTCTTCTTCGCTTTTTTCTTATGTTCGCGCCCGAAGATGTCGCTTTCGTCAATCACGACAAATCGGATGTTCGGGTATTCAAATCCCTGATGAAGGTTTCCGTACACGACCATGACCTCGCGCGGTCCGACAACGCGATCTTCATCCTCGCTGTAGAAGGCGCTCATCTCGTATTCGCGGAGATTTTCCGCCATTCTCGCGGCACGCGTATGCGACCCGCACACGATCAGGACGCGGTAGCCGTTCTTACGGTAGTTCGTAAGATCGTGCACAAGCGTCTCAAAGTGCTGATTGTAAGGCGCAACGGGGCGCGCAAAAACGTCGTAGCTCGCCTCTTTCTTCCAGTCCGAAGGAATTCCCGCAAGCGTCGTTAAAAGCACGGTTCTGCGCTTCGTAAACTGCGAGAGCACCTTTCCGTATGCGAAGATGGCGTCGGTCTGCCCCGGAAGAATGTATCCTTTCGAGAGACGTCCCTCCATGCTCTCCGCAAACTCCTTCGTGCTTGCCTCGGCGGCGGCCTCGATCCGGCCAGGCTCATCCATCACGAAAAGCGTCGTATCTTCCGGAAAATACGATAAAAAGCTTACGGTTTCCTTCCGGAAATACGTAATATACGAATCCAGATTGGTCGCGTTCTTCAAAAACCGCACGTTGTCGCGGAATTCTTCCGCGGTTCTTCTGATCCGTGCCGCCTCTTCGGTCTTTAACGCGTCATAAAACTTCTTTCCGGCCGCTTCGGCTTCCTTCTCGATCTTCTTAAGGCCCGCCTCCAGCTCGTCTTCGCCGAAAATGTACTCCATCGCCGGGTAAATGACGAGTTCGTCCGCATTTTCAATCGAGCGCTGGCTCGATACGTCGAAGCTGCGGATCGAATCGATATCATCGCCCCAGTACTCGATACGGTAAGGGGTCTCTTCGCTGAGCGGGAATACGTCGAGGATTCCGCCGCGGACGGCAAATTCGCCCGGATTCTCCACCTGCGGCTGCTTCTGGTACCCGAGAAGCACCAGCTTCTCACAGAACTCCGTGAGCGGAAGCGCGCTGTCCATGCGGACGCGGATCACCGCATTGCGGATCTCGTCGAGCGGGAGCAGACGGTCCAGAAGACCCTGCACGCTCGTCACGACGGTACACGGCTCTCCCTCCGCCAGCTTGCGGATAACCCTCATCCGTTCCTTTACGATCGCGTTTCCGCGCACGTCCGCATTGTAGAAGATGACGTCCTTTACCGGGTAGATGCATACATTCCGGTCGTAGAGGCTGATATCCTCCGCCATTTCCTTCGCGCGGATCTCGCTTGCCGTGATCACGAGACGGAACGGATAATCCTGTCCCAAAGCGCTTACAAAGTGACTTTTCTGCACAGAAGTACACCCCGATACCTGTACCGGGGCTTTTTTACGCATTAAAAATTCTCGTGCCGCACAGAACTCCCGATCCTCGGTGAGCGGCTCTAAAAAGGTCTTTCTCATATTACTCCGTTAATGGAATTTCTCATTGCCTGGGAAATCTTTCGGGGTCAGTTAAACTTGTTCATGGCCGCTTCGGCGCCTTCGCTTATGTAAACCGGCACTTCTTCGGTCACCTTCTTCATGGCTTCGCGCATCACCGGTTCGGTTTCCTTCGGAAAATGCGCCAGCACGTGGTCCGCAAGGTCCCATCCGAGCGGCTTCTCGCCGACTCCGATGCGGAGTCTCGGAAATACGCTCGTCCCGATGTGTCCGATGATACTCTTTAAACCGTTATGTCCTCCGGCGCTTCCCTTTACACGGAGCCGAAGCTTCCCGGGCTCTAAGGAAATATCGTCGCAGATGACCAGAATATCCTCCGCAGGGATCTTATAAAAATCCATAAACGCGCGGACACATTCGCCGCTGTTATTCATAAACGTCTGCGGCTGTACGAGGATCACTCTCTGCCCCGCGATCAAGCCGCGTCCCGAAACGCCTTTCAATTCCTTACAGGTCAGATTGATCCCGAACGCGTCCGCAAGCGCGGTTACGGCGTCAAATCCCACGTTGTGCCGGGTTCCGGCGTATTTGTTCCCGGGATTCCCGAGTCCGATGATTAAGAACATCTTTCCGTTCTCTCCTTCCCAAGATGCGGTTTTTCTACGGTTTCTGCGGAATAAACACATCCTGCGGCCATCCTTCCTGCATCGTTCTAATGTTCAGCAATGAAATACTTCTCTTGCTATGTCTACGGTTGCTTTTGCGTCGGAGCCGTAATAATCCGCTCCGATCCGCTCCGCGTACTCGGGCGTCAATACGGCGCCCCCGACAACGGTTTTACAGTTCAGCCCGGCTTCCTTCAGCGCACGGATCGTCTCCTCCATGCTTCCGAGCGTCGTCGTCATCAAAGCGCTCAGGCCGACAAGCGGCGCACCGGTCTCCTTTGCCGCCTGCACGACAACCTGCGGATCCACGTCGCGGCCGAGGTCTCGAACGGTAAATCCGTAGTTCTCAAGAAGCATCTTGACGATGTTCTTTCCGATATCGTGAATGTCGCCTTTTACGGTAGCCAGTATGATCAGACCTTTGCTGACCTGCTCTTGGCCGGTTTTCGCCATATATTCCTTTACGCGTCCGAATACGCCCTGCACGACCGACGCTGAGAGCATCAGCTGCGGCAGGAATATTCTGCCCTTTTCAAATCCTGCGCCGACCGTATCGAGCGCCGGGATCAAAACGCCGTTGACCATCGTCATCGGGTCGCCTTCCGAAAGCAGCTCATCCGCAAGAAGTTCGCCCCGTTCCGCACGGCCCGTAAGAACCGCCGCGTAAAGTTCCGCCGCCTTGTCCCCGAGTTCCGAGCGGATCTTCGCTTCGGTCTCGTCGGCAACCGAACCTGCCGGCGTCGTTGCTCCGGGCTTCGCGTCCGCCTTTGCCGGCACAAAGTCCTTATATGCCTCCGTATAGGCCATTGCATGCTGATCGAGATTCATTAAAAGACGGTATGCGCGAAGAGCCCCCATCATGGCTTCCGAGTTCGGGTTCATGATCGGAAGCGTCAGACCGTTCTGAAGCGCCATCGTCAGGAACGTGCTGTTCACGAGTTCTCGGTTCGGGAGTCCGAAGCTGATATTCGATACGCCGAGCACCGCCCCCGTATGCAGCCGGTCATGCACCATCGCGAGCGCCTTAAGCGTCTCGGCAACGGCCGCCTGCTCCGCGCTTGCGGTAAGCGTAAGGCAGTCGATCTGGACGTCGTTCCGCTTGATTCCGAGTGCTTCGGCACGCTTTACGATGCGTTCCGCGATGGCGAACCGTCCCTCTGCCTTCGTCGGGATGCCGCCCTCGTCAAGCGTCAGTCCGACAACCGCGGCACCGTACTTTTTAACAATCGGCAGAATCGAGGTAAGGTTCTTCTCTTCGCCGTCCACACTGTTCACGAGCGCACGCCCGTTGTAAATACGGAGCGCCGCCTCGATTACTTCCGGCATTTTCGAGTCAATCTGCAGGGGCACGTTGACAATCGCCTGCAGTTCCTTTACGACGCGAACCATCATTTCCTTTTCATCGACGCCCGGAAGACCGACGTTTACGTCAAGGATGTCCGCTCCCGCATCCACCTGCGAGATTGCCTGCGACAGGATGTAGTCCATATCGCCGTTTAAAAGCGCTTCCTTAAACCGCTTCTTACCGGTCGGGTTGATCCGTTCGCCGATAACTCTCGGCTCCGAGAACCATACCGCATCCGTCGAAGAGCATATTCCGGTCACCTTCCTCTTTTCGGGAAGGTCCGTCCTTTTCTCCTCTTCGGCAAATGCGACTGCCTTCGCCTTCAGCGCGGCGATGTATTCAGGCGTCGTTCCGCAGCATCCGCCGGCCGCGATCAGCCCGTACGGAAGCAGTTCCCCGATACAGTCGGCGAACTCCTCCGCGGAAACGTTATACTGATTGGTAACCGGGTCCGGAAGACCCGCATTGGGCTTTAATACGATTGGAAGCTCCGTCAGTTCGTAAAGCTTCTTCACCATCGGCGTTAGCTCCGCCGGACCGAGCGAACAGTTGAATCCGATCGCGTCCGCGCCGAGTCCCGAAAGTGTAAGCGCCATGCATTCAATACTTGTTCCGGTAAAGGTACGGCCGTTTGCTTCAAAGCTCATTGTCACGAATACGGGCTTGTCGGAATTCTCCTTTGCCGCAAGCAGAGCCGCCTTCGCTTCGTACAGATCGGTCATCGTCTCGATCACGATCAGATCCGCGTCCTTCCCCGCGACCACCTGCTCGCGGAACAGTTCGTACGCGTCCTCAAAAGAAAGATCCCCGAGCGGGGAGAGAAGCTTGCCGAGCGGTCCGACGTCAAGCGCCACCTTACTTCCCGGATAATCCGCGCACGCCTTTCTCGCATTGGCAACGCCTGCCGAGATCAGCTCCGTAACCGTATAACCCGAATCCCGCATCTTATAGCTGTTCGCACCGAAGGTATTCGTGTAAACGATGTCCGATCCGGCCGCCAGGTAGCTTGCGTGAACACTCGTAACCTTTTCCGGCTCCGTGATGTTCCACACTTCCGGAATCCCGCCGAGCGGCAGGCCCATTGCCTGAAGCCTGGTCCCCATCGCGCCGTCCAATATTTTTATTCTGTCATTCTTCATGTAAAACTCCGAATCTCTCTTGTTCCGCCGTCTTTGGTCGGACGCGCGGCTTATCGGTTATCGTTTTTATGGCATTTGGCGGCAAATGCGCAGCCCGCGCACGCTTCCCTGCTGCAGTCGCCGACACTCAGCTCCGCATTGATGACCGCGTCGCTGTCCATCATATCTTTAAGACGGCTTCGTTCCTCTTCCTTCGTGATGTCCCTTAGACCGATCACCGCAGTTACCGACTTTAAAGGCGTCAGCATGTTTCCTTCGGTCACGTTAAGGCCGATCCGCTTGCCGGCGGAAAGCGTTTCAAGAAGTTTTCCCTGAATCGCAAGCGGCAGGTCTCCGTATCCCGGCGAATAGCGCATAGTCTGTTTCATATTTGGGAACTGTACCGCCAATTCTTCCTGAAAATCGTTGCAGATCTGCTCGATCGCGGCTCCTGCCATTGCATCCGTAAGAATTGCCTTCGGCATGTTGCCGACCTGCAGTTTCCGCATCAGCGTATCCACTCCGCTTCCGAGCGTCGCGGCGAAAAGAACCGCTTTTTCACATCCGCTCAAAAGCTTTCCGATATCCTTTCCCGTCAGTTCGAGATCGCATTCCGATAATACGACACGCTCCTCGGAGCACATCTGAACATCGAAAATCCCGTAACAGAAGGACGGATGGCATGCCTCCTGCAGGGGGCCTTCGCATTCGTCCATCAGGTTCAGAATGACCGGATCGGGTTCGTTCTTGCCGTAGCCGAGGTAAAGAGCGGCTTCTTTTTTATTGATGGGTTTCAGTGTTACCATTTTCCCTCTTTCATCTGCCCGGATTTAAAAGCGGGGCAACCGCTTCGGTGATTCTTTTCGCCACATAAGGGCTGTTCATCGTATAAAGATGGATTCCTTCCACGCCGCGGCTTACGAGATCGATGATCTGGTCGATCGCATAAGCAATGCCGGCTTCTCTGAGGGCATCCGGATAGTTCTCGTAACGCGCCATGGTGCGGGTGAACTTGGCCGGAAGGCTTGCGCCGCACATCATAACCATACGCTCAATCGACGCCTTGCTCGTACAGGGCATGATACCTGCTTCGATCGGTACGTTGATGCCTGCCTTGCGGGCCCGCTCCAAAAAGCGGAGGTATACGTCGTTATCAAAGAAAAGCTGTGAAAGCAGATGCGTCGCGCCGGCATCCACCTTTTTCTTTAAGTTATCTATATCTTCCTCGAGGCTTTTTGCTTCCAGATGGCCTTCCGGATAGCACGCGCCCATGATGTGATAATCGCCCTTCGTCTTAAGATACGCGATCAGGTCGGACGCATGCGGGAAATCCTTCTGAGGCTCCCTTATCGCGTTCGGGTTGCGGTCACCGCGCAGAGCAAGAATGTTCCGAATGTTTCTCTCTTTCAGCTGTTCGCAGATCAGGTCGATATCTTCTTTCGTATTATAAAGGCAGGTCAGGTGAACCGCCGACTCCGTGCCGTATTTTTCCTTGATGATCTGCGCGATGTCGGCTGTTTTCGTGTCTGCGGCGCTGCCGCCGGCACCATATGTTACGCTGATGAAATCGGGATGCAGATCCTGCATTCCGTCCAGAGTTTTGTAAATCGTTTCAATCGGCATATCCCTCTTTGGCGGAAAGATTTCAAAAGTCAGTGCCGTTCTGCCGTTTTTCATGATTTCGCTCAATTCCATGACCGTTACCTTATCCTCTCATTTTTCTTCACAACAAAATTACTATGCGAATCCCAAAAAGTCAACCGAAACCATCTCACGAAGGGGCTTCCGGCCGTGTTTTGAGATAAATTACACACAAAAACCACAAATCTTCCAAAAATCGTTCTTTTTCTACTGTTAATATGAAATCATAAAAATATGAAAACGTCCGGACATGTTCCGGATTGACCGCATAATCAAAACGGAGGAAATAACATGAAAAAGAACCGGTTTTCACGGCTTCTCGCCGTTATCACCATCGTCTGCATGGTATCGGTCCTGAGCGCCTGCAGCAAAACCGCAGACTCCGGGCAGGCACGTACCAAGAACGGCAGCGCAGATACGTCAAATACGAATAATACCGAGACAACCGCTCCGGGTTCCCCGGATTCCGATAATTCGAAGAGCACTTCTTCCCAGACATCCCAAGCCTCGGAGATCAACCCCGATGAAATCTTTACCGCAAGAGACCTCGAGCAGAATCCCGACCTGAAGGATGCTTCCGAGATTGCCGTGAAGGACGGCGAGACCATCAATATCACGAAGGACGGAACTTATCACGTGACCGGCTCCGCAAAAGACTGCACGCTCCGTATCGAAGCGGGCGACAAGGCTAAGGTGCAGCTCGTTCTTGACGGTGTAACGATCACAAATACCGATTTTCCGGCGATTTACGTTGTTTCCGCGGACAAATGCCTGATTACCTCGAAGGGCGCCAACGCACTCACCGTAAGCGGTTCGTTCCGCGCGGACGGCGAGACCAACACCGATGCCGTTATCTATTCAAGAGACGATATCGTATTGAACGGAACGGGCTCTCTTTCCGTTACATCCGCAAAGGGCAACGGCGTCAGCTGCAAGGATGACCTCAAGATCACCGGCGGCACTTACGAACTGAATACCGCTCTCGACAGTCTCGAAGCGAACGATTCGCTCTGCATTTACGACGGCACATTTTCCGTTACCACGCAGAAGGACGGAATGCACTGCGAGAACGAGGACGATACCACGCTCGGTAATATCTATATCTGTAACGGAACCTTTACGATCAATGCGAAAAGCGACGCCATCCAGGGAAATACGAACGTTGTCCTGGACGGCGGGACGTACGATCTGAAAGGCCGTGAAGGCATCGAGGGGACCTATGTCACCATCAACGGAGGAACCATTGTCATCGTTGCGACCGATGACGGCATAAACGCCCCCAAGAAGAGTACCGCGAACGGCACTCCTACCATTACCGTTAACGGAGGAAACCTGAATATTACCGTCGGTCAGGGCGACACCGATGCGATCGACTCGAACGGCGATGTTTATATAAACGGCGGTACGATCAACATTACTTCCACCGTTTCTTCGATTGACTATGACGGCAAAGCGGAATTCAACGGCGGAACCTTGATCATCAACGGAGAGCAGGTGGATTCCATTCCGAAATCCATGTTCGGCGGCCCCGGAGGCGGATTCAACGGCCCCGGACAGGGACGGCAGGGCGGAGGACGGCCTGACGGCAGCGGCGGAGGCAGGCAGGGTGGCGGTACGCAGCGCCCGGATGGTTCTGACGGAAACGGCTTCCAGCCGAAGGGCGACCGTTCCGAAGATGACAACGGCGGTTCGACGAAACGCCCCTACAACAACGGCACTTATGATATTCCCAATAACGGAAACGGAGATTTCCAAATCCCCGACTTTTACAACCGATAGAATAAACCTGCAGACGGTTCGGACCTCAGTCCGAACCGTTTCTTACAATTGCCATCCGATTATCTCTTGTACGCTTTGCCTGCAGCTGAAAGAGTTCGTTCTGTTCCCGAATCTCATCCGCTGTCAGATCCGAAGCGCTTCTTTTCATATTCTCAAACAATTCCGGATCAACGACAAATGCGCCGATCCAGTCGCGTAACGTTGCGATCTTAATGCGGTCCGGCTCACCCGTACAGAGAAGACCGAATACCTTTCTTGCTTCCCAATCGATATAAGCCGCTTTCGCTCCGGCGGTCTTCGCGCCGCCGAATCTGCCGGCTTCTCTGCGGAACGCTTCGGCGGTCATTCCGATACCGAGGTTCATTCCGTCCACCGGGGTAATAACATGCTTCGTTAGGATTCCTTCTTTGGATTCCCGCAAACAATACTCACTGGCTGTCACTTCCGCGCCGAGTACAAGCGTGAATACTCCGTCCGGCTGTTCCAGACGGTAGGTCCGGAGCGCTGCCGTTGCGCATACATTCTGCAGATTGGCGGTTATGCCGGGCGCAACGATTTCCATAAGCCGTTCGCGGCTTCTCTGCAGTTCGTAATAAAGCTCCGATTCCTCTACGAAACCGGGCATTGCTTCCTTCGCGTAAAGTTTCACCGGCCGCCCGCCGCTGTAAAAGAGCGCTTTCTTATCGAGGTAACTCTCTGCATCACGGTAACGTCCTTCCGGCGTCATCGAGCGCTCGTCAAAGTTGTCCTCAACGTGCCTCTCTCCCTGTCCGAACTTAATCTGGTGATAACACTCACCGGTCTGAAAGAACATGACCTCTCCGCCGGCAACCCTGCGGAGTTCCACAACCGCCGTGTACGGACGTCCGAAACTCTGTGCCGTATGGATCACGGCGGAATAATCGGTCCAGCCCGCAGGCAGTCTGCCCTTCGCGATCTGCGTACCCGAAATCCGGTCTTCAAAATACATGCCGCCACCTCCCCAATATGCTTTGCTGACTGATCGTCCCCTGACAATACAAATACCCATTTCAGCATAACACAAAGCGGGCTCCCAATCAAGTTGGGAGCCCTTAATAAATCCTTTAAAGGAGGGGTTTTGCGGTTGATCAGTCTACCTTCGGAAGGTTCGCAAGGCTTGCTGCGATCTCCTCATCGGACGGAATGTAATCGCCCATCTCGCCGTTGTTGAATTTCTCATAAGCAACCAGGTCGAAGTAACCGGTTCCGGTAAGACCGAAGACAATCGTCTTCTCCTCGCCGGTTTCCTTGCACTTCAATGCCTCGTCGATTGCTACGCGGATTGCGTGGCTGCTCTCGGGAGCGGGAAGAATACCCTCAACGCGTGCGAACAATTCGGCTGCTTCGAATACCTTCGTCTGCTCCACGCTCGTTGCTTCCATGTAGCCGTCAGCGTACAGCTGGGAAAGCGTGCTGCTCATGCCGTGGTATCTAAGACCGCCTGCATGGTTCGGTGCCGGCATGAAGTTAGAACCGAGCGTGTACATCTTCGCAAGAGGACATACCATACCGGTATCGCAGAAATCGTAGGCGTATTTGCCGCGGGTAAAGCTCGGGCAGGATGCCGGCTCAACGGCGATGATACGGTAATTCTTCTCGCCGCGGAGCTTCTCGCCCATGAACGGAGCAATGAGACCGCCGAGGTTCGATCCGCCGCCTGCGCAGCCGATGATCATATCCGGAACGATGCCGTATTTGTCGAGAGCCGCCTTGGTCTCTAGACCGATTACGGACTGATGAAGGAGTACCTGATTCAGAACGCTTCCGAGAACGTAGCGGTATCCGGGGTTGCTTACCGCAACTTCAACCGCCTCGGAGATTGCGCAGCCGAGGCTTCCGCCGGTTCCGGGATGCGCTGCAAGAATCTTCTTGCCGACCTCGGTCGTCTCGGACGGAGAAGGCGTTACGCTTGCGCCGTAGGTTCTCATAACTTCGCGGCGGAACGGCTTCTGCTCATAGGAAACCTTAACCATGTATACTTTACAGTCGAGTCCGAGATATGCGCATGCCATCGAAAGCGCGGTACCCCACTGGCCTGCACCGGTCTCGGTCGTTACGCCCTTAAGGCCCTGCTTCTTAGCGTAATATGCCTGCGCGATCGCGGAATTCAGCTTATGGCTTCCGCTCGTGTTGTTACCTTCGAATTTGTAGTAAATCTTTGCCGGGGTTCCGAGCTTCTTCTCAAGGCAGTAAGCGCGGACAAGCGGTGACGGGCGGTACATTTTGTAGAAATCACGGATCTCCTGCGGGATTTCAATGTATGCGGTGTCGTTATCCAGTTCCTGCTTTACAAGCTCGTCGCAGAATACGCCGCCGAGTTCCTCGGCCGTCATCGGCTGAAGGGTTCCGGGATTCAGAAGCGGAGCGGGCTTATTGGTCATATCCGCTCTCATGTTGTACCATGCCTTGGGCATCTCCTCTTCGGTCAGATAAATCTTGTACGGGATTTCGTTACTCATAATGGATTCCTTTCTTTCCTTTGCGGAAAATGTAATGATTTATTTATTCGGAATCGAAGACGGCTGGGATATGTCATATGCCTGCCCGACAGTCACAGACCAAAACAAAAAACCCCTGTCCTATCTTTCGAATAGGACAGGGGAATAATCCTCTGCGGTGCCACCTATCTTTATGCTTTCGCATACACTCTGTCATGTACTATCATACATGTACCGCTGTAACGTGCGGTTCACGTCTCCCCTACTTGCTTACGCTTTCGGTTCGCCCTCACAAGTCCATTCACTGAAGTTCCGGGTACCGCAATCCCACCGCCTGCGGCTCTCTTGGACCGTTCCCTAAAGCTACTCCTCTTGCTCATCGGTTCCAAATATGTACACATCATAACCCGAAGGGCGTAAGCTTGTCAAGACCCAATTTTCCGTAACGTACGCCCCTTGCTGCCTCAGCAGGCAGAGAACGGTCAAGCTGAATTGACCTCTCTCTGCCTGCCGGGCGCAGGGGCTGCATACTGTTTAAACCGGATGCAAAAACAGTCCGCCTGATTCGTCTGCATGCTTTTCAGTCCGAACCGGCTTGTTATAGAGAAATAAATGTCCCCGATAAAAAGAGCCTTCTGCTCTCAACGGAACAGAAGGCTCTGTCATTCATAATGTCAGTTGTACGGAAGAAAGCGCTTAGTAGCGGTCGACTTTCTCGTCCACGATCAGGATTTCGCCCTCGCCGACACGGCGTGCGCCTTCGGGGATCGTGCCGCGGCTCTCAACGATACAGTTCTCAATGTAAGCTCCGTCGCGGATCTGGACGTCGTTCAGGATGATGGAATTCCTGATGGTTACATTGTTTCCGATGTAAACCTTCTTGAAAATTACGGAATTCTCAACCACGCCGTTCACAATGCTTCCGGATGCGATCAGGCTGTTTTTGACAACTGCCGTCGGGTTGTATTTGGCCGGAGGAAGATCATCTACTTTCGAGTAGATGTCCGGATACTCCTTGAAGAAACTGTCGCGGATATCACGGTTCAGGAAATCCATATTGGTACGGAAATAGTCCTCTACCGTTGCGATATTGCTCCAGTAGCCTTCCATGCGGTATGCGCAGATCTTCTTCTGGTTCTTGTAACGGGTCAGAACGCCGCTGACAAAGTCGAAATTATTGTCTTTGATGGACTTCTCAAGCAGTTCGAGAAGCAGACGGCGGCGGATTACGTAAACGCCTGTCGAAACAACGCGGTTCGAGGACTGAAGAGGCTTCTCCTCAAAGCTGATAATGCGGTTCTCCTCGTCGGTCACGACCGTTCCGAAACGGGTGTTGTCCACGCCCTCGGGAAGCTCGGTCGTTACAACGGTAATATCCGCAAGCGTATCGATATGCGCATTGATCACCTGGTTGTAATCCAGCTTGTAAATGCCGTCGCCGGATGCGATAACCACATACGGCTCATGGCTGTTCTGCAGAAAATCCTTGTTCTGGTAGATTGCATCGGCCGTGCCGCGGTACCAGAAAGCGTTCTCCTGGGTAATGGTCGGGGCAAAGAGATACAATCCTCCCTGTTTACGTCCGAAATCCCACCACTTGGAGGAATTCAGATGCTCATGCAGGGAACGGGAGCTGTACTGGGTAAGTACGGCAACCTTCTGAATATGGGAATTGGTCATGTTGGAAAGGGCAAAATCCACCGCGCGGTAGCTGCCCGCAACAGGCATTGCCGCAATCGCTCTGCGGCTGGTCAGTTCCTGCATCCGGCTGCTGTTGCCGCCGGCTAAAATGATACCGATTGCTTTCACTCTTCGTCACCTGCCTTTACCAAACTCTGTCCGCTTTCGAGTACGCCGTTCGGGTACTCCGCTACGGTCGTCTTTCCGTAGATGACGGTATTCTTACCGATGGTCACGCCGTCGGGGATTACGGAATCCTCTCCGATCGTTACCAGTCCTTCATGATAAATATTGGGCTTCCATGTGTTCGGCTTCTCCTCGCCGACACCGATGCGGCAGCCCGTACCGATTGAAACGCTTTCCGCGATAATCGCCTTCTCGACATAGGTTCCTTCGCCGATGACGGTTCCCTTCATTACAATGGAATCCCTGATCACCGCTCCCTTCTCGATCGTGACGCCCTCGCCGATAACGGAGTTATGTACCTCACCGTAAACCTCGGTTCCTTCGCCGATGATCGCGCGGTTGATAACCGCATCGCCCGCAATGTACTGAGGACGGATCATATCGCTCTTCGTGTAAATCTTCCAGTACTCGTCGTACAGATCGAAGATCGGAACGATGTCGATCAGCTCCATATTGGCTGCCCAATAAGAACCGAGCGTTCCCACGTCCTTCCAGTAACCGTTGAACTCGTAGGCAAATACGCGGTCGCCGCGGTTATGGCAATACGGAATGATATGCTTACCGAAGTCGCAGCCTTCCTGATCGGAAAGGGTGATCAGCGCTTCCTTCAGCACCTTCCAGGTGAAAATGTAAATACCCATCGAAGCCAGATTGCTTCTCGGGTTCTTCGGCTTCTCTTCAAATTCGGTGATGCGCATCTCATCGTCCGTGATCACAACACCGAAACGGCTTGCTTCTTCCCACGGAACCGGAATCGTCGCAAGGGTGATGTCGGCGTTGTTCCGTTTATGGTAATTAAGCATCTCCTCATAGTCCATCTTATAAATATGGTCGCCGCCGAGTACCAGAACATACTCCGGATTATAGTATTCCATAAAGCGGAGGTTCTGATAGATTGCATTGGCCGTACCGGTATACCATTCCGCATTGGTACTCTTCTCATACGGAGGAAGGATGGATACGCCTCCGATATTTCGGTCCAAATCCCACGGAATACCGATTCCGATATGCGTATTCAAACGAAGCGGCTGGTACTGGGTGAGTACGCCGACCGTGTCAACACCGGAATTAATACAGTTACTCAACGGGAAATCAATGATGCGATACTTTCCTCCAAACCCGACTGCCGGCTTTGCTACGTTCTGCGTCAAAACGCCGAGTCGGGAGCCCTGTCCGCCAGCCAAAAGCATGGCGATCATTTCTTTTTTAATCACAAAATCACCCCTAACTGTCGTATTTGTAATGTATCTATTATAATATCACACGCACGAAAAAAAAGGAACAGATTTCGGATAAAACATTGTATTTTTACGAATTCATGCTATGATATAAGAGGATTTTTTGACGCAATTTATAAAGGAATGCAAAATATGTTTACAATCGATTTTAAAAAACCGATTCACATCCATTTTATCGGAATCGGCGGCATCAGCATGAGCGGTCTTGCCCACCTTCTTCTGACCCGCGGATTCACGATCAGCGGCTCCGACCGTTCCCGTTCCGACCTTACGGAGGGACTGGAGAAGCTCGGTGTGAAGGTTTATTATACCCAGACCGGCGACAACCTTACGGACGACATCGATCTCGTCGTTTACACCGCCGCCGTTCATGCGGACAACGCGGAATATGCGGCAGCGGCGGCAAAGGGCATCCCGATGATGGACCGTGCCGAACTTCTCGGTCAGCTTTCCGCAACCTATCCGGTTGCGATCGGCGTTTCCGGCACGCACGGCAAGACCACCACGACCGGAATGCTTGCCGTAATCTTAATGGAAGCCATGCAGGATCCTACCGTTTCCCTCGGCGGGAAGATGGAAGCGATCGGCGGCAACCTCCGTATCGGCGGAGATGAAGAGTTTCTGTTCGAAGCGTGTGAATACACGAACAGCTTCTTAAAGTTCAATCCGACCGATGAGATTATTCTGAATATCGATGCGGATCACCTCGATTTCTTTAAGGATATCAACGACATCCGCCACTCCTTCCGCATGTTTGCCGAGAAACTTCCGGCGAACGGCCATCTTGTCATCAACGGCGAGATTCCGAACATTGCGGAAATCACCAAAGATCTTAACTGTTCCGTCGATACCTACGGGCTTCTTCCCGAAGGGGTATCCCCGGCAGACTCGCCGTACCGCTATACCGGAACGAACATATCCTTTGACGAACGCGGATGTGCTTCTTACGACCTGTACCGCGACGGAGTTTATGTCGACCGCATCGCCCTTTCGGTGATCGGTGTTCATAACGTATCGAACTCTCTTGCCGCGATTGCGGTTGCATATCTTCACGACGTACCGGTTGAGACGTTCCGCAACGCTCTTGCCGCCTTCAGCGGTACCGAACGCCGCTTCGAAAAGAAGGGCGTCCGTAACGGCGTAACGATCGTGGACGATTACGCACATCATCCGACCGAAATCCGTGCCACCCTGACGGCAGCGCTTGCAACGCCTCATAAACGTCTGTGGGTTGTATTCCAGCCCCATACCTACACGCGTACGCTTGCCCTCCGTAAGGAATTCGTGGACGCTTTGTCCATTGCGGACTGTATCGTTCTTGCAGACATTTACGCCGCCCGCGAGATTGACACCGGCGAAATCTCTTCCCGGAATCTGGTTGAAGATCTTCGGAACAAAGGCCGTGAAGCGTATTATTTTCCGTCCTTCGGAGAAATCGAAGAATTTTTGAAAAAAAATTGTGTCAACGGCGACTTGTTGATAACTATGGGTGCCGGAAACGTAGTAAATATCGGCAATTCCCTTTTGAAATCATAAAACTATCCACTTTATCCACAGCGTATTCGACAGGGTTCGTTGTGGATAAACTTTTTTGGAGATTCCCGCCTGCGGGTTTTGATAAATCCTTCGGAAGCCCTTATTTTACTTGCTTTTTGAATTTTTCGGGCGAAAAATCCGCGCGCGGATTATCCACTTTATCAACAGTCAAATTCTACGCGCTTAGGCTTGCTTTTCGCCTATTTACAAACCCATTTCCCTGGGGTATAATGTGGACGCGTTGGGGCTTTTATGCTCCTTAAAACGTAGTTTTACCACAGTTCCCGGGGGTGTGTTTTTCCCATGTGTACCATTGGCTTGATCTCAAAATCGAATCGTCCTACCGTAACTGCCGTTCCGAATCGTTTTATCGACGAATTCATGACCGAGGCGAACGGAACCTATGTGAAGGTGTACCTGTACCTTCTGCGTCATCTGGATGATCAGGCCGAACTTTCCGTGTCCGGGATCGCGGAGCTTTTGGACTGTACCGAGAAGTTTTTACGGAAAGCACTTGATTATTGGACCAAGCAGGGTCTTTTGGAATATACCGTGTCCGGAAACGGATCCGTTGAAAGCATCAATCTGATCGACCTTTCGGGCGGCTCTCTCTCCGTTTCGGGCAGACAGGAAGCGCCCAAGACGGTTGTTCGCGCCGCGGCTCCGGCTCCTTCAAGGGCTGCTGCCAAGAACGAGTCTCCCCGCGACATTACGAGGGTGGACATCGACTCCATGAGCAACGATGAAAACGTGCCTTTCCTTCTTTCCACTTTGGAGCAGTATTTTGCAAGACCGCTCTCCAGAGAAGACACCGACACGGCGCTCTATATATACGGCTCTCTCGGATTTTCCTGCGAGCTTCTTCTGTTCCTGTACGAGAAATGCATCGAAAAGAAGAAGGTTTCTCCGAAATACATCAGCAAGGTTGCCCTCGGTTGGCATGAGGACGGCATTACGAATGTGGAAGAAGCCGAGAACTACCTGATTTCAAGAGGCGAGGCATTTTTCGCCGTATGCGACGAGTTCGGTCTCGAAGGAAACCTCGGTGCATCCCAGATCCGGTTTCTGCGCACCTGGGTGAACGAATGGCATATGCCGACACCGCTGATCCGCGAAGCCTGCTCAAGGGCAATGCTGCGCAAGGGCGCAAGCTTCCAATATGCGAACAGCATCTTAAAGGACTGGCACGCGGCCGGAGCTTTGACGGAAGCCGATATCGCCAAGATCGACCAGGCACACAAACAGGCCGAAGACGAAAAGCACAAACCGAAAACGACCGTACGAACCGCCCCTGCGAAAGCCAACCGCTTCGAGAATTTCACCCAGCGTGATTACAGTCCCGAAGCAATGGCGGAGATTGAAAAGCGCATGAGGGCCAAGAAATAGAAAGGATTCCTTCCATGGGACTGAGCAACGCCGAATACGAATCGATTCTGCGTGATTACGACGCACAGCAGGCACAGAACCGCCACGAACTCGCCCGCCGCAGGGAGAAAGTATATGCATCCATTCCGATTCTTTCCGAATTGGACGAGCGGATTGCTTCCGGCTCCGTGGAAGCCGCGAAACTGGCTCTTTCCGGGGATGAATCCGCCATTGAGAACAATCGCCGCATGATTGAGCTCACCGTTTCCCAAAAGAAGCAGCTGATCCGCCAGGCAGGCTTTCCGGAGGACGTTCTGGAACTGCACTACCGCTGTGACAACTGCAAAGATACCGGATTTGTCGACGGGAAGATGTGCTACTGTTTCAAGCAGGCAGTCATCGACCGTTTCTATATGGACCCCGGCAGGAAGGAGATTCTCGAGAAGGAGAACTTCAGCACCTTTGACGAGAGCTACTATTCCGACGAAGCAATTGACGAAACGACCGGGGATACTTATCGCGAGATTGCACGCGATGCTTACCGGAAAGCCTATTCTTATGTTCAGAATTTTCCGACCAATAAGCGAAATCTTCTCCTGACCGGTTCCACCGGCGTCGGGAAGACCTTCCTTTCCAATTGTATTGCGAAAGCGCTTATGGTTGCCGGATACACGGTTCTGTACATGTCGGCCTTCCGGCTTTTTGAGGTTTTCGAGAATTACCGCTTTAAGACCGGCGATGAAAACCGCCAGGCCGTACGCGATTTCGATATGATTCTGGACAGCGATCTTCTGATCATTGACGATCTCGGCAGCGAGGTCGGCAACACCTACAGCTGGTCCCAGTTATTCATCTGCATGGAGGAGCGTCAGCTTCACGGCAAGCCGATCGTCATCTCCACCAATCTGAACATGACCGAGATCAGCGCCCGTTATTCGGAGCGCATCGCTTCGCGGCTGTTCAACAATTATCAGTATATAAAGCTTATGGGCGACGATATCCGCGTCCGCAAGCTTTTTATTGAAGGTAACCCGGACTGATTTCTCTCTCGGTCCTTCAAATAAAATCATTTACTACACGGAGGTCACTATGTCGGAAGAAAAAAGATTGGTCGAACATGTGTCATACGGTCCGATGGGAATCATTGCTCTTGAAAGCAGCAAATCCATCGGCGACGCAGTCAATGATTGGATCGTATCCTGGAGAAACAAACGCGACTCCAAATACGCCAACACCCCGGATCATGACCGTTATCAGAGAGATTCTTATCTGATCAACGCGAAATGTCCCCGATTCGGTACCGGCGAAGCCAAATGCATCATCAACGAAACCATCCGCGGCCTGGATATTTACATTCTCGTGGATGTCACCAACTACAGCCTTACTTATAAGGTTTGCGGCAATCTGAACCACATGTCTCCGGACGATCATTTCGCGGATCTGAAGCGTGTGATCAGCGCCATGAGCGGCAAGGCGGCACGTATTACGGTTATCATGCCGTTCCTTTACGAGAGCCGTCAGCATAAGCGTTCCGCAAGAGAGTCCCTCGACTGTGCGGTTGCTTTGCAGGAGCTTGTAAACCTCGGTGTGGATTCGATCATCACATTTGACGCGCATGATGCAAGAGTACAGAATGCGATTCCGACCCGTTCCCTTGAGAACGTAACTCCGACCTACCAGTTCACGAAGGCCCTCCTTCGCGATGTTCCCGATCTGAAGATGGATTGTCAGCACATGATGATCATCAGCCCGGATGAAGGCGCAATGAACCGCGCGGTTTATTTTGCGACCATGATCGGCTGCGACATGGGAATGTTCTATAAGAGACGCGATTATACGCAGGTTGTTGACGGCCGTAACCCGATCGTTGCGCACGAGTTCCTCGGAAGCGATGTACAGGGCAAGGACGTAATCGTAATCGACGATATGATCTCCTCCGGCGAAAGCATGCTCGATGTTGCGAGAGAGCTCAAAAAGAGAAATGCCGGCCGCATCTTCGTATGCGCGACCTTCGGTCTTTTTACAAACGGCTTGGACAAATTCGACCAGGCGTTCAAGGAAGGGCTTATCACCCGCGTTGTTACGACCAACCTGATCTACCAGACTCCCGAGCTTCTGCAGCGCGAATGGTACAGCAACGCCGACATGAGCAAGTATATCGCTCTTCTGATTGACGCATTGAACCACGATGCATCTATCAGCGAATTCCTGAACCCGACCGACCGTATCCACCGGATTCTTGAAGAATACCGCAAGAAGGGCAAGAAGAAGCCCGCGAAAGCCGCTTCCGCCAAGACCGGTGCTAAGAAGACCGCGGTTAAGACTAAGAAGCCTGCTGCCGGGAAAACCGCAGCGAAGAAGGCTGCCGCAAAAGAAGAAAAATGATGAATTCCGCTCCTGCGGTCCGGCTTTTCCGCCGGTTCCGCAGCGTGCCGGTTTCAAACTGACTGCATAAAAAGAAGCGTGCATTGCACGCTTCTTTTATTATTCCGATGTGTTTTTGTCTTCCGAGAGGCTTTTACCGGAACAGAATGTCCGTTTCCTCGTCTCTCTTTCTCTGGATTGCCTTTACGATGATCACGATGATGATCAAAAGGACTACCGCTCCGCCGATCCAGTAGAACATGCAGAATCCGAAGAACTGCGGATCAATGTCGAGATGACATACCGGGCAGACTTCTTTCTCTTTATCGTCCGAAACCGTCTCGGTCGGAATCGGATTATTCTGCTTCTTGTCGTCTGGATTCTTTCCTTCTTTCGTAGGCTCCGCCGTCGGCGTGGGTGTGGGTTCTCCGGAAGGCTCGGGCGTCGGTTCGGGCGTAATATCGGGCTCCTTGATTCCGTATGCCAGCGTGTCGGAATAAGCTCCGCCCATGCTGCCGATCCACGACCCGTTAATTCCGTCATACTGATCGATCCACAAAAAGGCATATACTTCAACCGCATCGCCTTCGTTATATACTTCATTCTCGCCGAGAACGTCCTTCATCGGTACGACAACCGTCTGGGAAACGGCATCCGTGTAGCAAACCTTCCATTCGCCGTCCTGATGCAGGCGAACGCAGTATACAAGATGTCCTATGCCGCCGTATACTTCGGTTCTGAGCGCATTTTTCTCAAAATCCGCGGGTACAGCCGCGTCAAATGTGAATACCGTGCCGATCGTGTCATCCGACGAATCCACAACAAGATTGGAGATTGTCGGAACCGGAATATCGGATTCCATCGCATACGGTGCGTAGGTTTCCGCATCCTTGCCGACTGCTACGGTCTCGGACCACTTCGTAATATAAGTATTTCTGGCAACGCCTTCGTCATTATCGATTGTGAAAATGTAATACCGCACGCGGATGTAAAGCGTATGCTCGGTCCAGTCAACATAATAGGTATCGCCGTATTCCTTCAGAACGTCGGCGGGAAGAATATCCTTCCAGCCCTTGATGCTGCCCGATCCGTTCCACGCCTTATTGTCCTTGCTCTTCGGATTTCCGAACTCCGGGAAGATCCGTACGGACTGCTGGCGATTTCCGTCGAGCGCAATCCCGACGTATGCCCAGTCGCCGACGATCTTATCGCCTTTGGCGTTCTTGCCGTCGGTATCCCACGCCGTGTCCGCATGCCATGCTTCCGGATCGTCGATCGCCCAGTCAATCTGCGCGCTCGCATTCAGCGTCATGATGCCGACGCTTCTGACCGTAATGTCCTTTGCCTCTTTGTCGAGTCCGAAGAACGCCTTCATGTCCTCGTTCTTGGAAAATGCCACATTGATCTCCTGTGCGCCCTCTTCCGCGGAAACGATATCCGCAAATACGTATTTCGGCGCCTCCAGTTCAAACGGAAGCGGATTCTGCCCCGGTTCCTCCGAATCATCGGCTCCCGTCGTAAGAATCTCTCCTTCGTCCTGCGAAGACGGTTCGTCCGCTTTCTTTTCGCCGTCTGCGGCAGCGGTCAATGCCTTTTCGGCGGCATAAACCGGCGTAACAAGTGCTGCCATAAGCATTATCACGCAGCAAATTCGAATCAGTTTCTTCATTTCATCCTCCTGATCTTCTCCCCCGGACTCAATACGGGCGGCCACTGTAAATTATTTCATATTTTCCCGCATCCGTCAACCCAAAGCGGAGCGCGGTTTGTGTAACTTTTGTGAAGCTTTCTGCGGCCTGTGCCCCTCAGATCAGGCCTTGATCGCGTGAATATCCTTCAGAAGGATCGTAATGTTGCCCTCATCGTCCTTCTGGTATTCCACGATATCCGCGTTTTTCAGAAACTCCACGGGAACAAGCAGCTCGATTCCGTTGTCGGTAACGATCTTCTGCTTACGCATATATGCCCTCTCGGTCTTTCTGCTGACTTCCATCGGCTCGCGCTGGATCTCGCGGTGCTCGAGCTTATCACGGTAAGCGCTCTTTGCGTCTTCGTCGTCTGCAAATACGGCCTGCTCGATCTTCGCAACGCTCACACGGCCGGTCTGCCCGACATGATCCGCCACTTCCTTCCGGTAGGTCATGACCTTTTCCGCCACCTCTTCGGGCTTGTAGCACTCACGGATCGTTTCGATCGTCGTGTCGCGGATAATGTCCACCTTTTCCTTCTCCGAACGTTTTGCGCGCAGCTTAAGGATCCGCTCCGCGAGATAATTTACCTTTGTCTCTCCGCCGATGAAGAACTCGGAATCGGACATGCGGACCGTACGGTCAAGCACATTGATGAGGAAGTATTCGCATTCGCGGATCGAGGCCTTCGGAAGCGCGTTTGAAACGATCGTCCAGCTGACTTTGTCGTCCTCATCCGCCCTGCAAAGGAACGTCTCGCGGTAATTCAGCTTGAAAAAGCCCACAAGCGGCTGTTCTTCCACGATACAGAACACGAAGACGCCGCTTCCGGAACGTACTTCCGTGCTGCCGCTGACCAGTTCGAACACCGTCCCGGTCACGGTTTCGGCAAATGCGCCGAGGTCATCCGGATCATCCGTTACCGCTTCATCCAGGTAATCGCCTTCAAGGAACGATCCTTCCTTTGATTTCGTGTCGTCAAGCGCCGCGGCGACAAGCTTCTGAATGATCCCGTAAATCGGGTCCTCATCATTGATTTTTATCTCGCTCAACAGCGGAGCGGGCCTGCCTCCGTCCAACGCGCAGAGAAAGGTCCGCATAATTTCGATTTCGCTACTTTTCATGGTATTTCCTTCCGAATGAATGCTTCTTCGGGAAAGCATTTTCATACTGTTACTATACCACAAAAGAGGGCTTTTTTTCAACCGTAATCCCCCCTGTTCCGGGGATGAAACGGTCCGTTTCGGACGAAACGAATGCTTGACACCGCAGCCCGCATATAATAGACTGAAAGGCAGGGAACGGGCTTCCCTAAATCATATACAGGAGGACCGAATATGAAAACCAATCCTTATCAGGGAACTAAGACCGAAGCGAATCTTCTTGCCGCATTTGCCGGTGAGTCACAGGCTAGAAACAAATACACCTACTTTGCATCGAAGGCCAAGAAAGACGGTTTTGAGCAGATTGCCGCTCTCTTTTTGAAGACTGCCGACAATGAGAAAGAGCATGCGAAGATGTGGTTCAAAGAGCTGAACGGCATCGGAACGACCGCTGAGAACCTTGCTGCAGCCGCAGACGGCGAGAACTTTGAGTGGACCGATATGTACGAGGGCTTTGCAAAGACGGCCGAGGAAGAGGGCTTCAGCGAGCTTGCAGCCAAATTCCGCCTTGTAGCCGCAATCGAGAAGCACCATGAGGAGCGCTACCGCGCCCTTCTTAAGAACGTGGAGACCGCCGAGGTATTCGAGAAGAGCGAAGTAAAGGTTTGGGAATGCCGCAACTGCGGACACATCGTTGTCGGCGAGAAGGCTCCCGAGATCTGCCCTACCTGCGCACATCCTCAGGCATACTTTGAGGTTAACGCCGAGAATTATTAATTCTCCTTCCGTGCGGAAATCCGTACCGCTTCCCACCCGTTATATACCGGCAGCGGAACCTAAATCCTCCGCATGAAACAACCGATAAAAAACGGCAGCGCCGGAATCTTCCGGTACTGCCGTTTTTCTTTTTTACTCGTTTCCGGACCGATGCGGCTCAGCCGTCTGTCCATTAATAATTCAAGTCATAGTTCATCAAAAGCTCACCTTCATCGATCCACAGGAAAATGGTCAGTACGCCTTTTTGTAAAGTCTTTGCTTCAAGCTGCAACGTTTTGTCTTTGAGTGTCCTCTTCAATACCTCGTCCAGTTCCGGAATGCCGGAGCATACAACTTTGTCTCCGATCTGAATGTTCAGCGTCTTCACTTCTCCGCCTTCACCGGTCTCCTCTATGTTCTTCATCACGATTTCTTTTATTTTCGGATCCTGAATCGCATAATAGTAGGTCATAAGGATCTCTTCCAGCGTCTCGTCGTCCTTCTTGAACGCTCCGCTCTTTACGTCCTCATAGTAGTTCTTCCGGACGGAAAAGATTCCGTCCCAGATTTCCATATTCTTATAATTCTTCTTCGCATTTTCATAGTCCGGTCTCATATTTTCCGGAATCGTGTACTGCGTCGTTCCGATATCGTAAAACGTCGCCTTGTAAGACTGATGATTCTTCTCATCATACGTCATCGAACTCTCAATCGTGGAGATCATGCCGTTTTCAATCGTGATTTTCATCTCGATATCCGAAACTCTGTCCGCCTCACACTCTCCGCTGAACTCAAGTATGGTGGCGACAGCATCATCATACAGGAATTCGTTGAGCATCGGGATATTTATCGACTGGAGATTAAAGGAAAATGAATACACTCCGTTCCCTTCATTCTCATAACCGAACATGGTTCTGAGCTTGTCCTCATTGTCATAGGTCAGAAGAAGCGTTTCCATCGCTTCCGCAAACGCTTCATCATCTTTCAGGAAGGTCTGCGGCCACTCGGCGAAGCTGTCCGTCATCATCTTATTGAACTGCGTGAGCGGCTTCCCGTTCGGGGTGAACAGTTCTTTATAGAACTTATACATGTCTTCGCCGTACTCGGGCGTCGTGGAGAAAATTTCGTATTTGATCCCGTACTCGAATTTTGCCCTGGCGTAAAATCCGCCGTCGGGTTTCAAATAGAAATAAGCATATCCTCTTTCCGAATTACCGTCGGTCTTATCGAGTCCTTCGCTGTATACGGAGCAGGATTCCGTATCGGGATCAAAAATAATCTTCTTTTTTAATCCGTAATCCGACTTGCCGTCCTGGTTCTCAAAGGAACAGTCAATGTTGATGGAAAAGCTGTTGTGTCTAAACAATTCCGCTCCTGCATTCAAAATGGCTTCCAACGGTCTGTCCGTAATCACCGGTGCAGGTGTGGAGGTAGGCGTGGGCACATCGGTAGGCGTTGCGCCCTGAGTCACGGTAGGCTGGTCCGTCGGATTCTTCTCTTCCGGCTTCTTGCCGCAGGCGGTAAGACTGACTAACAGTAACAAACACAGCGTTAAACTAATACATCGTTTCATACAATTCTCCGATCCGGGACATACTCAATGGTCCCTGTTTTACCCCAAATAATAACAAGTTCCGATCATTTTCTGTATTTGTAATACTCCCTTTTTAACAGGAATACGACAAATACGGAAGGTGATCCTGCTTTCAGAGTAGCACAACAGGGAAAATATGTCAATACATTTTACATGTAAAAGTGTCATACTATTCTGCGCTAATTGGGGATATAAAACAAAAACCCCGCAAAATCCAAACGGATTTGCGAGGGTTAAGAGGCGCGAACCGGATTTGAACCGGTGATCAAGGTGTTGCAGACCTATGCCTTACCACTTGGCTATCGCGCCGAATAAAGGGGTCACAAGGAATCCTCCCACTACGTGGGTCCCTCCTTCTGACAAGGGGTCACAAGGAAACCTCCCACTATGTGGGTCCCTCCTTCTGACAAGGGGTCACAAGGAATCCTCCCACTGCGTGGGCCCCTCCTTCTGACAAATACTCCCCCTGTTGGACTCGAACCAACGACACTGCGGTTAACAGCCGCATGCTCTACCGACTGAGCTAAGGA
>JAFZUW010000069.1 GCA_017618195.1 Lachnospiraceae bacterium
CATAAATCGATTCAGTAGCGAAAGCGGCCGCACATCTTGTGCCATTTGTCAAGGGCTTTAAGCAAAAAAACTGAAAAAAAGAGTCCCGTACCATCTCTGATACAGAACTCTTGATGCTGTCATCTTAACTTAATGACATTGGGCGGTTGCCTCCGGCATTTTTTATTTCTTACATCGGCTGTAAACGCATGTGCATATGATGTGGAAGATCATATAAACCACACAGAAGACGGCGGTGATCCCGAGTGCCGGAATCGCCAGACGGGGTTGCGGCTGTTGCGGTCCGAAATGGATAAACTGGAAGTATAAGCATTCGATCAGGAAACCCGCGAGAAGCGTATAGATAAAGTTTAAAATGACAAACGCAGCGCCCGAGCGGTAGTGTTTCCGAAGCAGGCACAGAAGACCGGATCCGATTCCGAGGATTCCGGGGATCGTCAGCAGCATGTGTGCGAACAGCAGATCGTTATCGACTGCGCCGGAAGCATTGCTGATGCCGAGGAATATGAAGAATGCGCCTAATGCGGAAAGGATTCCGCAGAACAGGAAGGAAACAGCTCGTTTACTCATGGGTTGTCAGTACCTTTCTATTGATAATCGGGTTTTTCAAAAATAAAATCAGCGGATTGCGAATACAGCGTTCCGTCGTTGTAAATGCCTACGGTAATGATATCGCCGTTCTGAAGCGGAATCTTCGGAAGGAACAGTTCGGTCTCGGTAACGTAAATCGTTTCCTTGTAACGCGTGCCGTTTATGTAAACGGACGCATAAGGCGTAAAATGCGTGCCGTACACGGTCAGATAGCACGAACCGGCCGAATCATAAACCGCATGAACATCCGTTACGGCCGGATTTATGAACCCGAATTTCATCTCCGTCGGAAGATAAGGGTTAACGCCGTCCCAGCAGTACTGCTCGCCGTAAAGCATGTCGTAGGAAAGCACCTGCAGCTCGCCGAGATAGGATTCCGTATCGGCTTCGGGATCGTTCAGGTATCTCTGGTGCAGCCTCGTCACGAAGCCCTCATGCAGATTGAGGCGGTCCTGCAGATAAGCACTCAGTTGGTAAGCGTTCAGATCTCTGTGAACGGGCTCCATCGGGAAGTTGGACCAGATTATGTATTCGGTCTGCAGAAGGTTTCCGAATTTCAGATCGTCTTCTTCAAAATCAAAGCCCGGAAGATGGTCGCCGTAGAGAACGAGAACCGTCTTCTCCTTACGTTCCTCAAGATAGCTGATCAGGCTGCCGACGAACGCATCCATTTCGTTGAGCTGGGACGTATAATAACGGAGACCGTAAATCGTGGAATCATCGTATGCCGCGCTCAGGCGGGAGAGCGAAATCGTATTGTCGAGGATTTCCTCGTCGGGGTATTTGCCGTGCCCCTGTACCGATACGGCAAATATGAAATCGGAACCCTTTGTGGAGTCTAACGCGGACACGATCTCGGGGTACAAAACTTTGTCCTTTGCCCAGTTCAGTGCGTTCTTCTCAACGCCGGTCATGGTCTCAAGAGAATCATAATCATCAAAACCGAGGTTTGAAAATACGACGTCGCGGCCGTAGAACGAGGCGGTGTTGTTGTGGATCGCATGGCATGCGTAGCCGTACTGCTTTAAGTTGTAAGCCAGGCTCTCGCACGTGCTCGACTGCAGAATAGTCCGGTAAGGATATTCGCCGGTTCCGAAGTCCGCCATGTTCATGCCGGTCAGGATCTCAAACTCCGTGTTGGCCGTGCCCGCGCTGATGCTCGGAACGGTCAGATATCCGGACGAGAAATGATTGAACAGGTGTGTAAAGTTCGGAACGGGATCGCTTTCGAACTTGATTCCGTCAATCCGTTTCGGATCGAAGAAGGACTCTAACTGGATCACGATGATGTTCGGCGGGGTATTGTCGGGATCCTGTTTAATCTCCGGAGTGGGCGTCGGGGAAGGAAGGCTTGAGATAACCTCGTCTACGCGCCCTTTCGAATACCCGCTCGGCTTCTTGATGCCTTTGTCCAGGATACTGCAGGTAAAACAGTAAGGAAGGCCGTACTGCTGATATCCGTCCGCAAGGTTCGGGAAATTTTTCTTTAAGATTCCGACATTTACGGAGGCGGAGATCAGTACGACATGAAGACCGATCAGCGCCGCGCAGAGCGGAATCGTTGTCTTAAAGGAAACCGGACGCTCGGTTTTCGGAGACTTGATCGCGGAAAATATGATCGCGAACAGTCCGAGCACGATCAGAAAGATTACGAGAACGATCTGTCCGAACGTGAAATAGTGAATGACGACGTTAAGCGCATCGTCAATCATCTTAAAGTCGTTGGCATTGAACGGCGTGACACGGTTATGAAGGACGATAAAGTCCACGACGCCGACCGTGAGCCATATGACGGTCGACATGATATAGGCAAATACCCGTTTCCGGAATAAGATTGCCGGGATGAAGACGATCGAAACAATCAGCATGTTGGAGAAAAAGACCAAAGGGCTCTTAAACACATGCAGAAGCTGCGGAAGCGACTTATAGTGTGAAAGCGCTTCCACAACATAGGTTGTCAGAAACGAAAAGAAATAAATCTGGAAGATCCGCCAGCAAAACGGGCGGCGTTTGAAAAGCGCACGAAGAAAACCGCCCTTCGGCGGATTGGCTCCGTCCGCAGGACTTTCTTCAGAAACTGCTGCCGCAGGACAATCCATCCCGGAATCATCCTCGGGCAGGTTTTTCGACTCCTGTTCCGTACTCATTTTAAAGCTCCCCACATCGTAAATAAAGAAATTTGCGAAATATATTACCCGCGTAAATCAAATTATTACATATATATATCACAAATGATGGGAAAATGCAAATCGGCCGCCCTCAGATCCGTTCCGCCCTGAGCCGTTTTCTTCTTGCCACGAGAAAATACACGAGAAGATGCGCCGCAAAAGTCACAAGCCAGCTGATCGGATAGGAAACGAGCAGGATCGAGAGGGTGTGGTGTGCGCGGAAATAGGTGAAAATCCATATTACGCGGAAACCGCATACGCCCGCAAGCGAAACGAACATCGGAATCAGCGAGAAGCCCATTCCGCGAAGCGATCCGACCACGACGTCCATCGTTCCGCACAGGAAATACAGCGTGTTGATCATAAAGATCCGGGTAAATCCGAACGAGAGTGCTTCCTCACCGCTGATGTAGAGGTTCAGAAGCGGAACGCGCAGCAGTACGACAAGGTTTCCGAGCACTCCTCCGACAACCGTGACGAAGATGAGTCCCCAGAACAGCGTCTTGCGCACGCGGTCATAGCGTCCGGCACCGTAATTCTGGCCGGTAAAGCTCAGTACCGTATGATGGAACGCGTTCATGGACACATAAACGAAGCCCTCGATGTTGGCAGCAGCCGCGCTTCCGGAGATTGCCGCATTCCCGAAGGAGTTGATCGAAGACTGGATCAATACGTTGGAAGCGGAGAAGATACAGCTCTGGATGCCCGCCGGGATACCGATCTGCGCGATGCCCTTCACCTTGGAAGCCGAAATGCGGAGCTTTGACGGAATAAGCCGGCAGCAGTGTTCGGAGCGGTAAAGGTTCCGAAGGATCAGGACTGCCGCGAGCAACTGGGAGATTACGGTTCCCCATGCCACGCCGTCCACGCCGCGCTTTAAAACGATGACGAACAGAAGATTCATCAGTACGTTGATGACGCCCGAGAAGGTTAGATAGTAAAGCGACCGCTTCGTATCTCCGATCGCGCGAAGGATTGCGCTGCCGAAGTTATAAAGCATCATGATCGGCATGCCGAGGAAATAGATTCTCAAATAAAGCGTCGCCTGCTCGATAACGCCGTTCGGAGAGCCCATCAGAACGAGCATCGGTCTTGCAAAGATGATGCCGACAAATGCGAGCAGGATTCCGCACAGGATGCTGATCACGATGGACGTGTGAACGGTTTCGGAAGCATCCTCGTCCCTTCCGGAGCCGACATAGCGGGCCGTCAGGACGTTGGTTCCGACCGAAAGACCCATGAACAGATTGATGATCAGATTAATCAGTGCACCGGTGGAACCGACCGCGCCCACGGCGTCGTCGTTGACAAACTGGCCCACGACAACAAGGTCCACCGCGTTGAACATAAGCTGCAACAGGCTGGACAAAATGAGCGGGAATGCAAAGCGGATCATCTTCTTCGGAAGGGATCCGGTGCACATGTCAATTGTATGGGAATCTTTCAGCATGGCATTGCTTTCTTTTCGTGTTTCGTATAAAATAATGTTGTTATATCACTTTTCAAGGAAGAATGCAATGGAGAAAAAGAAACAATCCAAGATGTCCAAACATGTCATCATTATCGGCGTCCTGCTTGTGCTTGTGCTGATCATGGTAATTCTGCTTCTGGCCTTTCCGAATATGCTCGGACGCAAGAAATTCATCTCAAAAGAGCACGGATATTCGATGATCATAAATACCGGAGTCATTGAGTACAAACGAATCCTTTTGGATGCGAACAGCAAGGTTACAATGGATCGGTTCAACATCAAAAAGAGCGACGGAAACTGCTACCTTTCCGTAACAAGAGTTGCCGAGGACACCAACCTCGAGGAGGCGCTTGAAGCTTTTGAAAGCGACGGGAGTTACACCTTCAACCGGGAGGAGAACGTTACATACGGCGAGGAGAACTATCCTGTGAAGAGGATTTCCTATACTGACAACGAAGGAGCGGAACCGCTTCAGGTTGAATACTATTACGATGAGCCCCACCGGATCATCATTTCGGTGTGCACCAATAACGAACACCGAGGAGCAATCGAAAAGATGCTGAAAACCATTAAGATCGTTCCCAGAGAGCAGTAAAGCGGGACTTTCCGCAGGGAGAGTAAACAGAATCATCTCCCATGGAGAGCCGGTCGGAATAAGAAAAGGATAACCGCAGTCAGCCGGTTATGTGAAACCCAAATGACAATAAGAAAGGATAACCGCAGTCAGCCGGTTATCCTTTTTCAGTTGCTGTTTTATTCGCCGTCGAAAAGCGGAGTCGAGAAGTACCGTTCCGCCGTATCCGGAAGAATCGTTATGACTGTCTTGCCGGGGCCGAGCTTCTTCGCAAGGGCAAGCGCCGCAGCGACGTTGGTTCCGCTCGAGATTCCGCAGAGGATGCCTTCCTTAGCGGCAAGATCCCGCGACGTCTTCAAAGCAACCTCGTCGGTAACGATATAAATGTCAGAGTAAATGTTCTGATTCAGGTTGTCGGGGATCAGACCGTCGCCGATACCCATCTGCAGGTGCGTCCCGATGGAACCGCCGGAAAGGATCGCCGCATTTTCCGGCTCAACCGCCCAGATCGTGATGTCGGGGTTCTGCGTGCGGAGCACTTCGCCGATACCGGAGATGGTGCCGCCGGTACCGATTCCGGAACAGAAGCCGTGGATCGGTCCCGCAACCTGCTCCAAAATCTCGACGCCCGTGTGGTATTTGTGCGCCAAAGGGTTGTTCGGGTTGCTGAACTGCTCGGGAACGAAGACGCGGGGGTCTTCCTTCTGCATCTTCATAGCCGTCGCAAGGCATTCCGCAATGCATGCACCGATGTCGCCCGCATCATGGATGAGGATGACTTCCGCACCGTAATGGTGCACGAGCTTGCGGCGCTCTTCGCTTACCGAGTCCGGCATGATGATGATCGTGCGGTAGCCTCTTACGGCTCCGATCAGAGCAAGACCGATGCCCTGGTTGCCGCTCGTCGGCTCGACGATGATCGTATCTTCCTTGATCAGGCCCTGCTTCTCCGCGGCAAGGATCATGTTGTAAGCGGTACGCGTCTTGATCGAGCCGCCGACATTCAAGCCTTCGAATTTAACCAAAACGTCCGCACTGTCCGGTCCGGCCATGCGCTGCAGTTTGATGATGGGAGTATGTCCCATCGCGTCCAGAATCGTATTATATATCATTGTAAACCTCTTTCCGTTCGTTCGTAACGCTACCAGTATAGAACGAAGTGCGGAAAATGGCAATAAAAAATCCTCTTTTCCGCTTTCTTATGCTTTTTTAATGTGCTATAATGGAAAAAAGACGTAAAAGGAGGAGGTTTACCATGAAGAAGATCATCACCATAAGCCGTGAATGCGGAAGCGGCGGCCGTCAGATCGGCAAGCAGCTTGCGGAGAAGCTCGGCTATTCATATTATGACAAGGAACTGATCGACAGGGTTGCGAAAGAAAGCGGACTTGCGAAAGAGTTTATCGAAGAGCAGGGGGAGCATATCACGGGAAGCCTTCTGTTTAATATCGCAAGCAATATGACGTATGCGGGAATGGTTTTCGGCGGAAACATGCTGCCGCTTCAGGACCAGCTTTTCGTCGTACAGTCGGACATCATTAAAGAGATCGCGGCCAAGGAGAACTGCGTAATCGTAGGACGCTGCGCCGATTTCATCCTGCGCGACGTACCGGATTCGCTGCACGTGTTCATCCACGGAAACATGGAGAGCAAGGCGGAGCGCGCCGTGAAGGAGTACGGATTTGACCCGAACGACGTGGAGAAGACGATCCGTAAGCGCGACAAGGCAAGAGCAAACCATTACAAGTACTATACGGATTATGAGTGGGGCAAGGCCCAGAATTACGATATGACGCTTAACAGCAGCACGTTCGGCATCGAAGGATGCGTGAATCTGCTTTATGACGTGGTAACGAAAGAATAACGGGAGGTATAGGGGATATGCTGCATTATGTTTTGCTGTTCGGAGGTATTGTTCTCGCGGTAGCCGGTTTGGGCGGTCTGTTACTGACGTTCCGCCGCAAGAGAGTATTCAACGTGCTCGCTAATGCGGAGATCGTGGACATTCATGAAGACGTCGACATGACCAATGACGGAAAGAAAGTGACGAACTATGTTCCGGTTGTTTCCTTTACCGCCAATGAGGAAGAGATTCGGGATATGCTGAACATCCGGTCCCAGAGAAAGAAGAAATATAAAGTCGGCAACAAGATTGACATCTACTACAATCCGAAGAACCCGAAGAGCTATATCGCCGCCAAGACAAGGAATGCGCTCGTTGTTCCGATCGTGCTCACCGTGATCGGCGCGGCCGGCATTATAGCTTCGTTTTTCAAATAACCAAGCGGCCTCCGTCAGTCGTCAAGCGGCGGGAGGCCTTTTTCATGTTTTGTGAAGGAGTACAGGCGGATGAGGCTGATTGCCAAGGCAAATGACGACCACCCATATGCGGAGCGGATTGCGGCGGAATACGGATTCACGCTCGCGGACGACGTTCCGGCGGGCGAACTGACGCTTAAAGCGGAAGACGGGAGACTGTTTCTTACGGACGGAGAGCTTTCCATGTGTGGGGATTTTTCGAGAATCCTTCCGCGCACGCAGAAAGGAAGGCTGGCGGAGGAACTGCTTATCAAAGCGGCAAAGCGCAAGATGTTCGGAGAACATGCGGTTGCGGTCGATGCGACGGCCGGGCTCGGAGAGGACTCGTTTCTGCTTGCGGCGGCCGGGTTTGAAGTACGGCTTTACGAATACGACCCGGTGATCGCGGCACTTTTAGCCGATGCCTTAAGACGGGCGCGCAAGGACGCGGTGATGAAGGAAGCAGCGGAACGCATGACGCTTTACCGTGAGGACAGCGTAAGTGCGATGAAGGAACTTCCCGAAAAGCCGGACGTGGTGCTTCTTGACCCGATGTTTCCCGAGCGGCATAAGAGTGCTTTGATCAAAAAGAAATTCCAGCTTCTGCAGCAGCTGGAACGTCCGTGCGGCGAGGAAGAGGAGCTTTTTGACGCCGCGGTACAGGCCGGTCCGCACCGGATCTTGGTGAAACGGCCGTTAAAGGGGCCGCTTCTTGCGGGACGAAGGCCGGATTACAGTCTAAGCGGCAAAGCCATCCGGTATGACTGCTACATATTCGCATAAGAAAAGGGTACGCACAGGCGGCGTACCCTTTGTTTATTGATAAATCCCTTATCCCACAATCTGTTCCGACTGCCCGACGGAGGCATTCGGAGAAATTTCGGCCGATTCGATATAGAACAGCTGTCCGATATCGCAGCCAGGACCGATTTTTACGACACGGCCGGTTACGGATGCGGCGGCAACGTTCTCAAGATAGATTTCATCGCCTTCGATTGAACCGGGTACGTCAAATACGCCGTCCTTGCTTCCGAGCGCGGAGATCAGTCTCGTGATAACGCCGCCGGAGCCTTCGCGTACGATCCGGATGCTGCTTCCGCCGATGTTACCCGCACCGGAACGGCCTCCGAAACGGATGTCAATCGTATCGGCACTCATCAGACCGGAGCACGAAATCCTTCCGGTGCACTTGATCGCGTCTGCGGAAAGGTCGCCGTCAACGACTGCCGAGCCGCTTGTACGGAACTCCGAGCATGCCGCGCTGCCGCCGGCATGGAACGAACCCGAAGCCTTCACGGTCTCAAGCGCGCTGACCGGTCCGTCGCTTTTGAAAGAACCGGACGAAGATATCGATTCGGCCTGAAGAGACCCGTTCACGCGAGCTGAGCCCGAACTGTGGAAATCCTTTTGACACATAAGGTCACCGTCAACCGAGCCGGAGCCCGAAGAATGAAAATTCACGCAGGAAGCGCTTCCGGTAATCTTTCCGCTTCCGCTGATGGAAATGTCGTCGTCATAAATCCCTCCCGGAAGAGAGCCTGATCCGGCAATTCTCATAATGTATTCCTCCCTTGCTGCAAGAATTGTTTCACGTATTCCGTGATGTCTGTTTTGTGTCCGTCCGGGCCCGAAAGGGAAACGGAGCGGACGTCGTTCATTTTGAAGGACTTCTCCCCGTAAGGCGTGTCGATGATCAGAAACGCATTCTGCCGGTCTTCGCCGGAAAATTTGCCTGCGAGTTCATCCAGAAGAACTTCGTTCTTTGTTTCGAGAATCCGTTCCACGCGTTCGCAGATCAGCGACTCGGGAAAGAACGTTTCCTGTCCCGTCGCGGTGGATTTTCGGATGAACCAGTCATCGGGAATAAGGCCCTTCCGCTTCCAGCGGTACAATGCACCGTAGGAGATTCCGTAGCGGGTTAACAGTTCCCGCTTGGAGATTAAGCTGCGGTCTTCTTCCATGTTTCACCTCCGTAACATTGTTACGATGGTCATTATAGCGTAACATTGTTACACTGTCAAGGGGTTGTTACGTTTTTTTCGGGAAATGATCACATTTGTCCCCTTTTCATTGCAAAAACGTCTTCTTTCTGCTATGCTAACGGAAGCATCTAAAATGAGTTTTCATGTGGAGGAAGAAGCAGTGAAACGTTTGATAAGGGTTATCTTCGCGGCAGCGATCCTGCTGGGCTGTTTACGGCCTTTTGCCGGCAATGTGAAAGCGGAAGATGATAATATTTGTACGATAAAAGTCTGGAATGACGGGTACGCAACAACCGCGGACGGAACAAGAGTAACGGAAGTGCCTTACGGAACCCCGGTAACAATCCGGTGGGAAATCCCGAAAGATAAATGGATCAGATCCTATTTTATCAGTCAAAAAGGAGAGGGGATCGAGTATGGAATTGAGTACTTCTCCGAAAAGATTAAGTACGAAGGTCTGACGCCCGAAGGGCTGGAACGATATTCCCTTACTGTTGAGCTCGATATTGCTTCCCGAGGGCCGGGAAAATACGACTATTCAGTAAATGCAACGATTGAGGAACAGGTTCCGGTTACAATCGATCTGACGAAGGGAATCGTGGATCTCAGTGAGTGCAAAGAACTTGAAGACTATCAAGGTCCCAAGGATTTTCTTGCCGGAATGAGGGATTCCTGTAAGCCGATCGGGACGGATACCTATGTATACGGCGACTGCGCATATGACCTTGACGGTAACGGGACCGCAGACTTGCTTGTACGTGTACTGACCCCGAATTATGCTTTTTACAGTGCTGACATGGAGATATACGGAACGCCGTATCTGGTGCCTTCGGGGGAGTGCAGCATCGGGGGAGCATATACCGTTACGTTAGATAAGAACAGCTATTACGCAAAATACAGCCCGATTACGTTCCTTTTCAGCGAAGAACCGGTAAAGAAGGAGTATTCCGTTTCCGTGGAAAACGGCCGGGCGAAACTGGCCGGCGGCAAGGAGGTTTCGAAGGCAGCGCCCGGAGAGACGGTATATCTGACGGCCGATGCACTTAGCGGCAAATATGTGGATTCCTGGAAGTGTGATGCCTTTGACTCTGCGCTGAACAGAATCCGGCAGAACGATTATGATCAGACTTATGTTCCCTTTATCATGCCCTGTCGCGATGTGAACTGGGAATCGGTTGTAAAAGACCAGACGCCGGTAACGATTGACCTTTCAAAAGGTTTTTGGATAGCTCCGACACCGGAAGACGCAGGCATGTATTGGATAGAGTCCGTATACTATCCGAGAAACTACCGGTTGGTAAAGAATACCGATCTTTCGAAAGACGGATATCTTTACGGAAAGGCGGATCTTGACGGTGACGGTACGGCGGATATTATCGCCGGTTATTTCGGATCGATCGAAGGGCCTTCGGGATGGAACTGCAATTCGTATTTTGTAATACCGCTTTCCGGGAATTCGATAAAAGGGGAATATACAATAGCCGAACCGAACGACGGACCGCACGGACCGTATAAGATCATCTTTCCGACGGAACCTGTCGGGAAGAAATACCGGGTAACGGTTACCGGAGGACAGGCCTTAGACGAGAAAGGAAACAGGATTACGGAAGCGGCACCCGGGACAATCGTGATCGTGAATTTGCTCGGTCATGGGCCAACGGAGTTTGAGCCGGATCCGGAGTATTATTATCTGCAGAATAGTTCCGCGAGCTGGGGAAGCCCTGCTGCGTTTCTTATGCCGGCCTGCGATATTTCTTATATTGCGGAAGATGAAGAAGGCGGAGGCGGACGGGATCGGGAGGTGACCGTCGCATTTTCCGTCAGCAATGACGAAGCGAGATGGGAATACCAGGTGCCGGTCGAAGACCGTGATGCGATTTACAGCGCCTGGGATGCGTTAGAGGAAAAATACCGGGATTTCGGGATTGACTGGAATTCAAACGTCATATCCATGAGGCTGAATACCCTTGATGAATATATGGCGGGACGGGCATATGCTGTTTTGTATCCGTATCCTGCAACTGTTCGGAATGTGACGGTAAATTTTGAGTCGTTCCCGATTTCCGTCAAGGGCGGAACAGCCCATGACGGCCGTAATTACAGTGAGGATATCGTTTACGGTATTCCGGGACACCTGATAACCATTGAGGTAAACCGTTCGGCAAATGATGAAACACATTATGCCGTACCGGAGTCGGAGAATATCTATCTTGAATACCACAAGGAAGATCTTTATGAAGGCTATATGCCGAATCATTCCGTTAATGTCAGCATCGTGTTAAAAGAGGGTACGCCTATAGTAATGGACCTGAACGAAGGACCTTTTACATATACGGACAGGATGGCTTTATGTATTTATGAATCTCTTCAGAAAAACACGGTTTCAGGCAAGATGGATTTGGACGGCGACGGGAATTTTGATATCCTTATTAATCAGGAGAAGAAGACGATTGAGGCGTTGCCGGAATACAGCTGCGGCGAAGAATTCCGAAGCAGTTATAATAATCCCGGACCGTACTATCCGATCATTATCCGGTACGGTTCGAACAAAGGTAACTCCGATATTACGCCAGCCCCTACGGGAGACGATAAGCCGACGGAAGCCCCGGACGGGAATGGCGGGTCGGATTCGCCCGAAAACGGACAGTCGGCTGCCGATGAACGGAAAGAGGGAAAGCTTAATCCGTTATGGATCATTCTTCCTGCAGCTGCGGTCCTGCTTGCTGCAGCCGGAGCTTTTCTGTTCCTTCGAAGGAGGAAGAGCCCGGAAGACAGCGTAAAGGACGGAGAGGAACAGGAAACGCAGGCGGAGAGATGATCCGCCGATTAGGATAGAAAACTTGAAAGGATACAAGCATGGACTTCAGTATTTCAAAGCTTAATATCAGTAAGGGAGCGGTTGCCTTGATCGGCAGCGCGGATGAATGGAGCGGCGTAATGAAGATTGCGGGCCGCGTGAGTGAGGACATGAAGGCGGTGTTCGGTGCGCAACCGCAGGTATTTACGGGTGCGGAAGGAACGGATGCGGTGACGATGCCGGTTCTGTTCGGAACCGCAGCGAAGAGCAAACTGATCGCGAATCTCGGAAAAGCAGGACTGATTGACCTGAAGACGATTGAAGGAAAGCGTGAAGTGTTCACATTTGCCGTTTTGAAGGATGTACCGAAGAAAGCGGTGTTCGGCAAAGGAGACGGAACGTTTAAGACGGCAATCGTCATTGCGGGAAGCGAGAAAAGGGGTACCGTATACGGACTGTTCCACCTTTCCGAAATGCTCGGCGTCTCCCCGTTCATCGACTGGCTTGACATGAAGCCTGCACGGCTCAGCGAGTTCTCCCTGGAAGAGGGCTTCCGCTTTGTTTCGAAGGAGCCTTCTGTACGTTTCCGCGGATTTTTCATCAACGATGAATGGCCGGCGTTCGGCAATTTCTGCGCGAAAAACTACGGCGGATTCAATGCAAAGGCTTATGTGCACGTATTTGAGCTGCTCCTTCGTTTGAAGGGCAACTATCTGTGGCCCGCAATGTGGTCCGCGATCTTCCCGAATGACGGTCCGGGACTTGAGAATGCGATACTCGCGGACGAACTCGGCGTCGTTATGGGTGCGTCCCACCATGAGCCGTGCTGCCGTCAGGGCGAAGAATACCGCTATGTGCGCGGCAAAGATTCCGTTTACGGCGACGCGTGGAACTTTAATACGAACGAAAAGGGCATCACCCGTTTCTGGGAGGACGGTCTTAAGAGAAGCGGAAAGTTTGAGAACGTGATCACGGTCGGCATGCGGGGCGAGGCGGATACGGCAATCCTCGGCCGCGAAGCGACGCTTGCGGACAATATCGATCTGCTGCGCCGCGTGCTGAAGACACAGAACGGATTGATCAAAAAGCATGTGAACAAGGATCTAGACAAGGTTCCGCGCATGCTCGCGTTATATAAAGAAGTAGAGCCGTATTTCTACGGCGACGAGACGACCCCGGGTCTGATGGGCGATCCTGAGCTCGAAGGCGTTACGCTGATGCTCTGCGACGACAACTACGGAAACCTCCGTACCCTCCCGACTCCCGAAATGCGGGATCACAAGGGCGGCTACGGAATGTATTATCACTTTGATTATCACGGCTACCCGATTTCCTTCGAGTGGTACAATACCTCGTTCCTGCCGAAGGTTTGGGAGCAGATGACGACTGCCTACGATAACGGCATCCGTGAATTGTGGATCGTAAATGTCGGCGATATTTTTACCAACGAATATCCGCTTGCGTATTTCTTAGATCTCGCTTACGATTTTGAGCGTTACGGGACGAGTGACCTAAACAGCGCAGTGAAGTATACGAAGACGTTCCCGGCAAAGCATTTCGCAGGACTTATCGACGACGCGGAAAGCGCTAAGATGGCGGAACTGCTGCGCGGATATACGAAGCTCACCGGCCAAAGACGTACCGAGGCGATGAACGACAGTATTTACGCACCGTTCGCATACGGCGAATGCGACGACCTGATCGCGGAGTGCGACCGCCTGATCACGGCTGCCGAGAAGCTGCGCGCCGAAATTTCGGAGGAGGCAGCGTTCGGCTATTACGAACTGGTGTATCTGCCGCTTACCGCGAACCTTACGATTATGAAGATGTGGGCGCTTACGACTTTGAACCACGCCTATGCTTCGTTCGGAAGCACCTACGCGCTGAAACTCGCGAAGGAGATCGACGCCTGCTATCAGAGAGACCGCGAGCTTGTCGATGAACTTCATACGATCCATAAAGGAAAATGGTACGGAATGGGCATGTCGGAGCACATCGGCTTTAAGTACTGGTGCGAAGAAGAGTGCCAGAATCCGGTCGTGCACACATTTGTCCCGGCCGATAAGGACCGGTTGATCGTCACGATCCCGGGAACAAGCCAGCATACCGAAGGTACGCCCTGGACCGCGCGCGTACTTACGATGGGAGCGTTTTTGGACCCGAAGGCGGAGCACGGAACGATCGGGCTTTCGACAGCGTCGGGCAAACCGATCGCATATACCGTTGAGAATCCGTCCGACTGCATTACCGTTTCGAAGATGAGCGGAACCGTAAAACCGGAGAGCCTGCTGCTTCTTAAGGTTATGGTTGACCGCGCGAAGGTTACGCAAAGTTCGATTTTCGAGCTGAAGATCCACGGCGCGGCAGGTCATATCCGCGTACGGATCCCGGTATGCGTTCCGGCGGGCGGAGAGGAGAAAGGAACATTTCTTTACTGCGCGGAGAACAGCGTTGACATGTCTGAGAAGATCCATGCGATGCCGAACCTCTCGAAGGTATTCGGCGAGGGCGCGATGCTCGGACGCTACATTTCGATGGAAGCGGCGGACTACTGGAGAACGCAGGATTCGAAACGGGGTTCCTTTGAAGTGCTTCCGGATTACGGACGCACGGTTTCGGCAGTGAAAGCGTTTCCGCAGGACGTGACATTTTCCGCGAAGGACGCACCCGGCGTGTCGTACCGTTTTACGGTACCTGCCGACGGACGGTATGTTGTCCGGCTCTATCAGAACCCGAGTAATCCGCCGGTACGCTTGCCCGAGTTGTTCTTCGGAATCGCCGTGAATGACGGCCGCATGAAGAAGATCAACGCGATCCCCAAGGGATTCCGCGTCGGAGACGGCAACGATCTGTGGGCGCAGGGCGTTCTCAACAACATCCGCACGACGGACGTTACGGTGGAACTGAAGGCAGGTATCAATGTTCTTACGATTTATGCGATGTCGCCGAACTTCGTATTAGAGAAGCTGGTCGTGTTCCGCGAGGGCGAAGAGCCCGTACGTTCGTATCTCGGACCGAAGGAAAGCTACCGCGGATAGGCTCCGCGGCTTGCCGAAGCAGGAAGCCCTCGGGGCGGTAAAAAAGGTGCCCGCATTCCGCTTTTTGCGGAAAATGCGAAATATATTACGCATTTGGCGCCGGGCATTTTTCTTGACAGCCATTTTCCGCGGGGATAAAATAACGCTTGGAATACGGGAAACCGTGAAATCGGGAGGTAATTATGAGCATTCGAATCGGAATCCTCGGATACGGAAATCTGGGACGAGGCATTGAACTCGGCATCCGCCAGAATCCGGACATGGAGCTTTGCGCGGTATTTACGAGAAGAGCTCCGGAAACTTTGAAATTACAGACGGAAGGAGTTCCGGTGTATTCCGCAGCGGACATCCTTTCCCATAAAAACGACATCGACGTGCTGATGATCTGCGGCGGAAGCGCAACGGATCTGCCGGAGATGACCAAGAAATACGCAAAGGACTTCTGCGTTGTGGACAGCTTTGACACGCATGCAAGAATTCCGGAGCACTTTGCCAACGTTGACGCGGCGGCAAAGGAAGGCGGACAGGTTGCGATGATCTCCTGCGGATGGGATCCGGGCATGTTCTCGCTTGCGAGACTTTATGCGAACTGCATCCTTCCGAACGGACAGGATTATACGTTCTGGGGCAAGGGCGTAAGCCAGGGCCACTCCGATGCGATCCGCAGAGTCGAAGGCGTAGCGAACGGAAAGCAGTATACGATTCCGGTTCCCGAAGCGCTTGAGGCGGTAAGAAGCGGAAAGAATCCGGAGCTGACGACGAGACAGAAGCATACGAGAGTATGCTACGTCGTTCCGAAGCCGGGCGCAGACCTTGCCAAGATTGAGAATGACATCAAGACGATGCCGAACTATTTTGCCGATTACGATACGACGGTGAACTTTATCACTGAGGAAGAATTCGCACGCGACCATCAGGGCATGCCTCACGGCGGATTCGTGTTCCGTACCGGAAGTACCGGAAACGGAGAGCACAAGCACGTGATCGAGTACCGTCTGCAGCTTGACTCCAATCCGGAGTTTACGGCGTCGGTACTGCTCGCATTTGCCCGCGCGATCGTAAGAATGAAGGCGGAGGGAATGAGCGGCTGCAAGACCGTATTTGACGTGCCGCCGGCATATCTGAGCACGCTTTCCGCAGATGAGATCCGTGCGCACCTGCTGTAATCGGGCGGATTGAAAGAACAGACGGAAATGAGGTAGGAACGTGGAGTTTTATCCCGAGAATCTGGGTGAAGACGAGCTGCCCCTCGTGAATGCGATGGGGGTGGATTACACCGTCGGACAGATTAAGAAATACATTTTGGAACTGAGCTGTTTCATTTCCGAGACGGCAGTGATCGAAGACCGCGAGACGGTACTGGCGGTACTAGTGAGACTCCTTGCATTTGTCTCCATGGAGCCCGTACCCGAAGGCGTCGAGCCGATTTCGGACTGCGACCGCTGGACGGCGCTTCGGGGTCTTGAGAAGATTCGCAAAGACGAAGCAACTGCCGATGCGGACAAGCAGCAGATTTACATTCTCCAATACCTGTTAAAGGGGTATGACCGCGGCTGCCGCTAGTCGAAATAGGAACGGAAGGGGATGGAACGGCCGTTATCCCCGAACAGGCGGCGGTATAATTCGAGAAAATAATCGTCGGTCATGCTCGCGATATAATCACAGACAATAAAATCGGGATCTTCCGAGAGATAATCACCGGGTGCACTGTAGTGTGCCCGGTTTTTGTTTATGAAATCGATGTGGTGCGTGAAGATGGGGGAAGTTTTGTCCTCTTTAAGAAGATCTTCGCGGAGCCTCTCGTAAACCTCCTCGAACATCGGAGCAACCTGCTCGTCGTAGGTTTTCTTGACCGTGTCATTCAGATAGATGATCTCATAATTCTCTTTCTTGGCGTCCTTGAGCCCTTCGAAAACGTCGGGACTCATCGCAATGTAATCCTTCCCGTAGCTCTGCTCGACGATGTCGACGATCAGGTTGTTGATCATCGCGGCGTTGTGAGGTCCGAGATAATTGGATTTGAATTGATAATCGGCAGGGATAATGCCTGCGGTAACCGCATCCTGGCGGTCCTTGCCGAGATAGGCAATAATGTCGCTGATGCGCATCACGCAGCCTTCAAGCGTCGCGGGAACGAGAAACTTTCCGCCGTCCGAAACTTCATAGCACCGCTTTACTTCGGCATCATATACGCCGAAATCCCGGTTCCCGGTCGGCATATATTTCTGCTGCTCGAACTCGCCGTTATGACTTAATGCGCCGTCGAGCGTCTGGAGGCTGATATTCCGGCGGAACAGGACATCGAGTGTCCGGGCGCTTTGGACGTTATGATTGAAATAGAGCCCGGTATGCTTGTGGAGAATATTGCTCAGACACTTCTCACCCGCGTGCCCGAACGGCGTATGGCCGATGTCGTGCCCAAGGGAGATCGCTTCGATCAGGTCGAGGTTGAGTCCGAGCAGCGAGCCGATGTTGCGGGCAATCCGCGAAACAAGCTGCACGTGTAGCGCTCGTCTTGTGATGTCGTCATTCATGTAAAAGGAGAACACCTGCGTCTTATCGGCATAGCGGTTGTAATAAGGCAGGTAGAGGATCTTCTCAATGTCCCGAAGATACGCAGGGCGTACCAGATTGGCACGGTCGTGTTCGGGATCCCTGCGGACGCAGTCTTCGTCTTTGGCCGCAAAAGGATTCACGTAACCTTTCGCGCGGTCCCCGCGGATCCGTTCTGCCAGAGTTTCGTTCATGTTCTTATATAATCCGTTCACGGCTTAATCCTCCTTTATCCTCTTACGCCACCGGAAAATGTGCCCGCGGCGGCCGTCCGTCACCCTTATCATATCGCATCCGCGTAGGATTTTCAATTGACACGCATAAGGCTTTATTCTATAATTGAAAAGTCCATCGGACAGAGAAAAATGTATATAAAACGTTCGAAATCGGTCCATCCGGACCGGGAATGGAGGAAAAAATGAAGTTCTGTAATCAGTGCGGAGCGGAGCTGGAAGACGATATGCTGTTTTGCGCCAGCTGCGGGGCAAAGCAGACGGACCTTACCCAGGTTGTTGAAGAAACGCCTGTCGAAGCACCTGAAACGCCCGTTGAGATACCGGCAGAAGTAAGTGAAGCGGCTGCGGAGACGGTTGCCGCCGTCGAAAGCGCAGCGGCGGAAGCGGAAGCCAATCCGTTTGAGCCCGAACCGGTTGCCGTCACGGAGCCCCCGGTACCGCCCAAGAAGTCCAAAAAAGGACTGCTCATCGGAATTATTGCCGCCGCGGCTGCGGTTATCGCGGTTGTCGCCGGCATTCTGGTATTCTTCAATCTGAAGAAGGAAACCATCGATGCTTCGAAACTTGTCAAGGTAGTCGGCTACGGTCCCGACGGATACGGCAAGGTTGCCGTTCTGGTTGCCAATGAGAAGACGATGCACTCGGCTTTGTATGATCCGGATGAAGAAGCATTTCCCGGACTCTGGTCTTATCTTTACGATATGACCGGTCAGGACGAGGAGACCTATCCCGAAGGCGTTCTGAGCTGGATCAGTTCCAACACGAGCGACTATTTCCGCGGCACGAAGGCATGGAAGTCGCTTTCGAACGAGGATAAGATTTCGGAAGCCAAGAGCGCGCTCAAAAAACTGAAGGTTTCGGTTGAAGATGACGGAAAGAACGGAAATTACGGTGTCGGCGATACGATCACGATTATCGTCAAAGCCGACGAGGATGATCTGAAGAAGGCTCACGTCAAGCTCACCGGTACCAAATTCGAGTATACGTTTACCGAAGAGGATTTCGCACCGTGCAAGAAGGTAGACCCGTTCCAGGGCTTTACCTGCACGTTTGAAGGTTATGAAGGAAATCCCGAGATCAAGTATGATTTTGAGACGATCGACGCCGAAGTGAAGAATCTGTTCTACTATTCCCTCGATTACGATCAGTATTACGATGCCAAGAATAACGGCGACGTGATCACATTTATCGCAAATCCTTACGGCGACCTCAGCAAGGGTTATCTGATCCGTGACGGCAAATACTATACCTGCACGGAAGACCAGCTGAAGAAGGCCGTTACGGTTTCCGGCCTTAAGGAACTGAAGAATATCGATCTGTTCGAAGGCATTCAGTTCACCTATTCCGGTTATGCGCCGTCGCTCGGTCTTGAGGTTGACAAGAGCGGACTGCATGAAGCAATCCGGGATCATATCGAGTACCGTCTCAGCAAATCATCCAAGCTGAATATCGGCGAGACGATCACAATCACCGCGAGAGTAGGCTATTCGGACAAGAAGGCTCTGAATGAAGCCGGATACACCTTTGATGAAGAGAAGATGACGTTCGAATACACGATTCCTGCCAATGCACCGCATATCCTTACGGCATTTGAGGACGGAATCAATTACAATCCGGAGGAGCTCTTCGGACTCAGAACGGAATTTGAGCAGTTCGTCGGAACGCAGTACATTCCCGGATATATCGATGCCGGCGGAGAGGTTTCCGCAATCAACGACATTCAGTATCTGAGCAAGGAACTGTTCGCCGCAACCGATGAATACGGAAACGCGCGGAATGAATTCTGGCAGGTTGCCAAGGTGGACTTTACGGCCGGAGGCGCTGCGAAGACGATTTATCTTCTGTGCAAGGCGTATGACGTTTATGCCGATCAGAACAACGCTCTTCAGAAGGGCGGAAATTTTGAAGGAATCTATTACGCTACCGAGGAAGAAGTAAACAACGAGATCCAGAAGAAAAAGAATCCGTAAGACGTTAAATAACCGTTTTGAACACTGTCTTTTCACAGTCGCTTGAGTTGACATGAAGACTTGAAAACTGTATAATGAGAGCAGTATGGGTGTATCCCCAAAAACTATATACAAGAAAGGTATGGTATTACGCAATGGCTATGACTAATATTCCCGTTGTAAAGCTCGGAATTATCGCTGTAAGCCGTGACTGTTTCCCGATTGAGCTCAGCAAGAAGCGCCGTGACGCAATCGCAGCCGCTTACAAGGGCGACCTCTATGTTTGCCCCGTAATGGTAGAAAATGAGAAGGATATGCTGGCAGCAGTTGCAGACGTAAATGCTGCAGAGTGTAATGCACTTGTTGTATTCCTCGGAAACTTCGGTCCCGAGACTCCCGAAACTTTGATCGCAAAGAATTTCGACGGTCCCTGCATGTTCGTTGCAGCTGCAGAGGGTGACGGCGACATGATCAACGGCCGCGGCGATGCTTACTGCGGTATGCTGAACTGCTCCTACAACCTCGGCATGCGTCATCTGAAGGGTTACATTCCGGAGTATCCGGTTGGAACCGCTGACGATATCGCTAAGATGATCGGCGAGTTCGTTCCGATCGCACGCGCGGTTATCGGTGTTAAGAATCTTAAGATTATCACCTTCGGTCCCAGACCGCAGGATTTCTTCGCTTGTAACGCTCCCATCAAGGGTCTCTACGAGATCGGCGTTGAGGTTGAAGAGAACTCCGAGCTTGACCTGTTTGTAGCTTACAAGGCACATGCAAACGATCCCCGTATCCCGGCTGTCTGCGAAGACATGGCTAAGGAAATGGGCGAGGGCTGCTACTATCCTGAGATGAATGAGCGTATGGCTCAGTTCGAACTTACTCTTCTTGACTGGGCTGAGCAGCACAAGGGCTCCCGCAAGTACGTTGCATTTGCCGACAAGTGCTGGCCTGCATTCCCCGAGACCTTCGGTTTCGAGCCTTGCTATGTAAACAGCCGTCTTGCAAGCCGCGGTATTCCGGTATCCTGCGAAGTAGATATCTACGGCGCACTTTCCGAGTACATCGGTTCCTGCATCTCTCAGGATGCTGTTACGCTTCTTGACATCAATAACTCCGTTCCTCAGTACATTTACGATGAGGACATCAAGGGCAAATACGACTACAAGCTTACCGATACCTTCATGGGCTTCCATTGCGGTAACACTCCTTCCTGCAAGATGTGCAGCGACCGTGCGATCAAGTATCAGCTGATCCAGCACCGTCTCCTTGAGCCGGAAGGAAGCGATCCTGATTTCACCCGCGGTACTCTTGAGGGCGACATCGCAGCGAACGACATCACGTTCTATCGTCTGCAGTGCAACAGCGACGGCGAGCTCGTTTCCTACATTGCTGAGGGCGAGATTCTTCCCGTTAAGACCCGTTCCTTCGGCGGTATCGCAATCTTCGCCATCAAGGAGATGGGACGCTTCTATCGTCACGTTCTCATCCAGAAGAGATATCCTCACCACGGTGCCGTTGCATTCGGTCACTACGGAAAGGCTCTCTTCGAAGTATTCAAGTTCCTCGGAATCAAGGACATCGCTTACAATCAGCCGAAGTCTCTTCCTTATCCGACCGAGAATCCTTGGGCTTAATCGTTTAACGGATTATATGAAGACCCCGCGTTTTGCGCAATGTCATTAAGTTAAGATGACAGCATCAAGAGTTCTGTATCAGAGATGGTACGGGACTCTTTTTTTCAGTTTTTTTGCTTAAAGCCCTTGACAAATGGCACAAGATGTGCGGCCGCTTTCGCTA
>JAFZUW010000070.1 GCA_017618195.1 Lachnospiraceae bacterium
GTTTTTTCGAGATTACTTCAGCGTAACCTTAGCGCCCTCAGCCTCAACCTTCTTCTTGATGTCCTCAGCCTCTTCCTTGGAAACAGCTTCCTTGATGTTCTTAGGAGCGCCGTCAACAAGATCCTTAGCTTCCTTGAGGCCGAGACCGGTGATCTCACGAACAACCTTGATAACCTTAACCTTGTTCTCACCAACTTCGGTAAGCTCTACGTTGAACTCGGTCTTCTCTTCCTCAGCAGCAGCGGCAGCGCCAGCACCGGCAGCAGCAACTACAACGCCTGCAGCAGCACTAACACCAAACTCTTCCTCACAAGCCTTAACAAGATCGTTCAGCTCAAGAACAGTGAGGGACTTGATAGCATCAATAAATTCCTGATTAGTCATGTTATAATTCCTCCAAATTAATAATAGATTATGCCGTTATACGGCTTGACTGTATGACAGCGTCATACGAACTGTGCAGATAGATTAAGCAACCTCGCCTTTCTTCTCTGCAATCTGATTGAGAACGCGAGCAAGATTCGCGATCGGGGACTGCAAGCTGCCAAGAAGTCTGGAAATGAGAACTTCCTTGGAAGGGATGTTTGCAACAACCTTGCAGCCATCTGCATCGTAATAGGTTCCGTCGACAACGCCGCCCTTGAACTCGAGCTTATCCGAAATCTTCATTCCGTCGGAAAGAAGTCTTGCGGGAGCGGTTGCATCTTCCAATCCGAATGCAACGGCGGTAGGTCCATCGAGATGCTTAGCAAGTGCTTCATAAACCGTGCCGGCAAATGCCTTCTTGAGGTAGGTGTTCTTGTATACCTTGTATACAACGCCGCCTTCTCTCAAGGACTTACGAAGCTTGGTATCCTGTTCAACCGTCAATCCACGATAGTCAACAAGAACTACAGCCTTTGCGTCGGCAACATACTTGCTGATCTCGTCGATAATGGGTTTCTTCAGCTCAACCTTAGCCATGTGAATTACCTCCTATATAGTTTCGACTGTCGCGACATTCAGAGGTATAAAAAAATGCTCCTCTTCCGAAGCGGAAAAGCAGCATAAATACTCATCATTAAATGCTGACATATCCTCGGTTGGCGGATCCTTGCGAATCGCTTACGCCTTGCGGCACCTACTGTCTTCGGCAGTCGATTACCTTTATAACATATTCGCGTGGGCTTGTCAATTGTTTTTTCGCATTTTCCGGCATCATTTTTTCAGGCTTTCACCCGGCACCGTTTTTTCGGGGAATACGGCAAATGCAAAGTTTTTTTACATTTTCCTTTTCTTTTCTTTCAAATTCCGCACACGCGACATGTTTTTCGACATTTTTTTCGAAAAGACTTACTTTTTTTGTGTTATCGTGTATAATTCATTATACAAAAGACTTTTTTCAAGTCTTGTTGAGCCTTTATGTAACTGCATCGTTCCCGGGCCGAACGGAACGGTGTGTTGTCGATCCTTTCGGAGATGCCTTTTATGATCCTTGATATTGTAAAACTGAAAGATGAACCCGCAGTCGGAGAAATGGCCATTAAACGGAACGGCCGTGTCATAGGCGGGATCAAAATGTCCAAGCTTCCCACACCGAGCGGCTGGCGCATCAGTTTCGGGGGGAAGGAAATAACCGTATCCGACAATTCAAGCAGAGCTACAACGGAGATGATCTCCGCTTCGCAGCTGGACACCGACGGAAACTATTCCGGTCTTTGTTATCAGATCCACAGCGGTACTTTGTTTAACAAGTACGACATCTATGAGATGCGTTACCAGAGCCTGTCGTACAACCTGTATCCGATCGCGCCGAGCGACTGCAAAGCCCTCCCGGTGTTCTACGGAAACCTGCAGGTTGCATCGGTGGAGAATGACCTCTCCGATCAGAGTCTGTTCCGTAACGGACAGATCCTCGCCGAAGACGACCGGTCCGCATTTGTCGCACTGATCTTCCTGTGCTATGTGCGTTCGTATCCGGCTCCGCTCGTATCCGTTACCAATAAAAAGCTCCTCGGAAAGATTGACCGGAGCTTCCCGGACCGGATCCGCATCTGATCGGTTCGCTTCCGGATTCAACTTAACCCGTATATGTCTCCCGGGCCGAAACGCCCGGGAGTTTTTTTGCATAAAAAAGGACCGCGGCACATGTCGCGGTCCTTTGGTTGCTATGGTTGAGGTTTTGCAATTGTATTACATGAACTTAGCCGTGTTAAGCTTAACGCCGGGGCCCATCGTAGAAGTAAGCGTAATGCTTCTGAGATACTGACCCTTTGCTGCTGCGGGCTTAGCCTTAACAATTGCACCAATCAGAGTTTCGAAGTTCTCTGCGAGCTGCTCTTCGGAGAAGGAAGCCTTTCCGACAGGGCAGTGAATGATGTTCGTCTTATCAAGACGATACTCAATCTTACCTGCTTTGATATCATGTACAGCCTTGGTTACATCCATCGTAACGGTACCTGCCTTCGGGTTCGGCATAAGTCCTTTCGGGCCAAGTACACGTCCGAGCTTACCAACAACGCCCATCATATCAGGTGTTGCAACAACAACGTCGAACTCGAACCAGCCGTCCTTCTGGATTCTGGGAACGAGCTCATCACCGCCGGCATAGTCAGCGCCTGCTGCCAATGCCTCATCAACCTTGGGTCCCTTCGCGAATACGAGTACGCGAACGGTCTTACCGGTTCCGTGAGGGAGTACAACGGCACCGCGGACCTGCTGGTCTGCATGACGGCCGTCTACGCCGAGACGAATATGTGCTTCAATGGTTTCGTCAAATTTAGCGGTTGCGGACTTTTTAACCAGCGAAATTGCTTCGGCGGAATCGTACTGAACGCTTCTGTCGATCAGCTTCGCTGCTTCCGTATATTTCTTACCATGTTTCATAATTCAAACCTCCTAGTGGTAGTGTCGGGAGCTTATCCCTCCCACTTTAATCTCAGTCATCAACTACGGTGATACCCATGCTACGTGCAGTTCCCGCGATCATGCTGGTTGCGGTCTCCAGATTAGCAGCGTTCAAATCAGGCATCTTAAGTTCAGCAATCTTAGCTACTTCAGATCTCTTGATCGTGGCAACTTTGTCCTTGTTGGGCTTGCCGGATGCTTTGTCGATCTTGCAAGCTTTCTTCAAAAGAACGGGAGCCGGAGGAGTCTTCGTAATGAAGCTGAAGCTCTTATCCTGATAAACCGTAATAACAACAGGAATGATCATACCTTCCTGTCCTGCAGTTCTGGCGTTGAATTCCTTCGTGAACTGTACAATGTTTACACCGTGCTGACCGAGAGCGGGACCTACCGGAGGAGCCGGGGTTGCCTTCGCAGCCGGAATCTGTAATTTGATGTAACCTGTTACTTTCTTTGCCATAATTAGCATACCTCCTAAATTGTGGTGTTATCGGAAGATTTCCTCCCACTTACCGGCCGGAGCCGGCAGTTCCTATCCGCTGCCTATACGGACAGGCTTAGAAATGTTCTACTTTGACGTCTTCAAAAGCGATCTCAACCGGGGTCTCACGACCGAACATCTCAACCGAAATGGTGAGCGTCTGCTTCGCCGGATTGATTGCCTTGATAACGCCCTGGGTGTTGATCCATGCACCGTTCAGAACGGTTACGGTCTCACCCTCAACAAAATCGAGCTTCTCATGCTCACGATTGATACCCATGTTGTAAACTTCCTGCTCGGTAAGCGGAACCGGTTTGGATCCCGGTCCTACGAACCCGGTTACACCGCGGGTGTTTCGTACCACGTACCATGTATCATCGTTCATGATCATGCGCACAAGTACATAACCCGGAAGCATCTTCTTCTGGACAACCTTGCGGACACCGTTTTTCATCTCAATGGAATCAATGAGCGGAACGGAAACTTCCATGATGACGTCCTGAAGCTTACGGTTCTCAATCGTTTTTTCAAGGTCTACTTTTACTTTATTCTCATACCCGGAATAGGTATGAACAACGTACCATTGCGCCTCTGCCATATCGTCACCCATTCCTACACGCTTAAACCAAGTATTGCTCCGAGACCGAATTTAATCAGAATGTCGACTCCGACAATGATCAAGCCGAGAACAATGGTAATAACGAGAACTGCGCCGGATTCTTTCACGACGGTCTGCTTGCTGGGCCAGATAATCTTTCTGTACTCGGCTTTCAATCCCTTGAAGAAACTCTTCTTGGGAGCCTTTTCATTATCACTCATAACTCTCTTCCTTTCCGGTCTTTACTTGGTTTCCTTGTGCAATGTGTGCTGTTTGCAGAATCTGCAGTACTTCTTGGTCTCCATCCGGTCAGGATGGTTTTTCTTTTCTTTCGTAGTGTTGTAATTACGCTGCTTGCATTCTGTACATGCTAATGTAATCTTTACTCGCACAACTTACCACCTCCGTTATAATTTTAGGCATAAAAAAAAGACCTCTTCCATAGCCTACTTACTATAACACAAGGTCCCGCGCGCCGTCAACTGTTTTTTTCAAACATTCACGGGACGGCGGGGGCTGCCTTCGGATCGGCCCGAAAAGCAGTCCCCGTGCCCCTTTTCATGCTCCCGAATACCGGTCAAATTCCCCGGAATACAAGGGCAAATATCTTCTGTAATGCGTTCTGTTCGGAAAGATATGCGGACCGAAGCTTCCTGTAATACTGAAGCATCGTTCTGCGCTCCTCCGAAGTGATCGATTCGCAGTCGTAAGCCGCACGCTCGGCGATCTCCTCAATCCGTCCGAACGGTTCGGCCCCTTCCAGTTCGGGAAGCTCCGCCGCAAGGCGGTCATGAAACTCGCGGTCCGCCTCCTTCTCGCCGCGTGCGATTCCCATGGCTTCGGCAATCTTAAGGATGTCCTTATAGATTGCAATCGACGCCTTCTTTGTATTTTTCGAAAGGACCCTCTTCCTTCTGCATTCGCGGATCCATGCGGACCGGCCTGCTACGGCAAATACGAAAAGGAACACGATGCTTCCGAAACCTACCCAGTACCATACGATCGGATCAACACCCTTGGATGCGTCTTTCTCATCCTGCCCCGCCTCCGGAGTCGGTGTGACTCCGCCCTTCGGCGTCGGCTTTGCGCCCTGCGTCGGAACAAGCGTTCCGGGGTCGATGCTCGGTGTCGGAACAGGAACTTCCCATTCCCGTACGCTTGATTCAAATCCGACCGTCGCCTCTACCGGGAACCAGCCGTAACCATTGATCCAGATTTCCGCCCACGCGTGCGCGTTTTTATTCGGAACATTGACCGTAACGCATTCCGACTCTTCGCGCTCATTGGGATCACCCCAATAGTCCAGGATACTCCCGCGGATGTCTCCTCTGTCAAGCAGATCCTTCGAGGTTTTCTTCGCCGTGGCGATTTCCGCCCCGTGAATCACGTATCCTTCCGCATAGCGGGCCGGCACGCCAAGCATCCGGAGCATCATGATCGCAGCGGAAGCAAAATGCTGGCAGTATCCGGCATGGGAGTCCTGAATAAAGAACAGCACGGGATCCTTATCGTATTTATTCTTCGGAGGCTGCGTCGTGTACACGTAATTCTCGCGCAGGTACTGCTTAACGAAGTCTACTTTTCCGTTTATTTCATCGTGATATTCCGATACCGGATGCTTCGGAAGGTACTCATTGTAATATTCTTCAATCGCCGGCGCAAGAGCTTCTGAGAATTCCTCCGGGACTTCCGTACACGGTTCATAGGCATAGGCCCACATGTACTCATCGATTATCTTATGATACGCTTCTCCCGCATCCGTTGCCATCAGCTTTCCGCCGCTGTCTAAAAGCGTTCCGTCCACCGCCAGACTGTTCGGGACCCCGCGGGTATTGTATATGACTTCCCCAAAGGCGGAACAATAAGGAACATAATCGTATGCCTTTGAAGCACCCGCTATTGCGACGGTTATCTCCGCCCTGTACAGGGGATAGCGGCTTTCCGCATCCGGAAACTGTTCGGGGTAATCAAACACCTGGCTCGACAGATCGTAAGGTATTACTTCCTCGTAACCGTCTGCCAATTGGGACCAGAACTGGGTATACCCCTTATAGTACTTATAGGAGTCACGGTTCTCCTCTTTCCACGCCCCGAGCGCGACCGAGTAAGTCACGCCGGTGTATCCCTTCAGGTACGTCTGCGGCGAGTTGGCCGGCATGTATACGACGAGATCGGTCCTCGACGTACTCTTTACGCCGCCTTTTCCGACCTTTCCGCCGGACATTCCGGCTGACGTATCATCGCCCATTTCAAGCTTTCCATTTACGAAATCCCCGACTTTGGTGCTAAGCTTGGCGTTCCAGTTACGGATATCCTTTCGGATTTCACTGTCGTGCAGACTGTCTTCATGCCTGTCCTCCGTCCAGATCCCGACACAGAGGAACGCTCCGATCAGAATCGCGAGAAGCGCCGCGATGGAGTGGTATGCCGCCGATGACGAGTTTGATCGTTCCCAGGAACTCGTAATCTTCAGGTAAATGATCATGCAGAAAAATGCAATCACGGTCAGCGCGGGCGGGAACAGATTCAATACAAGCGACACAATCACGGTCGCGCATGCAAGCGACACCCATCCGAAATAATTCTTTTTGGACGTGTATGCGTACGCCAGTACCATACAGGTAAAGACTTCCGCGATTGCAAACAAAAGAAGCTGGGAAGCCGTGCCTGCCGATGCCGAGCCGTAATCAAGATCGATGTTATAGGTGTTCGAAACCAGTCCCACAAACTGATTCCCGAGTTCCGTGCCGCCGATATACAGTGCTCTCCAGTTCAGTGCGGCAAATGCGAATGTTCCGATGAAATAAACCGAAACAAGCGCGACTCGGAACCGTCTCGCCGCGCAGAGCAAAACCGACACGACGGAGGCGGCCGCGATAACGGCGATCAGCATTCCCGACAGCCGGATTCCGAACATGTTGATCAGAAAGCAGAGCGCAATGCTGTTACATATAAAAACGTTGACCGCGCGGACCGCGAGTCTCGGGAACGAATTACTGCTGTTTCTCATTGCGTACCTCCTTCCCCGGAGAAATCCTCGTGAAGATGGTACGGTCTGACGACGGTTTCCTTCCATTCGCCCTCGTCCTTGTTCGTTCCGCTCCTTGCGATCAGATAGCAGTCCGTATAAGCGTCCCCGCGAAGGTTCCTGAGCGCTTCCAGGCCGGCCGTGCTCTTTCCGTTCGTCAGATAGAAGATGTTGCGGTAACGCTCTCTCGGGTATTCCGCGAAATAAAGCGGAACGATGCTCTCATTTTCCGCGGAAAGACGGCAACCGAATACCTGCGGGATCACGGAATAAACGTCGTCCGGTCTCTCGACGGCCTGTCTGCAGACAACTCCGCGGACCGTATCGTACCATACGAAACGGTGGCGGTGTCCGTTCGCCGCAAGATGCTCGGACAGCGAAAAAGCAGTCTCAAAAAGCGTTGTGATCTCGCCGTCATCGTCCGTGCGGATCATGTCGAGAAATACAATGCAAGCGCACTCTACCGGCAGACCGAGTTCCTTTACGATCAGCTCGTCCTGCTTGGCGGTCAGCGCCCAATGGATCCGGTTGCGGCGGTCACCCGGGCGGTATTCACGCGTACCGAACAGTTCGGACGGATCGTCGCCGGGCTTCACGGTCGAATATTCCTCTTCCTCGATATAGGCATACGGATTATGCCGGAAAGGAGTCGCGGTAATCTCCGAAAGGATCGGCATTACGCTGAACGAAACCTCGGGCATGGTCACGCTGCCGGCACAGGAAAAAAGCCCCAGCGGATCGCACACCCGGACTTTCTTCAGCATACACGTCACATTGCCGGGATGGTTAAACTCCGCTTCCAACATTTCCTTCGCGTTGGCGCGCCCGACAACTGCCGTTTTCTTTTTCATACGTTTGGATTGGTTTTTCTGGACGTCGGCTACGGCGAACCGAATGATGACGTCTCCCGTCGTGAGAAAACTGTTATTCCGGATCCAAAGGGTGACCTTTGTCGAATCGATCTCCCCGGGATCATGCTCCGGAGCCCCCCATTCCGCATACACTTTGCCCATCAGGCAAAGGCAGTAGATCAGGGAAACCACGGGAAGAATCAGACTCATGAACAGGATGACGTACAGTCCGTAATTGTTGTAGATCATGGACAGATAAAATATCCCGATCAGATACAGACAATAAAAGATGCGGTTTTTGTGCATAACTCCCCCTACACGAGCATTTTCCGCGCGAAAGCATTGCTTCGCGGCGGAAAATCTAACGTCCTCCCGCGGAAATTCTCGGAGACGGTACGCTTCGCAAAACATCAAGCGCGATATGCGCCACCTCGGCCTTCTGCGCTCTGGCGGAGGCGGTCAGGATAAGGCGGTGCGAAGCAGTGCTTATGAAGATATCGGCAACGTCCTCCGGAAGAACGTAATTTCGTCCGGAAAGGAACGCCTGCGCCTTGGCCATGGCTACGATCGCCAGGGATCCACGCGGGCTTACGCCGAGTGCAATCATCGAATGGTTTCTGGTACGGTTTACAAGCTCCGTAATGTAGCGGTAGATCGAATCATGGACAAATACGCCTTCGGCCGCATCCCTGCATGCGAGAAGGCCTTCCTTCGTCATAACGCATGCCACATTCTCGAGCGGGTCCGAAGCGCTTCTTGCCTTCATCATGGCAATCTCGGATTCCGCCTGCGGATAACCGACGCTCAGGCGGACCATGAAACGGTCCAGCTGGGAATCCGGCAGCATCTGCGTACCTGCGGCGCCGACCGGGTTCTGTGTCGCGATTACGATGAACGGATTCGGAAGGGCTCTCGTCTCTCCCTCTACCGTAATGTTTCCTTCCTCCATTGCCTCAAGAAGAGCCGACTGCGTCTTCGACGAAGTACGGTTGATCTCATCGGCAAGATATAAGTTGCAGAGAATGCTTCCCGGAACATATACCTTCTGCTTTTCTTCCTTGTCGTACATGCAGAAGCCGACCACGTCGGACGGCATGATGTCCGGTGTAAACTGCGTTCTCTTATAGTCTAAGTTCATCGCTTTGGAAATGGCAACGGCAAGCGTCGTCTTTCCTACGCCGGGTACGTCCTCGAGAAGGATGTGTCCTCCCGCAACAATGGCGGTCAGCACCTTACGGATAACCTCATCCTTTCCGACGATAACCTTCTTAATCTCTGCTTCCACGCGGGACATTGCATTGCTTCCTGCTTCGCCCTGCATCGCATTCTGTTGTGCGCCCGTCAGAACACGGGCGGTATTCTCTAAAGCCATATTTTTCTCCGTCACACTGCCGAATCCCGGCGTTGCCGTTTCGGCTGATTTCTCCTTCGGCGGCGCCTTTGGGACGCCTTGCCGTTATCACACAATCCCCGTGTCGTTCGCTTGGACGGCACGGGGATTTCGTATCATTTTCCTTCAAAATCGGTTTAAAACCTCAGAAGAATAACGATTAAGCCTCCTCAACGGGAGCGTCAACAGCATTCTTCTGAACACTTGCGATTCCGTTCATGCAGCTTGCCTTGCTCTTGTAGCCTTCACTCGTAGCGATGATCTCGCCGTTGGTAGCCTTCAGGCGGAAACGGAACTCACCCTTCTTGTCCGTATAAACCTCAAACTTCGGATGCTTTGCCTTTTCGAAACCTTCTACGGTCTGGTCCTCAATATTGGCAGCCGCGGAATTCTTGCGAACGCTTTCGATTCCGTTCTTGCAGGACTTCTCGCTGGAATAAACTTCGGACGTAGCAATTACTTCACCGTTGCCGGCCTTAAGATCAAACTTGATGCCGCTGGCAACCTGTTTAATTACAAATTTACCCATAATACTCTTCCTCCGTGATTTCTTGGGTTTATGATATAATACCCTATGAAATAGTATATTTCATAGCCATTGCCTTGTCAATCAAAACTTCCCGATTGACTTTTGCCGAATTCCCGCTATAATTATTGACAGACACGGGCTTGTAGCTCAGTTGGGAGAGCGCTGCGTTCGCAACGCAGAGGTCATGGGTTCGAATCCCACCAGGTCCACTGAAACACACAAAACACAAAAGAGGAATCCGATCCGGATTCCTCTTCTTGTTATTCTGAATTCCCTGTTGTTCTTTTATTTCTTCGGCACATAGCGAAGCAGATCCCCCGGCTGGCAGTTGAGCGCCTCGCACAAGCGGATCAGGGTGGAAATCTTTACGGCTCTCGCCTTGCCGTTTTTCAAAACCGACATGTTGGCAATGGTAATGCCGACGCGTTCTGCCAGTTCGGTAACGCTCATCTTGCGTTTCGCGAGCATTACATCGATGTCAAATTCGATGTCGCCCGGCAGATACTCTTCCTCGGTATACTCCATACGCTCTCCTCCCGTGCTTACTTCGGCCCGCTGTTTCGTACCTTAAATCGTCAAATCTTCCTGATTCTGCAGAACCGCCGCCTTCTGTACCAGGTGTGAGAAAAGCGCGGCCACAACGGCGATGCAGACGCCGGCAAATACGACGAACATTCCGCTTGCAAACGCATGCACCGTAACCTCGTTACGGAACAGGAATATCACAAGCCCGATAAACCAGTATAACGAATCCGCGGCGGCAAGCTGCGCAATCCGTTCGATCCGTTTCGCGTTTTTGAATGTAAAGGATTGATTCTTACCGATGCTGTCCGCAATCTTCCAGACGATGAAAAGAACGATATACGGCGGAATTCCGCTGATCCAGATCCATACGTTCAGAACCATCGGCTTCCCGTTCTCTCCGCCGATCTGTTTCGTGAGATAAGGAATAACCGCTGCGAGAAGAACCGCGCCGATCACGCCGAGACCGATCATGACCGCTTTCAGCCAGACTGCCAGTTTTCTTTGCTCCATAATGCCCGTCCCCTCTTTGATCTTCCCGAAAAACAAAACACTCGGTTTATCGTGTTACGATAAACCGAGTATACCTTGTTCCGTGCTTTCTGTCAATGACCTTCCTAACGGGATTCCCTCCTTTTTGCGTTCCCCGCTGGTTTTTGGTCCCCGCTTGAGGAAGCTTTTACCAGGTTTCGGATTTCGCGGCGCTTAAGCTGATTCCGTTCGATCCGAGCGGGATCGCATGGTCGAGGCCGACGAACTTACCGCTCTGCTGCCACAAAACCTGCTTGACGAAGTTGTATTTGTCCGAATCCCACGTCTTGAAATCGTCGAGAAGGAGTCCGCCGGTGTCACCGGAGTTGGCGTTCAGACACCAGAAGGTGTGGTTCAGTCGATAAGTGGAGATCAGCTTCCGCATGTACGTCATCCAGGTCAGGTTCGGCTCGGTCATGAAGCCGCCCCATTCGCCGATCAGAAGCGGCGCGATGTTCTCCTCGTAAATGAAGAACCAGTTGTCCTTCCAGCAGTCCTTCATCAGGCTGTCATAGGTGAAGGTGCCCGTAAACCACGGCTGCTTATAGACGGTCGGGCCGTAGTCGTGCGGCGAATACACAAGCTTGTTCTTGTATTGGCCGAGATTGATCGGATACTTGCGGACGCCTCTTAAGTTGCCGCCCCACCAGTTGAAATCGTAATCCTTTTCATCGGTCGAGTGGAAATCCGCATTGGTCGAGAGATCCTTCGGAAAGATTTCCGTTCCCTCGACAAGGATCAGCACATTCGGATTCTTCGCAAGAATCTTCGCAGCTGCCGTCTCCGCAACGTATTTCCAGTTGTTGGCCTGCTTCGAATCGTTCCAGATCGCGGCTCCGGAGCCCTCGTACGGCTTGCCGTGAGGCTCGTTCTTCAGATCGTAGCCGATGATCGTATCATTGTTCTTATAACGCTCCGCCATCCATTCAAGCGCCGCATAGTAATCGTTCACGCTGATGCGGTCCGTATACCAGAGGTTTACGTTATGGCCGGACGCGTTGGTCTCCGCGCTGTGGATATCCGGGATGACCTTAATGCCGTTCGTCTCGGCGAGAACAAGGAAGTAATCCCAGATCTGCAGGCTGTTCATGCTGTTCAGCGCCGTATTGTAGGCATTGTTGTAATTTGCTTTCGGATATTTGCCTGCCTTCCACTGAAGAATCAGTTCCGCCGAGATCGGCACGCGGATCAGGTTGAAGCCGTGGTCGGCAATCGCTTTCACGGTCGGCTCCAGCTGGCTGTTCCAAAGACCGTCAAATGTGTTCGTTCCGGTGTTGTAGCCGAACCAGTTCACACCGGTCAGCCATACCTGCTTGCCGTTCTTGTCGTAGATACGTCGGCCGTCCGTATGGAGCCAGTCATCACCCTGAACGGCCTTTTCGGAACGAGTCAGAAGCTTCTTCACGTCAGCGCTTCCGTTCTGTCCGTTCTGATTATTGCCGTTATTCTGATTCTGGTTGTTTCCGTTGTTGATGGCGTTCTGGTCGACTTTGCCGACGGTTACGGTGCAGGGCTTGCCGTTCAGCGTCGCGCTTGTAATCTTGAGCGCCTTCTTCGTTCCGAGATTGCATCCGATCGCGATCGCCCCGCCTGCCGGGATCGAGGAATTGTAGCCCGCATCGGTAACGGTAAGGGTTTCTCCCTTAACCGACCACGTTCCGTTCCATCCGCTCACACGGTCCAGTCCTTCCACCGTAAGCACAAGCTTCCATCCGTTCACGGCGTTTTTGCTGTGGTTGCGGATCGCGATATCGAGGCCGTACATGTTGACGTCCTTATCGGTCCAGCTGTTGCCGGCGGAATACTCGATCTGATAGCCGTCCGTTATTTTGGGCGTCGGAGTCGGCTCATCGGTCGGTGTCGGCTCGTCCGTGGGCGCAGGTTCGTCGGTGGGCGTAGGCTCATCGGTGGGCGTAGGCTCATCGGTCGGTGTCGGCTCGCCCGTAGGAGTAGGTTCTACGGTCGGTTCCGGTCCTTTGCTCGGCGTCGGAGTCGGCTTCATCGGAATCGTCACGCTCGGTTCCTCCTGCCGCTCGTTCTTCGCATTTTTACTCTGTTCCTTCTTCAGGCGGCCGGCTTTGCCGATTACGACGATCAAAGCAATCGTAAGGGCTATGATCACAACCGCCATCGTGATGATTGCGATCAAAAAACCGTTCCCCTTCAGTTTTTCTTTCCACTTCATACGGATCCTCCTGTATTACACGCGCATATCATAAACCGGCTGCTCCGGTTACAAAACATATTCTTCGATTGCTTTTGCGACACCGTCATGCTCATTGTCATCGGTGATCGCATCCACATTTTCCTTAACCTCTTCCGCGGCATTGCCCATCGCAATCCCGAAGCCGGTCTCCTTCAACATAGGAAGGTCGTTGCAGGCATCGCCGATCGCGGCGGCTTCGTCCGTACGGATGCCGCACCGTTTCGCGATCAGACGGATGGCCTCGGCCTTTGACACACGGTTTGAAAAGAACTCTAAGAAGTTGGGATCGGAGGTTACGATCGTCACTTCGGAAAGCCGTTCCGCCGGCACGGCGGGGCGCATGTCGTCCGCTTTTCCGCCCGGAATATACCATAGGATTTTCAAAACTTCCGTGTCTCCGAGGTCGTCAAGCGAATCGATCTTCACCGCAGGAATCTTTCCGAAACGGCGGCTGTAATCGTCCGACAGCTCGTTGATCTTACTTGCATATAAACGGGTCCCGCACCATACGATCTGGGTGATGCCCCGCTCCTCACCGAGCGCGAAGATGAATTCCGCGTCCTTTTTCAAGAGGCATCGCTCGAAGATAACCTGCTCCGTTCCCGGATCGACGATCATCGCACCGTTACTGGTGATGACCGGACAGTTCGGCTTCACTTCGGCCGCGAACGCTCTCGCGCCGGGCCACGCGCGTCCGGTCGCGATGCAGACAAATACGCCTGCGTCCATCGCTTTACGGATTGCCGCCAGATTGCCCTCCGTAATCTTCTTATCTTTCGTTAAAAGCGTCCCGTCCAGATCGATCGCGATCATCTTTCTCTTCGGTTTTGCTTCGGCGTTCTCACTCAATATGTCCTCCTCGGCACAGTATGCCTTTTGGGGAAGCCCCGGATTACTTCCGGTCCTCCGTAATATGGTCCATTCCCTGACTGATAATGGTTCTTACATGTTCATCGGCAAGGGAATAGAATATGCTCTTGCCCTTCCGTCTGTTTTTGATCAGCTTGCTCTTCTTTAAGATCGCGAGCTGATGGCTGATCGCGGACTGGCTCATTCCGAGCGCCTCCGCGATATCGCATACGCACACTTCCGCCTCAAACAGCACGAAAAGAATCCGTATTCTCGTGGAGTCCCCGAATATTTTAAACAGTTCCGCAAGATCGTAAAGGTCGTCCTCGCCGGGCATCGTCTCGCGGACGATCTGCAGAAGGTCTTCGTGCACTTCCGTATGTTCGCAGCATTGTGCTTTTCCGTTCTTCATGTCATTTGCCTCCCTCATGTCCGGGCCAGCGGTCCTCTTACACGGACCGCAGCATCGTCCCAACACGTATGAATAAAAAAACTCCCTCCCCATCCCGGGAAGGGAGTTCCGTCGGATCAATCAATTATTCCTTTTCAATACGGGCAACCGCTCTCTTAAACAATACGACAAATGCGATACCGAGACCGCATGCAGTAAGTCCCAAAAGGAACGGAACAATCTTCTCGGCAAACTGATTCGGCAGCGTCCAAACCATAATGGCAACTGCTGCGCCGACGAAGATCAAAATGATAGCCAGAATATTCAAAACAGAGAAAAGCGGCTTGGTAGCAAGCACTGCGCCCGCAGCCTTCTCACCGCGCTCAATCTTCTCGCTGTCTTTCAGTTTCTTACCGCTGAGCAGTTCCGAAACCTGAATCTCCAGAACACGGCAAAGAGGCTCAAACATATCAGGGCCGGGCATAGAACTGCCGGATTCCCAGGAGTTGATCTTCTTATCCGAAACTCCGAGACGGCCGCTCAGCATGGCTACAGACAATTTCTGTTCTTCTCTGCACTGTGCAATAAACTTACCGATTGCTTCCTGTGTCATGACACTACACCTCCGCTGAAATCAAATAATACCAACAACCTGCTAAAGTATTTTAGCATTGCCGAACAAAATAGTAAAGGACTAAAGAAGAAAAAGTATAAGATAATACAGCATTATGCATAACTTTTCATCGTATTGTCCGTCATTTACACCCGATATTCCGTTCCGATTACAGAAGTTTGAGCCGTTTCAGCCACGTTTCCGCGAGTTTCGGCCACAAAGCGACATCCGAAAAATCGGGAAATGCCGGCATCGGCGGACGCTCGCCGCCTTCGGGCTTCGGCCTCGGCTCTCCTTCGGGATTTCCGAAGAACTGAATCATAAGCTCCGTGCGGCGTTCCTCCGAAACACGGATGCCTTTTCTTTCCTTTACCGCTGCCACAGCGCGGTTTACCTGGTCAAATGTGTACGCTTCCCCGAAGTTTCCGGTCTTGAACCGGTCACCGGCTACGGCAGCCATACCGTGACCGCCGCTCGGGAATGCGTAGTAGGCATACGGAACGCCTGCCTTTCGGCAGCTTTCGGCGAACAGCATGCTGTTCTCAATGGGTACCAGATCATCGGTTACCGTCTGCCAGATAAAACAAGGCGGCATATCCTTATGCGCCTGCTTCTCAAGCGAATAATACTCCAGTTCCGCTGCGTCCGCGTCGCGTCCGATCAGTGCCCATACGGAATAGATATGGGTAAACTCACCCGAAGTGATCACGGGATAGCCGAGGATCACGCCGTCCGGACGGTTGCTGATTTTATTGAGTTCCTCATCGCAGTCCGTAACGTCCGCGTAATGCGTGCATACGGTTGCGCAGAGATGTCCGCCCGCGGAGAAACCGCAGATGGAGATACGCTTCGGATCCATCCGGTACGTCTCCGTATTGGCCCGGATATAACGGATTGAGCGCGACAGGTCCTTCATCGGCTGGTCCTTAAGCGGTACCGACATCGTAATGTCGGTCGTATAGGTAAGCACGACAACGTTCATGCCCATGTTGTAAAAGTATTCCGCGACCGGCTCGCCCTCGACGTTCACGACCATGCAGTATCCGCCGCCGGGAACGACAATCATTCCGGGACGTACTTCGTCATCGTCATGCAGATAAGCGTAAACGTTCGGGACAAATCCGTACGCCGCCTCGTAGTTGTATTCGCCGTCCTTATAGATCGGTTTCTGAAAGGAAACTGCCTTCTCTATCATATCCTTGTTCCACCCCTGTCTTGTTAACTTCCGATAACGTTATCTGCTGACTTTGCCGGCCTTCTTATCCGCTTTCATATCCTTTTTGAATCGGCGGAAGTCGCCGAGCGCCTTCCATCCGATTCCGAAAATCTTGCGGATGTTGATCGAGTTCTTGCCCGCGGTACGCGGCTTGAACGAAATCTCACGGAACGCCTGCGTCTCGCCGTAATAAGCATAGTAGGTCGTCATCATGATGTTCGGAAGATTGTAATCGTCCGCCATCTTATAAAGATATTTCTTTACTACATCGCACTTCATCAAACGGAACGGCGCATTTGCATCCGGAACCTTGACGCCGAAATACAGACGGAGCAGGAAGCACACAACCTTCTCAACCATCGCGCGGCTCTTGCCGTCGCCCCTTACGGTACGGTTTCCGAAGATGCCGTCATACTGCGAGCGAAGCTGCCAGAACGCGTCGAACTCGGCGGGATTCGTCTGTCCGTCGGAGTCGGTCTGGAACACGTAATCAATGCCTCTTTTGATTGCAAGATCATAAAGCGCGATAACCTTCGGACCGTGATAACGGTTCGTGTCCGGCAGAATCTCAAGCTGCGGAAACTCCTTCTGAAGGTTCTCAAGAACCTCATGCGTACGGTCATTGCTGCCGCTGTCCGCGATCACAAGACGGGACGCTTCTCCTTTGCCGGTAAGAATCGGATACCACTGCCGCACTACGCCTTCGATGTTCGCTTCCTCGTTATAGGCCGGCATAACAATATATAAAGAATCCATAAGTAACCTCCGATAATTGACTCACTCCAGTATATCATCAGACATTCGGCGAGTCAATGGGAACGGTTCCCGGAACTTTACTGATTGAGTGCGTAATACAAGCCCTTCATGGCCATCAGTTCCTCATGGCTGCCCTGCTCGGCGATGCCCTTGTTGGAAATATAAAGGATGCGGTCCGCGCTTCGGATCGTCGAGAGACGGTGCGCAACCATAAAGGATGTCTTGCCCGCAAGCAGCTTTTTAAGAGCCTTCTGAATGAGTGCTTCGGTCTCGGTGTCAATGGAGCTGGTCGCCTCGTCAAGGATAACCACGGACGGGTTCTTCAAAATGATGCGGGCAAAGGAAAGAAGCTGTTTCTCACCTGCGGACAGGCCCGCGCCGCGCTCCTCAAGCATATGGTTATAGCCGTCGGTAAAGCGCTCGATAAAGCTGCTCGCGTAAATGCTCTCGGCCGCTTTGATGCACTCCTCGTCGGTCGCATCCGGCCGGCCGTAGCGGATATTTTCCATAATCGTTCCCTTGAAGATGAACGGCTCCTGCATCAGAACGCCGACCTCTTTGCGGAGCGAATCAAGCGTAACCTCGCGGACGTCATGTCCGTCAATCCGCACGCTTCCTTCGCGGACGTCATAGAAACGGGTGAGCATGTTGATGACCGTCGTCTTGCCCGCACCCGTCGGTCCGACAAGCGCGATCGTCTCGCCGGGTTTTACGTGCAGGTCGAAATGCTCGAGAATGTTGACGCCCTCGTCGTAGGCAAATGTGATGTCGTCGAAGTCCACTTTTCCTTCCACATGGGAAAGCTTCACACAGTCCTTCTCGTCGTGGATCTCCACAGGGTAATCAATCGTATCGAATACCTGCTCAAGGTTCGAGCTTACCTGCGCCAGCTGCTGGATCAGGATCGCGATCATCGTAAGCGGGCCGCTGAACTGCGACATATAGCTCGTAAACGCTACGACAAGTCCCGCATCCACATACGACGAGCCCTTCAGGATCAGGTAAAGAGCCATGCCGTAAAGGCATACGGTTCCGAGGTTCCAGAACGTCTCAACGATCGGCGTGTTCAGCTCGTTGCGGCGGAATATGCGGAGCCACTGCTTCACGCAACCGTCATGGATTTCACTGTAGATCTGCTCGCTGCTTTCGGTCCGGTTGTAGCTCTTAACAATCTTCTCTCCCATGATCGTCTCAACAAGGAATGCGGACCGGTTCGAGTTCTTGGCGCGCAGCTTCGCAAATTCCTTACGGATCACGTAGCGGAGCGTAAAGATACAAGCCATCATCGGAATGATAACGGCAAATACGATGCCGGTCAGCTGCGGGCTGAGACCGAGCATGAAGAAAGTCACGATGATCAGCTTTACCGCGTAGGAAAGCAGGTTCAGCACGTAGTTCGAGAAGAAGTTTGCGAGACCGTCCACGTATTCGGTAACGCGGACAACGATCTTGCCGTTCGGCTTCGAATCGAAATAGTCGAACGGAAGCTCCTGCAGCTTATAGAAAACGTCTTTGCGGACATCGCAGATAATCTTGTGTCCGACGATACCCATGATTCTCTGGTGGAAGAAATTCACGCCGATCTCAAGGATCGCGATTACCGCCATCGAAGCGATGACAAATGCCAGCGTCCGGTATTCCTCGGTCACAACAACGTTGTCGATGATTTCCCGAAGAAGCAGCGGTGTGATCATCGCAAGTCCCGCAGACACAAGCATCAGGATGCCGACGAGAATGAACGAGCCGCGGTAGGGCTTCATATAGCGGAGCACTCTTCCGAACTGTCGGATATCGAATTTCTTACGGATGACTTCATCCTGGAAGTATGTATTCTTCTTAGCCATGCTTATGCCCTCCCTTCTGCCAGTTTATCGGCAAGGGCGTCAAAGTTCACGGAGCCCTCCTGCGTAATCTGTATGTTGTAAATCTTGGCAAATGTGCCGCCGAGCTTCATCAGTTCCTCAAACGAGCCTCGCTCGATGATCTCTCCGTCCTTAAGGTAGATGATCTCATCGCAGTCCACAACCGAGGACAGACGGTGCGCGGAAATCAGAAGCGTCTTATCCGGGTAGAACTCTTTAATATCCGCAAGAAGCCGTTTCTCCGTACCGACGTCAAGCGCCGATGTGGAATCGTCGAGAACAAGGATCGGGGCATTGCGGAGAAGCGCTCTCGCAATGGATACGCGCTGCTTCTGACCGCCCGAGATACCGAGACCGCGCTCGCCGATGATCGTCTCATAGCCTTCCGTAAAGCTGCTGATAAAGCCGTGAGCCTGCGCGTGTTCTGCGGCCTTCACAACCTGCTGACGCCCCACTTCGGGTTCCGAGTAGGCGATATTCGAAGTGATCGTATTGGAAAACAGAAATACGTCCTGGAATACATAAGAGAACTGCCTTCTTAACGAATTGAGTTCGTATTCGCGGATATCGGTTCCGTTTAAGAGAATCTGTCCGTCGGTCATATCGTGAACGCGGATCAAAGACTCCAGAAGCACGCTCTTACCGGATCCCGTACCGCCGACGATACCGATCTTCTTGCCGGGCGTAATATCAAGATTGATGTTTCTGAGAATACTCTGTCCGCCGATTTCGAGGCTTCCGTTCACAATCTCGATATGCGCTTCGGTAAGCACGTTCGGGTCGGCCGCGGTTTCGTCCGAAGGAATCATGATACCCTCTTTCGGAGGCTCGCTGACGCTGATGGGACCGCTTACGATCTTGCTCTCCGTGTTCATGAAATCCATCATTTTCCGTCCGGATACGAGCTGCTGCTGCATCTGGAACATGCTGTTGTTGATCTGCGTGATGTGGTTCATGATTCGGAATACGTAATCGCCGCTGGCTACGAGGTAACCGATCAAAAGCTGGCCTCTCATAACGAGCACCGCGCTCACGGCAATGCTTCCGATGTACGCCGTCTGGCGGATCAGACCGAAGATTGCCTCAAAGGTGGAGGACAATTTGATCTGCTTGATGTGCGAATCGCGGAGATTGTAGTTGGAGGCATCAAACTTCTTCCGCTCTACGTCCTCGTTGGTGAACGAGCGGACAAGCCGGACCGCCTCGATGTTTTCCTGAACGGTCAGCGCCATATTGCTGTTGCAGCCGCGGATCGCGCGGAAGTTCGCACGCGCAAGCTTCCTAAAGCGAAGCAGGGAAACCGCGAAGAACGGAGACAGGATCAGCGGGATTACGAGCAGCGACCGGTTGATGCCCGCAAGCATGACAACCGCCACGATCAGAACGAAGATACTGTCGCAGATGTTCGGGATCATTCTGCAGAACAGTTCCTTGAACATGATCGTATCGGAGTTGATCGTCGTCAGAAGCTCACCGGTATTGTACTCGGCGATTGTTTCCGAATCGAGTTCCATGAGCTTGTGGAATGTCACTTCACGAAGATCCGTCTCGAGCGCGAGGCCGAGTTTCTGAAGAATGTAGTTTTTGATGTAAACGATGACGTCCTTGAAAAGGATCAGTCCGAGAAATACCGCCGACAGCGTAAAGAACAGCTGCATCGAGTGGATCTCGCCGTATTTTCCGGAAAGGAGGAAGGAAAATATCCCCTTTTCCGCCGGTTTGTCCTTGATGATGTGGTTGATGAACATTGCCGTCAGAAGCGGCAGCATCAGATCTGCGGTCAGTGCCGCAAAGCTCAAAAGCTTTGTCAGAATGTCGAGCGGAAGATGCTTCTTCCAATGCCGGAAACCGAATTTAAATACACCCATTTTCTTATCCCTTCGCCGCTTTGCGGCCTTCTTCAGAGAAACCCGTTTCTATATTACATCTGAATCATACCACACGCATTTTCGAAGAAAAATGGACTATAATTCCCGCTTTTTACGCAATTTTATCCTCTTTTGCGGGATGAACACGCAAAAGAGCCGAGAAGCGGAAGACTGCATGGAGAACGGCGGGGCTGCCGGTGCAGCCCGTGTAATCTGAGAAAATGCGGGCTGTCCCGTTCAGCCCGCATTAATCCGAAGTATTGCGGGCGCGCCCGATAGGGTGTTTTCGCAGAATTCAGTTTCGGAGAAAACACCCTGTTGAGGCAGCCCGCTAAAAGAACAGAAACGGGCTGAACAAACAGCCCGCGCGGTACAAAAAAGACGGGCTGCACCGGCAGCCCGCCTCGATAACTCGGTATTAATCGAAATATTTATCAGCCTTTTTCAAGAGCAAGTGTTCTTGTGGTAAGGTCGCAAACCTCAGCCGGTCCGTAGTACTGGATTGCACCCGGATAGGTGAAGCTCGTCTTAACGGCCCACTCGTCACGATGTGCTTCGAAGTACTTGAACGGCTTGCCGTCAAGCTCAACCAAAGCCTTACGGATAACGGGCTTGTCCTCGCCGTTACGACGCTCGATGTTCATCATCTTCGTGATCGGCATACCGCCTGCATTCCACTCTTCAGCGGGTTTGGAAAGGTTAGAAACCTTCGAAAGGTAACCGGTATAGCCGTACTGGATCAGCATGAATGCGTTGTAACCGAGGGAGTAGCAGTAGTCAGCGTCGAAGTTCGACGGGAAAGCGCAGCGGCCTTCGTAACCGAAGAAGTGATGCTGCTGGCCGAATTTGCCCTTGTAGGTGCCGGCTTTCTTTCTCTTTGCGAGCTCGTTCTTAACCATCTCGGAGAAGAGCTTCTCGGACTCGATCAGGGATACCTGTACGTTGCCGTGAGGATCTCTTTCAAGGAAGAGCTGCTGCTGAATGCCCTGCGGAAGGATGTCAAATACCTTGAAGGACTCTGCGGTAAGACCGTTCTTGATGAAAGCGTACTTAGCAGCCCAATCCGGAAGAGCGTTGAACTCATCGGTCTTGCTGCCTGCAAGGAGCTCGTTGATCTCCTTGATCAGAGCGGAGAACTCGGGAACGAACTCAACGATACCCTCGGGGATGATTGCAACACCGAAGTTCTCGCCGTTATTGCCGCGGGTCTCAACTGCGTCTGCGATGTAGTTGGTGATCTGTGCAAGGGACATCTTCTTCTCGGCAACTTCCTCACCGATCAGGCAGATGTTGGGCTGCGTCTCAAGAGCGCACTCAAGTGCAACGTGAGAAGCGGAACGGCCCATAACCTTGATGAAGTGCCAGTACTTCTTAGCGGAGTTTGCGTCACGCTCGATGTTTCCGATCAGCTCGGAGTAGGTCTTCGTAGCGGTATCGAAACCGAAGGAAGCCTCAATGTCCTCGTTCTTAAGGTCGCCGTCGATGGTCTTCGGGCATCCGATAACCTGTACGCCGGTGTTCTTTGCCGCCATGTACTCAGCGAGTACGGCTGCGTTCGTGTTGGAATCGTCGCCGCCGATGATTACGATAGCGGTGAGACCGTGCTTCTTAGCAACTTCCTCAACGATCGCGAACTGCTCCTTGGTCTCGAGCTTGGTACGGCCGGAACCGATGATATCGAAACCGCCGGTATTGCGGTACTGATTGATGAACTCGTCAGTGAACTCAATGTAGGAATCTTCAAGAAGACCGCTCGGGCCGCCCTTGAATCCAAGCAGAACGTTGTTCTTGTCGGTAGCCTTAAGGGCATCGTAAAGACCGCATACAACGTTGTGTCCGCCGGGTGCCTGTCCGCCGGAAAGGATAACGCCGACAACCTGCTTCTTCGCCTTGGAGGTATTCGCACCCTTTACAAAGGTGATTTCCTTCTTGCCGTAAGTGTTCGGGAACAAAGCCTTGATCTTGTCCTGATCCGCTACGCTCTGTGTTGCTTCGCCTTCCTTAACGCAGATGTCTGCGATGCCGTTTCTGAGCATTCCGGGAAGCTTCGGCTGATACTCATATCTTGCTTTTTGAAGCGGTGAAAGATTCATATTCATACTCCTTTTTAGGTGATTTTGGGGTAAGCCCATTTGATGTATATAGTAAATCATTTTGCGGCAAATGTAAAGACTCTCGTATCTGTTTTTCAAAACCCTCCCGGGCATAAAAAAGAAAATCCGAACCGCACGAAACGGTTCGGATCCGGATGTTCTGGAGCATACGGGACTTGAACCCGTGACCCCAACACTGCCAGTGTTGTGCGCTCCCAACTGCGCTAATGCCCCGATTGTAATAAGGCCGTCCCCGCAAAACGGGGATTCCGCATTACCCGGAAAAGGAGGAATTTCCTTTTCCTTTACAGCACTATCTTACCGAAAAACGGGAAAATGTCAAGCAGAACCGGCCTTATCCGTTATAAAACTTATTGAAACTCAATCGTATAATCCGCGGTAACCGTTGCGGAATGCAGAAAACTCGCGATAACCTTCTTCGCTTCCTCGACCGTCGAGTTCATGAAGTCCTCGTTCTTCAGAAGCTCGCCCTCTTTCCGCTTCTTAAGGCTTCCCATCAGAGCGGAATACTCATGGATCTTCGTCTCCGTGAAAATGGAATTCTTCACTTCGTAAGCGGTGAAACCGTCTTCGTCGATCTCATGGGAAAGAATGAATGCCTGCGGAAGCTTGATGATAATCTTCTTCGCTTCATTGTCCACTTCGAATTCGACTCTCGAAAGAACGATACCCGCGCTGATAACGCCCGAATAAGTGAACACAACCTTGTCGGTCGTCAGCGGAAGCTTTGCTCCGAGCAGTTCCTTATAGTTTTCAAACGTATCGATATCCGTGTAATAATATCTCTGCGTAACCAGATCTCCGGCAGGCTGAAGAATCTCCTCAATGGTTCTCACGTCGATCGTGGACTTCTCCTCAACCGCGTCCGCCACCTTCTCAATCAGGGATTTCTTATTCCGTCCCGCCAGCTTGGCTCCGGCAAATCCGCCTGCCAAAAGGCATATAACCAACGCACCGATGATGATGGAAACTTTCTTCATGCGTTTACCTCCTTATCAAAATATATCCTGTGAATGCTTTTCGCTTCCGGCCGCAATACCGGATTTTATCCTCACAACAACATTATAAAAGAATCCGGGCACACCTTGCAAGAAATACTTTCCCGGATGAAACGGGTGACGGATTATGACAAATTTGAAGCCATTTTCCGCAAAAGAAGGGCATATTATTAGAAACTGAACCTGTTGAAAAAGGAGCCGTTCCCTTTCGGAAACGGCTCCTTACGGACATTTTTATGAATGAGGTTTCAAATACTGTTATTCGAGGCGGCTCTTTGCGGCAACGCGCTCCGGAGCAAGCAGCCTGGTGAGAGTTTCGCCCGTGCGGTTCAGAATGGTCTGACGGATTCCGCTCAGCGCTCCGGTCAGCTCGCGGTCCTTTCCGATGAAGAACAGAGCGATGGTATCCGGTCCGACGTGGCTTCCGGTACACATGTCGTAAGTCGTGTTGATAAAGCCGCGGACCTTCACCTTTTCCGTGATCTTCTCCATGATGTAAAGCGATTCCTCATACGCGTCGGCATGCGCGATTCCGAGGATCTGGTTCTCGGGCTCGATAATGTTGTCGCATACGAGCGAGATCAATGTATTGAGCGCAGCCTTCCGGCCGTGGCACTTTTTATACTGTACGATATGGCCTTCTCGGTCTCCGCGCAGGATCGGCTTAATGTTCAGTGTGTTTCCGATCATGGCGGAAGCCTTTGAGATGCGCCCGGTTCTGCTCAGATACTTCAGGTCGCCGACGGTAAATACGCCGTTCATCCCTCCCACAAGGCTCTCAACCGCGTCGGCAGTTTCATTAAGGTTCATTCCTTTTTCGCGCATCTCGGATGCGTAGATTGCGAGGATTCCTGCAGCGAGTGAAGCATTCTTCGTGTCGATCACGCGGATCACCCGGCCTTCGCCGTTCTCTTCCGAAACGTCTCTTGCCGCGATGCGGGCGGAGTTGAAGGTTCCGCTGATGCCGGAACTGATTCCGATGTAAAGGACGTCCTCTCCGGCTTCCGCGGCGCGTTCGAACGCTTCCGCGAACTCTCCGATACTGATCAGGCCGGTCTTCACGGTCATACCGTTACGGATCCGGTCATAGTATTCCTTCCCGAGGCTGCGCTCCTGCTCGGGTGTCAGTCCGGGCGTGTAGCAGGTCTGAAACTCACCATCTATGATGTTGACAAATGACAATACATCTATCTGATGGCGGCTTGCCAGTTCGGCGGGGATATTGGCCCCGGAATCAACCAGAATGCGAAACATGCGGATACTCTCCTTTACATTTATCGTTCTGTTGTCGATTATACATAGTTTTCATTACCATGTCAAGAGTTAACCGTTTCTTGTGTCGAAAGTTATTCATTTCTTTGTGGCGCGGTTCTTATTTTCCGTATGCGTATCCTTCCGAAAGCAGCCGCAACGCAAAAACCGGCAGGTTTCCCTGCCGGCTTCCCGCCTGTAACGTCAGTGCTTTTTATACTTTGCTGCTTCATATAATAACAATTACCATGCCGCGCTTCCGCCTTCCTTACGCGCCTAAACCAGACGGAAAAGCTTACAGTTTTCGATTCCGGTTTTCCAGAAGTCCTTCACCGGGATGTTCTTCACCTGGCACACGATGCTCAGATTCATTGCTCCGTGGCCGACGATCAGAACGTCCTTTTCTTCTTTTAAAAGCGGATCGATCTCTTCCTTCAAAAAGCCGCCTGTCCGCTCAAGAAGATCGTATACGCTCTCGCCTCCTTCGACCGGAACGATGTATTGCTCAGGGTGAAAGAAGAACTCGTTGACCGGACAATCCGGGATGCTGAAACTGTTCTCGATTCCTTCGTAGATTCCGAAGCTCATCTCCATAAGCCGGTCATCATAACGGATCGGAACATCACGTCCGCGAAGCACGATTTCGGCCGTCTCCTTTGCCCTGCATAAAGGGGAGCAGAAGCAGATGTCGAAATGAATGTCCGCGCACTCGGAAGCGGCCTTTTCGGCCATTGCGCGTCCGGCATCGTTCAGCGGGATGTCGGTGCGCCCCTGGATTTTATGACGGTCGTTCCAATCGGTACGGCCGTGACGCATAATATAGAGCACTTTGTTTCCTCCGGTAATTCTTCCGAGAATTTCCCGACGCAGGCCGGACTTCTTCGGAATATACGAAACAGCCCGGATCCGATTCCGGTTACTGTTTCTCTACGATTTTGATACGGCCGTCGCCGAACGGGTCGGCATATGCCTCGCCGATCTTTCCTCCCAAAGCACCCGTGATGTAGTCGATCAGAACCTGATTGTCGATCTTCACGCGGTCCTGCAGAAGCTTTGCTCCGGCGAACATCGAAAAGCCGTCGCCGAACTCCAGAAGCATGTAGCTGTGTCCGCAAGCGTGTACGTTTTCTCAGGGTCGACCGGCTGACCGTTTATCAGAACGTTCTTCACGCGGCGCTCGCCCTTGATGCCCGTGAACACCTCATTTTCGTCCATGCTGCAGGGCGTATCGATATAAGTATGAATCTCATAGGTGAGTCCGGATACCTGCGGGAATCCGCCGCACTCGCCGGGCACCGAACGCGCGCCCCACTCCAAAGCATCCAAAAGCGTCTGCCCGGAAATCTCGATCACGCAGAGCGTATTGCCGAACGGATGAACGCTCAAAATATCCTGCAGCGTAACCTCTCCGGCCGGAATGCTCACACGGATTCCGCCGCCGTTTACGATGGCGATGTCGGCTCCCGACTGCTCGCGGTACGCATCCGCGCAAAGATCGCCGAGATTCGTCTCCGAACGGCGCACCATGCGGATGGGCTTCCCGTTCGCATCGACTTCGACGGGATCATTGATCGTAAGTTCCACGGAAGAGTTCGCAACCGTCTCCGCAAGCTTTTTCTTAAGGACGTCGCTTGCCTGCGAAACGGCCTTTTTCATTTCATTATTGATTCCGAGAAGGTCCGGTGCCGGTACGGAATTATCCCAGCTGTAAAGACCCGCCGTAACCGTTCCGTCGGCTTTAATCCTGCACCAGCCGATTCCCTCTAACTTCGTTCCGCACGCCGCACGGATCACGGTCTTTCCGTCCTTGTCCTTCACCATCACCTGATCCGTATCGTGGCTGTGTCCGTCCAGAAGCACGTCGATGCCTCTCGTATTTGCAATCACTTCGGCATACGTCCACGGCGAGCACTCCTCCTCATTTCCGAGATGCGCCAATACAACAACGTATTCCGCTCCCTCGGCACGCGCATCGTCCACAGCCTTCTGAACGGCATTGTAAACGCCCTCGCCGGTCGCATCCTGACAGAAGCCGTATACGTACTGCCCGTTTTCATCCATGAAATAAGAAGGCGTTGAAGTCGTCAGCGTCTTCGGGGTCGTTACTCCGACAAATGCAATCTTCTTACCCGCCGATTCCTCGATCACATAGGGATCGAACACGTTCTCTCCCTGATAGGTAAAGTTGCAGCTGATGTACTGGAACCTCGCCCGTTTCGCGAGCGAAAGGAACTGCTTCATTCCATAGTCAAACTCATGGTTGCCGGGGATTGCGATACGGTATCCCATATCATTCATCAGATCGATCAGCGCCTCGCCGCGCGTCATCGTTCCGAGAGGCTCGCCTTGAATATTGTCCCCGTTATCAACAAGAATGACTTCCGCCCCCTGCATATCCAGATACTTCCGGATCTCCTGAAGCCCCGCATAACCGAATCCCTGATCGACTCCGCAGTGCACGTCGCTCGTAAACAGGATTACCACATCGCCGTTTCTCTCATAAACGGAGTCCGGACGTACGCCCTCTCTCGTCGGCGTGGGTGTCGGTTCAGCCGTAACCGTGACGGTTTCGGTCGGGGTCGGGGTCGAGTCGCCTTTTCCGTCCTCGCGGCTGCATGCCGACATTCCGAAAAGAAGAGCGGCTGCGGCAATAAGCCCGATAACGGGTTTCATACGATTCTTTATACTCTTCATAAAACAAATTCTCCTATTTCATCCGGTATCCGATTCCCCGGATTGTTTCATTATGACACCGAATCCGCGGTTTGACAACATTTTCCCGAAAATAGCAAGATTTGAAAGGAATAGCGCAAGAAATGGATTGTCTTGTCCGTGAAACTAAATTAATCTATAATTTAGGGTGAAATCGGCATGACAAGCACATCTTTTCATGCCGTTTCCCAACTTACTCATAGGAGGATTGCACCATTATGCAGAAGATCAAATTATCCCGCCCGAATGAGAGAACCCCTTTGGTTCGGGAGATTTACACCGCGGATCCTTCCGCGCACGTATTTAACGGCAAAATATATATCTATCCTTCGCATGACTTCGCTCATGATTGTCCCGATGACGACAACGGCGATCAGTACATCATGCAGGATTATCACGTACTTTCGATGGACAGCCTCGATTCGGAATGCATCGACAACGGTCTTGCTCTTTCCGAGGACGATGTTCCGTGGGTTAAGAACCAGATGTGGGCACCTGACTGTGTCTGCAAGAACGGCCGCTACTACCTCGTATTTCCCGCTAAGGATTACAACGGCCAGTTCCATATCGGCGTAGCCGTTTCCGATTCTCCGGTAGGCCCGTTCAAGCCGCAGGAGAACTTTATCAAAGGCAGCTACAGCATCGATCCCGCTGTTCTGGTAGACGATGACGGACACACCTACTGCTATTACGGCGGTCTCTGGGGCGGTCAGCTTGAGATGTGGCAATCCGGTTCCTTCGATCCGAACGCGCACCGTCCGGAAGGCGATGAGCCCGCACTCGGACCGATGTTCGCAGAGTTCAACGACGAGATGGACGCATTTATCACCGAGCCGAAGCACCTGCAGATTCTTGATGAGAACGGCGAGCCTTTGAAGGCAGGCGATGAAGACCGCCGCTATTTCGAAGGTCCCTGGATGCACAAGTTCAACGGCAAATACTATCTTTCCTACTCCACCGGAACCACGCACTATCTCTGCTACGCAGAGGGCGAGAAGCCGGACGGCCCGTTCACTTATAAGGGCCGCATCATGGAGCCCGTACTCGGCTGGACCACGCATCACTCCATCGTTAAGATCGGTGATGACTGGTACCTCTTCTATCATGACTGTGAGCTTTCCGGCGGCGTAACGCACGAGCGCTGTGTAAAATACACGAAGCTCAACATCCATGAAGACGGCACGATTGATACGATCATTCCTTACGAGTTCGAGCGCTGATAATTTTACAGAACAGGCAAGTCCCCGGAGCGATCCGGGGACTTTTTTCATGCCGTTATTCTTTCATTAATTCGTAGTCGATCAGTGTCATCTTATCGTTTATGATCTTTTCTTCTCCGACTCGGACAAATCCGCATTTTTCGTACAGATGACAGTTCCTCTCCTCCTGCAGGATCGTCTCCAGTTTCCATGTTGTCACTTCCGGGAACATCTCAAACGCCTTCTGGATCGCAACGTACCCGAGTCCTCGGTTCTGGTATCTCGGCAGGATGAAGATCGGGCTGATGAACGACACCTTCTTCTCGTTCGGGTCATTATGTCCGAGATTGATCACGCCGACTCTGGCACCGTCCTTCACGATGAAGAAGTACTGACGGTTCGGCACGGCCGCACGTCTCTTGATCCGCTCAAGCGGCTCGATCGCGGGCGAGCCTTCGTCCTGATAGATCTCGTAGAGCGGCATGAAGCTCTCCACCTGCATCTGATGAACCTGTTCGAGTTCATCCTCCCTCACCGGCTCCAGCTTAACCCTGTTGAACAGCTCGATTCCGGTCGCGTCCGGCAGATGAAAATGGTCCTTGATCATCTTTGCCACGACGTCGGGCTCCAGGTTCGTATTGTCGATTCGCAGGTAATTCGGGGACGAGATTTCTCCCTCCAGGCTCACGAGACGGTATTTGGTCTCCTCGCGGATAAGCCGGTCATCGGAGACGGACAGGTCACGCTTTGACGCCTTATTGAGAAGCCTGTTCTCCGTATGGTTACGCTGAAGCCGTACCTCGCGGTCCGCCACCAGTTCCACATAGTACACGGTTCCGCCGGTTTCCTCGAACCGTTTCGTGATCTTCTCTACATAATCCCAGTCGGACTGCAGGTCAAATGCCCACATGATCGTGAAGATCATCCCTTTGTAATTCGATTGTAAAAACGCGTCAAAAAGAACATCCCTGAGACGCTCCACAAGCGCGCCGTCACGATATCCGAAAACCTCAAGCACCGGTTCGAACAGCATATGATTGTGAAACAGCCGGAAGTCCGTTATCTTCCGCAGTTCCTGCCCGACCGTCATCTTTCCGACGGCTCCGCTCCCGATTAACAGTACCAGATCCATATTATCACCCTCCGCATTCTTTCGTCGTTGTCTGCCCGTCCTCAACAGGTTTGATCACCGCCACTTGGAAATCATCTTCGTAAATCACTTCGCCCGGCAGTTCCGTGCGCTCCGAGATATACAGTTTCATACCGTACTTCTCTGCCATTTGCCGGTAGAAAGTCATCTCGTTCCAGATACGGTTTCCTTCGGGCGTATCCTTGAACCACGTGACCGCGCCCTGCGTATTGCCGGTTTCATAGTAAGGCGGCACCGGCAGTACCTCCTCAAAATACTTGCGGTTCCGCCAATACTCCGCAATCTCCTCCTCGTTCATGGTCTTCTCTTCAACCAGCTTCCAGATTGCCGTGAAGACGCCTCTCGGCTGCTGCGTCAAATACGCAATGTCCGTCGTGTGTACTCTGTAATACCTCATATCCTTTTCCTCCTGATCCCGATAAAAAAACCGCCTGTCCGAAAAGACAGGCGGTCAGAAAATACGGGTTATTGTATCTCCGGGCTCTATTCTTCTCTGCGACCGAAAAAGCGTATACTATGAAAACCATACACATGAATCATATGAATGGCATGCTCATAATAACGATTTTCAATCGCAAAACGCTTCATGAGAAGAACTCCTCGAAAAATATTGTGTTTAGAATACTCCGCTTCCCGTCATATGTCAACCGTTTTTTTCGTCAGCCGGCTCTTCGGATGTTTCCTCCTGCGCCTCGGCCTTCGTCTCTGTGCTTTCCTCCGCGGAGCCGGCCTTTGCCTTCCTGCGGTCCGCGATCTCGAGCGGCACCGTGATCAGAAGCATGTACGGCACAAGGATCAGCGTACACGGAATCAGATACAGGAACGGGAACGGCAGAATCTTATGGAAGATTTCCAAAAGCGGATTGCCTTCGGTCTCCACCGCGAAGAAGTAGTTCGCTTTCTCGTGAAGCCCCGTAACACGGAGCAGCATATTGATGCAGAAGATGACAAATGCGATCAGTAACGCCGTCAGAACAGCCTTCGTAAGGTCCTTAAGCTTCGGACGGAACAGACCGAACGTGACGATTGCAAATCCTTCGATCACGATCATATAGTGTGTCCCGTAATAGCCGATCATGCGGGGCAGCAGCAGCGAATACCCGTCAAATCCGTTGCCCGGCATAAACAAAGCCATCATGGCGCCGAGCGGTCCGAGGAAGAAACAGAAGCACATCATCGGACGGTTCTTTTTGAGCACCGCAAACGGGATCAGGATCATGTTGATGTTGCAAAGCTGAAGCGGCAGTTCGCCCCACCAGTTGAATCCGCCCATTTCGGCGATGATCACGTTATAATCGGCGTCTATTGAAAGGAAATACTTATAGAACACAAATCCGACCAGCGTAACGACGCATGCCGAAATGAGGACGATCTTCTTTGTACGCTCGGATTTGCCGCGAAGCAGCAGACTCGCAATCACGAGCAGGGCGATAAAGAATCCGAAAGAGGCGATAAATACGCCGTTAAACGGTGTAATGATCCAAGAACCGAAAGGCACCATGACATTTTCTCCCAAGAATAAAGTGATGTATTGAAAAAAAATAACGTAACATATCGTCGGATTACAGTCCGATCTCTTTGTAAACGCTTTCGATAAACGGAGACTTATGCTCGATGTAACGGTCGATATCGTACGGGTAAAGCGCCGCGCCTTCTTCCTTGATGCGGCTGTATCCGCGGACCGTTTCCGGATGCGAGCGAAGATAGTCGCGAAACGTCACATGCCTGTGAAGTTCGGCGGAATCCGCGGGACATACGTAAAGATGATGTTTCCGAAGGTGTTCTTTTCCGTCATACTTGAAGGCTTCCCTTCCCGGAATTCCCTGGTCTCCCTCGTGCTGATAGCCGATCCGCGCAAGCGCCTCTACCGCGGCATTCAGCTTCGAGTAATCTTCAATAACGACATCGATATCGATGATCGGCTTCGCGGAAAGCCCGGGAACCGATGTGCTGCCGACATGTTCGATCCGCAGCGCCAATCCCCCGAGTGCGGGCTCAAGTTCTGCCTTGATATCGGCAAAATCCTTCTTCCACACTTCATTATACGGTTCCACTACAACATGCTTTGCCATCCTGTCCCTCCGATCCGGCTTAACCCTGATTATTTCTTTATGCGCGGTGTTTGGAAAGCAGGCACACGGCTTCTGCGTGTTCCGTCCACGGGAACATGTCGACCGCCTGAACCCGCTGTACCTTCCATCCTTTGGCCGCAAACAGCCCGAGATCTCTTGCAAGCGTTTCGGGATTGCAGGAAATGTAAACGACGCGGTCCGGAGCAAGCGTGTCAACCGCCTTGATGAACTCCGGCGTGCTGCCGTTTCTCGGCGGATCCATAAACACCACGTCCGCCTTCTCGCCCTGCCCCGCAAGCTTGACCATATAGTCGCCTGCATCTGCGCACACGAATCCGATGTTTTTCATATCGTTCCGTTTCGCGTTGCTGACGGCATCCTTTACCGCATCGCGGTTCAGCTCGATCCCCGTTACCTGCGATGCCTTCCCGGCGGCGCACATGCCGATCGTACCGATGCCGCAGTAGGCATCGATCACCTTTTCCGTTCCGCTCAATGCGGCAAATTCCATAGCGGTACGGTACAGTACCTCGGTCTGCTCCGGGTTTATCTGATAAAAGGACGACGGCGAAATCCGGAAGCGGAGACCGCAAAGAACGTCTTCGATGTATCCTTTTCCGTAAAGGACGATGTTGCGCTCTCCGAGCACCATGCTCGTATGCTTGTCATTAATGTTCAGAACGACTGTCGTGATCTCCGGATGGAGACGCCGCAGTTCCTTCACGAAATTGTTCTTCGACGGCAGGATCGGGTCGGTCAGAACAAGTACGACCATCACCTCGCCGGTCTTCTTCCCGATGCGGATCAGCGCGTGCCGTAAAAGTCCCGTTCCGCGGTCTTCGTCATATACGGTATAGCGGAACGATTTCGCCAGTCCGCAGAGCGTTTTAAGGATTGCGGTTCCGGTCGCGTTCTCAATCCGGCAATCGCTCACCGGAACGATCTTATGGGTTCCTTCCTCATAGATGCCGGTATAGATGCCCCGCTTCTTATCGCGGCCGAATACGCCGTGCACTTTGTTCCGGTAACGCATCGGATTCGCGGCTCCGAGGATGTGCGAGGGCTTGCAGTATTTGCTGAGAAGCAGAGATACCTTCTTTGCTTTCTTCTTGAGCTGCTCTTCATAAGTCAATCCCTGATAAGCACAGCCGCCGCACTTTTTGGCAAACGAGCAGGGACCCTCGGGAATTTTCTCCTCTGCGGCCGGCTCCGCTGCTTTCTTCCCGGAAACCGCGTTTGCGGAAGCCACCGCGGGGGTTTTAACGGAAGCTCCGTCAGCCGCAGCAGCGCCCTGCACTGCCGGCTCTTTCTCCGGCGTCAGTCCGAACAGATTCCGCTCCACGCTTTCCGTTACCGCGTTGCCGTCTCCCGGCATGTCGCAAAGATAGGTAACCACAAGGCCCCGGCTCTTCAGTACAAAACAGCGCTGGTTGTGTTTGCCGCTGATGCGGAATCCGTCGCGGTACAGCTGCGTCAGAAGTCCGTAGCCGCCTTCGCGGTTCCACTGATGCACCGAAGTCATAAGCGCGATGTACTCGGACGAAACGATCCGCTTTCCTTCATACATGCCGTCATGATACAGCATGAGACCGATCCGGCTCAGCTCGTGTACCGTGAGCTCCATGCCGGACGCCCCGTAAAACCATCCTTCCGGACAGCGTGTACACGGCGCCCCGTAGATGTGAAGCGGATGGAGAAGATTCTCCTCTAAAAAAGCCCACACGTCGCCGCCGATGACCTGTGAAAGTGCCACGCCGACAAGATATGCGGGAATATTGCTGTAATCAAAAGAACGCTCTCCCGGATTGTCAATCTTACAGGAAAGCGAATAGCGGAGATAACTCTCTTTCTCCTCTTCGGCGACACGGAACGGAAATCCCTTCACCGACATGCACATGAACCGCTCCACGCTAAGCGTCTGAAACATTTCCGCCTGCTCGGGCGCAAGTTCGGAAACATACTGTTGCGGCAAATACGACGCAATCGGCGCATCCAGGTCGATCAGGCCCCGGTCCCAGGCGATTCCCACGCCGAGGGAAAGAATTGTTTTCGTGCAGGAATAAAGCAGATGCCGCGCCTTCTTCGTATCTCCCCAACGGTGCGTCAGTTCATCGTTCTCGTAAACTTCCACGCCGTAAATCGCCCAGCGGTTCTGCTCAATGTCCCTGATAAAAGCCTCGAAGTTCATTCTGTATCCCCCTCATCAAGTGCAGGACCGGTCGCGTGCTCCAAAAGCCAGTCCACGGTCAGATCTCTTCGCATCTGCACGCGGAGCTGCTTCTCGTCATAATCAACAAGGAACTGCTCCCGATCCGTATAGCCGGTCGATTCCATGTATGCATAAATCAGTTTCTCGAATTTGAGCGCGGTAACTTCGATTTTCTCCTTTTCCGCCACGGCATCGAGAACGGCTTCCTCTTTCGCAACCTGAAGCGCCGAATTCTTTACGTCCTTACGGAATCTTGCTTCGGTCGTGTCATAGAAGACGTTGACGTATTCCGCGAGACTCACCTCATGATACGCGGCTTCCTCCTCGTATACCTTCATGGTCTGCTCATACACCTTCTCGGCTTCTTTCTTAACCGCTCCGCCGAAACGGGTTTTGCTGACCAGCAGGTCGGTCACCTCTGTTCCCGCAGCATCTCTGTCGGTCGCACTGTAAGTCAGGGAAGAATAATCTCCTAAACGGACAATGGACTTCTCACTCACGATATTGTCCCATATCGCATAGGTAAGAAGTCCAAAAAATACAAGACTGAATACGATCGCAGAGACGATAAGCACTCTGTTGTGTTTCTTCCTGTCTCTGTTCACTTGTTTATTTCGCTTTCTGCATTACTGCCTTAACAGGCTGATGATAACTTCCTTGCTCGGAGGCTTCGTCCCGGAAGTCGTGCATGCGCCGCTCGATACCGCGATTGCGTAGCGGATCACGTCGTGGAAGTGCATGTTCGAATCCAGACAGTATGCAATCGCCGCCGTCATGGCGTCACCGGCTCCGACAGGAGAAAGAACGTCGACCTTCTTCGCAGGAGCGTAAATCGTTTCGATACCGTCGGTAAATACGCCGCCGTTCGCGCCGAGGGATACCGCAACCATACGGGGACCTCTCGAAAGCAGCTCAACCGCTCTCGACTTCGTCCATGCCACCATTGCCTCATTGCTCTCGAACTCGTTGTGATAATCAAACAGATCACGGAGTTCCGCAAGGTTGGGCTTAACGTATTCGGGCTGTGCCTCCAGTCCGAGACGAAGCGCTTCACCGCTTGCATCAAGGAATACCTTACATCCGCAGGTGTGCAGCATTTCGGTAATGGTTTTATAAATATCGTTCGGAACGCCTTCCGGAAGGCTGCCGCTCAATACGAACATCGTTCCGGGCTTAGCGTGTCTTCTCAGCTTATCCATGAGAAGCTGCAGTTCTTCCTCGGATACCTTCGGACCGGGCTCGTCAAACTCCGTCATACCGAAGATGCTCTTCACCTTCAGGTTGCAGCGGGTTTCTCCGCCTGCTACCGAAACGAAATCGGACATGATCATCAGCTTCTGCATGGCAACACGAATCATATCGCCGTTCGTTCCGCCGATAAATCCGCATGCCATATTAGGCTTGTTCAGTACACGCAGTGTCTTGGAAACGTTAATTCCCTTTCCTCCTGCGTCTACTGTAATGTTTTTTAATTTGTTGACACCGCCGAGTACGAACTCATCAAGTTCGGCCGTCTTATCCACTGCGGGATTCATTGTTACCGTAATGATCATTCTACCATCTCCTCACATATGTGATATGTCATAAACCCCTGACCATATCATAATCTGATTACCAATGTATATGTTTACAACAAACCCGATTCCATTGTTTTAGTCCTCAATCAGGAAAGTACGCGCGTGCACTTCCCCAATTTCAGAATAAAACGGATTCCCCTATTCGTCAAGCATCATTTTGTCCGTCTAATCTCAATGCGGCAAATTTTGGCACAAAATCGACGGAATATATGTATTTTCCAATGTTTTCGATTGCTTCCGCGGCTTCTTTCGCGGACAGGTCAACCAGATATCTCAGCTGCGGCATTACTTCAAAACAGGCCTCGCTTGCCTGAGCCGTCATGATCATGCTCGGAATCTTCTCGCCTTGTCCGGCAAGCGTCATCACTTCACCGACCGCCTGACGGTACAGTCTGCTGCGGCTCCGGGAAAACGTGAACCCTGCCTTCATAACGAGCAGACACTGTAAAATCTGATTCTCGCTTACTCCGAGATAGAACGGTGCGATCACGGCCGCAATCTCGCGGCTGCAGGCGATATGTGCCGTAACCGGATAGGATAACGGGTCGTGTCCGTCCTCCGTGATCAGGTAGCGGTCAAGCTCCGCCTCAAGCTTTCCGTGCGTCACACCGGCTTTCGTATAAAGCTCGGGGAGCACTTCGTGAACACGGTTATCCGAGAACAGATGACACAGATACCCGTACAGATATACCAGCTGACGGTCATCTTCGGAATTACGGATCACTTCGCGCGCATTCTCATAAAACTGGGCAAATGCCTCGTGGTGAAGGCTGCGTCCGAAATCCGCTACTTCGGCGTTTTTGAACGCCGGCTGAAAGAAAAGAATGTCCGGTCCGTGCAATCCGATCAAAAAGTACGGCAAATGCTTCCGCACAAGCTTCCTCGTATCCGGGGTAAGAAGGCGGAACACGGTAGCCCCGACCTTTTTATGTGTATAACATGCAGGCATCCGTCCTGTTCCTCCCTAACGGTTTATTTACCGAAAAGCTTTGTGCTGAGCGCTTCCTGCGCCAAGCTTGCGCGGTAAAGGGCAAGCATCCATGCCTTTCCGGTTTCCTCGCATGCATCATCCCACATCTGCTGCTTCTCTTCAATGGTCTTGTCGTCCGCGCTGTTTCTCGAAGCATACCAGATAACCGCTTCCAGTTCTGTATCGGAAAGACCCAGGTCATCATAAACGGCAAGCCAAAGAAGCAGGCTCTTCGTATCGCTTTCCACGCTGTCTTTGAGTTCTGCCTCGAACTCTGCCTGGCTGGCGTACTGGGAAACCTTATCCGCGTTCTTCTTTTTCATAATCTTGAGATAGTTCTTCTGGAACTTTTTGGGCAGATCCTTATACTGAACCTTCTCCATCAGATAGTTTTCCATATAGTACTGTGCGAGAAGTCCGTTATAATCTTCCAGAACCTTCTTCACATAATCCTTAAAGCCATTGACCGTGTGCGGATAGTTCTCCCCGAGTGTTTCGGCCTGATTTGCTTCCACCCACTCATCCGTAAGCATTGCAAGGTATTCTTCATCCGATTTTTCGACAACCAACGCATCTTCGCCTGCGGCTTTTTTCTCCGCTGCCTTTATACGGCTGATCACTTCTTCCTGAATCTCTTCGTCCGTAATTTCCGCCGGTTCCTGCTTATATTCCGCCATATTCGGAAATTCCATAAAATAATCTTTCGCGGCGCGGCCTTCAATCTTGCCGTCCTCGGTAATATACTTGCTGTAATCCAGTTTTGTGACTTTCTTGTAAATCAGCACGATTGCCACAATAATCAATGCAAGAACGGGCAGAAACAGGATTGCTGCAGCCTTTTTGGTTGCTGCTTTTCTTCTTGCTTTTCTGGCACGCTCTTTCGCGGCAAGTCTTCTTTCCACACTCATTGTAATTGCTCCTCCGTATGCAATTCCGTATCCGTTATTCACCTTATTGAAAAAAGGCGTATTGTTATTCTATCATGAACCCGAGGAAAAGGAAAGCATTTTCTTATATTTCACATGTTTTTCACCGGTATTTTCCCGTGCCTTCAAACGCCTTCTCCGTCAAATGCGGGGATAAAGCTCTCCTTTGCCGTTCCGCCTTCCTGGATAAAGGCGTTTTCAACACCTAACGAAAGGGCGAAATCAACGACTTTGTCATACTCATACGTGGTCAGTCTGCGGTTCAGTTCCCGATACGGAAGCTCCTTTTCGGGTGGCGTGTACTGGTTCATGATGCTGATCCAGACCGTATCGCCGTACCGCTCGTAAAGATAACGGACGGTCTCCTTTGCTTCCGTCACGTGTCCGGGAAGCACAAGATGCCTTACGATCACGCCTTTTGTTACATATCCGTCCGCGTCTGTTTGTAAAGGTCCCGCGTGCCTTACCATGAAATCAACGGCTTCTTTCGCAACCTTAGGATAGTCCGCGGCATGCGAATAAAGCGCCGCCGTATCACTGTTTACGTATTTCAGATCGGGAAGCCATACATCGGTCACTTCCGAAAGGATGCGGAGCGTTTCGATTGTTTCGTACCCGCCCGTATTGCAGATGACCGGAAGCGTAAGCCCGGCGGTTTTCGCTTTTTTTACCGCCTCTCTGACCTGTAGCGCGTAATGTCCGGGCGTTACGAGATTGATGTTGGCCGCACTCTTTGCCTGCAGTTCGAGAAAGATTTCCGAAAGGCGGTCTGCGGTAATGATCTTGCCCGCTCTGCCGTCCGAGATTGCCCGGTTCTGGCAGAATATGCAGTGCAGCGGGCATCCCGAGAAGAATACGGTTCCCGAGCCCCTGTCGCCGCTGATGCACGGTTCTTCCCACATGTGAAGCGCAGCCCTCGCAACTTTCAGTTCCGCCCCGCAGCCGCATACGCCGCGCGTTTTAAGCCGGTCCGCACCGCAGCGTCTCGGACACAGCGTACAGCCGGACGATTTCTCCATTGTTTCCGTTCCTTCCATCAGCTTTTCCGTCTCCTGCCGGAACCGTTTACGGGTTCCGGATGCATCTATGATAATCTTCTATTCAAAGCGGTATTTGATCCGCACGCTGTTGCCCTGTCCGGTCATGTCGCAGCAGGCGCCGCACACGATCGGCATGGACGGCGGCAAATGCCCGAAGTCCAGCCCAAACGCGATCGGTACTCCGAATTCCTTCAGTGCTCCGATCACGGCATCCGCCTGGGTCTGTCCGAACTCCACCCGGTCATCAAACATCGGGCGTCCGATCAGAAATCCTTTCACATGGCGGAACCATCCGCTCTGCTTCATCGCCCAAAGCGTTCTGCGCACGGCCATCGGTCCGAGCTCGCAGCTCTCCAAAAACCAGATGATCCCGTCGGAAGCGTACCGGTCACAGAACTCTTCCACATGGTCGTATTTCGTGCCGCGCAGGTTTGAAAGCACGTCCATGCACCCTCCGGCAAGGCGGCCGGACATCGATACCGAATCGGTCACTCTGCCTTCGGAGTCATAAAAGAGCGGAGCAAACGGATGCTGCACGTTAATCGGCGCAAGCGGATTTTCGGGACTGTCGAGACCCTCGTCGATCCGCTCATAACCGTCATAGTTGGATACTTCGGTAATCTCACCGCGAAGCACTCCGTACAGGTCGCTTAAGGACTTGTGTAACGGTTCCATTCCGAAAGACGGACCGTTCGGAGCATACAGAGAAGCCGTATCGAGAAGCGTCGTCAGCAGAAACGAGAAATTGGTGTTATCGGAGTATCCGGCGAACCACTTCGGAGGTGCCTGGCGGATCCGTTCCCAATCCACATGATCAATCGTCTCGTTCATAAGTTCCCCGCCGCCGCAGGACAGAACGATATCGTTGTCGCGGCTGCAGTACACCTCGGTCAGTTCGCGGCCGCACAATTCCGGCTTGTTCGAAATGCCGACTCCCTCGCCGAGATAACAGTTCGGTCCGAGCATGACAGGGTGTCCCCATTCCTTCAGACGCAGCACGGCATGATCGAGACGGCTCTTATACGGCTCGATATTGCACCCGAAACTCGGTGCGGCAAATCCGACCGTTCCGATTTCAGATAATTTTCGCGGATACTTCATTTTGCACCTCCTTGTATTTGACCATCGGAATTATCCCCGGAAAGAAGAACTGCGATCCATTTCTGAATCGCAGTTTGTGTGGGGGGAGAAATTACTTCAGAGAAGTAATGAACCAGCTAAATTGTATGTCGGCAGCCTATATTTCATCTGCTCTGCTAACATAATAACACATCGATTTTGATTTGTCATTATCTTTAAGCAATATTTTTACATTCTTTTTGGAAAAACAAAATGTAAAATAGCATGTCAATTTCTATCTACAAGTAAATTTTACTCTCTGATTCCTTCTTTGTCAACAAACAAATAGCACGAAAATTGATTTGATAGCACAGACTTTTCGTTCATTCTACCAAATCAGCCATTGTAAAACAATTTTGTATCATATATAATGAGTCCATCATGTCTGCCTGTTTTACAGGCTATTTCGATAGGAGGCATTTATGAAATTCGGCTATTTCGATGACGCCAAGCGCGAATACGTCATCACATCCCCCAGAACTCCTTATCCGTGGATCAACTACCTCGGAACCCAGGGATTCTTCTCTCTGATTTCAAACACCGCGGGCGGTTATTCTTTCTATAAGGATGCCCGTTTGCGCCGCATTACCCGTTATCGCTACAACAATGTACCGATCGATATGGGCGGACGCTATTTCTACATCAAGGACGGCAATACCGTATGGAACCCCGGCTGGTCTCCGGTGAAGACCGAGCTTGACAGCTACGAGTGCCGTCACGGTATGGGCTACACGATCATCACAGGTAAGAAGAACGGCCTCAAAGCCGAGGCTACCTTCTTCGTACCGCAGAACTACGACGGAGAGGTTCAGCAGCTCGTTCTTACAAACGAGAGCGCTGCTGCCAAGACCTTCAGCCTCTTCTCATTTGCCGAGTGGTGTCTTTGGGACGCCCAGGACGACAGCAACAACTTCCAGCGTAACTTCTCGACCGGACGTGTTGAGGTAGTCGGCTCCACGATCTATCACAAGACCGAGTACCGCGACCGCCGCGACCACTTCGCATTTTACACAGTTAACACCGACATCGACGGCTATGACACCGACCGTGATTCCTTCATCGGACTTTACAACGGTTTCGGCGATCCGCAGGCCGTGCTTGCCGGAGAGGCAACCAACTCATTTGCCGACGGATGGGCACCGATTGCTTCCCATTACAAGAAAATCACCCTTGCTCCCGGCGAGACGAAGACTCTTGTCTTCATCCTCGGCTACGTTGAGATGCCCGCCGATCAGAAGTTTGAGGCTGACGGCAAGACCATCAACAAGGTGAAAGCCCTTGCCATGATGGAACGGTACAACACCCCCGAAAAGGTTGCCGCAGGCATGGCGGAACTCCGCGCCGCATGGGACAAGCTTCTCGGAATCCTGAATGTTGCCACTCCCGATGACAAAGTCGACCGCATGGTTAACATCTGGAACCAGTATCAGTGTATGGTTACGTTCAACCTGTCCCGTTCCGCTTCCTACTTTGAGTCGGGAATCGGCCGCGGCATGGGCTTCCGTGATTCCAACCAGGATATCCTCGGTTTCGTTCATCAGATTCCGGACCGCGCAAAGGAGCGTATCATCGACATCGCTTCCACGCAGTTCCCGGACGGCGGATGCTATCATCAGTATCAGCCGCTTACCAAGAAGGGCAACGCAGACATCGGCGGCGATTTCTCCGACGATCCGCTGTGGCTGATCCTTTCCGTTTCCGCTTACATCAAGGAGACCGGCGACTGGTCGATCCTTGACGAGATGGTTCCTTACGATAACGATATGAGCAAGGCTCAGACGATGCTCGAGCATCTGAAGGTTTCCTTCTATCATATCGTTAACAACCTCGGACCGCACAAGCTTCCGCTTGCGATGCGTGCCGACTGGAACGACTGCATCAACCTCTCCTGCTATTCCGATACTCCGGGCGAAAGCTTCCAGACTTACACGAACCCGAAGTTCAAGGCAGAGGGCGGTTACTCCAAGGTTGCCGAGTCCGTTATGGTTGCCACGCTCTTCACCTATACCGGTCCTAACTACGTTGAGATTCTGAAACATCTCGGCAGGAACGATGAGGCAAAGGCTGCTCAGGAAGCCATTGATGCGATGAAGAAAGCCATCATGGATTCCGCATGGGACGGCGACTGGTTCCTTCGTGCTTACGACGCAAACGGCGAGAAGATGGGCAGTAAGGAATGCGAAGAAGGCCAGATCTTCATCGAGCCTCAGGGCTTCGCAATCATGTCCGACGTCGGCAAGGAACAGGGTACCGACCTCAAGACGCTTGCGGCAATCGATGAGAGACTCAATACGAAGTTCGGTCTTGTTCTCAACAACCCCGCATACTCCAAGTACTACATCCAGTACGGTGAGATTTCCACCTATCCGGGCGGCTATAAGGAGAATGCAGGTATCTTCACACACAACAACGCATGGATCATCTGTGCGGCTGCTTACGCAGGACAGGGCGACCTCGCGTTCAAGTACTACTCCGAGATTGCTCCGGCATTTACCGAAGACACGAGTGATATTCATAAGACCGAGCCGTATGTTTACGGACAGATGATCGGCGGCAAGGATGCCGGTTCCGATATCGGACGTCCCGGCAAGAACTTCGGTCAGGGCAAGAACTCCTGGCTGACCGGTACCGCCGCATGGAATATGGTAGCCATTTCCCAGTACATTCTCGGTATCATGCCCGACTTCGACGGTCTGAAGGTTGATCCTTCCATTCCGGCTGAGTGGGACGGCTTCAAGGCTTCGAGACAATTCCGCGGCGCAACCTACAATATCACTGTTAAGAACCCGAACCACGTATGCAAGGGCGTTAAGTCCCTCACGGTTGACGGCAAGGCCGTAGCCGGAAACGTTGTTCCGGTACTCGGCGCAGGCGTTCACGAAGTAGTTGTAACGCTTGGATAATATTAGGGCAAATGATAAGAGCTTCGCATCAGATGGTGCGAAGCTCTTTTTTCAACAACATAAAAAACCCGCCGGTCACCTCAGTAACCGGCGGGTATCTTTCTGCCTTTTAATCTACTTTCTTGAAGTAACAAATACTTGCGATGTACTCAGACGGGAAATAGTAATACTGAAGCATTCTGCCGTCCTTCATCATTGTGAGGAAGTAATAAGCACCGGGCTGTTTCTTATCCTCTGCGCAGAAGCACCACGGATAATCCGTCCTCATGATCGGATAATATGTATGGAAATCCATGCGGTACATTTCCACGGACTGGTTCGGAGCAACCTTCGTAAGCTCTGCCTCGCCGTTCGGCTCGACAATCCAGTACGACTCGTTCACACCGTCCTCGGCCTGCCATTCCCATCCTTCAACCTCACCGCCGTCCAGCTTCCATCTGCCGACGATAACTTCCTTGATGTCATCTGGGATGCCGAAATCGAACGGTATTTCGCCGATCATCGAAATGTAAAGGTCATAGAGTTCGGTATAGCACGTCTCAACCGGATAGCCGTCAGCGCCGATCATGGTAAGTCCGTCTCCGAAGTCAATCGTCTTTGCACCGCTGTTCATCCATGCGGAAACTCTGCTCTCATAGTCCGAAAGCATACACGGCTGGTCATCGATCGTGCAGTTCACAACAGGACCGTCCGGAGTATCATACTGGTTCTTCTGGAACGTAAACGCATGATACATCTTATCCCAATCGAGACGGTCTATGGAAAGGATTTCACTTCCCATCCCCGCATAGCTCGAAATAATAATGTTGCCGCGCTCAAAATAACGGCAGGTCGCGAACTCGCCGTATACACCAAGCTCGACCACCTTATCAAGAGGCGCATAAAGAGCGATGTTTACGCCGTCCGCATGGGATCCGCCTTCCGCCCACCAGAGCTCCGGAACCTTATCCGCGTTCAGGAAGAAAAGACCGAAGCGAAGATCGATCTGCTTTCCGCTGTAGGGGGCGTATTTTTCATCCAAGAACTTGGCAAATGCAAGCAGCGCCCTGTTCTCGGGACTGCTCACGCCCGCATAGGAAATATCGATGGATACCGGAATCTTCTCCGGCAAAGGAAACGGCGTCAGGGACGGGTCGTCCGTAATCTGGGGTGTCGGAGTAGGAGTATCGGTCGGAACGTCCGTCGGCGTATCCGTCGGCACATCGGTCGGTGTATCCGTAGGAACGTCGGTCGGCTGTTCGGTCGGGGTTACCTTCCCGCCGTCACGCGTCTTCCCGGGCTTTGCCTCTTCATCGTCGCCGTTGCATGCTGCCAGCAAAGAAACGAGCAGCATCAGGATCAAAAGCATTGACAGTTTCTTTTTCATTACGCATTCCTTCCTTTCACCTGGCATTTCCGAAATTTATTCGGGCTCAAGACCGTCCTTTGTATATTTGCCGGAAGCATTCCAAAGCTCCCATCCGGCTTCATAACCGGCTTCGTAAGTGGCATCGATCTGGGCACGTATCTCCGCGCCCCCGTATGTGATGTGTCCGCTTACCCATGTTGCGGTAAATGCCTGCAGCCACGGTCGAACCTGTGCGCAGCGGCCCTTCGCCACATTTACCGCCAGCACCCTCTTCGAATCAAGCATAGCGTTATAGATCAGCTTATGCGGATCCGCATCGGGAACCGGAATATTGTAGTATCCTCTGCCGTAGTGCGACGGATATACCATCGGGCAGATATAATCGAGATAACTGGACATGTCCGCGTAGTTCTGGCCTACCGCGGCGGCATCGGTCGTACTGCTGAGGACTACGCCGAATACATCAACCGAGACAAATACGCCGAGCGGCTTTAAGTTCTCACAGGCGTATTTTACGAATCCGGTGATGGCTGCTTCCTTGTTCTCGGTCGTCAGTTCCTGCCCGAAATCCGCCTCCTTGACTTTGGCGTCGGTCGAGAAACGGCAGTAGTCGAAGTTTACTTCGTCAAATCCGAGCTTTGCGCAGACCCTTCCGACCTCGGTCAGGTATTCCCATACCTCTTTGTTGAACGGGTTCATCCATGTGAAGGTGTTGCTGTCCTTCATCAGGGTGCCGTCCTTCATGTGTACGCCGTAGCTTTCGTTGCTTCGTACGCTCCGGATGTCGCGGAAACATACGACACGGGCGATCAGGTAAACGTTGTGCTCTTTGAACTTCTGCATCTTCTCCGTGAAATTGTTGATCAGAAGCCTCTGGTTCGTCATGCTGTTCAGCAGCGCCGAATCGTTTTGGACAACAATGAAGCCGTCATCGTTTTTGATGTCGATGACAACCGCGTTCAGTTCGGTCGTATCCAGAAGATCGAGCAGGAAGTCCATCTTTCCGTTCAGCACTTCGGGCGTGACATAGATGCCTTTCACCTGTTTGCGCTCGCGGTTATCCTCGAACTCTTCCATCCACATGTCGTCTTCGGTAAGACCTTCTTTGTATTTGTCCAGATAAAGCCCGTACGGCGCGGTGTCCGTGTTCGAAATAATCTGAACCGGCGCATCGGTCGGCGTCGGGGTAGACTCCCTGGCGGCGTATTCCGTCACCTTTGTTCCGACCGATTTATTGTAGATGCCGAAGCCCATCGCGACGCATACGATCAGCGCAACCACGGTGAAAAACATCTGCCGGCGGCGGATTGCGCGCTTTGTTCCGGAACGGTACCGCACATTGGCCTTATTTCCGTATCTTGATGCCATAATAACTCCTTCTTATCGGAGGTTTACTGCGCACTCTGATCCTTCTTGAGGCAGCAGTTCTTATACTTCTTGCCGCTTCCGCAGGGGCACGGGTCGTTACGTCCGATCTTCGCCTGCGTGTTTACAACGGTGTGTGACTTTCTCTGCTGCAGGAAGAGTTCCTTTCTGCGGTCCTCGGGGATGATCGCATCCCACTGCGGCAGGTTGTAAAGCCAGTCCGCCTTCGCTTCGCACATATTGTAGTAAAGCTTCTCGGGGTCAAATGCGAGGCTTACTTCGGTGTCCTCGGTCATTTCCTCGATCGGGTTCTTGGTCTTCAGGCTGTCGTTGATTCCGTCGAGAAATCCCGCGAACTTCTTAAGCGTCATGTTGTAGCGCTCCGCCAGTTCCTTAACCGTTCCCTTCACTTCCACGTCGGGGTTTGCAAGCAGCTGCTCGTAAACCTCCTTCTCCGATGCAAAATAAGCCGCCCAGAAGAACTGATCCTGCTTCGGATTCCGCTTCTGCTGATAGGCCTCTTCGTACCAGGTTTCCAATAATGTGCTCATGTTTTATTACTCCTTATCCTCTGTTTGATCCGCTTCCCCGGATTCAGCCGCTTCGGCCAGCATGTCGTTGACCTCGTACTCATCCTTGTGAACGCGGTTGTATACTGCTATTAAAATCCATCCGAACACCGGAAATCCGACGAACGAGAAAACTCCCGTCACCAGAAGTCTCTTTCCGAGATCGCCGCCCATAAACGCTCCGACAAATGACAGAACGATTGCCGCGACCACCAGTACGATCATCAGGATTGCAACAACCTGTGTAAACTTAGTTCTCAGCATGGTCTTCCTCCCCGCTTCTTAAAAATGCGAGCCACTCCTTGATCTTCTTTTCATAGCCGAGATCTCCGGGCTCATAAAACTTCGTTCCGACATACTCATCCGGCAGATACTGCTGCCTGCTGAAATGATTCGGATAAAGGTGTGCGTATTCGTACCCGATCCCTCTTCCGAGCTTGCCTGCGCCGCCGTAATGGGCATCCTGCAGATGCGGCGGAACCGCGGGCGTCTTCTCGTTCTTCACCGCTTCCATCGCCTTGCCGATCGCCTCTACCGCAGCGTTGCTCTTCGGCGCGCACGCCACATAGGCGGCCGCCTGGGAAAGAATGATCTGCGACTCGGGCATTCCGATCCGCTCCGCCGCAAGCGCCGCCGCAACGGCGACCTGTAACGCCTGCGGGTCTGCGTTTCCGACGTCCTCGGCCGCACAGATCATGATTCTTCTTGCGACAAATGTGACTTCCTCGCCGGCATACAGCATGCGGGCAAGGTAATATACCGCGGCATCCGGATCCGAGCCTCTCATGCTCTTGATGAATGCCGAGATCGTATCGTAATGGTTGTCGCCGTTCTTATCATAACGGATGGCGCGCTTCTGAATGCATTCCTGCGCAACCTCAAGCGTGATCCTCGTAACCCCGTCCTTATCGGGAGTCGTCGTCAATACGCCGAGTTCAAGAGCGTTCAGCGCCTTACGGGCGTCGCCGTTCGCAACATCGGCAATGAAATCGAGCGCCTCGTCGGTAATCTCCGCGTTGTAAAGCCCCATACCGCGCTCCGTGTCGGTCATGGCGCGCTTTAAAAGGGATACGATATCCTCTTTCGTAAGCGGATGCAGTTCAAAGATGATTGAGCGCGAGATCAAAGCGCCGTTCACCTCGAAATACGGGTTCTCGGTCGTAGCTCCGACCAGAATGACCGTTCCGTCCTCCACATAAGGAAGCAGATAGTCCTGCTGCCCCTTGTTAAAGCGGTGTATCTCGTCAATAAACAGAACCGTGCGCCGTCCGTCCGTGGCTAACAGCCTCTTCGCGTCGGCGATCGCATCCTCCATGTCCTTCTTGCCGGCCGAGGTCGCGTTGATCTGGCGAAACGCGCCCTTGGTCGTGTTGGCGATCACTTTTGCGAGCGTCGTCTTACCGGTTCCGGGCGGTCCGTAGAAGATGACCGAGCGCAACTGGTCCGCGGCAATGGCGCGGTACAAGAGCTTGTCCTTACCGATGATATGCGATTGTCCCACTACTTCATCCAGGGTCGCCGGGCGCATTCTCGACGCCAAAGGTGCCTGCTTGGCCGCCGCGTTCTCCTGCATGTAATCAAACAAATCCATCCGTCCCGCTCCTTCTGTGCGCATTGTCTTTTTCGGGAAAATATGCTATAGTTTCTTCGGCGGAACAACGCCGATATTCGTTAAGGAGAAATACCATGTACCTGCCGGAAGATCCGGACATTCTGCTGTCCGTTATCAATACCCGCTTACGCGATTTCTACGATACACTGGACGACCTCTGTGATGCGGAGGATATCGACCGTGACATGCTTCTTTCGAAGCTTGCCGCCTCAGGCTATCACTATGACGAAACGCAAAACCGTTTCCGTTAAGGCCGGTTCCGGCAGAAACCCACACAGAGTTATTATACCACTTTATCAGGCAGATGACAACTATGGCATTTGCCGGAAAGGATTCCCGAATTGAGCGCCATCATACGGTATCTTAAGGAAGGCGGACAGGGCGAGATCGTCGAGAAGAAATCCCGCTTTATCGCAACGCTCGCGCCCGTCACAACCGAAGAGGAAGCACGTGAATTCATCGAGCGGACCAAGAAGCGTTACTGGGACGCGCGGCACAACTGCTCGGCATTTGTCCTCGGAGACGACGCGGAACTGACGCGGGCCAATGATGACGGGGAGCCTCCGCACACCGCGGGGCGCCCGATGCTTGACGCACTTCTTGCGGACGGCGTAAGAAACGTCTGCGTTGTCGTTACCCGATATTTCGGAGGAATTCTTCTCGGGACGGGCGGACTGGCGCGTGCCTACCGCGACGCGGTTGTCGAGGGTCTGAAGAATTGTACGATAGCGGAGAAGAGAACCGGAATTCCGATTGACATCGTTACCGATTACAACGGAATCGGGAAGCTGCTCTTTCTTGCGGGCACGGGTTCGTATCCGGTCCTGTCGACCGAATATACGGATACGGTTTCGGTAACCGTTCTGCTTCCGCCCGGGGACGCGGACCGTTTTCTTTCCGACCTTAGCGATGCAACGGCCGGGAAGGCGCAGTGCACGGTGAAGGATCCGGTTGCCTATTCAATCTCGGACGGGGTATGCGAACTGCTGTAGGCTTTGCAGTGACGGGGATTGCCGCAGCAGCGGGCTTCGGGACGGCAGGGATATCCCGATCGTTTCCGTGTACAGGCCCGGGCACGCGGACCGCTTTCGGTTGCACCTCCCGCATTTGATATGATATAATGTTTTCGGTTCGTAATACATCAGGGGATAAAGGGGTTTAGAACCATGTTGGAAGACATCATTCATTTTCTCGACTACTTCCATTGGAAGTTAAGTGCCGAACTGTCGTCGGATTTTCCGGTCTATCTTTTAAAAGAGGGACACGACACGCACGCAATCATTCTGATTGACGGAAATGCAGCCGACGATCTCACGAAAGAACGTTATCGGGAACTGGTGGACGAGGTTCGGCAGGCCGTTCCTTCTAAGGGGGAGGACGATATAACCGTCCTTTCGCTCTTCGTCACGTCCGAATCCGCGAAATACGCAATTCTCGCCGACGGGACCGTATACTGGATCGTCACGCCGAACGGACGGATCATTGTCCGCACCGGTCAGCCCGAGGATTACTGCAATATGCGCGAAGAGCTGCACAAATCGCTTACGAATGAAACCGAAGCGATCCAGAAGTCCGCGAAGACGGACTCCGAGGGAAAGACGATCGTCCGTTACCAAACGCTCCGCCCGTATAAGGACAACGGATTCATGTCGGATTGCGCCGACAGTTTCATCACCTGTTATTTTACAATCATTCTGATTGCGGTAAACGTTTTGGCATATGTCATCCCGTATTCGATGTACGGCTCGGAAGGGATTGCCGACAGCTGGCTGAAATTCGCCAGCAGCTGGAATACTACCATCGGCAAAGGGCAGGTGTGGCGCGCATTCACGTGCTTGTTCATTCACGCGGGTACCACCCATCTGGTTGCCAACATGCTTGCCCTTTTGTTCATCGGATACTTTTTGGAGCGGCGCATCAGCCGTAAGATGTATCTTGCGGTTTATTTCGGCGGCGGTATAATAGGAAGTTTCGCTTCGCTCCTCTATCACTTTGTCATTACAAGAGAGCTTACAAGAGATCTTACGGCATACCGGGACAACATCCTGTATGACTTTTATGCGCGCATCTTTTCCCAAGACATCCTGTGCGCCGGCGCATCCGGAGCGGTCATGGCTCTTGCCGGGGCGTGCGCGTTCCGTCTGACAATCGGCAAAGCCATGGACGGATATTGGAAGGGCGAGCCGCATATATTTCTCGACTTCTTCGTTATCCTGGCCTGCATCATCACCCTCGCGGACACATTTTTCGAAGAGGGTCAGCCGGGAATCGACATGTCAGCGCATATCGGCGGCGCTCTCGGCGGCTTCCTGATCATGGGGCTGTTCCTGATCCTTATGTATCTGAAGGAGCGGCGAAATACCTACAATTTGATTTAACAGTTTTTTCGGAAAGAATTCACAGTTGAACCTCGGGACGGATTTGCCAAATCCGTCCCTTTATGTTATAATAACAGAATGCAATACTAGGCATATCGGCAAAGCCGTGGGGGCTTAAGCCGATGACATCTGATTGAACAGCGAGGAAACGCGAACCATGATGGATTTCAGTCGTCCCAATCTAAGTAAAATGCAGAAAGAAGCACGGTCGTTCCCGGCCAAAGCCAGGTCGTTCGTGTTTGTTACTCTCCTGCGTATATTTGTCGTATTTACCGCCATGTGCGTTGTGATCGGATCCTATTCCGCGTACGGCGGCATACTCGGTATTATTTCACAGTCTCCCGATGTGGAGACCATCTTCGAAATCAACAAGGATTTCGAGAAGTATTCCACATTCCTCTTCTACAGCAACGGCGAAAAGATGGACCGCGAGCTTTCGTCCGCCGGCGCGAACCGTGTCCGCGTGGATATCGACACCATTCCGCTCACCGTCCGCAACTGCTTCGTTGCCATGGAGGATGAACGATTCTATGATCATTCCGGTATCGACGTACGAGGCATATTCCGTGCGGCTTACTCCGTTTTGAAGGAACGCAGCCTCGATTACGGCGCCAGCACGATTACCCAGCAGCTTCTTAAGAACCAGGTTTTCAAAGGCGGTAAAGAGAAAAACCCGATCGAAAAGGTTCTTCGTAAGGTTCAGGAACAGTATCTTGCCGTACAGCTGGAAACCCGTCTTGATAAAGACACGATCCTCGAATATTATCTGAACACCATCAACCTCGGCAACGGCGCATACGGAATCGAAAAGGCTGCGCAGACCTATTTCGGCAAAAGCGCTCCGGAGCTTACCATTTCCGAAGCAGCCGTGCTTGCCCCGATCGCATGGTCTCCGACCTATGCCAATCCGCTTAAGGACCAGGACAAGAACGCAAGACGACGTCTCGACTGTCTGAAGAATCTGTATGACAACGGGTTCTGCACGGAGGAGGAGTACAAGGAAGCTCTTGCCGACTCGGAAGACGTATATGTACGTATCCAGATGCAGAACCAGATGAAGATCGATTCCGGTACGTCTTACAACTCCTATTTCGTCGACGAACTGATCAACCAGGTTCTGAGAGACCTGCAGACTGCCGGCTATTCCGCGGCCGAAGCCAACACGCTTCTGTACAGCGGCGGTCTCCAGATTCGTACGACGCAGGACAAAGCCGTTCAGGCAATCATGGACGGTTATTTCATGGATGAGAGTAATTTCCCGAAGATCGGCAAGGAAGGCTCCTATTACCAGCTTTCCACGCAGTATGCGCTTTCATTGGTCGGTCTGAGCGGAATCGCACAGCATTATCATCTGAAAGATTTCGTAGCCTACTGGGACGAGCATAAAGATTCGAATAAGCTTTCTTATCACAGAAACAGCACTACCAAAAACGTTTTGAGCGTTTACACGACCGAACGCGACTATCTCGAAGCCAAGCTCGATGAGTTTGTGGAAGCCAAGAAGAAGGAATTCCGTGCGGCTCACCCCGGTGAAGAGTTTAACGTTCAGGAATCCCGCGGAATTACGATCGGACCGCAGTGCGCAATGGTTATCATGGATCCGCAAACCGGCGAAGTACTCGCACAATACGGCGGCCGCGGCGAGAAGGTCGGGAACCGCGTACTGAACCGTGCGAGCGGTACCTTCCGGCAGGCCGGATCAACCTTTAAGGTCGTTGCGTCCTTCCTTCCGGCGCTTGACGCTTCGGGCATGACGCTTGCAACCACATTTGACGACTCGCCTTATACCTATCCCGGAAGCGGCAAAGCCGTTATAAACTGGTACGACACCGGTTCGGGAAGCGACCGCTACCGCGGTTACCAATCAATCCGTACCGGCGTATCCCAGTCTCTGAACATTGTTGCGGTGCGCTGTATCGAAAAGGTCGGCGTTCGCACGGCCGTTGACTATCTGCAGCGGCTCGGCTTCAAACATATCGATACCGACGCAAGCGACGGCGTATCCGACTACAACTACTCCATCGCGCTCGGAGGACTTTCGGTCGGCTGCTCCGTTCTGGAGATGACCGCCGCTTACTCCGCAATCGCCAATAAGGGCGAATACGTTGAGCCGCGCTACTATACTTCGATTCTCGATCATGACGGACATACGATTATTGACAATACACAGAAGCATTTCGCGCAGGTAATGAAAACCACGACGGCATACCTTCTTACGCTTGCCATGGTTGATACCACAAAAGGCGGAACCGGAAGCACCTGCGCATTCAAGAGTAAAGATGTCATAAACATCCCCGTAGCCGGTAAGACCGGAACCGCTCACGATTATGTTGACCTTTGGTTCGTAGGTTTTACCCCTTACTACTGCGCCGCCATCTGGAGCGGATTTGACGACAACTTCCCGCAGAACGGAAGCAAGAAATATTATTTCCGAGACCTGTGGCGCAATATCATGGAAGACGTGCACCGTACAAAACAGAAAACGTCCGGCAAATTCGTATCACCCGGAGGAATCACCAGTGCCAACGTATGTACCAAATGCGGAAAACTTGCCGTGAAAGGTCTCTGCGATCTCGCGGAAGGCGGAAACTGCATCAAATCCGAAACCTTTGCAGTCGGTACGGTTCCGAAAGAATCGTGTACCTGTCATGAGATGATGACGATCTGTACCGATACCGGATGCCTTGCAACACAGTATTGTCCTCATACCGCCGAAAAGGTTTACCTGTTAAAGGAGGAATCCGAAGAAACCCTCAAGAAGGGCGGAACCTGGGATACCGAATGTATCCTTCCGAAGGAGAACAACAAGCCGTGTCCGATCCACACTTCGCCTGTTGTTACGCCGCCGGATGACAATCCGGGCGGGACTGACGATTAAGTCCGCCTGAAAGGAGAACGTTTCAAAGAATGGAGAAAGTTCCTTCCAATTGCGATTACTGCATGTTTTACGAGTATGACGAAGACTATGAGTGCTATACCTGTTCCAAAGATCTGGACGAGGATGAGATGGCACATTTCATCGCGGGACATCACTTTGAGTGCCCGTATTTCCAGTACGGAAACGAATACACTATCGTAAAAAAGCAAATGTAGTATTAATATTTTCATTGCTTTAAAATTATTAAACCCACCTCAAACAGAAAATGACATTTTTTGATAAAAAATTACATTTTTGTTTGCATTTTCCGCAACCTTGTGATATGCTTTTTGCAAACGGATATGACAGTGGAGGTACAGCCTCCTTTCCGGATGGAAGAATGACTGGTTTTCTTCCTTTTCCGGTACTGAATTTGCAGGTTTTCTATCCTCTTTATATTACGCGCGGGGAGTAGCCACCAATGAATTTCTGGAAAGGAATTCTTTGGTGGCTGCTTCCCTTGTATGGGTATTTTTCTTTATTTAGTTTCCCCCGTGCGGATTCTTTCCCCGCCCGGGGTCTTCCTTTTTATGGTATATTTTTCCCTCCTGAGAATAAGAAAAACCCTTTTCCTTTCGGTTGATTTCGGTTATACTTGATGTATTCGAGAAATATCACCCGGAGGTTCTTATGAAACTGCGTGCCAAGCGGACAATCCTGATCGGATTTGCCTTCCTCTCCATCTCTGCCTTCTGGCAAATGTATGACAGTATCATCCCATTGATCCTGAAATATACCTTCAACCTGAAAGAGACGCCCGTCGGTGCCATCATGGCGATCGACAACGTTCTGGCGCTGTTTCTCCTTCCGGTGTTCGGCGTATGGTCCGACCGCTGCAATACGCGAATCGGAAAGCGCGCGCCTTTCATCTATATCGGCACGATCCTTTCCGCCGGACTGCTGCTTCTGCTTCACGTGCAGAACCGTCCCGGCAATCTGATTCCGTTCATCATCGTACTGTTCGTGCTTCTTCTTTCGATGAGTTTCTACCGTTCTCCTGCCGTTGCGCTTATGCCGGATCTCACTCCTCCTCCGCTTCGCAGCAAAGGAAACGCGGTTATCAATCTGATGGGTGCGGTCGGATTTATCTACGCGCTCGTTATGATCAAAATCTTCGGCGGTAAAGCGGAAGAATGTCCGAGTTATCTGCCGCTTTTCCTGACCATTTCCGGACTGATGCTTATAAGCATCCTGATTCTTGCATTTTTCATCAACGAGAACAAACTCGCGAAGCTCGTCCGCTCGGAGTGTGCCGAGGCCGGTATTTCCATGGATCCGGTCGAAGAGAAATCCGAAGACGGACAGGCTGCCGGTCGCCTTTCCGCTCCGGTCCGCAGAAGCCTTGTGTTCCTGCTTTGTTCCGTTGCGTTCTGGTATATCGCTTATAATGCCGTAACGACTGCTTTCTCACGCTATGCGACCGAAATGTGGAGCATCGGAAGCGATTATGCGGATTGTCTTCTGATTGCCTCTGTTGCAGCCGTGATCAGCTATCTTCCGATCGGCATCATCTCCGGCAAATTAGGCCGCAAGAAAGTGATCCTTGCCGGTGTCGTAATCATGGCTTTAAGCTACGCCGCACTGTTCTTCTATACGACTTATCACGTTACCGCCGTTCTCTTCTTCCTGCTGATCGGTATCGGCTGGGCCGCGATCAACGTAAACTCGCTGCCGATGGTTGTCGACATGTGTTCCGCTGGTGACATCGGCCGCTTCACGGGTTACTATTATACGTTCTCGATGGCGGCGCAGGTTATCACGCCGATCGCGTCGGGCGCACTCCTGCAGTACGTATCATACCGCACGCTGTTCCCGTATTCCGTATGCTTCATGATCCTTGCGTTTATCACGATGTCCTTTGTTAAGCACGGCGATACGAAGCCGCTTGCGAAGGCTTCCCTGCTGGAGCATTTTGACGCGGGCGACTGATCTGTGTTGCCTTACCGGCATTTCGACGCAGGCGACTGATCCGTGTTGCCTTACCGGCATTTCGACGCAGGCGGCCGTTTCGCCGCATTGTGCAGCACTACAGCGCGGACAGCCGGCCCCTGCATATCCGCATCTGTTCCGTTTTTGTGCGGATAATGGTTGTAAAAACTTTCCCGGAGTATTAGAATACAGTTGTACCGGAAGCATAGCTCAGCCGGGATGAGCGTTCGCCTCACACGCGAAAGGTCAGGGGTTCGAGCCCCCTTGCTTCCAAAAAGGAAAAGCCCGCAGTTCTCCGGCCGGAGATCCGCGGGCTTTTCCCATGCTATGACAATTCGTTATTCGTCTTTCTTCGCTTCCTGCTTCTTGTAATAATCATCGATTGCGGAGCGGATGGCTTCCTCGGCGAGAACCGAGCAATGCATCTTGTAATCCGGCAATCCGTCCAAAGCTTCGGCCACCGCCTTGTTCGTGAGCTGCATTGCTTCGGAAAGCGGCTTTCCCTTGATCATTTCGGTAGCCATGCTGCTCGACGCGATTGCACTGCCGCAGCCGAACGTTTCAAACTTAACGTCTTCAACGATATCATTCTCAATCTTCAGATACATTTTCATGATGTCGCCGCATTTGGCGTTGCCGACCTGGCCGATTCCGTCAGCATCTTCGATCACGCCGACGTTTCTCGGATTCCGAAAATGATCCATCACTTTTTCACTGTATAATGCCATGTCTTTCCTCCCGATTCTTATAAGATGAACTGTGCCTTTCCTTCCGTCAGGTCTCTCCAAACCGGCGAGAACCCGCGCAGGTAGGTTACTACTTCCTTCACTGCCGCAATGATTTCTTCAATTTCCGCATCGGTTGTCTCTTCTGAGATTGTTAAACGGAGCGAACCGTGCGCCACGTCATGCACTCTTCCGATTGCAAGAAGCACATGGCTCGGATCAAGCGAACCCGAAGTGCAGGCGCTTCCGGACGACGCCATAATCCCGCGGTCATCCAAAAGAAGAAGCAGCGATTCGCCTTCGATTCCTTCAAAGCAGAAGCTGACGTTTCCCGGCAGTCTCTTAACCGCGTCTCCGTTAAGCGCCGCATGCGGGATTTCCGAGAGTCCCTTGATCAGCCGGTCTCTCTTCGCCGCCGTCTTCACGGCCGCTTCCTCCATACCTGCAGCGGTTTCCTTAAGCGCTGCCGCCATCGCGGCGATGCCGGGCACATTTTCCGTACCGGCACGGCGTCCGCGTTCCTGCGCACCGCCCTCGATCAGATTGGAAAGACGGATTCCCTTCTTCGCATACAGGAAACCGGTTCCTTTCGGGCCGTGGAACTTGTGCGCCGAAGCGGAAAGCATGTCGATATTGTCCTTCTCGACGTCAATCGGAACGTGTCCGATTGCCTGAACGGCATCCGTATGGAACAATACTCCTTTGCTTCTGCAGATTGCACCGATCTCCCGGATCGGCTGGATTGTTCCGATCTCGTTATTTGCGAACATGATCGTAACGAGGCAGGTGTCCTCACGGATCGCGTCCTCCACTTCCTGCGGAATGATGATTCCGTTCTCATGCACCGGAAGGAGCGTAATCTCATAACCTTCCTTCCTCAGTTTCTCTAACGTGTGAAGCACCGCATGGTGCTCGAAAGAGGACGAAATGATGTGTTTCTTTCCCTTTGCCGCGCCGAGTGCCGCTGCGGAACGGATTGCCTGGTTGTCCGCCTCGCTGCCGCCCGAAGTAAACAGTATCTCGCGCGGCTCCGCTCCGATCACGGATGCAACGTCCGCCCTGGCCTGCTCCAATACTTCCTTTGCCTTCTGTCCTATACTGTAGAGGCTTGAAGGGTTTCCGTAGGTTTCCTCCATCAGCGAAACCATAACCTTTACCGCCTCTTTACTCATCTTGGTTGTTGCCGCATTATCCGCGTAAATCACGATAGTGTCTCCCTTCTTTGCTTTCAATCGGATTATACACCCTTTTACCTACTGTGTCAATGGGTAATTGAGGCAAATCAAACGCCCTCCCTGCGGAATTCCTTCCGCCAAGGCGGGCGTTTCCGATTAATCCTGATCGGCCTGATTCTGACTGTTGAAGATGATCGATGCAACTTTCCATTCGCCGTTCATCTTTACGAGCCAAAGCGGATGGTTGACGTCCGTATCGAACTGCTGCCCCGTCCACGACGCGACGAAGCTCTGGTGCATCATCAAGTCCATATATACGAGCGAATCACCGTATCCGACATACTCCCGAACCGTCTTGTTCGTATAAGTCGGCGGCTTGTTGTGACCGTTAAACCAGGAGTTATCAAGGGACGCGATCACGTTGTAGTATTTGGAATTCTTCGGAAAATACGGCTTCATCTCCGTTGCGGACTTGTCGTTCGAACAGAAGAGGCAGAACTTTAGGAGGAATTCAAAACCGTATTTCGTCAGTTCTTCGTATTCCGACATATCATTGTAATACGGACATGTCAGCATGCGTATCCTGCGCTGCTGTCCGTCCACTTCGATCTCGGTTGTCGATTCGTCCGGCGCAAGAAATGTTCCGTCGCGGTCAAGGAACATGATCGTCTTTCCTTTTTCAATCGTTACGACGGTGCTTTTCCGAGACGGAATTAAACCGTCCAGCGCCCCTTCGTATTCCGGATACTGTGCGGTTACCGCCAGGAGGTTGGCAAATGTTTCCTTGTCCTCGTCAGGTGCCCATACAACGTCCGAGTATTCCTGCCCGTCTATGTAAAACTTCATGTCGGTCGGCATGACGATTTTTATGGTTTCCATAAGTATCGGTACGGGGGTCGGTGTCGGCGTAGGCGTAGGCGTAACGGTAAGCTTCCGCTCCTCCGCAATCTTCTCGATTTTAGCCCGCTGTTCACGTTCCTTCTGCTCTTCGGTGATCTCATAGCGCTCGAGTTTCGTCCAAAGCAGGTAAACAAGAACAAGCAGGGCAAACGTAAGCACCCCGATATAAATCAGCAATCCCGTATAAAACCGGCCTCCGCGCCGTCTGCGTCTTCTCATAACTCACCTCACCAGAATCGTGGTCGGAAGATACCGGTCACTGATCAGATTGGAGCGGCTCGAAACATCCTTACCCTTATACATCATCAGGGCAGAGCTTCCGCCGTCAAGATTGGCGGCGTTGACCGCCCCGAAATCAAGGAAAATCTCTATCAGATCGGCATAGGTCGCTCCGAGAGAATTGGCCTGACGTCCGTCGATACACAGAAGCAGCACTGCTCCGTCCGCTCTCTGTCCGATTGCAGTACGGGGATTCAGTCCTCCGCCGGTTCCGGAAATCTTGGCCGGCTGTCCGTTTACGATAAGCGCCGGCCGGAAGGTAACCGCGTCGCGGATTCCGAGCTGGTCGGCTTTCGCGGTCGACATTTCACCGACTACCAGAATATTGTTCTTGTCAAACCCGATCAAAAGGTCTGTACCGCCGCTGTACACGCATTTTCCTTCGGAGTAGACAAATCCGAGCGGGATTGTTCCGGATCCCTGTCCGTTTGGATCGTCAAATCCGCCCGCGTTTGTTGCTGCAACGGCGTTGTAGCGTTCCATGATTTGAGATACCTTCTGTCCTCCTGCGTTCCGATTGCCGACGTTTTTGCAAACGCCGACGAATACTCTGGCCGGATCCAAAATGATCATCATATGTCCGCGGTATGTGGAACCGAATACTTCGCAGATGATAATGCCGTCCTCATCGGATACGAGATGGTCATATGTGCGGCCGTCGCTTGCCCTCACAACAACCTTCTCCTCGCCGTTTTCGAGGTACTCAACAATGCGCACCGGCTCCGGCGGCACAGTCGGACCTTCGGGCGCCGGCGTCGGAATATGGATCAGGGTAACGTCGGTGATTTCTTCGATATCCTCGATCGTATTGCCCTTAAGAATCCGCTCCAGTTCCTCATCGGTTGTAAACCAGTTCGCCAAAAAACCGATCGCGCTCGTCTCCCGAACCGATTTTACAAATAAATTGTGCGCACGCTGGCTCGGTCCGTAATTGATGATCATCAGAACCGATAAAAGCGTGATGACCAGAAAAAGCACCGTAACTCCGATTACGATGCCGATTCTCGCCGCAATTGTCTTAACGGATAAAACCCTGTTATTTCTCATGATACCCCACTTACTGCATATTCCTGAGGAAGCCTTCCACCATATCGACGTATATGCCGCCCGGGAACCGCTCCTTATATTCGTTATAGTACTGCTTTGCATGCACGGCGTCGCCCGTCAACTGATAGGTTCTCGCCATATAATAGAGATTCTTCTCATTATCCGGAGACTTGTCGTACGCACAGATGAAGAATTCGAGCGCATCCGCGAAACGCTCGCTCGAGAAGAGCGTCAATCCTTCCGCATGGAGCTCCGCACTCGTCATCGTAACGTTATAAACGTCCGGATAACTCTTTTCTACCGCGGCAACAATGGACTTCACGTTCGCATTGGACATCTCCTGCTGGGAAATGGCACGGATTCTCGTCTGCAGAATATACAGGTTCATACGGGACGAATCACCGGAATTGCGCATCTTCAGGTAGTAATCCACCATACGGAATACGTTGGCTCCGCCCGCTCTGCCCGCGGCGCTGTCGAGTTCGTCCTGCTTCGCTTCGAGTTCGAGTTCCTGCATCTCAAGTCTTGACTGCAGGGACTCAATGGTCTTCTCTAACGAGTCCATTGACGCAAGATATCCTGCCTGCTGTTCCGCAAGCGCCGCCTGGCGCTGATTGAATTCTTCCCGCATTCCGCTCTTAACGCTCGGAATTACAAGGAAGAACACGAACATGATGCCGGCAAATAAGCCTACGCACAGACAGATGAACGAACGATAGTCCGGCTTGTCCTCTTCATACCGGAATTTCGGAATGATCGAAGTCTTCGCCTCACCCTTCATCTCCTCGGTTTCGGAAGTAACCTCGGGCTCCGAAACGGTAAGCTGAAGCTGGCGGCCCATCCGCTTGATCTTACGGATTTCCTTCAGGTAACCGATGGAAGTCGTATTGGCAATGTCGATGGAAAGCGTCCTCTTCAGACATCTTCTCGCACGGTCATTGTCCCCGTTCTTCATATAGATCAGCGCAAGCAGCTGCCATGCCCGCACGTATTTCGGGTTCAGCTGTACGGCTTTCTTCAATTGGATCAGCGCAAGGTCGTCCCCGCCCTGCTTGGCAAGTTCAACCGCCGCGTTGTATTTGCGGATCGCGATATTATAGTTTTCAACCTTCGCCGCATTGTTCTGCAGCATCTGCAGATAGCGGGTCGCCGGGTTATTCTCCTCTAAAAAGCTCTTGCTGATAATCCACTCACGGATCGCAAGCGCCACCTCTCCCATCTCAAAGTAGATCAGACCGAGAAGGTTACGTGCATCGACGTTCTTCTTGCTGACTTTGAGCGCACGGTTCAGCATGTCCACCGCGCCGGAAAGGTCCCGAACCTGAGCCTTGGAAAGGCCCTGGTTGTAATAGTAACAGGAGTATTTGCGGGTCTTCTGGTTGACTTCAATATCGTAACCGCATTTGGCGCATACGCCCTTCTTGAGCGTCATGTTCGCGCCGCATTTCGGACAAATCATACCGTTCTCCCCTTAAGCGTCTTTTTTATCCTGCAAGATCTTCTCGATGATATCCGCAACATCGATGATCTCGCGGCTCAGTACGGCTTCCTCAGCCTGGCTGATTTCCAGACTCGGACCGTATTTGGCGATTTCTTCTTCAAAGTTGATCATAGTTTCAGCCTCCCTACAGGTCGTCTAACAGACAAATGGCAGAACCGGTTTCATACACGGTTCTCCCCAAAAGGGTATACCGCATATATGATACCAATTCTGCCACTAAAAATCAAGCACTACCTAAGTTTCACGGCATATGCTCCGGTTGCGATCACGCCGCTTTCCCATTCGCAGACAAAACCGTGATCGTCCTTGCTGTATCCGCTTGCGTTCGGGTCTCCTTCCCGCTCGCCGTCGTTCCAGCCGTACTGGCGCAATGTTACAATCTCGGCCCAGTCCTCCAGACCGCCGTTGTTCGGCTCTCCGCCCGCCCAGTTTTCGTATTCCCACGGCTCACCGGTCACCCATTCAAACGTACCTTCCTCGCGCACGTCATTCGCGCCGAGCCAGTAGCATTTCTTTGTGCCGTCCTCCAGGAGTCCCTCAATAAACTTCTGTTCTTCTTCGGAGGTGACCGTCAGCAGGTGTCCGCCCCAGCTTTCACAGAAAGCCTCTACGTCATCCCAAATATATCCCTGGTCAAACATCTTGTAATAATGTCCGTTAAACTCCGTTGCTCCGCCGGGAACGGTCCGGTTTGCCTCGACCTTTATCTCTTCCCCGTTACGGATTCCGTCGCCGTTAAAGTCGTCATTTGCCATAACTTCTTCGTAGGTAAGATTCCCGAACACTTTCGCACCTGTTGAATACCGGATGATTCCGTCACAGATCAGCTTTGTGAGGTAATCGCTGAGGCCGTCGTTGTTGGCATCTTCCGCAGGAGTATTCTGCAGATCGACTGCCGCTCCCTTTGCCATTTCCGCCTCATATACATCGCGGTCAAGGACAATGTAGATGCCCTCCTCGGATGTGGAAGCCGAGATGACGACGTTGCCGTTAACCCTTGTCTCATATGCATACCACCGGTTAATCTCAGGGTTCAGTCCGTAAACGGTCGGATTGGCTGCCTCCACGCCGTCTTTCAGCCCGACTACGATTTCATACACTCCCGCATCCGTCCCGCAACGGAACGTAAATGCCGGTGCAATATATCCCGGGATCGTGTCGTTAATAAGATCCGTTGCGTCCATGAACGTAATTTCCGAGGACTCCACCGCATCCCAGCCTGCCGAAACAACTGCCTTGAGAATGATCGGCTTAGCGTTATCGCTGCAGGAAACTGCCACATTATTGAAGACTGCGTTATAAGCTCTCGGGTCATAACCGTGCGCCTCTTCCCAGGCGTTGCTCGCACCGTCGCCGTCCTCGTCCGCATCCGGATCTAAAGGCATCTCGGTCGGCGTCGGGGTTACTTCTTCGGTCGGCTCCGCAGTGGGCGTTGCCTCTTCGGTAACTTCCGTCTCTTTATCGTTTTTCCGTTTCCGCTTTTTCGAATCTTCCTCCTGACCGCAGGAAACGAAGATCACGGCAAGCAATAAGACACAGAAAATGATTTTCATCTTCCTCATCGCAGCTGTCCCCTTTCGTTTGAAACGATGATGATTACTGTTTTCCGAGATGCGCAAGCTGTTCCTCTACCTGCTTCATCATCGCGGTGTATTTCTCAAGTTTCGCGCGTTCCTCGGCGATCTTTGCTTCGGGTGCCTTGGATACGAAACGCTCGTTGCTGAGCATGCCGTTTACACGGGCAAGCTCGCCGGTCAGACGCTCCTTTTCCTTCTGCAGGCGCTCAATCTCCTTTGCGATATCCACAAGATCCGAAAGCGGCATATAGACGGTCGCACCGGCGATCACTACGGAAACCGCATCGGGCTCGATACCGGTCTTATCGCTCTGAACCGTTACTTCGCTTGCGCTTGCAAGGGATGCGAAGAAGCTGCCGCTTCCCTCGAAGATGCTGCGGATGTGTTCCGAATCGGAAACAACGAATACCTTTGCCTTACGTGACGGCGGAACGTTCATTTCGCTTCTGCGCGCACGCATTGCGGTAACGGCTGCCTTGATAAGCTCAACCGCTTCCTCTTCCTTCGGGAAGTCAAGAGCGGGGTCAAACTGAGGCCATGCGGAAATCATGATGGACGTATCGTCGGTCAGAACGCCCTCCGCATCCTTTAAGGTGCGGTAGATTTCCTCGGTAACAAACGGCATGTACGGATGAAGAAGCTTCAGGGACTCGGTCAGAACGGTGCGAAGCGTCCAGATCGCAGCCTTCTTCGACTCCTTATCCTCACCGTACAGGCGGGGCTTAACCATCTCGATATACCAGTCGCAGAACTCCTCCCAAATGAAGTCGTAAATCTTTCCTACCGCGATACCGAGATCAAAGTTCTCCATGTTCTCGGTAACTTCCTTCGTAAGGCCGTTGGCCTTCGAAAGGATCCATCGGTCGGCGTCGGTCAGGGAAGCCGGAGCAACGTTCGTAACCTTGCCGTCCTCACCCATCTGCTCCATATTCATCATGATGAAACGGCTTGCGTTCCATACTTTATTGGCAAAGTTACGGCTTGCCTCCACACGCTCCCAATAGAAACGCATATCGTTTCCGGGTGCGTTGCCGGTTACAAGCGTGAAGCGAAGCGCGTCGGCGCCGTACTTGTCGATTACTTCAAGAGGATCGATACCGTTGCCGAGCGACTTGCTCATCTTCCGACCCTGCGAGTCTCTTACGAGTCCGTGGATCAGAACCGTCTTGAACGGAACCTCGCCCATATGCTCAAGACCGGAGAACATCATACGGATTACCCAGAAGAAGATGATGTCGTAACCGGTTACAAGCGTGCTCGTCGGATAGAAGTATTCAAGCTCCTTGGTCTTCTCGGGCCAGCCGAGCGTCGAGAACGGCCACAGTGCGGAGCTGAACCAGGTGTCAAGCGTATCGGGATCCTGACGCATCGGCTTTCCGCATTTCGGACAGATTGCGGTCTCGTCCTTCGTTACAACCATCTCACCGCAGTCATCGCAGTAAAATGCCGGGATCCGGTGACCCCACCAGAGCTGACGGCTGATACACCAGTCGCGGATGCCCTCAAGCCAGTGATAATAAGTCTTATCGAAATGCTCGGGAACGAACTTCGTCTTGCCCTGCTTAACCGCATCGATTGCGGGTCCGGCAAGGGGCTCCATCTTTACGTACCACTGCATCGAAACACGGGGCTCGATCGTCGTATTGCAGCGGGAACATGTTCCTACGTTATGACTGTAATCCTCAATCTTCGTAAGGGCGCCGCAAGCCTGGAGGTCCTTTACAATGGCCTCACGCGCTTCGTAGCGGTCCATTCCGGCGTATTTCGGATAATCGTCAACGATCTTGGCGTCGGGCGTCAGAACGTTCACTACTTCGAGATTATGGCGGAGACCTACCTCATAGTCGTTCGGGTCATGTGCGGGCGTAATCTTAACTACGCCGGTACCGAATTCCATGTCAACATAGTCGTCTGCGATAACCGGGATCTGACGGCCTACGAGCGGAAGCGTGATCATCTTGCCTACGCAGTCCTTGTAGCGCTCATCGTTCGGATTTACCGCAACGGCGGTATCGCCGAGCATCGTCTCGGGACGGGTCGTAGCCATCTCAATGTAGCCGCTTCCGTCGGTATAAGGATAACGCAAATGCCAGAAATGGCCTGCCTGATCCTCATAGTTAACCTCGGCATCGGAAATTGCCGTAAGGCAGTGCGGACACCAGTTTCCGATACGGTTTCCGCGGTAGATAAGACCCTTGTTGTAAAGGTTTACGAATACTTCCTTAACGGCCTTGTTGCAGCCCTCATCCATCGTGAAACGCTCACGGTCCCAGTCACAGGAGGAGCCCATCTTCTTAAGCTGCGATACGATGCGGCCGCCGTACTGGCGCTTCCATTCCCATGCTCTCTCGAGGAACTTCTCACGGCCGATGTCCTCTTTCTTGATGCCTTCCTGTGCCATAGCCGCAACGATCTTCGCCTCGGTCGCGATCGAAGCGTGGTCGGTGCCGGGAAGCCACAGTGTCTCATAGCCCTGCATTCTCTTAAAACGGATCAGGATGTCCTGCAGCGTGTTATCAAGGGCATGGCCCATGTGCAGCTGTCCGGTGATGTTCGGCGGCGGAATTACGATCGTGTAAGGCTTCTTGTCCGGGCGAACTTCGGCATGGAAATACTTCTTGTCCTGCCAGAACTGATACAGTCTGTCTTCAATCCCTTTGGGATCATAGGTCTTTGCTAGTTCTTTCATATTATACCTCCTGAAATCAGAAACGCCCCTCGTCGTATAAGGACGAGGGGCTGTCGTGGTACCACCTTATTTCGCAGCGGATGCTGCCTCTTTACGCCGCTCAACTAAGCAGCTCATCGTTAACGGGATTACCCGGAGACCTCTACTTCACTGGGGTTCGAAATCTCAGCTCCGAAGCTACTTCCGCTCCTCCGTTTCCGAACCGGTCTTTCAGCCTTGAACCGGTCTCTCTGGCGGTCGGTTGAAACGTACTCCTCTTCATCTCAGCCTTTGTGTGAATCAATTATGGACATACTTTACCCCATCGGCGGGGGATTTGTCAAGCAAATTCTCCGAAGGGCGCCGTAACATTTGAAAAAACTCCGCAACGGCACGGCCACGTTAAGTTTACAAACCTTTTTCAATCTGTTACAATGATATTCCGTATAAAGAATTTAAAAAGGACGGGTGTGAAATGACTATACAGAAAACCATTCAAAACCAAACCCTGACCGTTATGCCCGAAGGGCGTCTTGATACCATTACCGCTCCGCAGCTTGAGAGCGAACTCCGTTCCTCCCTCGGCGGCATTACCGAACTGATCTTTGATCTTGATAAACTTGTCTATATTTCATCCGCGGGACTCCGCGTCCTTCTCTCCGCTCAGAAGACGATGAACAAACAGGGCTCCATGGTCCTTTTAAACGTCCGTCCGGAGATTATGGAAATCCTTGAGATCACCGGATTCGCGGACATTCTGACCATCCGCTGATTTCTGCCTGTTAAGAAGGAGTTACCGATGAAGAAGACAATCTCCGGAACATTTCTGCGATGGCTGCTTCTGATCGTGGGTGTGGCATTTGCCGTATCCATGGTCTTTTCGTGGAGCCTTCAAACGCGTCTTTCCAAGAAAAGCGCGGTCAATCTGCTGCGGCTGAACATCGCGGACGTGCGGCAGGACGTCATCGACGCTTCCGATGCCAACCTTTTAAATCTGACGCGGACCATCGCTTCGGAAATTGACGGCGGAGCGCCTTCGGATGTCGCCGGACTGTCCGTTCTGATGACGCGCCATGACGTGGCGGAAATCAACGTGATCAACACGGACGGCATCATTATTTCCACGACGCATCCGGATTTTCTGGAATATGACATGCGTACCGGACGCCAGTCCGCAGAATTCCTCGGGCTTTTGGACGGAACCGAAACCGAGCACGTCCAGAGCTATCAGCCGATCTCCTATGATTCGAGCCTTCTTCGAAAATACGCCGGCGTATGTCTTAAGGACGGCGGCTTTGTGCAGGTTGCGTACGATGCCGATCGTTTCCAGCGCGACATCGACCACCAGATCATCGGTGTGACACGAAACCGTCATGTCGGTGAAAACGGGTGCATCATCATCGCGGGCGAGAACTGGAACATCGTCAGCGACCGGAACCACAACGAAGGAAAGAACCTGTACGCGACCGGCATCTGGATCGACCGTCCGACGATGCCCGAAGGCGAGGTTTTCATTTCGGAAGTATACGGGGAAACATGCTCGTGCATGTATGTTTTCACCGAAGGCTATTACATCATTGCCGCTCTTCCGGAAAATGAGATTCTTCTCCAGCGCGACACTTCGGTCCTTCTGACCGCAGGGCTTGAAGTTCTTGTATTTCTTGCGCTTTTTGCCGTGATCTTCCTGCTGGTACACAAGCTCGTCGTAAACAACATCAACCGCGTGAACTCTTCGCTTTCAAAGATTACCGACGGTGATCTCGAGGAAAAGGTGGACGTCCGGTCCAATACCGAATTTGCCTCCCTTTCCGACGACATCAACGCGACGGTAAGCACGCTGAAGCAATATATTTCGGCTGCTGCGGCCCGAATCGACCAGGAACTTGCTTTTGCGAAGAACATCCAGCAGTCCGCTTTGCCGTCCGTATTTCCGCCTTACCCGGACCGTAAGGATTTCAGTCTGTTCGCAGCGATGGATACGGCGAAGGAAGTCGGCGGCGATTTCTACGATTTTTATTTCCTTGATGAGAACCGGCTTGCGTTTCTCGTTGCCGACGTATCCGGCAAAGGAATCCCTGCCGCAATGTTTATGATGACCGGCAAGACCGTTCTCCGGGACTATGCGGAACGCGGCGACGCGCCTGCCGATGTGGCCCGTTTTGCAAATGAGAAGCTGTGTGAAGGCAACGACGCCGAAATGTTCATCACTTCCTGGATGGGTTTTCTTGAGACCGATACCGGGCTCGTCCGGTTCATCAATGCCGGCCACAATGCTCCGGTTTTGATCCGGAACGGCCATGCGGAGTTCATCAAACAGAAGGTCAATCTCGCACTGGCCGCCATGGACGGCGTGCCGTACCGCGAGCAGAGCCTGCAGCTAATGCCCGGCGACCTGTTATATCTCTATACCGACGGCGTAACGGAAGCCGAGAACGCGTCCGAAGAACTCTTCGGAAACGCCCGGCTGCTGTCCGTTCTTTCCGGCCCTTCCGGCAAAGGAGAAGCCGCGTGCCGGAACGTCTGCGCACGGGTTAAAACGGCGCTCAAGGCATTTACCGGCGATGCCGCACAGTTTGACGATATTACGATGTTATGCCTGTATTATGCAGGCACGGAGGCAGACGAGGCATTTGCGGACAACGTTCCGGCACCGGACAGGGAATCGGCTGAAAACGTAATCGGACCGGACAATTCCGAGGCTGAAACCGTTACCGCGCCTGCTGATTCCGCGTCGGATACCGTTACCGTTCCGGCTTCCGCGGAGCACCTTGCGGAGGTGATCGCATTTGTCGAAGCGAAACTGAACGGGTTCGGGTGCTCTGAACGCATAAAACAGCAGATTACGGTTGCTGCGGAGGAAATCTTCGTGAACATCGCGCACTATGCATACGGGGATGCGGCCGGTAATGCAAGCGTCTCGGTCCGCCTTGAACAGGGCGATGCGGTTCTTACGTTCCGCGACCGCGGCACACCGTTTAACCCGCTTGAAAAAGACGACCCCGACATCACGCTCGGTGCGGATGAACGTCCGATCGGCGGCCTCGGAATCTTTATGGTAAAGAAAAGTATGGATGAAGTGCGTTACGAAAGGGATAAGGACGAAAACGTTCTTACGATACGGAAACGCCTGTAAAATGCTATGAATCTACGGAAACGAACAATCAAACGCGGCACGGCGGCAGTTTTTGCGGTCATCCTGTCCGTCCTTCTTGCCGGCTGTAAGGCGCAGCGGAACGATACCCCTGTTACGGATGTATCCGATCTCGGCGGACGGAAGGTCGGCGTCGGAATCGCCTGCGACACGGACTACGCGCTGACCGTGCGGAAGGATCTGAAGCTCGTGCGGTACGATGAACTGCCCGGCATTCTTCTTGCGCTCCAATACGACAAAGTGGACGTTATGGCTCTTGACGAACTGCTCTGGAAATTCACTTCCTATTCGCACGAAGGACTCCGGCTCGTCACGCCTGCATTCGGCACTTCCGGCTACACAATCTACTTCCGGAGTAATCTAAAGACGGTACGTGACGAATTTAACGAATTTCTGTCGCAGTACCGGCAAACCGAAGAATATGCCGCATTTCTGAACCGTCTGGAGGCATTTGACGGCGGCACCTACAACGGTCCGGACATTCCGCTTACGGGAACCGGACGCGAGCTCCGCGTTGCCGTTGACGCATCGGGCTTCCCGCGGTCTTTCGCCGAGGCGGACGGAGGCGCGCCATCCGGTTACGATCTCGAAGCGCTGAAGCTTTTCGCGAACGCTTACAATTACCGGCTTAAATTCGTCATCTCAAGCTACGACGATATGATCTACGGACTTCAGGGCGGCATTTACGATGTTGCGGCAGGTTTTTTAAGCGATCTGCGGGATGCGGAATCGTTAAGTTCCTATCTCTGCACAACCGATTCCCTGTATGAAGTACCGCTTTACTTCATTGAAAAAACGCAGAATGACATTAAACTGATCGAACACTGACACACTCTTGGAGGAACCGACCTGATGGAGGCTTTTCTGCACAAACTCTACCTGACCTTCGTGAAGGACGAGCATTACCGCTTCTTCTTAAGCGGTCTCGGAACAACCCTTTTACTCACCTTTGCGAGTTTTCTGCTCGGAACGGCTCTCGGCATTGCTATGTGCGCCGCGCTCCGCAGCAAGCGCCCCGCGGTACGCAAAACCGCCGGAATCCTTCAGACGTTCTTCATGGAGCTTCCGACCATGGTTCTTCTGATGATCCTGATCTATGTCATATTCGGGCGGAGTTCCCTCCCGGTTCTGATCATCGTCATCCTCGGACTGACCCTGAAGGCCGCAACGTATCTTGCCGAAATCTTCGACTCGGCGCTTGATACGATCTCCGCAGGCGAAACGGAAGCCGCGCGGACGCTCGGAATGACCCGCTGGCAGGCGTTCCGCTACGTCGTGCTGCCGCAGACGATCGATGCGGCTCTTCCGCTTTATCAGACACAGTTCGTCGATACCCTCGAAGAAACTTCCATCGTCGGTTATCTGGCCGTCGTCGACCTGACACGCGCTTCGGAAATCGTTGCGAGCCGCACCATGGACGCGTTTATCGGTCTTTTTACCATCGCAATCGTATATTTCCTCATCGGATTTGCCGTGAAGCGGCTGATCCGCCTTCTCGCGAAAAGACGCCGTAAAGGAGGTGTGACCGCATGATCAGCATCCGTAACCTTTCAAAAAGCTTCGACGGAAAGCCGGTTTGGGAAAATGTGAACCTCACCATCGAAAAAGGCGAAACCGTCGTGATCATCGGCGGAAGCGGAGGCGGCAAGAGCACGCTCCTACGCTGCATCAACCGTCTTGTGATTCCGGATTCCGGCGAGATCGTCATCGACGGGCAGAACATCCTCGCGCCCGGTACCGACATTAACGCGGTCCGGCGGAGCATGGGCATGGTTTACCAGCATTTCAATCTCTTCTCACATCTGTCCGTTTTGGAAAATATCATTCTCGCTCCGATGAAGGTCGCGGGAATGAGCCGTGAAGACGCCGTTACGGAAGCAAAGCAGTTGCTCGCCCGCGTCGGCATGTCCGGCAGGGAGGATGCGGACCCGAAAGACCTTTCCGGCGGCCAGAAGCAGCGTGTCGCCATTGCCAGAACGCTTGCGATGCATCCCGACATCATCCTGTTCGACGAGCCGACAAGCGCGCTCGATCCGACCATGGTGGACGAGGTGGAAGCCGTGATCCGTTCCCTTGCGGAGGACGGCATTACCGGAATCATCGTTACGCATGACCTCCGGTTCGCGAGGCGGATCGCATCCCGCGTCGTATTTCTCGCAGATCAGGGAATCTGCGAGGAAGGTACGCCCGAGCAGATCTTCGACCATCCCGCGAAGGTGCAGACGCAGCGCTTCCTGTACCGCTCCAGAATGTACGAACGCGAGCTTACGCCGGACGCACTCGACCTCTACGCGCTTGCAAGCGAGCTGCGGGCTTTCCTGCACCGCTATGAATTTGAGAAGAAACAGGAGAAGCTCCTTCCCGTATTGTGCGACGAGCTGTTATACCCCGTTTTGAAGCATTCCGAGGTCCCCGCCGAAAGCGCCTGTCTCAGACTCCTATGCAGCGAAACAAGCAGCCGCCACACGCTGATGATCGGTTTTCGCGGAATCGAATCCGACCCGCTTGCGGAGCCGTATCTTGATGAGCTGAACCTGACCCTTTTGAACAATTTCGCGGAATTCGTATTTTCCCGCCGAAAAGATGACGGCTGGGAAGTATGCATCCAGATGTAGCCGTAAAACACGAAAAGCCCCTCGTCAGAAGACGAAGGGCTTTCTTATTCTTTTCGGATCGGGCGCAATACAGCGGGAACTTCCTCGCGCCGTTCTCTCTTTCCGCTACGCCTCGCGAACCAGGTTCTGCACCCAGATTCCTTTCTTCACGAGGATAAATCCGATCAGGCATTTCAGCAGATCAACCATCTGCACGCAAAGGTAAAGCGAGATCACCGGCAGTTCCGTGAAGGTGCAGAGAACAAGCGCAAACGGAACGCTGATGCACCACAGGAACACGCTGTCGAACAGGAACGTAATGAACGTCTTACCGCCCGTCCGGAGCGTAAAGTAAGTCGCATGCATGAAAGCGAAGATCGGCATGCAGACCGCTCCGATTTTGATGAAGCCCGCTGCGAGTCCGCGCACATTTTCGGTCGTGTTATATAAAAGCGGGAAGAGCGGCGCAAGCAGGAACAGTACTGCCCCCAAAACCGCGCTTGAGATAACGGAAAATGCGATGAGCTTCGTGTCGGTATCCTTTGCTTCCTCGAGCTTTCCGGCGCCGAGCAGCTGTCCGACCATGATCGCAACCGCGCTGCCCATGGCGATAAATACGACGTTGAAAAGGTTCGTGATCGTACTCGAGATATTGAGTCCCGCAACCGCGTCAAGGCCGCGTCTTGAGTAGCACTGGTTCAGCACCGCCATACCGCATGACCACATGATCTCGTTGAACATTAACGGCATGCCTTTCGCGGTAATCTGTCCTGCAAGCTTTCCGGGAATGATCGGTCTAGCGATCATGACGGCATCGGAATCGTCCGTTTTTTTGCGAAGCTTTCCGAATACGTGCGGAAATGCGTAAAGCCCCTGCGCGAATTTCATCCGGTTTGTATGAAGATGCGTCCAGAGGATGACGATCGCTGCCTGTACGAAACGGCTGATCACCGTTGCGTATGCGGCGCCCGCAACACCCAGCCTCGGCGCGCCGAGCTTACCGAATATGAGCACATAGTTAAGTCCGAGATTCACAAAGACCGCTGCAAGGCCTGCCGCCATCGGAACGCGCGTCTCTCCGCATTCGCGGAGCGTGCTTGCGTAAACCTCCTCAATACCGAAAGGCACAAGGCCGATCAGCATGATGAACAGGTATTCCTTTCCGTACTTTAAAACAAGTTCCGGCGACTGCAGCGAATCCGCGCTCTCATGCAGATAAAGGCTCATCAGCGAGTGGTTGAAGATATATAAAGCCGCGATTCCGACCGCCACGAGGAACATGCTGATCAGCATTTTATAGCGGAACGAGTACCGCACGCCCTCGTGGTCTCCTTTGCCGTAAAACTGCGCGGCATAGATGCCGGGACCCGCAAGTGCGCCGAACAATGCCAGATACAATACGAACATCAGCTGGTTTACGATCGAAACGCCGGACATCGACTCGGTTCCGATGCTTCCGATCATGATGTTATCCAACAGGCTGACGAAGTTGGAGATGCCGTTCTGAATCATGATCGGCACCGCCACGGTCAGCACTTTTTTGTAAAATTTTCTGTCTCCGATAATCCTGCTCAAAATAATAACCTCTCTATCAAACAAAACTTATGAGGTGACCTCCGCGCTGCGGCGATCACCTCATGCATTTTTAAGCGTCCCGATAATTCTTTTTCAGGCGGTTGACGGTTTCCTCGAACAGCCACCAGAAACCGCCGTCTTCGTCGTCGGCCGTTTCCTCGCGATCTTTCAATTCCCTCAGCCGGAGCACGTTGATGTATTCCGGCGAATACTCCCGGTTCTCCTCTAAGAAATAGAATTGGTTTTCAAGGATACGCATTACTTCCGCTTCTTCGGAATACTTGATCAGCGCGCTGTTGAACTCCTGTTCCATTCCGCCGATCTTCAATGCATATAAATACTGGCAAAGGCTTTCCTTCATGGCGCCCTTCTGATAGGCGATCAGGAAGTACTTTGCTGCGTTTTTAAACATACCGTTCTTCGCGAGAAGCACTGCCATGTTATGGTATGCCTTCGCCTGATCCTCATCCGGCACATAGATGAAATCGCGGTCATCCAGAAGATTCCGGTACTCGAGCATCGCTTCACGCGTCTTGCCGTAGCGCAGGAATGCGTCGGCGTGACGTTTCTTCCGCTCGATCGGAAGCATGTCGAAATAAAGATCGATATCCGTGATCAGTTTATTGATCTCCTCTTCCGTGTAGTAGTCGGTACTACAGAAGATCGATACAACCAGGTCTTTAATCCCCGCATTGCGGTCCATAAGCTGCTGCAGGAAATCCGCGCGCTCTTCCATGCCGAGCTCGTTTCGGATCCAAGGCACAAGCTGCCGCTCCGAAAGGTCTTCCTCCAGCGTCTCAATATTATGGTAGAGGTAATAGCACAGCTCTTCCATCGTATAGACCTTGGTCCCGGTGGACTGGAAGAAATACGGTTCTTTTGCTTTGTTTCCGATACAGAAGATCAATCTTCCCATAGTCTGTGCCTCCTTTCCCATAATTCTTAAGGCTGCCTGCATTACCGCGAAGGCTTATGCCGGCAAATACAACACCGCATATCAGATCTCCACGATCTTCTCCCAAACGCGGTACGTATTCGGATAAAACTGTCCGAATCCGAGATCCTTGACGGTAATTACCGCCGTCTCACGGTCCAGACAACGTATTCCGATGGAAACGCGGGTCGTCTTGTTCTCGCGTCCGTGCAGGTTCTTCAAACTTACCACAACGTGCTTGGAATCTTTCTTTACGGTATGGTAGATCGAGAAGTAAACCTCCTCGGTATCGTCAAGAATGCCGACCGTCTTCGCATTTACCTCGCTCCAGCGGGTACCTGCGCGTACCATCGGGTAGTCCGCGATCTGATTGTCCTTGAACATCCGGATCGCTATGGTTGAGCGGATCATGTCCTCGGTGAGAAACAGGAAATCCCGCATCTCGTCATCGTTCTCGTAAAGCCCGAAGTACGCGGCTCCTTTGGCGTAGAGATTCATCCCCTTGAATACTCTCCGGCCGGAGCAGAGCGCCTTCAGAACATCATCGGACCAGTTGCTCTCAAAACCTTTACCGGTCACGTAAACCGTTGAGAGGATCTGCCGGTAAAGCACCTTGTCCGTAATCGTACGGAAGCAGTATGCAAGCTGGTTGTCCGGCATCGTCTCAAGCATGTTCTCATCGAGAAGGTTGCTCAGATCGTGAATCTGCGCCGTAACCGTAATCGGCGCAACCTTCTTGGCGGTCGAAAGCTGCGTGTACATCAGTCCGTTCTCGTTGAAATCGAACAATCCGACGTCGTTGACCCACAGTTCCTTCTTCTGGCGGACCGCATAGAACATGAAGCTCTGCAGATGGCTGCGCACACGGATGCTTTCGTGCCGTATTCCGGTTGTTTCCATTGCCTCGGCAACAATCCGGATAATCTTATCGCTCGGATTCCGCATGGAAATCACGACTTTGTCGATCTGATCGTTCTGATATTTCTGGCGGAGTACCGTCATGATCTTACGGAAGAACCTCTCAAACAGGTTCAAAGGCGTATATTCCGTATCGTGGATAAATACGCTTTCGTCCTCTTCCGCTTTTTTGATCAGATTGTCTATGAAGAAGCCCGCATTCCGGTTCTTACACCTTACGGCTTCATCTCCGAAAAGCCAGTCTCCGCTGTCGTTCCGCACACACAAGGCTGTCGGAAACACGTACTGTCCGCCCGCAGAAGAAACGCTGACGGATTCCGGCTCTTCACCGTCCCTGCTCACGGCAATCTGCGTTGTTTCCGGGGATAAGTCAAATCCTATGACAATCGGTTTTGTATCCGGCATGATACCTTCCTCCAGTCCCTAGTAATGTGCGTTACCGCCTTCCGCGCGGTACATCCCGCACCGCCGGGGCGTCATGCTATTCCGAAATTTCACGGAACAGCTGGGAAATAGCATATTCATCTTTGATGTAGCGGTCCAGCAGATCCAACGCCTTCTCGCGGTCGCCCTCCTTCTCGGAAGCGATGATCCGGTTGATCTGTGAGAACCGGCTTGTGGATTCGTTGTTCTTATCGAGCGTGCCGACCAGGGTCGTCTTCTCGGAGATCACATTTTCCTCAGCGGATTCATCCGTGATGATGTATTCGATCGTTTCGCCGTAGAACAGAACCAGTTCCTTGACGAAGATTCCGTAGCAGATGTCGCGCATCGGAACGTCCCTCTGCTGCCGCTTTCCGGCTACACGGTACGAATAGTGCAGCGTCACGCGGTGCTTCGGATTGGTGCGGTACTCGATCAGGCGCTTGTCCTCCAAGCTCTCCGGCAGCGCAAAATACTTGCAGAGCCGTAAGAATTCGGGAAGGACTTTGCCGCGGCTTTCCATTCTGGTCAGCCAGTATTCCGCGAAATCACGGTCCTCGGTCGAAAGATCCTCCGCCTCGGCGCACAGCTTTAGAAGCGCCAGAATGCAGATGTCGTACTCGTCGAGGTTCGTGTCCTTCTTCATGATGTTGACCGTCTCTTCGGAGATCGGCGTATCAAACAGAAGATATTTATACGCGACATAGGTCATGTAAGCCTTGCAGAGCTGACGGTTGCCGAGCGGGCTGTAATACTTGCGGAATACCGCATCACCGTACGGCAGATACGCCTCCGTGAAGAGAATCTGCGCAAGCAGGCGCTCATCCATCTTCCCGGTATCGATCTGACGGTCGGTTGCTTCCTGCCAGAGCGTGTAAAGATCAACGGTGCGTCCCTGGAAATTCTCCAAAAGCACCGTAAACAGTCTCGGATGTCTGCGTCCCTGACGGAATACGTAATACATGAGGTCCGTCATGAAGACGAGGTTGTCCGCAAGCAGTTCCTGCGGAAGTTCCGCACAGAAACGCTCCAGATGGCGGATGTCCACCGAACGATAGCCGTACGTCTGCATCAGCTCAAGCGCCTTGCGGTACGAATTGCGGCCGATCAGCATGCCGATCATGCGGCTGCGCTGCTTGTCCGGGACAAATGCCCAGTTGAGCGCCTCAAACATGGACTCAAGCCTAGTATCTTCAAGACTCTCGCTGAAGTTCAGGATCAGCGTCCGGTTCAGCTCGTCCGCAAAGACGGAACGGAGCCCCGGAATCCGGGATGCCTTCTTGCGGAGTTCGATCGAATAAGCGTCGGTCTTCTTCTCCTTTAACGCCTTCTCGGCAAGCGCAAGAAGAATCTTATCGCTTCCGGGATTCATCTGGAAAGCTTCCTGAAAACAGTCTTCGGCGTTCATCAGCTTGCGGTCTTCGTACGGAATGCCGTGCAGATAGCGGTTATGCTTTTCGTCCATCAACGCGACGGTCGCATGCTCCGTGTAAATGTCCACCTGCGCCACTCCGCCGACAAGCGGAACGATGATCTCCTGGTCAAACTCGCGATGGGAAACGCATACATAGCGGATTCCCGGCGCGGAACAGCGGATCTCGTGACGGAAGGCGATTCCTTCGAGTCCGTTTAAGAATTCCTTCCGGAGCTGCTCATCGTTCATGCACTCATTGTAGAGGATGGTCAGATACGGATCGTTCTTCTGCTCGCGCATCGCCGAAAGCGCGTACTCGGAAATCTTGTTCTTATAGATGTCGTAAGCGTCACGGTTGCTTTCCTTGTGCACTACGATGTTCGCATACAGGTAGGAAAGCCGCTTGTCGTGAAGCTTGCTGTTATAAGCAAAATAGGTCAGAACAGCCGGCTCGAGCACTTCGTCGAGATCGCTGCTCTTCGTGTACATGTAATATTCATACAGTTCCGGAATACGAAGCTGCTCATCAACGCCCTTCTGGTACCAAACGGCGTAAACCGGATCCTTCTTCTTCGCGCGGATCAGCATCTGGCACAGCGCGGAAAGCGCTTCCTTCAGCTGGAACTGCTTATAAATTCCCGTCAATACGAGATAATAAAGGTCTCTGTATTCCTTAAGCCGTTCCGCAAGATACGAGAACTGCAGTGCAGCCTCTCTCTCGAGGTAGCGGTGTCTTACGGCAAATGCGACCGTCTGCACTTCAAACATTCCGGGCTCATGCAGCAGCGACGGCTCCTCGTTGATCAGCGCAGCCGCATCCGCAAACAGGATCGGCGAGCGGTTTCCGTCATCATACATGCCGCGCAGCTCGTCAAGCTTAAGTCTGCGGTTCTTCGCGTAGCGCGCATCCAGTTCAAGAAGCAGAAGCCCCGGAACAAAACGCGCATCCTCTTCGCTGCAGAGGATATATAACTGCTCCATCAGATCGCCCTTATTGGCGGACGGAAGCTCCGTACTCAGATAGAGATATACCGCCTTAACATACGTTCCGTTGCCCTTCCACTCCGCATCGGTGATCGCGCGGAGTCTCGCATTGGCAGCGCTTTCCCTGCCGGCAAGGCGGTCCAGATGAACGCGGTACAGGCGGAGCATGATCTCCGGCTGCGCACCGGATGCCTCAAGCTGCGAAACAAGGTTCTCGGCCTCGGCAACATAACGTCCGACCGAAATATGGTTCATCCGGAACGAAAGGAAATTCTCGCAAAGCTTGCTGAACGCTTCCTTCCGCTCGTGACGGCGGATCATCGGCTCCGGATCGGGAATCATCTTGTCGCAGCATACCGTAATGTGGATCTGCTGGTTCTGCGCCTCGATCGCGATCGTCGCCGTACTGCTTCCGTACCCGAGCTTCTCGGCAATTACGGAAAATGTGATATCGCACCGGTTATCCCGGAAACTCTCGGTCGTAATCTGCTCGCGGTCAACAACCAAAAACTCCGCGGAGGTCGTTACCCGCGCATTCACGTAGCCCCACGTACTCTTCGTGAGCTCGATGCGTCCGGATACGGGCGCGCCGCTGATCGTGTAATCCATCCGCTCGCGGTCAGCCTGCAGAACGACTCCCATTTTCTTGCCGGTCGCAACAAGGAATTCCTCCATCGCGCGGTCGCTTGCATGGCTCTTTCTGAGGAATTCGAGAAGGAATACGCTCTTCGGCTCATGGTACTGTAAAAACGGCAGGAACGCCGGGTCATTGTATAATCTGAGCGCCTCGTCCCAATGATAGCGGGCAAGAGACACGAACTGGTTCATATCGGAGATGGAGCCCTCGGAGGAAACAAGCGAAGGAGCGCTTACGGTAATCCGGTACGGGAGCGAAACCTCGCCGCAGTCGGTGATGAACGTAATCTCTCCGGAAAGTTCTTCGCAGCTTAACAGGTACTCGCCGCGGATCACGTATTCCACGGTGTTGTTCACGCCGACGAACTGCGGTGTGGTGATCTCCACGACGCGGCTGTCGGAGCATACGATTCCCTTCATCGTAACGCCCGTACTGTTGGTGATCCCGATCCTTCCGGCCTGTCTTCTCCACATTTCGGCGGAAAGGATGAGCTTCTCTTTGGACAGAATGATCCGCGGAAGTTCATACTCGATGATGCCGCGTGAAATCTTTCCGATTTTCTCTTTCATGAGAGCTCTCCTTTCTTCAAAAGTGGGGCGACAAATCCCATTTCACCCTTTGTTAAACATACAAAGATATTGTATCACAGCGCTTCGGATTTGTCACGAAAAAAAGGCAGTTTCCGATTTGCATCGAAAAACTGCCTTTCTGCGTTCAAAAATCAATTACGCAAGCTTTGCCTTTGCGGTATCGCAGAGCTTTGCGAAGCCCTCTGCGTCGTTGATTGCAAGGTCGGAAAGCATCTTGCGGTTGATGGAAACCTCAGCAAGCTTCAAGCCGTACATGAACTTGCTGTAGGAAAGTCCGTTCATTCTGCATGCCGCGTTGATACGAGCGATCCAGAGAACACGCATCTCTCTCTTTCTCTGCTTGCGTCCTGCAAATGCGGAAGTAAGTGCGCGCATTACGGACTGCTTAGCGATACGGTACTGCTTGGAGCGTGCTCCGCGGTAACCCTTTGCCAGTTTCAAAACTCTGTTATGCTTCTTCTTAGCGTTTAAGCCGCCTTTAATTCTTGCCATAGTATTCGTCCTCCTTCAGACAGTCTTACAGATAGGGTAAGATCTTTTTCATATTTCTTTCGCTGGCATGGTCAACCGTGGTTGCATGTCTCAGGTTTCTCTTCATCTTGGTAGACTTTTTGGTAAGAATGTGCTGCTTGCCGGCTTTCATTCTCTTAAGCTTACCGGTTCCCGTCTTCGAAAACCGCTTTGCAGCGGAACTGCTCGTCTTCATCTTAGGCATAATAAAATGTCCTCCTTGTTTAAAAAATCTTATTTCTTCTCCGCCAGAATTACGACCAGATTACGGCCTTCCATCTTCGGCGGCTTATCGATAGACGCCACGTCCTCAAGCTTCTGGCAGAATTCCATAATGGTTTCCATACCGCCCTGCTGATGTGCCATCTCTCTTCCTCGGAAACGAAGCTCGACTTTAACCTTATTCCCTTTCGCAATGAACTTACGAGCCTGACCTGCTTTCGTGTTCAGGTCATTGTCGGCAATACCGGGGGTAAGCTGAATCTCTTTCGTTTCGGTAGTTCTCTGTTTCTTCTTGTTCTCTTTCTCTTTCCGTCTCTGTTCATACCGAAACTTGCTGTAGTCAATGATACGGCATACAGGCGGTTCCGCGTTGGGCGCAATCTTAACCAGGTCAAGATTCGCTTCCTGCGCGATTTTGAAAGCATCCTTACTCGGCATAATGCCAAGCTGTTCCCCATGCTCGCCGATCAGTCGGATCTCCTTATCTCTGATCTGCTCGTTAATCATGTAATCGCTTATAGTTCAACACCTCCTAAAAGGGAATTGATTACGCTTTTCTCTGCTTAAGCAAAAGAAAAAAGCGGATACCATGACCCGCTCTGCACAATACACTCTCCCTTTCGGGAAAATATGAAATTGCACAACCTCTTTGCTGAATCGCTGGAGGTGAGAGCGGATACTCTGCTTCGTTGCTGTTACAACATGAGTGAGTGTAACACCATAGGATGGAAAAGTCAAGCACTTTTTTCGAAGAAGCCTTTTGTTTCCTTAATTTTCCGCATAGGCCGTTGACAAATGCTCCGCGGTTATGCTATCGTAACGCCGTAACCAAAACTATGATCCTTGGGAGGTGATCAGCATGAAACAAATGAACCACTTGTTTAACAGCCTGTCTGAGCGGAAGCTGATCGCCCGAAATATTCTGTGATCCTCTGATCATCCTTTTTCGAAAGATCATCGGCGCATCCGGCATGGATGCGCCTTTTTTATGTTCTGCCGGGCATCGCCCGCGCATGCATTCCGCCGTCCTGTTTGACAACCGGTTTCCATTTGCGGTTACGCATCCGATGAAAGGAGTGAGTAACATGCTTTTTTGTACCCTGAAACTGACTGACCGATTGAAAAACGAGGTGATGTGTAATGAATGAAAACAATAATAAACCGATTGTACCGATGCATAAACTGTACGACCTGTTCAAAGGAAGAACAAGCTTAAACGGAGCGGACAAGACGCATTTCCGCGACGTAACGGAAAGCATCTATGAAAACTTTGACGGAATCCGGTTCTCATTCCGCGCGGTGAACTATCGTTTCCCCGAGTGGATGAGTCTGACCGTTTCCGTTCCGAAAGGGCTGCTTGCTTTTTCGCAGGAGGACCTGAACGATCCGCTCTGCTGCGAAGATTTCGTACTGCGGAGCATTCATCCGTTCTTATCCCGGTTCGCGGAGTCTCTGAAGAACGATAACAAAGAAACGCGGAACCGCGGCGAACTGCGGCTTGCCGGTTTTGACAGCCGGGTCCTGCGGCGCTCCTTTGTCCGATACGAGGGCGGATTCTTTCATGTAAGTCTGTTCTGCCGGATGCCGCTTCTCGGAATCTCCCGGATTGAGGGAAAGCACTGCATCCGCTTTCTGAAGGGAATTCTTCAGACATTTTCCGACTTGTGCGCACGCTTTTCTTTGAACGGCTTTCCCGAGGAGCGGCGCGTATGCCGCGAGTACCGGGAGATTCTCACCTATCTTCATCAAAACGGCTACTGCTGTTTCATCGGAAACGGCACCGTCATCGCAAGAGGCGATTCCGACAGTGAGCCGTTGAGGGATGCGGTTCCATTTGTCTCTCCCGGGGAGGATGAGATTACCGTTCCGCTTTCCGACGGAAGTACGCGTACCGGAATGGGCATCCGAAAGGGCGTGACCGTCATTACCGGCGGCGGATACTCCGGAAAGACAACGCTTCTCGACGGAATCGAGAGCGGCATCTATCCGCATATTCCCGGAGACGGACGCGAATATATCGTAACCGACCATACGGCTCTCAAAGCGTACGCGGAGGACGGGCGGATCGTGAACAACCTGAATCTTTCACCGTTCTTCAAGGACAATTTTCTAAATCAGAAAGTCAGCCGATTCCATACCGGCTACGCGAGCGGAAGCGTTTCACAGGCTGCCAATATCACGGAAGGGCTGTACGCAGGCAGTAAGCTTCTCCTTGTCGATGAAGATAAGTCGGCAACCAACTTTTTAACAAAGGATGCTCTGATCCGGGCGATCAATCCGAACGACCCGATTATTCCGTTCACCGACCGGATACGCGAACTGACAGAGACACGCGACGTTTCCGTCATCATTGTTGTCGGCGCGGTAAGCTCCTATTTCGAGTATGCGGACACGCTTCTGCTTGCGGAGCATTTTACGGTGCGTGACGTAACGGGGAAGCTTCCGATTGCGAAGAACACCGAACCCGTCAGCGCTTCAAACTGGACGGCAAAGCGGTATTGTGAGAAAGCAGAAGGGCTGGCGCAATGCTTCTTCCGGACCGTCAGCACGGAAAATAACCGGATGATATTTGTCGGGAACTACCGCGCGGACGTCCTGCCGCTGTCCGCGATCAGAAGCACGGAGCAGCTGAATTCGCTCGCCTGCGCGATGGAGCTGCTGCTCTCACAGACCGAGGATTTCGAGATCCGTGAAATCGCGGAACGGATCACGGCGGATATCGTATCGGACGACACAAGACCGCGTACCGGTCTTGAAAGGATGCTTGCGGCCGCGAACCGCTGGTATGAGGAAATCCGCCCGATCGACGTCATCTGCTGCCTGAGTCGCATGCGCGGCGTCACGCTGCGGGATGGATAAACTCTACATTTCATCGATGGTCTGCTGCCGGTTGACGTACTTTGCGATGACTCTGCCGTCATTCAGAACGTCAAATCTCGATACGGAACCTGCCTTTCCTTTGAAGCGGAAATGTTGCTGTTCGTATAAAGAGCGTCCCATCAGCATCGCCTGGAGGAAACTGAGCGTCGTTCCGTGCGAAACAATCAGAATGCGGTCCTTATCATTGGTCATAATCTCCTGATAAAAAGGATACAGACGCTTCCAAAGGTCGCGGTCGGACTCCGCGTCCGGGAACGGACGGTAATCGATGTCATAGATGTCGTGAGGCTCTGCCATATTTGCCTGAAACCAATCATTCGGCTGTCCGTTTCCGGCACCTGCGTTCACTTCGCGGATCACATCGGTAACGATCGGCGTAAGTCCGAGCGTCCGATTAATCTCCTCGGCGGTCTGATACGCCCGCTTCAGGTCGGAAACATACATCGTGTAACCTTCCCCGCAGCCTTCTTTCAGAAGATACCGGCCGATGGCAGCGGCCTGCTTATGTCCGAGTTCGGTCAGGTCCCAGTCGCCCCACGCACCGGCATGACCGTTCGTGTGATGTACCGACTGCGTGTGCTGCACGGTGACGATTGTCTTTCGGACGAAAAAATCGATTTTAATCTTCTCTCCGGAAAGATATTCCTTCTCGGTTATCTGAAGTTCGACGATCTTCCATTGCTCCGAGCCGATCTGCTCCACTGTGTCCGGAAGCAGCGTCGAATGCCGGAACCCGACGGAGGTATAACAATGATAAGCAGAGGTATTATTCTCAAATACGCCTATCGTGACCGTTTCAGCCTTCAGAATGCGGAACGCGTAATCAAGGCCGAGGCGGAGCATTTCCTTTCCGCAGCCTTTGCCGCGCTTAGCCGCGTCCACGATTACCCAGCCGAACCGGAGAATCTTCGGATTTCCATTGAGATAACGCATGATGAAATGACCGACAGCCTCGTCCCCGTCGCATGCCGTCATCGGATAGAAATTGTCCGGTTCGCCGCAGTCGCCGTTGGAACCGAGATACTTGGCGTTCATCGCTTCTCCGGTGATCGGGTAGGAACCGAACCGCTCCCCACCCCAGAAAAGGAACGTCTTTTCATCCTTAATCCACGATGCGATCTTGTCCGCATCGCATGGTTTATATGGTCTTAATCGTAACATTTTCCGTCTCCTGACATAGTCGTTAGTGCATTCTCCTTACTGCCTGCGCATTTCGCGCTTTGCGGGATGTGTCCGGCAATCGAGGCGTCTTACAGTTCATCCAAAAGATCGTAGATTCCGTCCTCTGAAAGAACGCCGCGCTTCAGATCCTTCGGAAGCCTGCCCGCTTCATCGGCTTCGAAGTCTTCTCTCCAAAGAGGACTCTCGTAATATTCCTTCAGGCGGGCTGCCGCCGCACACAATTCCTTTTCTTCGCGTGCGGACTTCTTCTCTTTCTTATTAAGTGCGAGCGCGCGGTCGAATAGTTCCTCCATCTCGCGGACCCGGGCAATCGTTTCGGACTGCTTGTATCCGATCCTGCGGTCCACAAGCCGCTTTAACGGAAGACCTTTACAGTAACGGTCAAAATCCTCAAGGAACATCGCAACAATCTTCTCAACCGTAAGCGGAAGCGTCCAGTTGCCCGCCACATGCGTCGTAAGGATCAGCCGCGGGCAGTCCCACAAAGTGCTTTCCTTCGGCAGCGGTTCCTTCTTAAAAACGTCAAGCGCAGCACCGCCGAGCGTCCCGTTTCGAAGCATTTCCTCGAGCGCCTTCTGATCGATCGCGTCACCGCGGCCGACATTTACGACAAATGCGCCCTGCGGAAGCATCGCGAGCCTCTCGGCGCTCATAATCCCTCTTGTTTCCTTCGTTGACGGAAGGCCCATGATCAGCAGGTCTGTTTTCTTAAGCACCCGGTTCAGTCCCGAAAGCGGCACGATCCGGTCGAAAAGCTGTTCCGGATTCGAACCGTGACGGTTTACGCCGATCAGACTCTTCGGGGCAAATGCGCGGATCCTCCTTGCAGCCTCCTGTCCGATATCGCCGGTCCCTAAAAACGTAACCGTTGCGCCGTAAAGCGAGCGTACCGGCAGATTCTGCTTCCAAACGCGCTCCTCCTTAAGCCTTATGTATTCCGGGCGGTTCCGCATTACTTCAAGCGCCGTCATAACGATATGCTCCGCGATCGTCACGCCGTACGCGCCGGACGAGTTCGAAAGAAGGATATCGGTTCCTTCGAGTTCACCGAGCACATGATCCACACCCGCAGACGGCGTACAGAACCACTTAAGGTTCGGCCCGGCCTTCGCAAGCCGCTTGTCAAGGCTCATGACGATCTCCGCGTCTTTCGCTTCCTTAAGCGCTTCATCTGGGTTCGTGCAGAACACCGCCCGGAAGCCCTTCTTCTCTGCCTTAGCCGCAATCTGCTCCCGCTGTTTCTCCGTTAACGGGGCAAATGCCATCACCATCTTTCTATCCATCTCGCCGCCTCCTTTTCATTACGCGAGACTTCGAAGCGTCTCACGGATTTCCTCTTCCAGACCGCACAGATACTGAATCCGCCCGATCGTATTGCGGACCTCGCTCTCTCCGAGCGTTTCCTCGCCGGCACCTTCCAGACCGAGAGCCCGGCGCACGTTGTATTCGAGCCACTCAAGCCACGTGTACGCGATTCCGAACAGCTGATCATAGTCCCGGAACCCGTTATCAAACGTGCTCCGGTAGCCTTTGTGGAACGCAATAAGGCAATCTCTGTTGTACTTCCCGTTCACAATCCCCGCCCACTGAAGCGACAGGTCCATGCACGATGCCACAGGATTCCCGTAGGAAAGGCACTCCAGGTCGATCACATAAGGATTTCCTTCGTGCCACATCACATTTTTCGGGTCCATATCATCGTCGCAGATGCATTTTAAAGACGGAAGGCTCCTGCGTGCGTTGTTCAGCTTTCTCTTTGCGTTACGAAGCAGCTCGAGATTGTCCGAAAGCACATCCGCGACCGGACTCTCCTTTTCCGCCGCAAGCTGCGCGTATTCCGTAAAATCCGTCTCGAAAATCTCCGGCTCTTCCGGTTCCGCAAGACTCGAATCAATCGCGTGAATCCTACCGAGGATTTCGCCGGCCTTCCGGCACTGCTCGGCCGTTATGCTGTTCCAATCCGTAATGCTTCCCTGCTGCCAGCGGTAGAGGTAGAAATAATTCCCGTCAAGCTCAATCATCTTCTTTCCGGCAAATGTCATAGCCGGAACGATCGGAAGCCCATTTTCCTCCAAAACCGTCTCCAGCGCTTCCGCGGTTTTATAATTGTCCATCGCCTGCGGGCGCTTCATAATCGTCGGATTCAGGTGTTTTACGGCATAGGTTCCCTGCTCCGTCTGCACTTTATACATGCGGTGCATCAGCCCGCCCGACACCGGAGCAGGCTCCCCGGTCAAAGTTCCGAGACCGCACTGTTTTAATACTTTTTCTAACATATCTCTCATTCTTTCTCTCCAAGCGTGATAAACATCCCGTACTCCTTCGGAACGCTCAGCACGCCGTCCTTCATGTTCCGCACCAACACTTCGCGGATTTCCGTTTTCGGCACATCCGAGAGTGTCGACATGCCCTGCAGCGAATAGATATACTCGACCATGTCGTCCGGATCGGTCACCGCAAGCGAATCGATGTATTCGCGCTTTTCGATCTTACCGAAGAACTCTCCGAGAATCCCCGCGCCGTTCTGCAGCGTAAATACCTTATTGATCTTATCTTCGACCCCGTACCTCCCGAGAAGCGCTGCAAGATACTCGACAATCCCATGCTCGCCGTATGTTGCGCAATAAAATGCCCCGTTCTTCTTAAGTACTCTGCGCACTTCCGACAGCCCCTTTTTAAGATCCGGCACATGATAAAGCATCATATTGGCGATCACGGCGTCAAATGTGCCGTCCTCGTAAGGAATATCCTGAATGTCGATTACCCGGTACTCCGTGTTCGGAAGCGCCCCGAGGTTTCTCTTCGTCGTCTCAATCATTCCTTCCGAAAAATCGGACAGCACAAGTTCCGCGCACCGCTCGGCCACGTTTCCGTGCCCCTTCCACATGTCTCCGGTGCCGCAGCCGAGCTCGAGTACCTTCATTCCGGGCTCGATCCGGTAATTCGAAAAGATCCAGTTCCCAAATCCCTGCTTATTCACCGAATACTTGTCATGAATCGAGATCCGGGTGTTCAGTTTGCCCGAATCCGCATATTGCTTCTTTACTTCCTCGGAATTATTAACCGTTGTCATTCTGTTCTCCCCTTTTCACTTTGTTCGCGCTGATTTTCATGTTACTGCATCTCCCCGCCGTAACAGCGTCCGCATAGCCGCCGCAGCGGCATGTCCCGGTCACTGCGCCCCGCCTGCCGTCTCAAGACTCTGAAGATACGCTTCCGTTTCCATGATCGCAACGAGTTTCGCGTCAAACTCCTCCGTGGTCACGGTCGTCCGGTCCGGCAAATGCCACAACATATCAAGATAATAAAGCGGAAGCCCCGTCTTGTCTCTGAGCTTTCTCGCGAACGTGCTCTTTCCGGCACCCGGGCTTCCGATAATGATGATTTTCTTCACATTTGTCCCCCTACTGTAATATCCGCTCCGAAACCTGTTCGATGCTCAGTCCGGTCGTATCGATCACATTGTCCGCTGCTGAAAAGAAAGGAAGAGATTTGAGGCTCACCTGAAGCCAGTCATCCGTTCTCCACTCACAGTTTGTGTCGTGAATCCAGCGGTCCCAAAGCGTCTTTTCATCACAGGTAAGCGTAACGCTCCGCAATTCAAGCTGCATCTTTTCGATGCCTTTGATAATGCTTTCGGTAACCCACGGCTCGTCCATCAGCCATACGAGCACGATCATCCTGCAGACCGAGCAGGTCCTGTAATTATCAATCATTTGAAGGATATTGTCAACCGCCATCTTTTTGGTCTCATGATTACCCACGAACGGATGAATGTCGAGGCACCAGTCACCGTCAATAAACGCGGTCCCCGGATTGCCGTCCGCAATATACTTCCCGACCGCGGTTTTTCCGACTCCCATCGGTCCGTTGATCATGATCACTTTCATCTTTCTCCTCCAGATCGGTTAGTCTCATTTGGCGAATCGATCCATCTCGATTTCCGAGGCTTCCGCCTCTACCCATGCGGGCTCAAAGCCGCACGAAAGCGCCGTCTTCCAAGATGGCAGATTCGATAGGCTTGTGCCGTAATACGGAATCGCATCCCTGCGGAACGCTTCGTCCCGGAGCAGGGATACCAGCGTTACCGCGATTCCGCGCCCGCGGTACGCTTTCTTCACGTCGATGCCGATCTGCCAAAGCTCGGGCGTGTCCGCCGAGCATCCTGCCATACCCATGATTTCGTCGCCGTCAAGCGCAACCACAGCAAGCACATCCGGCCGCTCCGGACGGAACCGGTCACAGATTGCGTTCGGAAACTCTTCGCCTCCGTAGTACTGCTGAATCTCCTCCTGCTCAAGCCACCGGATTTTGAGGTTCGTCCGCACATTCAGAAGTTCCGCGCGCGGCGTAAACATATGGTGCGTAAGCGACATTTTATACCCGTATTTGCGAAGTTCCGTCTCCAGTTCGAAGTAGTTATGCTGCTCGAAAAGCCAGATTCCCTGCTTCCCCTTGACCCATTCGGAAAGCCACGGATGCAGCCGCTCGTCTGCGGAGATTACGGTATTCCGCCCCATAGTCGCCATCTGGAGAAAGAACGGCTTATCGCGGAACTTTCTCCGCTTTTCGTGCAGTATCGGCGTCGTGATAACCGCTTCCTCTTTCGAAAAATCACACGGTTCGCAGTTGAACTCGCAGGCAAGCTGCCTGAGAATTCTTTGATTGATTTCCTGTTTTGTCATCATGTGCGGTTCTACCCGATCACCTTTCGCATTTTAATGCATTCAAACGGACCGCTCTGAATCACGGTTCCGTCAATCATTTTGTATCCGAGCTTCTCGTAGAAACCGGTCGCAACCACCCTGCTGTCCACCTCAACCGAAGTGTAACCGCATTCGCGCATCCACGCTTCGGCTTCCCGAAGCATCATCGCGCCGATCTTCTTTCCGCGGTATTCGGGGAGCACGACAACTCTTCCGAGGATAACGGACGTTGCGTCCTTCTCGTAAAAGCGGCACGTTCCGATCGGGTAACCCGCATCCAGTATTACGATATAGCGCGTCCCGTCGCAGTCATGCTCGTCAAATTCCTCACGAAGGGATATTCCGTGCTGCCGGTTCATCCCCTGGATCCGCACCGAATAAGCGCCTGCGCGCTGCCATTCCTGCTCCGCCCGGAGCACTTCCAATTGTTCCATGTTTCTCTCCGTTTTATTCTGCTTATTCCGCCTTCAGATTCAGTACCATATGGATGTCGTCCGCATAGGTTCCGTCGTCGTAGCGGTTGGCGTTCGGGATGCGTCCGCACTCGCGGAATCCGAGGCTTTCGTACAAATGGTACGCCCGTTCGTTTCCGCCGACCACGGTCAGTTCCGCCTGCTCAAAGCCGCACTCTTTGATTGCCTTGATAAGCCGCGTAAGCATAAGTCTTCCGAGTCCGAACCCGGTATATTTCAAAAATACGGCGATACCGAGGTCTGCGCGGTGCTTTGACCGGCGGCTCGGTCCGATGCTTGTGAACGAGCAGTTGCCGGCATATTGTCCGTCAACAAATGCGAGGATCAGCATGGCATCGTCCGCCTCGTTATGCTCTTTGATAAATTCCGCCTCCTGCTCGTCCGTATAATGTACTTCGTCCGGATAGCAGAGAAGAAACGGCGTCTCGCCGCATACGGTCTTCAGATAATCAACAAGCATGGCGCCGTCTTCGGCCGCCGCGCCGCGAAGCATGATATCATGGCCGTTCAATTCGTAGTGTTCTTCGTTTAAAAACATTCGGATGTCCTCATTTTCCTCATAAAATCCGTAAGATCCGGGTTAATCTTCCCGTCTTGAACCGCATTCCGCGCAGAATTTGCCCTGGTTTTGGTTGAAGCCGCAGCATTTACAGGTCCAGCAGCCGGGTTCCGGCTCGGGCAGTTTCTTCGGCTCCGGCTCCTGCGTCTCAGTCGGAACGGGTGCTCCGCTTGCAGCGGCAGGACGCGGGGCAGCACATCCCATACAGAACGCCCCGGTGTTTTCTTTCTTTCCGCACACGGGACACTCCCACTGCTCTGCCGTCATTCCCATCATAGCGAATCCGAGTCCCATCATTCCCACAATACCGTTCGGCTGTTCCTTCATCTCGCTTACGATGCATTCCCCGCTCTCGCGGCACGCTCTGATGAGGCCGCAAAGCGTTCTCTCAATCTCCCCGAAGGTCATGCCGGCCGCCCCGCAGTTCAGGTTATAATGCTCCCGGTCCCAGGGATTTCCGTTCAGGTCGCCGTATTCCATGTTAATGGTCACGCTTGTGAAGCAGTCATATACAAGCGGAAGCGGAATATCCTCTTTCGAAAGCTGTGCAAGCCTCTTCTCGTTTACATATTCGCGCACCTTCTCGGCGAATTCCGGGTCCACGCGGTACTCAAGGTGAATGCTCTTTCCGCCGCCGTTATTGGTACTGGTAAGAATGACGCTTCCGTCCTTTTTCCAGTCAAGCCTCTCTCCGCCGAACGAACTCGTTCCGGCCATCATTCCGTGAGAAGATGTGTTGTAGCTTACGCTTAAAAGCTGTCCCTGAATCTCTTCTTTGTTCCCGTCCATCGTTTAATCCTCCAATAATTCACGCGTTATTTCTTCGTATCTGCCGTCTATCAGGGTAACCGGTTCGCCTGCCTTAAGGCAGCCTTCCCGGTACTCGCGGTTTGCTTCTTTGAGCCACTCGATCGTGCAGTCCGAATCATCCCCGCGGTTTTCGACATCCGAACCATGCTCCAGAATCGCTCCGAAGTTCGCGTCGATGTATTCATCCGTCAACGCAAGGCAGATGTAACGGATTTCCGAAAGATACTCCTCGTCGAAATCCTTCCGCCAGTCAAACGGCACATAGCAGCCTTCCACGATCATGTTCTGGCAGTTTTCGATTGCCGTCTTGATCATCTCCCGCACGATCGGCCACAGATAATCCGTCAGCTTGTCGTCATCCATCGGCGTCAGCGTCGTATTGCCGCTTCGGATCAGTCCCATCTTCAGATGGTCGATTGAAAGGTACGGATAATGATACTTTTCAAGCATTTTCTGCGCCAGCACGGTCTTTCCGGCGTGCGACGCGCCCGTAATTATGATTATCATATGTTCCCTCCTTACACCTGCCGGTTCCAGGCAAATGCAATCTCATCGATATATCCCTCACCGGCTTTCAAGGCGTTCACTTCCGCAATGCATCGTTTCAGGCAAAGCCCGATGCACTCGTCCGTCATTTCCTTCGTAAAGAAGAAAATATCACCGTCCGGCTGTTCCGTAAAGTAATTCCGGAAATTCCGAAGGAATCCTTCTAAATCGAACCGGCAGTCCGCGAACAGCGGCTCCTCTGCGATTCCGTCCGGAAGCGCGATATCCGGCTTAAGCCCGTAGCGCTCTATGATATAGCGGTTGGTGATCGCGTAATCGTTATGAAGCCGCTCCACGTTGCCCTCCGGCCGCGGATCCCAGTGGTGTATCCTGTAAACATAATCCCGATACACGAGGTCCTGCACCAGGTGAAGATAATATCCCAGGTACAGCGCGTCCGTCTTCAGCTGCCCGCGGAACTGTTCCCGGAACCCGGGAAGATCGTAAGTTTTCTTCGTCTCGTCACAAACATTGATCTTTCGATGGCCGTTGCCGCCGACCGCCGCGTCGGGAAGCATCGAACCAAGCAGAAAGCGGTTTCTGTCAATCTCCGGAAATTCCCGCAGCACCCTGTCGGAAATTGCCATGTGCATAATTGCCGAAGCCATAATTATTCCTCCACGTTTAGGTCTGAAAAACTCACCTGATCGTACTTGTCAGGCAGTTCGTTCATATAATCGAAACAGGCATCTTCCTTGTACATAATCCCGTGCGCTTCGCACGTGGTTTTAAGAAGCTTTCCTATACTCCGTTCCACTTGAGGCCCCGCGCCGTCTTCAGCGCTTCTTCAAGCATCCGGTTGCCCGCCTCGTCGGGATAAGCGACGTACTCTTTCAGCCGATCCGCGGGGACCAGTTCGCGCCCGTAGACTTTCCCGGACGAAGGGTCCACACGGCTCTCCCCGATACGCACGATCTTTGCGATCATTCTTACCTGAGCGAAGCGCGCCGCTCCGTCTTCCACCAACAGATACCCGAGATAATGAATATCCGTAAGCTCCGTATTCAGCTCTTCCAGATACTCGCGTGTTAACGTTTCCTCGTACGTCTCCCCGCTCTCCGGCCTTCCGCCGCTCAGCTTATACCGCCCGCCGTCGATTCTTAAAAGCGTCTTTCCGTCGCCGTCAAATACGACTGCGTACACCTGCCTCACCGGAAGACCTTCCGGCACCGGTCCGGTAAACCATGTATATTCCGCCATTTTCTCCCCCTGTTATACGTTTATTCCAAGCGGCCCGAATCAGTCCGCTCCGACGATTCTTTCATAGATGTCCAAACCGAAACTGGTCAGCTCCGGCTCGCTCTCGATCATATGGTACGTACGGGTTCCGTCTTCCTTTCTTTCCGCCGACAGGAACTCAACACCCGCATCCGGCTGCCCCTTCGTCTCTTCGTAAACGCGCTTCGCAAAGGAAAGAAGATGCGTTACGGTCAGAATCCGCACTCCCGCCTCCTTCAGCGCGCGGATTACGTCGTACGCGATCACGGCGCCTTCCTTTTCGGTCGTCGTCGCAAACGATTCATTCAGAAATACAAGCGAACCGTCCCCGATATGCTCTATGATGCCGTTCATGCGGTTCAGTTCCTCATCCAGACGTCCGCTGTTCATCGCGCTGTCTTCGCGGCGCGTAAAATGCACGAATATCCTCGGGAATATCCCGCTTCGGAACGTATATGCCGTTACCGGCAGCCCGCACTGCATCATTACCTGCGCGATTCCGATGCTTCGAAGGAACGTCGATTTGCCGCCCTGGTTGGCTCCGGTTACGATCAGCAGATCTTTCTGTTTCATCGAGCACGTATTTCCGATTACGTTGACTCTCTGCTCAAGCGCCATCACAAACTCTTTCAGGCTTACGAACTCGAGATCCCTCCGTTCGCAGACCTCCGGGAAACAGTACTTCAATCCGAAGCGTTCGATGTGCTGACGCATCAGGATCGCGGCGAGATAAAATGCCGTCTGGAATTTCAGCTGGTCAAAGAAGGTCTGGAACTCGTCCGTAAACCTTCTGAGCTTTCTTACCAGATGATTGACCACCCCGTATTCGAGCTGAAGCGTCTGCTCCTGGATCCGCACTTCCTCTACCGTGGAGAAGGAATCCGCCATGCGTCCTTCAAAGAATTTCTGAATCTTATCCCGCGTGCTTCCCTTGCGGATAAACTTCGTACTCTGGGACGAAACTTCTTCTATCTTCATCGAACTGAATTTGAGTCCGTCTTCAAGCCCGCATTCGAGCACGATTCTCGGACGGATTACCTGGTCACGGCCCTCATCCTCCTGATCGAGTCCGCTCGTATAAAACGAAATATCATTGAGCACTTTTCGGATGTCCGCTTCCCGTTCTTCGGAGAACGCCTTATTCAGTTCGTCCCGGAATGCGCAGAGTCCTTTCGAGGCAAGTCCCTCGCGGCTTTGCAGCAGAGTGCGGACCTTTGAGAGCGTGTCGCAGAACAGGTGCAGCACGCGGATCTCCGAAATCAGTTTCATAACGGGATTGCTGTGGCGGATCCTGCCTTTGGTTCCGCGTCCGAGCTCATTCCATTTACGGAGCATGCCGTCGCTTGTCTGATACAGCTCGCGGATCAGTTCCGGATCGTTATAAGCGTCCTTCACGATCTCCTGGCGGAATACGATCTGCTCTTTGGTCGTAAGCGGCGTCATCATGATCTTCTGCATGGTATCCATCAAAAACGGATCCTCTTTCTCGACCTTCACGACTTCCCCGTTCTCGTAGACGAGCTCCTTCGCGGAAACCAGAAAGATTGACTTCAGCCCGAGGTCCTGAATAATGCTCGCGGTATCGTAATAGGTTTCTTCCTGAAGCCGTTCCCGGTCTTCATACAACAGACAAACCTTCATAAGCGCTCCTTCAGCTGTTCGTAAGTCAGCCGGTACTTGTTCACCTGGTTGGCGGCAAATGCGATGTCCTCCGCCGGCCCTCTGCGGATCTTAAACGTCTGAAAGCCGTTCTCATCCAGTTCGGCACGGATGCTTACCACGCCGTTTCCTTCGTCGGCAAGCTCCTTCAAGTGCGTAACGTATATTCCCATGCAGCCGAGTTCGATAAAGTGCTTCAGAACCCGCTTTCCCATAATCTGCGCGTCATAGTTTGCGGCCGTCGTGAACAGCTCATTGATAACGACAAAGGAACCTCTCCTGCGGTCTTTCATCATCGGTGCAAGCCGCACCAGCTCCTCCATCAGCTTGCCGCGTCCGGTCTGCACGCTTTCCTCCACCGAGAAATGCGTCTGAATCCCCGGGAAGAACGGCACATTTGCCGACACCGCCGGCACGTCGAGCCCCATCTTGGTAAAATAAATCAGCTGACCGAGACTTCTCGCAAAGGTCGTCTTGCCGCCCTGGTTCGGGCCGGTAAGCACGAAGAACCGGTCGCCCTCTTCGAAGCGGAAATCGTTCGGAATCACCTTCCGGCCGCTCGCGAGCGAAGCAACCGCAAGCGCCAGGTCGTAAAGCCCCGCCGCCTCCATCTGCTTTCCTTCGTCCGTGCCCGGCACGGCAAATGCGAACCCTTCCTTCTCCATGTCCCGTTGGAACGTGCAGAACGAAAGGTAGAACGGTATCTCCTTCTCAAAACGGCTCAAAACCGGGTACTCATAGCCGTCCTTGTTCTTCGAAACCGCCTCGAGTTCGCGGAAGAATTCCGGCTTCCTCTTTTCGAGCATGTCAAGGCACGCTCTTTCAAGATCCGTCACGGGTATTTCCGCCAGAAACGGATTCTGTAACGGCGACGCTTCCTCGCCGCTGATGCCGTCCAGCCATTCCTCGTAGGCTCCGGCGCCTTCGACTTCCCCGAGTTTTACACTGATCCGCTCCTTGTCATAGGTGATGATGAAGCGGAGTCCGCGGATCTCTTTCAGAATCCTTCCGGTCCGCTCCTTCTTTGCGCGGTACTCGCTGCTTTGAAGAATGCCATGCAGCACGGAAAGCAGCCTCTTCATGCCCTCCGAATCGGGGTTTGCGGCCGCAATCTCGCGCTCGAGCTGTTCGTAAACGGTATAATAAGCGTCCTCCTCGCGGACTCTCCATACCGCCTTCTGCATCGGGTCGGAAACCTTCTCCTTTTCCCTTCGAAGAGCTTCCACATCGGACAGATTCTTCGTAAACGTAATCAGAGCGCTGTAAACCGCTTCTTTCTTCACGTCTCCGTAAACCGCGCGGCGGTAAGCTTCGTCCTTCCGGTCCTCCGGCAGGAAATAGAAGTACCGGCGGATGCCTTTGCCCCATTTGGCGGTCAGCTTATCGAATATCTGCAGCAGATTCAGATCCTGGTGGTACGCTTCATACTCCTCCGCGTCGCACTGCGCCCCGTACACGTTCAGGATGCTGAATTCCTCGGTTGTCATGATGTTGTCTGCACCCATTTTCCACCTCTCAAAGTATTCCTGTCACTCTCCGTCCGCCCGTTCCGCCTTCCTTCCGAACATCCGCGGCATCGTCCAAAGCCGTGTCGCGCAGGCAAATACGACGAGCATCAGGACGTAGAACACGGTTAAGAAGAACGGGAAGGACCTCATTCCGAGCACCTGCCCGATCAGACCGCATAAGATCGGTCCGGTTATGATCGCGAAACTGGAAACCGCCATCTGCGTTCCGATGATGGCGGGCGAACGGCTCTCGCCGAAATTCTCGGGCGTCAGATAATTGAAGTTCGGGAACATCGGTCCGTTTCCGAGCCCGATCAGCATAAGCGCCGCGATCGTCACGATGTTGTTCGGAACGAAAATCAGCAGCAGGAGCGCCGCTCCGAGTATCAAAAGACCGGTTTTGATGATCTGCCAGCTGTGAAGCCTGCGGGCGAACACACCCGACAGCAGTCTTCCTATTGTCATTCCGAGATAATAAAACGTTACGCTTGCGGCAGCCATCTCGTTGTTCAGATGCCTGTGCTCGACAAGGAACGTGCTGCTCCAGCTTCCGACCGAAACCTCGATCGTTACCGAGCAGATGAAGAGAAGCCACATGATCTTAACGCCTTTGATCGCGGCAGCCTCCTTAAGCGAAAGCGTCTCGAATTTCTCTTCCGCCCCGGCTTCGCTGCCGTGAACCTTCCTCCACACCGGAAGCGTCACGATGATTAAAAGCGCCAGCCCGAGCTGAATGCCCGAAGCGATCCGGTATCCGCTTCTCCAGCCCATACCGCTTCGGAATACGAGCGTCATGATGAACGGGCTTACCGTCACGCCGACTCCGTAGAAGCAGTGCAGAAAACTCATCTGCGACGCGCTGTAATGGAGTGCGACATAGTTGTTTAAAGCCGTGTCGATTGAACCCGCACCGAGACCGAGCGGCAGGGAAAGCAGACACAGAAACAGGAAATTGTTCGAAAAGCTGAACCCGAACAGCGAAACTCCCGTAAGAAGCGTACATGCCGCCGTAAGCTTATTGGTTCCGAGCCGCTTGATCAGCCGTGCGCTTAACAGACTCGATATCATCGTTCCGCTCGAGCAGATGCACGTGATCACTCCGCCGAGGGAGAACGGCAGCCCGAATTCGGTATAAACGGACGGCCAGGACGTTCCGAACAGGGAATCCGGGATTCCGAGGCCGACAAATGCGGCGTAGATTACAATGATCAGCAATGTTGCCATAAACAATCTTCCTCTTGTGATATTCGCGCTCTTCTCTGCCGCCTGCACGCATTGTCGTTCCGGCATTCGCGACAGATATAGAGTTATTATACCACATTTAACGCCCATATCATCCGAAAAATCAGCAGAAAAGAGGATTCTTTTTCTTTCGACAAATGGTATTACCATTTGTCCCTGTTCGGCCGTTCTCACACAAAAAGTTCATATTTTGAAAGAATTGCAACCATAGGACGTTGTCATCTGCAGACAGAACAGCCATCCCGAGGGAAGTAGGGGTATTCGGGATGGCTGTTGCTGGGGGTCTTCAATTTTTAGTATTTCGCGCGGGATCCGACGGGGGGACGGACATGTTCCGCAGCGAAAGAATCAGCGATTTGTATAATATCCGACATCTTTTCGTGACGCGTGTCACGCATTTTCGGACTGCGCCGTTCCGGAATTGAGGAAACGATCCCTCCAGCCGTACTTGTACAGGGCGCACATGAACGGGTCGGGTCTGTCGGGCGAGCCGTTCTCGGTCATTGCGTATGCTCCGCATCCGGCGCCGCATTTTTCGAAATGCTCGCAGGCGGAACACTCCGGGATATGCTTCAGACGGTCCTTCTTTCTGCGGCATACGAAATGCCTGAGGGCGGAATCCTTCCAGATTTCGGAAAGGCGGTCGCGGTACAGGTTCGGCATCTCCTCCATAAGGAACGAACCCGTGTAGCCGGTACACGGCAGCAGCGTGCCGTCGGGCAGAAGGAATATCTTCCACTGCGTCGTCGGGCACTCGAAGCTTTCCGGGGAATAGCAGTCTATTGTTTCACGGGAATATATCGGCTCATGGGCGTTGCCGTTGAAAAACTTTTCAAGCCCGATCGTGATCGGACGCCCGTCCGCTTCCCAGCGGCGTTTGAGATCAAGGCACAGTTCCGCGATCTCCTCGGTTGTCAGAGCGTCTTCACCGCCCTGCCATGCGCCCATCTTCTGCGGGCGGCTTACGAGCCATTCCTTGATTCCGCGGTTCTTAAGCCACTCATAGGTCGCCGCGGCGGTATAGCGGTTCTTTTTGGTAAACAGCGTGCATACGGACAATTCGTGGTCTCTTTCGATTACCTTCTGAATGCCCCGCAATACGCTCTCCTCCAGGCCTTCGGTTCCGCGCATGAGGTCATGCGTTCCGATGCCGTCAAGACTGATCTGGAATTCCGGCCAATGACCGCATTCCTTTAAGAAATCGATCAGATCGTCATCGATCAAAACGCCGTTCGTTACAATCAGGTTAACGATCATTCCCTTTTCCGTAATCGCTTTCACAATCTCACGAAAATGCGGGTGGATCAGCGGTTCCCCGCCCGTAATGGAAACCCGGAGCACGCCGGCTTCATAAAACTGATCGATCAGTTCCCTTGCCTGCTCTAAGCTGACCTGCCCGTACCGTCCTTCCGGAGCCTCCATAAAGCAATGCGGGCATTTCATGTTGCAGTACCCGGTAATTGCCCAGTGGATCTCGGTCAGAAGCGGTGAGGGAATAATCCGGAACATCTGTCCGGGTTCATTTGTTTCTCCGAAAGAGCACTCTTCCACGATGCCCTTTTCCATTAATCCTCTTAAAATATTACGATGCACGGGAAGGAACGCGAGGGAATCAAAGTCACTGTTTCCGTCACAGTTTCTAAGCACATACGCCTCCTGTTCGTCCGGATAATCCTGCATCGGATATTTCCGGTTCATGAGCATCAGCCGGCCGTCACTGAACTGTCTCAGCGCCCACAAATGCCGCAAACGTGCGTATGTTCCCATAAAATTCCCCCTTCGCCGTGAAAACGGCCTTTCTGTATGTAAGGTATTCGTTCCGCGTATGCCGGAATGCTCTTTCGCATGCGGCATTCCTTTATCCGATTAACGGTCAAGCGGTATAATAATCGCTCTCTGTGTTCCAGCCCGGGTTCGGCTCGTCCAACAGGACCCGCATTACCGATAACCCTTCCACGGATATGTCCTTTGCCCGGATTACGGTATGATAGCGCTTGGCCATAGCAAGGTATTCGCCGATTGCCTCCGCGGTGCTTCGGTAAAATCCGGACGAAGCGGGATACGACGGATCATCATCCGAATAAGCCGGAATCCCTTCCGGTTTTCCAAACAGGCGTCTGCGGATATCCCGCGAGATGCAGTCAAGAACCGCTTCTTTCCACGTCGTGCCGGCTCCGGGGACAAGCTGCCCGTCAATCTGCAGGGCAAGAACCGGATACCTCTTCAGCATTCCGCAGTCCTTAACGGAAACGTCCATGCCCGCCGAAAGGTATCTTTCCCGATAGGGCTCCCAAAAACCGGGGATTTCTTCCCCCGCGTCCGGAGCAACCAGGCGGACGCTTTTCAGTTTGAATCGCATTGCACAAATGAACAGGTCCTGCCAGGCGGCGGCAAGCGCATCTTCTCTCGTACTGCCGCATCCGAGTCCCGGAAAGCCGTTCTCCGGCATAAGGGACGCGCAGTGAATTGCCGCAGCAAGCTTCCGCAAGGTCTTTTCAAGAGCCGGACCCGCTTCCGTATCCGCGGACCACGCCTCCGTTCCCTCGAGCCTTGCGCGGCACCAGTAAAGTCCTGTCACTTCATCCTGCCCCTGTTCTACGGCGGCGGTTTCGGCCACCCAGCTGCGAAACGGGGCAAACAGGTCTCCGTTTTTTGAAAAATTCAATGAATTTAACATAAATGTCCCTTTACATTTGTTCCCGTTGATTATATAATTCTATAATACAGCGACGCATTTTTCAAGTGCTTACTTTTAAAAATTTTTACAAGTTTATTTCCTGTCATTTTTCTAAAAACCGTTATTTCTACTTATATTTCAATAAAAGAGGTTTCATGCGATACTATTATTTGAAAACAAATGCCTGCGATTCGGAAAACCTTTCCGCGGACCTTCGGTATGTTCTCGACGCCATGGACGGATATACAAATTTGAACAGTTCGGCTTTTCTGCCGAAGCATCGTGCGATTGCCGAAGAACTCTGCCGTAGAGGTGCGGCGTTCCGCTGTGCCCGCGGTTTTCGGGGAACTTCCCCCGGCCCGATCCGCGGCGCATATTGGGCGATCACGGGTTTCTGCAACTTACGATGCACCCATTGCTACATGTCGTCACCCGTCAATCATCCGAAACCTCCGGAACTGAAACGCCTTATGACGCTTGCCGACCGGCTTGCTTCGGGCGGAGCCGTCGAACTGATTCTGACCGGCGGCGAGGTATTTTCTTATCAGCAGCTTCCGGAACTGCTCGATTATCTCGAGGAGTCCGGTTTTTATGTTTCCAATATTCTTACAAACGCCACACTTGTTACGGAGTCAACTCCCGCACTGTTTACGGACCGCGACATGTTTCCCCGTTTTCACGTAAGTTTTGACGGAGTCGGTCATCACAGCCGGTTCCGCGGCGTTATGGATGCGGAGGAGCGGACGCTTCGCGGAATCCGGATTCTGAAAGACGCCGGGTTTCATGTCGGCGTCAACACAAGTATCGATGCGGCCAATCTGACTTCGCTTCCGGCCACCTACGAGTGCATGAAGGAGCTCGGTGTCGACGAATGGGGCGTTGCAAGACCTCTCCGGTTCGGCTGTGCCAAAGGAATGAGCATTCCGTCAACGGATGCATTTGCCGCGGTATGTACCGATTTACAGGAACGCTGGCTTGCCGACGGACGTCCCATGACGCTCGGCCTCGAAGGTCTCTATTCCTACCGCCCCGGAGCTGTGCGCACAATCCGCCCGTTTGACGGCAATCAGCCGTCGTGCTGGGAATGCAGGGACTATCCGTACCTTTCGGACAAAGGTCTTCTGATGCCTTGCTCCGCATATACCGATTCGCCGGTCTCGGATTCCTTCCCGGATCTTTCCGCCATGGAATTCGAGGATGCGTGGAACTCCGAATTCCTGCAGAAGGTCATGTCGATCACGCCTGAGGACGTGATGGCTCATTCTCCGGAATGCCGGACATGCGAATACCTTTCCGAGTGCAAGACCGGATGCCGCGCAAGCGCCCTCATCAACGCCGGCTCCGTTTACGCGGCCGACCCCTACAACTGCGAAATCCTGAAGCGTCAGATGCAGAAACAATATTATCAAAGGGAGAAAGAACATGGAGAATAACGGGTCCTTATATGCTGTATTGAATGACGACTGGGTGCTTCGCGGCTGGAGTAATCTCGAATGTGCCCTGGTGAATTGGCATACGAACGAGATGGAGTATCTGCCGCCGGACGAAAGGCATGTTTTGAAATCCTGTGACGGCCGCCATGATTTTCATTCCGCCCTGTTTCTGCCGGTCCATCACGTCCTGCTGGAAAAATATACGGAAAGAGGAATTGTACGGCAGTGCCGGGAAGGTGAATGCACAATCCACCCGGCGCAGGCATACCGCCGCGCAGACTGCCCGGTAACCAAAAGCGTTCTTTGGTCCCTTACCAACAACTGCAACTTCCGCTGCCGCCACTGCTACATGTCGGCGCCGCAGCGTGCCTATAAGGAGCTCAGCCGCGACGAGCTGTTCTCGGTTCTTGACAAGCTGGAAGCGGCCAATGTGCCGGACATCTCATTTACCGGCGGCGAGCCGCTGCTTCGACCGGAACTGCCGGAGCTGTTACGCCGCATGAAGGAAAAGCACATCAATTTCACGGAAATCTTTTCCAATGCCTCTCTGGTTACCGATGAGATTCTCGATGAGATCGAAGCAATCGGCTACATGCCCGCCTTCAAGGTCAGCTTTGACTGCATCGGAACCCATAACTACATGCGCGGCGTTCCGTTCGCGGAAGAGCAGACGCTCCGCGGGATCCGCACGCTGACGAGGCGCGGGTATACGGTAATCATCATCTCGAGCGTCGATTCGGTCGTACTTCCGCAAATCCCGGAAACGCTTGACGCGCTGATCGATCTCGGCGTCGACAGCTGGTGGATCTCGCCTCCGGTTGAGGTCGGCGTGTGGAAGGGAAGCCAGACGAAATCCAATCTGAACGATACGATCTCCGCATTGAAAAACCTCGCAAAACTGTGGGTGGACCGCGGACGTCCGATTGAGCTTCTGCTCTGGTATTTCGGAATCTTTAAGCGGAAAGGAAGCGAACAGCTGCATGTCGGAAACGGACGGCTGTTCGTGCCCGAAGATTACGAATGCCTTGCCTGCCACTACTATCCGTACGTTGCCCCGGACGGCAAAGTCCTTCCCTGCGGAAGCTATATCGGAACCGAGATCGCAAAGCCCCTTCCGAGCCTGACGGACATGACGTTCGCGGAAGCACTGAACGACGCCTCGCTGAGACGGTACTGCGACATGAAAAAGGATGAAATCTGGAACAACAGCGAATCCTGCCGGTCATGCGCACATTTTCCGGACTGCGGAGGCGGCTGCCGGATTGCCGCGTTCACCGAAACGGGCGATTTTCTGCACCGCGAGCCGACCAAATGCGCACTGTTCAAGGGCGGTATCCGGGACAGCTTCATCGAATACGTAAAGGAGCTTGTATCCCATGAATAGTCTCTACGCCCGAATCGGGCGCAACTACATATTGCGCGGCTGGACCGACTGTCCCTTCGCGCTGATCGAACGGTGGTACGGCCAGGAATTCTTCCCCTGCGAAGAATACGCCTACGTGCTCCGCTCCTGCGACGGCCGCTGCGACTTTTCCTCTCCGGCCTTCACGCCCGCCCATCGGCGTCAGCTTGACTTTCTCGTCGGCAAAGGCTACGCGGAAATCTGCGAATACGGCGACGGTCCGGATCCCGTTCAGAATTATCGGTACACCCCGTGTCCCCGTCTCTATAGCTTGAGCTGGGCAATCACCGATGCCTGCAATCTGCACTGCGTACATTGTTTTATGGAATCTCCGGGCAAGACCGCCCCGGACGATGCGAAAAGAACAGACCGTCTTCTTAAGGAAATCCTTCGGGCAAATGTACCGTTTGTGTCACTGACCGGAGGAGAGCCGTTACTGTCTCCTCATTTTCCGAAAATCGTACGCGAATTGAGCAAGGCAGGCGTGCGGATCACGGAAATCTCCACGAACGCAACGCTTCTAAACGACCGGGTGCTGGATCTCTTTCTTCAGTACGGACAGCACCCGGATCTGCTGATCAGTTATGACGGCTGCGGCGTTCACGATACAATCCGCGGTGCACGCGGACTCGAAGAAAAGGTACTCCGCGCGGCAGAGCTCGCCCTCTCCCGCGGCTTTGCCGCCGTCATGGTAACTACCCTCATGGCGCAGAACATCGGATCGCTTCCCGCCACCTACGAACGGCTCAAGGCACTGAAACCTTCCGGCTGGTTCGTCAACCGCGCACAGTCAACCGGGCTTTACAAAAACGAACACCGGCTGACAACCGCCGAGGCTGCGGAAGCATGTGCCGAGGTCCACGAAATGTGGCTGCGGGACGGTCGTCCCTTCCCGGTCATGTTCGAACAGTTCCGGCCGGCGGAACGGAAGACCGCTTTCACCGCGGACAGCCCGGAATGCTCCGGTACTACGTGCGGCGCGTTTCTTCTGCCCGACGGAACGCTGATGCCGTGCCCCGGATTTGTTACCACGCCCATACAGAACGAGATGCCCAACGCTTTGGAACTCGGTCTCCCGGAAGCCTGGAGCTCCGATTCGATCGTCCGTTTCCGAAATGTCCGCAAATCGGTCCGGCTTGAAAAGAATCCGCAGTGTGCGGCATGTCCGAATTTCGAAGAATGCGGTATGGGATGCCGCGCTTACGCATTGACCGAAACGGGATCCATTGACAGCCGGGATCCCGATCTGTGCGACATCTTTACCAATAACCGGAGGAATGCTTTCCATGAGTGAGAACAACAATCGTCCTTATAAATGCGCCGATCCGCTTTCCACCATTAACCGCGTGCGGCAGGCGCTGGAGCGGTGCGGTCTTTTTACCATCGAAAAAGGCTTTTACCATCCGTCCGCCAATGTTGCCTGTTCCCGCGTGATGCTCGGCGATGAGGAACTGCTTTCCTTCGGTGTCGGCACAAACGGCAAAGGGATGAATATGCGGTACGCGCTCGCAAGCGCATACGGCGAGTTCCTGGAACGGCTTCAAAACGGAATGCTTTTCCCGAACCGCCAGCTGCAGTTTTCCCCGAACGGACTGTTCCGCTTCGGACCGGACGAGATTCTATGCACGCCGGAGGAAACCGTCGCGGAGTGCGGCGACATCGTGCGTGAAATCTTCAACCTTTCAACGGATGCGGATGCCCTGAATCTGTTAAAGCAGGCGTTCGGAGATAAGCGTGTGCTCTGCGCCCCATTTGCCGACATAACCGGAGGATGTGTCCGCAACGTTCCGATCAAGCTGTTTTACAACACAAGCGGCACCAACGGCATGTGCGCCGGCAATACGCCCTTGGAAGCGATCGTTCACGGCATAAGCGAGATTGCGGAGCGCTTTGCCATGCGTGAAATCTACATGGAACGCATTACTCCCCCGATTGTCCCGCCGGAATGCTTCGAAGGTACCGTCATCCATTACCGTCTCGAAGCGATGCGGCCGCTCGGCTACCGTTATGAAATCCGCGACTGCTCGCTCGGAATCGGCCTGCCGGTGATCGGGCTCCTTCTCTTCAATGAAAAGGGGGAGCACACCTTCCACCTCGGAGCAGATCCTCGTGCGCATGTCGCTCTTGAGCGCTGCCTGACCGAAATTTTCCAGGGAAGCGAGGAGGATATCGCCGAGCGTTTTACGGCCGAAACGCTTCCTTACCCGGAAACCAAAACGGAGAAGAATCTCTATTGCCGCCAGTTCAGCGACTCCACGATCCGCGGAACCGGTCTGTGGCCTTCAAGCCTGTTGAACGAGCAGCCGTCCTATCCTTTCGAAGGGCTTTTCCCCGCCGGAAACAGCGACGAGGAGGACTTTTCCCTGCTGTCGTCCCGCCTTGCGGAGCTCGGGTACCGGCTCTTTATCCGCGACTGCTCCTATCTTGATTTCCCGGCGTATTTTGTTTATATCCCGCGTATGAGCGATCTCGATTTCATTTACGACGACGGCGGCGATTTTATCCGCGCCATGCGCCTTGTCGGGATGCAGCGGACCTTCATCGGCCCGAGAAGCGCGTCTGAAAAAGATCGCCGCACCTTCGCCGAATGTCTTGACCGATATCTTCGGGAAAATGTGTCCGCTCCGGTCAATCCGGTTCAGTTCTTCCTTTTGAACAGTTCTCCGTCCATGTGCGATGCGGATCCGTATCTGATTACGGCTTTGTTCACGGGAACCGGCGGTGATCCCGGACTCGCTTCCGAGTACATGGAACAGCACCTTAAGAACAGCCCCGCAGCCGTACAGAACCGCAAGCTTTGTACCGCGCTTGCATTTTACTGGCACGAAAAGGCGCGCGGCGCCGAAGACGGCACGCTTCGCGAACTGCTCAGCCGGATGTTCGATCAAAAAACCGTGGACATTTGCTTTGCCCACGGTCTCAATCCCGGATTATTCGATTATTTTCTGTGGCCGGAATGTTTCCGCTGCGGCCAATGTCTGCGGCGTTCCACCTGCATGTATGACCGGCTCGTTGAAATCCTTACGCCGATTCAGCAGATATACCGGGAGCACACTCCGGATCAGGAAGCGCTTCTGTCACTGCTTACTTTTTGATGCACCCGGAAGCGGGGCGAACCGTTCGTGAGTCACCGCTTACCGTCTGATTCATTCGGAAGTCGGGCGATCAGTTCGCGGAACCGTAACGGGGTGTCCTTGTCCGCACGCCTGAGAAAGCCGGAACCGCGGACAAATTTCGGAAGTTCCTCATAATCGAGGATTCTTTCCGCGGTCATCATGCCGGAAGCGGAAAAACAGTGCTTCAGGCGCTCACAGCTGATCAGCATCGCCGTATTTCCGTTGTCGGACCAGATCTCCGAATAGAGCGCAAAGCATCCGCCTTCGTTAAGAAGGCCGCGAATCCTTTCGGCAAATGCATCCTCTTTGAGGATCAGCATCGGCGGAGCCGGAAAAACAGAATAGATAACATCATATCCCCCTCCCATATCTCCATACAAACTGTCCTGCAGGAAAGAAACATTATGCCTGCAGGACAGTTTCTTTTTTGCGTCCTCGATACATTCCCGCGAAGGTTCCAACCCGACGATTTCCGACTTGTCATCATCAAATGCCGCGATTTCTTCGCCTCTTCCGCAGCCGATGAAAAGGATCCTGGCCTTTGTTTCCGTCATATGTCATCCTCCGATTTATGAAACAAAGCGCCCGAGAACCGGGCGTATAAACCGGGTTCTCGGGTGCTGAATGCTTCCTTTTGAGCGTGCTTCGTCCGTTCAAAAACTAGCGCTGCTTGCCGAGATAGTGGCCGAGGAAGGTACCGCAGATTTCGGTACAAACCTTTGTACAGCCGGGCTTGGGTTCGGGGCAGTCACCGTTTCTTGCTCCGGAAATCTGCTCCAGCTCTTCTGCGGAAAGGTTTGCCTGCTCCGTATAGAACTTTTTGAAATCGTCAACGGATACGTCAAAGCCGTTCTCCTTCGCGATCTCAACAACCTTCTCGGCAACGCTCAACGGCGCGCCTTTGATCCCCATAACCTTCTCCTTCAGGGCATCGTCTTCCATAACCTTTTTGTAGAATGCTTCTACCTGCTGAATTGCCATAGCCTTGTTTCTCCTTTGTTTTCTTTTTCCACAAAAACGCATTTTCATGCGTCAATGTTCTCTCTTGGCGCGCATCACATCAGCGCTGTTTGCCGATATAATGTCCGAGGAAGGTACCGCAGATTTCAACACAACTCTTGGAGCAGTTCGGATCCTGATGGAGGCACTCGCTCCAGCCTAACCCTCCGGAAACCTGTTCCATTTCTTCAGCGGACAAATCTGCCTGCTCCGTATAGTACTCTTTAAAGTCATCAACGGATACGTCAAAACCATTCTCCTTCGCGATTGCAACAACCTTCTCGGCAACGCTCAAAGGCGCGCCCTTGATACCCATAACCTTCTCCTTCAGGGCATCGTCTTCCATAACCTTCTTGTAGAATGCTTCTACCTGCTGAACTGCCATAACATTGTTCCTCCTTTGCCTTTTCGTTTTTCTATACTGCAACGCATCTTCATGCGTCAGGTTCTTTCGTATACTTCTTAACCAATTCGTTCAAACGGTCAGAGAAACCTCCGAAGAAATATGCGCACCGCATCGGATCGGTTCCGCACAAGTCACCGGACAGGCCGTACGCCAGCGCCCGGCACCCGCCGCAGCAGGCATCCCGGTACGGGCATTCGCGGCACTTTGCATTGACGCGGTAGATGTCTTCCAGTTTCAAAAGCGTCCAATCCGTCAATTTGGATTCGGAGAGAATCTTTTGTAAAGGGTCCTTCTTAACATTCCCCATACTGATTCCCTTCATCATGAGGAAGCCCGAAACCGGCATGCACGGAGCCGCCTCTCCCGACGCGCCGATGAAGAAATTATCATGTGCATCCTGACATGCAGTCCATTTGCCGCTGCACGGCCCGGTATTATGCATGGGCCGGATCAGAATATGCCCCTCTTGGTAAGTGTATTGCAGCATCCGCCACACACGAAAGTTGAGCGTTCCGCCCTCTGCCGCATAGCGTTCCGTCAATTTCAATCCGGCATCATAATACTCTTCAAACGTAAGCGTCTGATCAAGATACTGCTCTGCCCATCTCGGTGCTTCGCTTGCACGCATGAACCGCATGGAACTGATTCCGCGGGTTTCAAAATACTTGAGCGTGTCCCACATCCTGTCCGTGTTTCCGCGGTATACGCACATCTGTACCGACACGTCAAAACCCGCACCGACGATGCGGTCAATCTGATCAAGCGTCTTCTGCTCGATTCCTTCGGCATTCCTAAGCCAGTCATGGGTTCCCAATCCGTCAAAGCTGACGGTGAAAAGCGGGTCAACCTTCAGTTCCTTTAAACGTTTGAGAAACGTATCGGTGACCAGCAGTCCGTTTGTTACAATTCTTCCAATCTTTATATCGCTGCGGGAAAGTTCTTCAATAATCTTATCAAGTTCGGGATGCATCAGCGGTTCGCCGCCCGTCAGGTCAACTTCATGAACGCCGCACGCCTTCAGCTCGCCGATCAGCTTCTTCGCTTCTTCCAAGGTGAAGCGGTCGGCGGTACGGTTTGCATCCTTTGCGGCAAAACAGTGCCGGCAGTTCAGATTGCAGGCCGAGGTTACCGCCCAGGTCACAGTACGGAAATAACGGTTGTCATAATAGACATAGCGCTGTGATTCCGAAACGGGAATGGGTTCCGGAGAGCCTTTCAGAATATTAAGGCTGCATAACCGTTTAATCGAATCGGTCAGCGGCATATCCGTTGAACCGTCACACGTCCCGATTAAATCGGCATCATCTTTGGACAGAACACTGAGCGAGCCGACAACCCGGTGATACAACAGATACGGAAGTCCGCGGTAGCCGCATATCCTGTAATCCGGATTTAATGCATAAAACAAGGCTGGTCCCTCCGTCGGTTTTAGAATTTTAAATATCTTAATATGAAAATTTTAACATTGAAAATTTCATAAGTCAATACTGATGTTTCATATTTTTCCATGTATGAATGTTTAAACATATGAAAAACAAGACAGTGCAAAAGACCCGCCCGCAGTTTCTTTGAGCAGTACCCGGAATTCTCGTAAAAAGGGCATTAAAAAGGGTGGCGCTCGCAACATATAGTGTCTGCAAGCGCCTGTTTATCTATAATTTATATGGTTTTTCCGATTTCCGGAAGCCGGCGTCCGCTGCCTCCGACGGCCTTCTTCCCGCTGCCTTTCCGCGGACATCCCGCATTCTTATGGAAAATGCGAAATTTTTATATATTTTCGTGCTTGCATTTTTACATAGGAATCGGCGTGAATGTTAAATTTATCAAATATCTTTCATTTCTGCATTCCGTTATTTCACTTTTTAAACTAAAAACTTGCAAAAAACAAAGAAGCCTTCCAATCGGAAGGCTTCTTTCCGCCGAAACTGATCTTTTAGAACGGCTCCTCCGGAGGATTCCGCCTTGCGGCGCAGTTCAAACCCGTCACCCTCACAGCGTAATCTCCTTCGGAAAAGCCTCTTTCCGCATAATGCCCCACATCTTGTCGATATAGGCAAGCGTATAGAAGTTCTCATAGTAATGATAATAGAATGCTCCCTTCAGCGTCATCACGTGGACTCCGCCGCGCTTCTTCGTAAAGCCGAACAGCTGCGCCGCCTTGAGCTCAAATCCGTACATTTTCTTAAGCGGAACACCGAAGAACCGCTCGAACGCCTCCGGATCCACCTCGGTACTGTACGCGGTCCAGAACAGATAGTATACCATGCGCTGTCTTCGCGTAAACCGAAGCGTAAGCGATGTCGGAAGCGTCTCCTGCAGGATTCTTTCGCAATATGCGTCCACGGAAAATGTGTTGATCTTAAACCGGTCTTTCAACAGCGTCGTGGCCGAACACCCGAAGCCGAGGAAATTGTCTCTTGTCATCGACGAATACTTCGCCTGCTCTTCGCTTGAAAAAGTCCAGATCGTGCTCCGCTTATACCCCTTCCTCGCGCAGTAATCCGTAATGCTGTCAAGAAGAAGCCGTTTCTCTTTCTTGGGCATCGCCTTTACGGGACTCTTTGTAAACGTAAAATCGATAAACGGATAGATCGCGACATGGTTCGCCCCGATACGGAACGCTTCGTCGACATCCGATTTGAGGTCTTCAAACGTCTGTCCCGGCAGGGCAAAGATGAAATCCATCGAAACCGTTTCGAAAGGCACTTGCGAAAGCGCTTCTCTGAGCTGCTCCGGATTGACTGCCGCGCGTCCGAGGATGCTCTGGTATTTGCCGAGAAATGACTGGATCCCGATGCTGATTTTCGTCACGCCGGCATCCTTCAGCTTCCGGAGCACATCCGGCTTCACATTGTCCGGATGCAGCTCTAAACCGATGCCTTCGGTAATCGTAAAATACTCGTTCATTGCCGCGATGATCTCTTCGAGGCGGTCTGCTGCCAGCGCAGGCGTTCCGCCGCCGAAATAAAGGCTCGTGACCGTCTTCTTTCCGGGGTAAGTGCTTCCGACCATATGAATCTCGCGAAGGAGCGCGTCGATATAGCGGTCGCACGTCTCACGGTCATACTTCACCTTGCAGTACGGACAGAAATTGCAGATGCTTTTGCAGAACGGAATATGTACGTAAAGTCCGAGGTTTTCACAGTCGCCGTACGGAAGCACCTCGTCATATTCGTTTCTAAAACGGAACGGCTTAAACGATCTCGTAAGCCACATTCTTGTCAAGTTTGTAATGATGCTCATAACCGCTCCTAAATATACTTCAGATATGTTCTGAGCATCTCGCAGATGATCTTCGGATTGCCCTTAAATAACAGCGTATATTCCGCCACAAAGAAATATCCGCATTCTTCGCAAAGCCCCGGCACGTCGATGCAGCGACCGCATACGGATATTTTGCCGTTCTCGATTACGACGCATTGGTGGCAGGGAGTCGGGAAGCGGTTTTCAATCAGATACGGAAAGGCGCTCTTCAGGTTAAATACGGGCACCTTTTCCTTCATCATCTGTTTAATGACTTCGCAGCATTCGCGCTTTTCTTCCTTCGAAAGCGCAAGCTCACGGGTATCGGGGTACGGCGTATGGAAGTTAAAGGAGACCGCGCGCACATTTGCCGTATCCCTTGCAAGACGGCACACGTCGGCGACCGCGTCCTTGTTGATCTGATTGATCGCCATATAAAAGCAGATGTTGTCCGACGTCGCGTTCTTGATGTTCTCCATGATCGTGTCGTACGTGTCGCCGCGCACCGCGTTGTGGCGTTCGCGGTCGCCGTCCAGGCTTAACAGGATCAGGTCCGCTTCCGGCAGATCTATCGGAAAAGTCCCGTTGGTTACGACGTTCACGATCAGGAATCCCATCTGCTTCGCTTCGCGGACAAGGTCGCGGATGGTCTTCTCGCCGTCCCGCCAAAGAAATGTCTCGCCGCCGCAGAAGAACAGAATCCTGACTCCCATATCGTAAAGCGTCTTCATCTCGCCCATAATCTGTGCGTACGGATGCATGACGGCCGTAATGTTGTTAACCGAGCAGTGTCTGCATTTTAAATTGCACCGATCCGTAACAATGACCGTGCCGAGAATCGGGTCCTTCTTCCGGAACAGGATCGTCTTGATCCCGAATCCGGCAAACCGCAAGAACGATGTTACTTTCATGTTTCTCCCCCTGTGACATTGATCAGAATAAATCCAGCATGCTGTCCAGATATACCTCTTCGCGGATTTTCAGACGGTATTCCGGCTTCACCATGTAGTATAAAAGCATCTCAAGGACAACCGCACTTCCGAGGCTGCGGCCCTCGATTTTAAACTCCCGGAACCCTGCCGGCAGATACGTATCCGCAATATCCTCTGTCCCGATAAACCCGGGATTGGCCATTGCATCCGAGAAGCGGTATCCGCGCTCCGCCGTAGGCGATACGCACACATGATCCTCACAATCTTCGCCGAGGCTCTTGCGGCTTACGTTCTCATAGCAGTTCTTCCGGTCATAACAGCCGAACCAGCAGCATTCGTTACATAAAAACTCTACCTTGCGCTTCTGCTCATCACTTAATGCGTTCAGAACATTCCACGCTTTATTCAGCCGGAAATCCGGCACGACATAGCGGAACTCGTCACGGTTCAGTTCCGAAACGAACTGTCCCGGGTCCGTCAGCACCTTTGTCGTCGAAGACACGAAGCAGAATCCCGGATAATGCTTTTTGATATAATCAAGCAGCAGATCGGAATGAATCACGATGCCATTTGCCGCCTCCGAATGCTCGAACATCGCGCAAAGTTCATTGCAGCGGCGGTCCGCCAGATGCTCCTTCGTAAGCAGAGAATTGCTGAACGTGAGGTGCGCCGGAATCCTGTATTCGTTCATAAGCGCAAGCACGTCGGATGCTTCCGCGTCCCCGAACCCGACACGCCCGCCGCCCCAGATGCAGTCTTTCGGAGCGCCGTAAATCGAGCCGATTTCGCACCAGTCATAGAAATACTCCCTATGCTCGCGGAAGATCGGCAGAAACGCCTTATAAAGATCGTAAAACTCAAATAAACCGGGCAGGTGATAATATGCCTTCATCCCCTCGGGGATGCACCGGCCACCCGGCTTTTGAAATTCCATGTACCAAAAGAGCGGGATGTCCTCATTGCCCGCGGAACCGTCATAAGCCTTCGGCTCATCGGCATGCACGAGTGTGAGCCCCGCTTCGGCCGCGGCATTCAGATAGAAAGAAAGCGGCCTGTGGTAGTGCGTTGTCGGTCCCCAGAAACGGTTTTCGGATTCGTGAGGGGTGATATAGGACGAAACAAGCTTGCCTGCCGTGCCGTCCTCACCCTTTACCCACGGACCGTTATAAAACGCAGGGTGCACGATCGAGCCGTAAAATGTTCCTCCGGGCTTCAATATCCTGCGGCATTCCGCCAAAATCCCGCCGACATTCTCCACATCCATCAGCACCTGGTTGCAAAACACGATATCAAACGCCTCGTCCGGAAACGTCATCGGCTCCGTAATATCCATTACGGCAAATGTGACGCCCGGGTATTTCTTCTTCGCGAGTTCGATCATCGCCCGAGAGCCGTCCGCTCCGACGGCCTGCCCGCCGATCCGGTTGAAGTAATCGGTATACCGGCCGTAGCCGCATCCGAGGTCCAGAACATATTCGCCGTTAAGTTGTTTGAACCGTTCCCGAACGGCTTCCTCATTGGCATTGGCAAATGCCGAGCGTTCCTGCTCCGCGGCATACGATTCCGCCGCTTCGTTCCATTGTCCGATGACATGTTCACTCATACTTGCGTCTCCGTTTCTTACTCGTGACCGGTTTGATCCACAGCATCTTCCGGCTTCCGGCAGGCCTTACTGTCCGTAACGATCCCCGGTAAGCCATATTACCGGTATTGCTCCGGGGCAAACCTTATTGTCCGTACCGCTCCCGGTATTCCGCAGTGTACCAATCGGGAATGATCTTGCGGAAACCGTTATAATGCTCAAAAGCCGCCTTAGCCCTTCGGACCATGCCGTCGATATCCTTCTGACCGAACGGCTCGGCCCATTTGATGGAGAACAGGGAAGCCTGCGCGACATACACCGCGTTTGCGCTCCAGAAGTCTTCCGGAATCTTATCCCCGAAATAGGCGTCGATCTGGCCGATGCAGTAAGGTACGCTGATCTCGGTCCCGAAGCTTTCGAGCTTGTAAAACTCCTCGTACGGATCCCCGATCTCCCACCGGTTGAAATCGATCACGCCGATCGATCCGTCTGCCATATAGATCAAATTGCCCGGATGATAATCCCCATGCATGTACACCGGCGGCTGCTGCCAGATCTTGTCGATATTGTCTTTCACGTAGCGGATTGCAACCTCATCGTCCGCAATCCGCAGGTTCGAACTTTCGTACCGCCCGAGCTGCATCAGTTTCTTCTCCTGCTTGGTCTTCTGCGGAATATCCTCAGTCTCCAAAGGAATTGAGTGAATTTTTCGAAGAATCTCACCCGCCTGCCTTCCGAGCCGGTACTGTTCCTGTTCCGGCATCTTCGGAAGCATTTCCTCAAGATCACTTCCCTCTACCCACGAAAGAAGCATGTATACGCTCTTCCCGCCGTCGCAAGTGCCGAACGAAACCGGCATTGACATGGCAAAACCGAGTTTCGAGTACTTTTCGATTACGCGGTATTCCTTCTTCTTTTCTTCAAACTGACCGATATCCGAGACCCGAAGCAGCAGCTTCTCACCGGAGTTCGTCCGGATCCGGTATTTGCGGTCGCTTGACCAGCCTTTGTCGACCGGCTCTATGCTTTCCCAGTTCTTACTTTCTTCGATATCCAAAAACATTTCATCTTCTCCCCATTCACGTTTTTCAGAAATTACCGCCGTTCCATCCCCAATCCTGCGTCGAGGAGTATTTGACGTAAACCATTTCGCCCGCAATTCCGAGCACCTCGCCGAAGATTTTCGTAATCTCGGCCGTCATATTCGAGAGCGCGCCGCTGTCGGCCGTTCCCAGGATGCTCACTTCGACAAATGCCATGGGGTTACTGTTGTCGCCCCGGAAATACAGATGATAGTTATCCTCAAACCCCGTCATCAGCCATGTTTCGCTCTTTCCGGGAAGCAGCGCAATCGCCTGCCCGAGTCTTGCTTTCAGTTCCTTTTCCTGCGCATCCGTAATTTTGATGCTGATTTTCGAATCAATAAACGGCATAATGTTATCCTCCTTTTTATATACTTCCCGCATAGGCAACCGATTGATTGGCAATCGTCACGTTTCCCTCTGCGGCATATTTTTCAAACACATCGGCGACTGCCTTCAGGTATTCCTCATACCGCGCGTCGCCTTCCATCAGCGAGTAAGAACCGGACAGGCTTCTAAGGATAAATGCGTCACGGTTCAGATACAGCGGATTCGCGAACGATACGAATTCGTATCCGTTCCGGAAGAACTCCCGGATCCGCGGGTCATCCTTTACGATTCCGCCGTTAAAGCCCTTAAAGTGCGGGCAATATTCCGTATAGATTTCGCGCATGTCCCGGTTGAGCGGATCCGATTCATCGCGGATGTTCCAGATTAAGAATACCATCCCGTCGGGCCTTAAGATACGGGCGCATTCGCTGCGGAATTTCGCAACATCGAACCAGTGGAACGCCTGCGCCGTCGTAACAAAACCGACGGAACCCGCTTCGAGCGTCGTATCAGACGCATCTCCTTTTACGGAGCGGAAGTTTGAAAGCCCGCCGAGTTCCTGTTCCGCCGTACGGCGCATGTCGTCATTCGGCTCCACGCAGAACACCGTGCTGCCGCGCTCCAAAAGCTGTGCGGCAAATTTGCCGGTGCCGGAACCGATATCGGCGATGACCGAGTCCGCGGTAACGCCGTAACAGCCGTACAGACAGTCAATCAGTTCTTTCGCGTAGCTCGGCCGCCCGGCCGCGTAGGCCTCGGCGTGGCCGTTAAAAAGTTTCGTTTCGTCCATAGGTCTCCTTTCCATGGAGGCTATGAGTTCCGGGATGATTACATGAGATTCCTCCTGTCCCCGGGATGCTTGCAGCCGATCCCCCTCGGGTCCATCGGATAATCACAGAAGCTTCCCCTTCCACTCCGATTCCGGAAGCATCGGGACACCGAGATATTCACTGAATCTGCGGAACGCGTCACCGATCGCGGCGAGCATCTCGCCGGTTACCTTGACATCCTTCTCCCACCACCAGTTTTTGAGTTTTAACGGCTCCTTTCCGTTGTTCTTCTCGGGTTCAAACCGCGCAACGAAGCGGTTCCCGTAAAGCACCGGCAGAACGTAATATCCGTACTGCCGTTTCGCGGCCGGTGTATACACCTCCCACGAGTATTTGAAATCAAATATCTGTTCCGTGATCCCGCGGTCCCAGATCAGGTTGTCAAGCGGTGCGATGAACTGCGCCGTCACATCGGTCACCGGTTTTCCGAGAAGGTTTTCGTCCTCCTTTCGGATGTAAAGCGGCTCCTTCGTGCCGTTAACCCGAAGCTCCGCGAGTTCTCCGTCCTCAACCAGCTCACGGATGATTTCCTCGCGCGGATGGCGGTTATACAGAAAATGCCACAGCCAGGCGCCGGTGTTCTTGTTCCATACCATGCCGATGCTTCCGATTCTTCGCTTGATGTACCAGCGAAGGAACTCCTGCTCGTCGGCAAACGGATCCGCTCCGTTCAGAATCTCCGGCTTATAAAGCCTCTCACTCAGATCGTACACCCGCTGTGCCTTCTGCTTCGAGTGAATACCGATCCGTCCGTCATGGAACAGATAATCAAGCGCCGCGCTCGAAAGTTTTCCGTGACCCCAGCCTCCCTTTTCCGCGCGGCCGCCGATGTTGATTTTATTGGCCGGAAGCGGTCCGTTCTCCCGGACATAGGCAACCGTCTCATCGAGCATGTTCAGCGCTTCCGAGGAGCCTCTGTTTGCAAGAATTCCGACCAGTGAATCGGTCGTCGCCTTGCGGACTCTGGCCATGCTCGGGTAGTCCTCCATCAAAATGATCGAGACGACTTTGTCAAAGCCGTCGACCAGAAACCGTTCCTTGTAAAGCATGTCGTAAAGCATCTGCGGACGGTAATTCTTCACCCGCGACTGCAGCACCAAGTCCGGATTCCGCCCGACCACATTGAGCGGATCATACTGGATGCACCGCACCCGCTCCATAAAGCGCTTTGCGCCTTCGTAACCTTCGAACCGGCCGAAATCGCCGAGTCCCTGGTAAGTCACAAGGAAATCTCTTGCATTTTCCTTCGAAATCTCAATCATGTCCTGTCCCTTGGATTCTTTCGCGCACCGCTTGGAATCCCTATTCTAATATTCCGTCTTCACCGTATCCAGTTCAAAAATCTTTTTGAACCGTTCTTCATCCTCGGGCGTGCGGATAACCATTACTTCCGTAAACTGCCCGTTCTTCCGGTTCTTAAAGCCTGCGACCCTCTCACCGGTGCAGATGGAACTGCGGATCACGGCATACTGCGTCTCAGGGTCGTATGCAATCTTTTCACGCAGGTTTTTCTCATAATACGGAACCCTTGCGGAATCCTGACTCATCTCAATCATAAAGACAACGAGAAATGCCAGAAGGCTCACACTGCCGATGATAACCGGCACCCAAAATACCCGCCCGGTAATCAGCCACAGCACGAACGGGACCGCCGCACCTATGAGAAGGCTTGCGCCGATCCACTTGCCGGCATAACTGTTCGTATTAATCTTCGGAATTCTCATAAATCATACCTCAGGGGCGGAAATGATCCTTATCCACCGCCGTATACAGGTCCGTTCCCATCCTCCGCTCAAAATACTCCTTGAGCCCAAGGTTCGTGTTCCATTTGTCCGGGTCGTAAAACCCATAACGTCTCTTCACATCGGACATGCGGTCGATGATGTCCATCACGCCTTCCGCCCCGGAAATCGCGTCGCAAAGCTGGATCAGACGGTCGTAATCGTCATACTCGGCTGCGGCAAGCTGATCCATGATCAACTTTGTTTCCTCGGGCGTCGTATCCTTGTTGCCCACATAACTTTCAAACACCTTGTTATTGAACGAGTGCGTGAGGCAGATCTTCGCGGCCTCGTCGTAACCGAGCGACATCATGTAGGTATAGCCGTCGTAAACATGGCCGAGATGTCTCTTGCCGAACCGCCGTCCGATATCATGCAGCAACCCGACCACATACGCCTTCTCCGCATTCATTCCGGATCTCGCTGCAATCGCCTCCGCGCAGTGCGCAGCTGTCCGGCAGTGGTCGCCCCACGGCCCCGGATTGAGCAGCTCCGATTCCTTTACAAGCCGCTCCGCTTCTTCTCTTGTCGGATACATTTTATTTTCCCCCTGTTGTATTATTTCGCGCGGGCACTGCGGTCACGCCTGCGTTTTCTTTTCGTAATCGGCCAGGAATCCTCCCTGAGCCTTTGCTTTCTTCATCGCCGAAGCGAGTACGCCGTCAAAGCCGTGCTTGCGATAGCCGAGACTTACTACCATAATGTCGCCTCCCGTATTACGCCTTGCTGTCCGTGATAAAGCGGATCAGCCGCGATGCTTCCTCCCGCCGGAACGGGTATACCCGCTCGATGTACACATAGTAAATCAGCATCGACCAGAACACCTCGTATCCGCCGTAATCAAATTCCTCTTCCGTCGGAAAATACAACAGGCACCCGTTTGTGTAGCCGTTCACATAGAAAAACTCATCCTGCGTAAGCCGTTCCGCTTCAAGCGCAAAGCCGGCCATGAATTCGTACGGGCCGCCGCACATGGTAACATCGCCCAGCGACCAATACTGCATCTCCACATCCTCGTGCTGCTCGCAGATACCCTCCCCGTTGAGGCGTTCCACCCTGGCAAGCCACCCGGTGTCGGCAATCCCGCACAGCTCACGCGCTTCCTTCGCGATGCGCTGCGCTTCGTCGTTCGAAGGGACATCAGAGGAGAGTGTGATATGTCTTGCGTACATGCTCACACTGCAGTCTTGCTGCAGCTTAATGTCACCGTACACCTTCGCAACCGCTTCGGTAACCTCGCAGGCCATGTCCTTGAGGGCTGTTCTGCTTCTTATGTACCGTTCGCCCGTCGCGTCAACCGGCGTCTCCTCCGAGCAGAAATACTTCGGCGCCGTACTGCCTGCGGAGCCCTGGATCACCATTACGGGACATCGGAAACGCTCTCCGGCAATCTCGCGAAGGTCTCCGAACCAATCCGGGGAAATCTTATTGTTATCTCTCTTAAGAACGTTTCCGTGCGCGGTCACGCGAAGGATCAGAAGCTTCGGAACAAGCCTTTCGCGTCCGTCACAATTCTCTCCTTCTTGAGACGTACTCTCCGGAACCTTGCAGACCTTGATCACTCCGATCCGGTCATCGGTCGCGTCCGAGACCGGCCGACGGTTCACACCGATCTTCGCCTCTGCATTGGACCACCCGACGGAAACCGCTGTCAGATCGGCCGCTGCCTGACGCACTGCCCCGAGGATCCTGTCGCAGACCGTACCGTAATACTCCGGCTCCCGGTCTGCATCCGGTGCGGCATGCGTGTGCGAAAAGCACAGCATGACCTTCTCTGCGGTCACGCCGAGAGTGGCGGCAATCATTTTCCGAAGCTGATCCGACAGCTCCCTCGTAAAGCCGATGCTGTCAATCGTAATCAGGCAGCACTTTTCCTCCGCTTCCCACACAGTAACCTGTGCGAGCAGCGGTTTCAGCACTCCTGCTGACTTGTTGTCAGGGCGATAAAACCCGACCAGTTCCATCGGCCGGTCCGGCGTGATATCCGCCTGACTGTAACCTAAACGCAACATGTTCTCCCCTCTATATGGGGTAACTGATCTCGTCGCCCCACCGTTTGATCTCGTTGAAAAATCCTTCGACCTGCATCAGACCGTATGCCCACAGAAACGCACGGTCCTTCTCGCTGATCTCGTCAAGCGACATCCACAGCACTTCCTTTAAAGGCGGATCGTCGCCGGTCTGCTCAGGGTCGTAGCCCGTGATCGCGTCCTGATCATCGGGGATACGCACCTCGAACGAGTACTCCGCGGCGCCGTCTGACTTGTACTGCACCGTGAGCGGCCGCACGATTGTTCCGTCCAGACCGCACTCTTCCCGAAGCTCGCGGATTGCCGCCTGCTCCGGTGTCTCGCCTTCCTCGATGCCGCCGCCCGGTACCGTGTAGAACAGTCTCCCGAAATAGAAGACCTTCTCCATCAGGATTTTTCCGTTCCGCGTGACGATCGCGACGCTGCGGCTGCGGCGATATACATATTCTATCTCCTTGTCCATCATCTGCACCCCGTTTATACTGTCTCGTCCGGATACTCCCAGAATCCGCCCTTGTGGAAGTTCTCATTCCCGAGCGGCTTTGCCGTCAGCCGAAACATGACGCATCCGTCCGGGCACACGATCGTCTTCGTGTATTTGCTGTCACCGCCGAGGTTCTCGAGGTCGCCGCCGCTGCGGATCGCCTCCATCAGCGGGTACAGCATCATCATGGTCTTTGAGCAGATGCCGTAGCCGTCCTTGTTCACCGGGCAGCCGTACGTGCACGTGTACGTGTCGCCGATCTCCTCGCCGTTGCGGCAGTACCGCTCGGTGTGGTCACCGTGCAGAAAGCCGGTAACCTCAACCGTAAACTCGCATTCTTCATCGTACCACTTTTTCATATCATTTTCTCTCCTCTCCAATCGCCTTGAGCGCACCGAGTTCCTTATAAAGCTCCGATTCACTCATTCTTCATTTCTCCACTGATACTTCGAAAGGTCAACGACACCGTCCTTAACTTCGATTCCTTCGGCTCTCAAAAGTTTTGCCTGCTGCCCGGCTCCGCCGAAGGCAAATTCGCCGGCAAGCTCCCCCTTTGAATTCACGACACGGAAGCACGGGATTCCCGCCGGATCCGGATTTTTGTGCAGGGCGTTGCCGACTGCACGCGCCATCTTCCGGTCGCCTGCGGCCTTAGCAACCTGTGCATAAGTCGCCACGCGGCCGTACGGAATCTTCTTAACCGCCTCGTAAATCCGTTTGGACGGACTGTCGGCAATCAGATCGTAGCTCTCCGCAATCATCAGCTTTACGTCCCGGTCCGGAATGCTTCCGTCAAGAATTACCGTGTTCCAGTGATCCTTGTTCTGATGATAGCCCGGGATTACCGAGCGGTAGATCTGCCGCCAGAAGAACGCCTTCTCCGGCACGACCTTGACGTTCAGATTGATGTACCCGTCCTTCTCATAAGTCCATAAAAACGCCTTCTTGTTGCCCTTATACCTTACCAGCTGCCAGTTCGTATCATGAAACGGTGCGTCCTGATACGTATCCGGAAAGGAAAGGCCGTAAGCAATTGCTTCTTCACGTGTTTTCATATCATTTTCCGCCGATTTCGTATTTTGACACTCTCTTCGAAAAGTCCCGGTCGCAAAAATCCCGGTCATCTGATTATATCAGATAACCGGGGGTTACTGCTACTGTTTATCGCTATTTTATTCCGTTTTCTTAAGCGGAACCCATATAAAAGTCCGCACCTCGTTCGAACCGGGTTCCGGAGCAAGATAAACTTCGATGTCGTATTCGTCCACAAGTTCATATCCCTTCAGTGCCGGAAGCCACTCGGACCAGATCTTCGTATTGGTTTCCTGCAGCGTTTTGAGCGTACATGGGAACTGTGCCCAGAAGCTTGCGGGAATCACTCTCGTCTCGCACCCTTCCGGAACCTCCTCCCACGGAAAATACATATCCGCGATCCAGTAATCGAATTCCTTTCCTTCCATGTCAAGGCACAGCCCGAACGTTCCCATGATCGGGCGCTTATCACCCTGCGCCATCCATTCATCCCAGAACTTCGGAACCTCCTGATAGCTTGTGTCGGAATTAAAGCGTCTCTTTACGCCTACGATTGTAAACTGCGCCTTTTCAACAATACGATAATCCATCATTGATCCACCCTCCATAGTAATTTTGATATGCATCGGGGCAAATGAGCGGAGCAGCGCACCGGGTTCCCTGGCCTGTGACGGTGTGATTCCGTGGAACTTCTGAAAGGCCTTTGCAAAGCTGTCCGGCGAGTCGTAACCGTACTTGACGGCAACGTCGATCACCTTGATGTCCTTTCGGTTCAGTTCCTGGGCTGCCAGCGTCATTCTGCGCGCACGGATATATTCACCGACAGTCATACCGCACAGAGCCCCGAAGATGCGCTGGTAGTAAAACGGCGACAAAGCCGCCTTACCGGCGATTACCTCGATATCGAGGTTCTCTGTCAGATTTGCCTCCATGAAATCGATGGATTCCTGAAAGCCTTCAATCCAGCCCTTCATCCCGGTTGCTCCTTTCTCTTTTTGCTCTCTGCACTGTCAATATATCATTCTCCGGCGGATGATGCCCGACATTCCGTGCTCTCCCGGTCGGGTATGCGGGTTTCGTTATTTCCGCAGTTTCTTAATCCGTTTGGAGGTGTATTCTTCAATCTGCTGCCACAGCGACTTCAGCTGCCTCTTGTGCGTACACAGTTTCTCCGTACAGTTCGCGCATTTCAGATACTCGTTGGTCTTCTCGGAGAACCGTTCGGGATGCAGGTAAAACGTGATCTCCCAACGGACCAGAAGCGCTACCGACAGTGCTAAGAGGCTCCACGTGTACGTCTTCTGCACGAAGAACAGAGGCGTGAACATCATCGCGTAGTCCCAATTATAAATTCTGCAGGCGCAGCAGCATTTGTTCTTCAAAAACCACGTCTGGAACGGGCAGAAGAACAGGATGCAGATAATGTCACAAATCGAATACGCACTGCATAAAAGGATCATGATTCCGTCATCCAGAATCCCCGCCATGTGAAGGGCTCCGAAGATGCCGTTAAATACGACCCAGATCAGCGCAACGAGCACGGTCGCGTTATTGTCCGCGATCTCGATATCGGTGCTTCCGGATTTGATGTAATTGCGGGCAAACTGCTTCTGGCAGCCCGGACTTTCGTATTTCGACGGGAAGAACCGCATAACCATTTCCACGACGAAAACCGCCCACGTAACATAGATGATGACCGGAATCTTCTCCAGACTTTCTATGATCGATGCCTTGCTGAACAGCCGGAAACGTGTATACCCGATTATAAGCAGGATAAATAACACCGACCGGTAGACCAGGCGGATATAATGCACGGTATTGACAACACTCAGTTTTTTCCTGTTACTCATTGGTTTTCGTCCTAAAGCTCTTTTTTAAAACAAATGATCCGGTTCGCTTCCTCAAATCCCATCGCCGGATGAAATCTCAGGCTCTCCTCATTAACCGGTTCGCAGTCGCTTGCGAACTCGGCGCAGCCTTTCTCCTTTGCCCGCTTCTCGCATGCCTCAGCCGGCACTGCGCGAAAGCAACCGGCCTGCCGTCAACATACTTGAGGAAGCATGCCGCGTCTTCATTGTCAATGATATCATGAAACTCATCCGTGAGTTCATCAACCGTATGGTCCTCTCACATCTGTACGGCGAGCTCCGCGAGAACCTTTGCGTCTTCTCTGTCTGCCTTTCTTATCATAATTCTAGTGTGTCCTTTCGTCTGAAGAAACTTCATATGCGGTATATTCATGATCAAATTCGTATCCGAGCTTCTCCGCAAGATGTACGGATCCCGTGTTCTGCGCGTCCCAGCTCGGATACAGCCCCTCGGACAGGCACCTGAGGATCAGCGCCGAGCAGGCGATCAATGCGAGATTCTTCCTTCGCTCCGGTTCGGCCGTGTCAACCTCAATTTCAATACCCTCTCTGTAGCGCGTATAGGAAGAAGCTCCGGATACGATCTGTCCGTTCTTCAGAATTACGACTCCTCTGCCGTCTTCCAGATACTTTTCCTTACCGGCAAATGAGGACACGAAATCGGCCGTTACCGGATTCTCGAGGCACCGGTCGTAAATCTCCGCGTCAATATTCCTGATCTCATAGCCGTCCGGAAGCATCTTCAGGTTTTCTTCCAGAGCGGAAACATCAAAGCGGGTATCCTTTTTGATCGCGTACCGGATCACCTTCCTCGCTTCGGGATATACTTTTTCAATCAGATCCGCCCATGCTTTGTTCTGAGGCGTCATTATCACGAATCCCGCGGGCTTATTCCTCACAAGTTCCTCATCCGGTTCACCCGCGAAGAACCCGAAGCATCCGACAAATGCGAAAGCGGCTTTCGGGGCCTCAGGATCGGTCACATAAACCTTCCCCATCACCTTTTGCAGGCAGGACCGGATCAGCGTCTCCTGCCAGCCGTCAAATAAGCTTTCCGCTTTCGATGTGTCAATCAGTTCATAAACCATTACTTTATACCTTCATAAAACAAGTGCGGCATTGTCCCCGCTATCCGCGTACGAGCAGCGCTGCCGTCTCGACATGCACGCTTCCGGGAAACTGGTCCACGGGCTGTACGCGCTCGATGCGGTAACCTCCGGCGCACAGAACCTTCAGGTCCCGGGCAAGGGTTGCCGGATCACAGGAAACGTAAACGATGCGCTCCGGCGCCATCGTAAGCATCGTCTCAAGAAGTTTCGCGTCACAGCCTTTGCGGGGCGGGTCAACCACGATCACGTCCGCGCGGTAACGGTCATCCTCCGCAACAAGCTTCGGGAACACGTCCTCGGCCGCACCGACGTAGAATTCGGCGTTTGCAATCCCGTTGGCTGCAGCATTCTTCTTCGCATTTTCAATTGCCTCCGGAACGATTTCGATTCCGAAAACCCGTCTTGCCGCCTTTGCAAGAAACAGTGATATCGTTCCGATCCCGCAATAAAGATCCCAGACCGTCTCGCGCCCGGTAAGTCCGGCAAATGCGAGCGCCGTGTCGTACAAAACCTTCGTCTGGACCGGGTTTACCTGATAGAATGCCATCGGAGAAATTTCAAACGAAACGTCTCCGATTCGGTCCGTGATACAAGGATTCCCAAAGAGCGGAATGAGCCGGTCCCCGAGGATCACGTTGGTCTGCGCGCGGTTTACGTTTAAGGAAAGCCCGGTCATGCCGTGGATTTCCGAAAGATTCTTCCAAAGCAGCTCGCCGGCGGGGATCCGCTCGCCGTTTATGACAAGGCATACCGCAATCTCACCGGTTGCAAAGCCTTTCCGCATCAATACGTGACGGACTAGTCCCTTGCCGGTCTCTTCGTCGTATGCGGAGGCACCGCTTTCCGCCATCCACGCGCGTACCGCGGTAAGAATCGCTTCATGACCGGGCCAGAGCATCAGACAACCGTCAGTCGGCACGATCCGGTGCGAACGCCCCGCGTAGAAGCCAAGCGCCGCTTTGCCGTCCGCGCCGGTTCCCACAGGGAACTGGCCTTTGTTCCGGTACGCCTTCGGCTCGTCCATGCCGATGATCGGTTCCGCTGTGACATCCGTAAATCCGCCGATTCTGCGGATGCAGTCCTGCACCTTCTTCTGCTTCAGACGGAGCTGCTCCTCATAGCTCATGTAAGAAAGCTGGCAGCCGCCGCATTTTGCCGCCTGCGGGCATTCGGGAACGACTCTTGACGGAGCTTCCTTACGGAATTCTTCGACTTTGCCGATCGCATAGGTTTTCTTGGCCTTCAGGATGCGCACGAGGCATACGTCTCCGGGAATCGCACGGTTCACAAAGACGGTTATGCCGTCCGCGTGCCCGATTCCTTCGCCGGTATCCGTAATATCTTCGATTGTCAGCTCGATTAATTGATTCTTTTGAAACATTCCGTTAAACTCCGTCTGCCTTTTCGAAAAATGCCGCAGGCTTTTCCTGCGGCACGGTTTCGGTTTTATCTTTCTGATTATTTGGATGTGGCGCGGATATTGCTCTCAAACAGTTTCTGGTATCCGAGCCAGCCGCCTGCCGCACTCTCATTGCCGGCGAAAAGCTCCTTAAGCGTCTCCATCTTGGCATCGAGGTTGTCTGCCATACTGAGTACAAGCGCCTCCGCGATGGCAGGTTTCTTCGGTGAGCCGAATTCAAGCTCCCCGTGATGCGCCAGAATGCAGTGCCTGAGCTCCGAAGCCAGCTTCTGCGGGAAGCGGTCCACTTCTTCAATCTTCTTTCCGATGTATTCCGCTCCGAGGAATATGTGTCCGAGCAGGTTTCCTTCGTCGGTGTAGTCATTTTCCGGGAAGGACGAAATCTCAAACAGCTTTCCGATATCATGGAAGATCGCCGCCGTAACAAGCAGGTCACGGTTCAGCATCGGGTAGTCCTCCGCAATCTGCGAGCAGAGCTTCGTTACGCCGAGCGTATGCTCCAAAAGACCGCCGATGAACGCGTGATGGATTGCCTTTGCCGCGGAATGGGACATGAACTTTCCGACTATGTCATTGTCGGCAAATACGACCGTTAACAGGCTGTGCAGGTGCGGTTCCTTAACGGTTTCGATCATTTTCTTCAGCTCCGCATACATTTCCTTGCGGTCGCGGCCGGAAACCGGCATATAGTCTGCCGGATCGTATTCGCCTTCGTCGGCTTTGCGGATACGCCGCACGTTCAGCTGGAGATTGTTCTGAAACGTCGTCAGCTGTCCCTCCACCTTTACATAATCCATCGCATCGACATTGCCGATGCCCGGGCCGAGATCCCATATCTTCGCCTCAAGCGTGCCCGTCTGATCCTGCAGCGTCAGCGCCATGTAATTCTTTCCGGTCTTCGTCTTAAGCGTCTGGCACTGTTTGCAGAGGTACACCTCCGTAAGCATCTCGCCGTCTCTTAACTCATTGATATAACGCATTTCTTAACCTCTTCCTACATTACCTTCATTTTCTTCTCGTATTTCTTTCCGTTCCGATAATAGGTTATCGTGATTTCATCCCCCCGCGAATATCCGGTGTACATAAGGAAGAATTCCTCCACGGAAGTCACCGGCGTAGTGTCGATCATCGTAATAATGTCGCCCTGACGGAACTGCTGAGATGCGGCGATTCCGCCCTCCGAGACGGAATCGATGATGATTCCGTTCTGGATGGAAATCTGCTTCAGTACACTGTCCTCGATGTCTCTGAATACGGCTCCGAATTTCGGATAATTCTTCTTGTTAACAAGAAACTGCAGAAGCTTTTCCACCTTATCAATCGAGATCGCTTCGATGTTCACTCCGTCTTCACGGAACTTGTTGGTGATGATGCCGACCAGCTGTCCCTTTGTATTGATGAGGATTCCGCTCTCCCCGCGCCCGCCGTACATGTTGGTCTCGAGAATCTCCAGCGAAGTGTCCGTAATATATACTTTCCGGGGACGGCTCGTGATCATACCCATATCAACGGACGTATCGTGCCCGTCCGGGAATCCGACCGCTATCACAACGGACCCGATCGTCAGATCCTTGGAATCTCCGAGAGCAGCCTTCGTAACCGCTTCCTTCTCATAGTTCCGGAAATCCTTATACTCTACGGACAGGATTGCGGCATCCGCTTCGGGAGCCGTACTGCAGAGGTACGCGCGTTCCGTCCGTCCGCCGTAAAATGTCACGTAAATCTTATCGTATTCCACCGACTTCAGCTTGGAATATGACGTATAGATCAAAAACTCCGCACCGTTATCGCCGATCACCACGCCGCTCGTTTTCTCAACGCTCTGCGTAACGTCTTCAAACACCGGATCCGTTACGTTCTTTGAGAAGATAACCGTCGTCATTGACGGATCCAATGCCTTCGCGGCAGCTTTTACGCCGTTAATGATGTTCTCATAGTTTTCAAGCGCTTTCTCATCAATAACGGGGCGGTATTCTCCGCCCAGGTTTACCGCCATCGTCGGCGTCGGCCGGAGATTCACCGGCTCGCGGTCATTTTCCGTAAAGAACCTGCGGATAATGTAATCCGAAAAGCCGTAGGAGCATCTGGCGATGATTCCGAACAGAACACCGCAGCCGATTACCAAAAGGACCGTTCTTAAAACCCGCACGCGTTTCTGCCATTTTCTCTGGGGCACGCGCTCCTCTTTGATAAAGCCGTAATTCTCCTCTGCCTTCTTCTTATCGTTGGCGTTATTCGATTGGTTATTATTCGGGCTCATATATCCTCCTAACTGTCCGCTCTCTGCAAACTGAAGACAAATTCCGTCCCCACACCTTCCGTGCTGATAACCTTTATGTTTTCATTGTGCGCCGCAATGATCTGCTTGGTAATGGAAAGACCGAGGCCGGTTCCCCTCTTGTCCTTGCCTCGGGAAAGGTCGGTTTTGTAGAACCGCTCCCAAATCTTTCCGATCGCATCCTTCGGAATACCGATTCCGGTATCTTTCACGGAAACGAGAACCTTGTCCCTTTTCTCCGCAACGACTACCGTTACGACGCTGTCCGGTTTGCTGAATTTGATCGCGTTGTCGATCAGGTTATGCACAACCTGCTGGATCTTACCCTTGTCCGCATAAGCGAACAGCTCGTTCTCGGGAAATACGAGACGGATCTTCATATTCTTCTGGGAACATTTTCCTTCGAAGGTGGACGACGACTGCTTCAGCATCTTGACGATATCGAACTTCTCGTAAATCAGGCGTACACCTTTGTTTTCGAAGTTACTGAGGTCAAGCAGGTCGTTCGTCAGGTTCGACAGACGGTCCGTTTCGAACAGGATGATGTTTAAGTATTTGCCCTGGATCTCATAAGGGATCGTGCCGTCCTTCATTGCCGCCGCGTATCCTTTGATCGAGGTAAGAGGCGAACGGAAGTCATGGCTGATGTTCGCCACAAAGTTTTTCTGGTAATCAACGAGGTTCGCGTGCTGTTCCGCAAGCATATGCGCGGATCTTGCGATGTCGCGGTATTCGTCGCGGCCGCGTACGTCGGCTTCGGCGCTGAAATCACCGTCCGTATAGGCGATGATCGTTTTATCGATGTTTATGAGGTTCCGCGTATGATATACGGCAAATGCGAAGAATACGAGCAGTAAAAGGAGCAGGCACACGCCGGAAACGAGGTTCAATCGGAGCATAAAGCTGTCCGACTCCTCCGTCACCTGCGACATCGGTTCGGCAAGAACGATATATCCTTTGATCCGGTACGATTCCTTTACCGGCTCAACGGCGCACAAAACACTTCCTCCGGTAAGCCCGTTCACCGTGACATTGTCCATATAAAGCGAATCCAGCAGCTTCGGTACTTCGCTGTCCAGATTGATGCCGGAATCGGCAGTCTGTCCGCTCGTGGACGCAATCAGCTTTCCGTCCGCTCCGACAACCCATACGTCGGCCTTGAGCATTTCCTTTACCGCACGCATCTGCAGCATAAAGGAATTCAGGGTGAAGCCTTCGATTGTGTATTCGTCTATGTACTCGTCGGCGATGATCTGACACTCTTTGTAGAGTCTGCTGCGGTGTTCCTGCAGGTTGTATTTACGGTTCTGCGGGCGGATGATCAGATTGATCACGAGCAGGATCGTCGCGGCAACGATCAGATAGACAATGGCGTATTTGTGCCAAACCTTGTGTTTCATGAAAAACTCCCTTGTTCAGGAAAATGTTACAACTGGTTTCTCAGTTCAAACTTATAGCCGATACCCCATACGGTTCCGAGACGCCACTCTTCATGATCGTGAAGCTTCTCACGGAGTCTCTTGATGTGCACGTCAACCGTACGCGTATCGCCGACATACTCATAACCCCAGATGCGGTCGAGCAGCTGCTCACGCGTAAATACCTGATTCGGATGGGATGCCAGATAGAATAACAGTTCAAATTCCTTCGGCGGCATTTCAAGCTTGTGTCCCATATACGTAACCGCGTAATTCGTCTGATTGATCACGAGGTCGGTATAAGCGACATATTCGCCCTGCTGATCGGAAGGATGGGGAGATTCGCGGAGATTTTCCGTCGGAGGATTGTCCTGGCGCATACGGCGCAGAACCGCCTTAACGCGGGCCACGAGTTCCTTCGAATCGAACGGCTTCATCATGTAGTCGTCGGCACCGAGCTCCAGACCGAGAACCTTGTCGAAAATCTCTCCTTTTGCGCTCAGCATGATGATCGGCGTGTCGGATGTCTTGCGGATCTGGCGGCATACTTCGTAACCGTCAATGCCCGGAAGCATCAGATCCAGCAGCACGAGGTTCGGATCATATTCCGCAAACTGCTTAACCGCCTCTTCGCCGTCTCCGACGATGCGCGTGTCATAGCACTCTTTCGTCAGATAGAGCGCGATCAGTTCCGCGATGTTGTTGTCGTCATCCACAATCAGAATTTTTGCTTTCTCAGCCATATATCTCCTCCTTTGCAGCGTTTTGAAACCGCCATGCCCCGCGGATGCCGCCGTTTCCGGCTTCCGCAGGGCGTAACCCCATTACTCTTTGAATACGACTTCCGTTGAACCGTAATCCGGAGAAATCGTATACGATTTTACGTATTTCGTCCTGCGGCAATGATCATGCACCGCCTGACGGACCGCTCCGGTTCCCCGCCCGTGAATGACGGTAACCTTCGCGAGATGCGCAAGAAACGCATCGTCAAGATATTTATCGAGCTCCGCAACCGCTTCGTCCACGCGCTTCCCGACAAGGTTCAGCTCGGGGCTTATCGTCATTGCTTTCGCACCCACGCCCGAAGGCGTGTATGTTTTCTTCTTTGCTTCCTCCTGAGGCTCATCAAGAAGAGCAAGGTCGCTGATGTTGACCTTGGTCGTCATGATGCCCATCGTTACGAAGCAGTCTCCTTTGGCGTTCGGAAGGGTATGGATCGTGCCCTTCGCGTTCATGCTGATCACCAAAACGGAATCGCCGATATGGAACTCGGAAGCGCTGTGCCCGCCCTTCTTCTGTGCCTTGCGCACTTCCTTCGGGGCGTTCTCCTCAAGCTTCTCTCTTGCCTTTCTGCGTTCCGCCTCAAGCTCTGCGATATTCGTTCCAGACGTTCCGAGCTTGTTGATCCGGCGGATCGTTTCGTCCGCAAAATCCTTTGCTTCCTGCAGGATGTCCGAGGCTTTCACTTTTGCATCCGCGATCAGCTTGTCGCGCCGCTCTTCGATTGCCTTGTTCTTCTTCTCCCATTCGCTCCGCGCCGCTGCCGCTTCCCTGCGGTCCGCACGCGCCTGCGTGAGTTCCGCCTCAAGCGTCTTTCTGGTCCGGTCGAGCTCCGAGATCATATCTTCGAAGCTCTTGTCGCGGATTCCGATGAACGAATCGGCGTCTTTGATGATATTTTCCGAAAGTCCCAGCCGCTTCGAGATGGCAAATGCGTTGCTCTTTCCGGGGATTCCGAGAAGCAGACGGTATGTCGGACGCAGCGATTCCACATCGAATTCGCAGCTCGCGTTGATCACGCCCTCGGTCGTCATCGCATACACCTTTAACTCGGCATAGTGCGTCGTCGCCATCGTACGGATATCACGGCGGTGCAGGTAACTTAAGATAGCCATCGCAAGCGCCGCGCCCTCGGTCGGATCCGTGCCCGCTCCGAGCTCATCGAACAATACGAGCGAATCGCCCTGCACATTTTCAAGAATCCGCACCGTATTGGTCATGTGCGAGGAAAATGTGGACAGCGACTGCTCGATGCTCTGCTCGTCTCCGATATCCGCGTAAACGTCCGGGAAGATTCCGAGCACCGTGCCTGATTTCGCGGGTACGTGAAGTCCTGCCTGTCCCATCAATGTAAACAATCCGACCGTTTTCAGAGAAACGGTCTTACCGCCGGTATTCGGTCCGGTGATCACGACCATCGAGTATGTCTGTCCGAACGAGATATCGATCGGAACAACTTTCTTCGGGTCGATCAAAGGGTGCCGTCCCTGAACGATCTTAACGGTACGGTCATCCGAGAAATCGGGCCTCGTCGCCTTCATGTCCTTCGCGAGACCGGCTCTTGCGAAGATGAAATCGAGCTCCGTTACGGCATTCCGGTTGTAGCGGAGTGACTCCGTATTGGGCGCAAGCATCTCGCTCAGCGCCGCAAGGACCTTTTCGATCTCCTTTGCCTCTTCAATCTCGAGTTCGCGAAGTTCGTTATTCAGTTTTACAATCTCAAGCGGCTCGATAAATGCCGTTGAGCCCGATGCGGACTGGTCATGCACCATGCCCTGCACCTGGTTTTTGTATTCGCTCTTGTACGGGAGACAATACCTTCCGTCCCGCATCGTGATGAGCGCGTCGCGGATCATTCCGGCCTGCGAAGCAGACGTCAGAATGGAGCCGAGACGTTCATGAATCTTGTCATTGGTCGCCTTGATCTTTCTGCGGACGCTCTTAAGCCCGGGGCTTGCGTCGTCGGCGATCTCTTCTTCGGATATAATGCAGCGGCTGATCTCCCGCGCTTCCGATTTCATTTCCTCAAGCAGTTCAAACCGCTCCGTCAGCGAATCCTCCGGGCTGTCCTCTCCCCTGACTCCGTAACAGCCGTAGTCCTTTGCCCTGGCAACCGCCGTCAGCAAAGACCCGATCCGCAGAAGTTCGGGAATCTGCAGGCAGCCTCCCCGGTCCAGACGGAGCAGGGAATCACCGATATCCGGAATACCGCTGAAAGAGAGGGAGCCCTTCGAATAGATCCGGCTCAGGGCGTCCGCGGTCTCCCGCTGCAGTTCTTCCGCTTCTTCTTTCGTGTCTGCAGGTACCAGCTCGCCGCATCGTCTGCGGCCGAGTTCCGACCCCGCGTGGTGCACAAGCATCTCACGGATTTTGTCGAACTCAAGGGTACCGAGTGCTCTTTCATTCATATTCTTTTCCTTATTTGTCCGAAGCCCACTTCAGCCGGTGAAGGCTTCCGTTGCGCTTCATTCCTTCAAAATCATTCTGGCGGAGTGCTTCGTAAAGCACGATTGCCGCCGCGTTACTGAGGTTTAAAGACCTCGTTTCTCCCACCATCGGAATGCGGATGCATTCCTCCTCATGCTGCGTTAAGAGTTCCTCCGGAATTCCGGCGCTCTCCTTCCCGAACATGATATAACAGTCCGGCTCAAAATCGGCCTCCGTATAGAGCTTGTGCGCCTTGGTCGTCGCATAGTACACCTTTGCGCCCGGATTCTTCGAAAGAAAATCCTCATAATCCCGGTATACGCTCACGGAAAGGTCCTTCCAATAGTCCATTCCCGCTCTTCTTAAGTGCTTCTCGTCGAGGGAAAATCCCAAGGGCTCGATCAGATGGAGTCTTGTCCCCGTTGCGACGCACGTTCTGCCGATATTTCCGGTGTTAGCCGGAATCTCCGGCTCAAGCAATACGATATTGATCACGATAAACTCCCGTCAGGCGTTCGCATTTTCCTCGCGAAGCTTTGTAATAAATGCTCTGAGACGATCCAGGGCGCGCTTCAGATTCTCAAGCGAATACGCGTACGAAATACGCAGGAAGCCTTCGCCGCACTCACCGAACGCGGTTCCGGGAACGATCGCAACCTTCTGCTCCGAAAGCAGTCTCGTAGCGAAGTCCTCGCTTGTCATACCGAATTCGCGGATGCACGGGAATACGTAAAATGCGCCGTAAGGCTCAAAACAGGGCAGCCCCATCTCGCGCAGCTCGTGTACCACGAAGCGGCGGCGCTTATCATAGGAGTCGCGCATCATCGCAACGTCCTCGTCTCCGTTCTTCATCGCTTCGATCGCCGCATACTGGCTCATCGTCGGTGCGCACATGATTGCGAACTGATGGATTTTGGTCATCTGGCGGATAATGTCCGCGGGACCGCACGCATAACCGAGTCTCCAGCCGGTCATCGCATGTCCTTTTGAAAAACCGTTGATGACGATGGTACGCTCACGCATGCCGGGGAAGGAAGCAATCGAAACGTGCTTCCGCTCATAAGTAAGTTCGCTGTAGATTTCGTCGGAAAGAACGACGATGTCTTTCTCCACACAGATTTCCGCGATTGCCTTAAGATCCTCCTCGGTCATGATGGCGCCGGTCGGATTGTTCGGGAACGGCAGAACGAGCATCTTCGTCTTATCGGTGACAGCCGCACGGAGTTCCTCCGCGGTCAGACGGAATTCATCCTCTTCCTTCAAACGGATGACCACCGGAACGCCCTGCGTCAGAATGACACACGGCTCATAGGAAACGTAGCACGGCTGAGGAATGATCACTTCTTCACCGGGGCATACCATGGCACGGATCGCAAGGTCGATCGCCTCGCTTCCGCCGACCGTTACAAGCGTTTCCGTCTTCGGGTCGTAGGAAAGACCGTAACGGCGCTTTAAGAAGTTCGTAATCTCGGTACGAAGTTCCGGCAGACCCGCGTTGCCGGTATAATGCGTCTTCGACTGCTCGAGCGAATAAATGCCCTCCTCGCGGATATGGTACGGCGTAGCGAAATCGGGCTCGCCGACACCGAGAGAAATTGCATCCTTCATCTCGTGAACGATATCGAAAAATTTGCGAATGCCGGAGGGTTTGATTTCCACAACGGCAGGATTTAACGGGTTTCTCACGGGGTAATCAACATCCTTTCATCTTCCTGTCTCGTAACAAGCGGGATTCCGTGCTCCTTATACTTCTTCAGCACAAAATGCGTCGCGGTCGAAAGTACGGACTCCATCGGGGCAAGCTTTCCGGAAACGAATTCCGCGATACTCTTAAGGCTGGAGCCGCGGAGCATAACGGTAAGGTCAAAGCCGCCGCTCATCAGATAAACCGCCTCTACCTCGTCAAACTGGTAGATACGCTCGGCAATCTCATCAAAGCCCTTGCCGCGCTGGGGCGTTACCTTTACCTCGATCATTGCGGTAACCTGATGCTTCTCGGTCTTGTCCCAGTCAATCAGGGTAGGATACCCGCAGATTACGAGCTCCTCCTCCAAGCGGCGGATCTCCGCCGCCACCTTTGCCTCATCCTCGTTTAACATTACGGCGAGCTCCGCTGCCGTCAGTCTGGCGTTCTGATCCAGGGTTTCCAAAATTCTCATATCCAGATCCATCTTCATTCCTCCGAAAATGTATTATTGATTTACGTTCTTCTTTGTTCGAAGCGGCTCTAAGAAACGGACTTCTTCGCCGTTTCGCAGTTCCTTTGCATGCCCTTCGCACAGCCGTCCGATATCGGCCGCCTCCGCTCCGGCTTCCCAAAGGGCCTTAAGGAGTTCCTCCGCATGTTTCGTGATCATCAGGATGCAGCCGCCCGCTCCGATCAGATAAGGGTCCGTATCCAGCTCTTCGCAGATTTCAATCGTCTTCTGCGAAATCGGTATTGACGGAAGGCAGACCGACAACCCCGTGCGAAGTCTTTCCGACATTCCGAACAGCCCGGAGTACACGCCTCCGTCTCCGCACGCATATTGGTAAAGAGCTCCGTGCTCCCATGCGATCCCGCAGTATTCCGCTGCATTCAGCCCGTCCGCAAGAAGCGGTATGTCTTTGAGAAAATGCTCCGGATACCGATTCTTTAACCGGTCCCGGTTCTCTTCGTACAATAAAACGGTTTCCTCCGCTCCCGCCGTTCCGCACATCACGATGCGGCACTCGGCGTCCGGAGGATATTCCGTAAACGTCTTTGGTTCCTGATTGTTCCGCGCCGCTTCGGAGGCTTTCGCTTCGGAACTTTCCGCGGAAGGCTCTCCGTATGCCGCCGCGTAAGCGGTTACCGAATCGGTACCGGTACGTATGATCTCAACGTCGGAAAGGGGTGTCACCGCATAAGCTTCCCTCATGAACGGGCGTATCTCCGCTTCCGGCATCCCAGCTGGCACATTCAGAAAAAGAGAAACTGCCTTCACGGTCCGGTTCCGTACCGCCAGTCCGTTAATTGCCCTGCAGATTGCCATACGGACGATTACCGGGCTTCGGCCGGTCATCGTGCCGCTTGCCGTCATGACGGAGCAGTCGTTGGCCGCTGCCATCATCACGCATTCGGAAGGCGTCATGTCATCCCGCCTTCCAGCATAAGGGCGGGCAAGATAATCTTCGTTTCCGGTTCTCGCGACAAGCCGCTCGAATTCTGCGGTTCCGATGCTTTCCCTTGCCATTCCGTCCTCCCAAAACCGGGCATCTTTCCGATACAGAGAAACACACCCCCATATTCGCTTCATTATATCACAAATCCCCGTCAAGTATCAAGTTCCAGATTATTCCGAAAAACCTTGACAAAGCAGGCTGCCCCCAGCATAATTGAGGTGTAGGGAAATACTTTTGAGAAGTATCGGAAAGGAGTAGTTCATGAAGAAAAGAAAGAACCGCGGTGAAGCCAACATCATCGTCGTTGTACTTGTTGTAGTCGCGATTGTCGGACTTGCCGCTTTTCTTGCAATTCATTATGTGAAATCGCAATATGAGGAAGGCACTTATGAACGCGGCAGATATGTCAATAAGTGGGCTAAGGTACAGGTCGAGCTTCCTGATGATTTTTCAAAATACCAGGAGACCTCCAATTCCTCGGGAATGATGCGTACGTTTCGAAACAAAGCACAGACCTGTCTTATCGGAATCTGCACGATAAAAGGTAATCTTTCCGTCCAGGATGGGTTTGATGACATCAAAAAGGAAATCTCGACCGGAAGCGTCGGCATTTTCGGGCGCTTATATAATGCGAACATTACCTACTATGCGACGACAACCGCCACTATCGCCGGCAAAAAGTATGAATGTCTTCCCATCGAAGTGCAGATCGGTTCCACCAGAACATATTATTACTATTACGCACGCAAGATAAACCGGAACGGCATAATGCTTTTCCTTACGGGCGGAACAACGAAAGAGGAAGCGGACCACGCTCTTTCTTTGATCAGCAAGTATAAATAATTACCGGAACCGGATAAACTAAGAAAGGCAGGTATCGCTCGGATACCTGCCTTTTTCATATGTTATGCTTTCCGGACGCCGATGAACTCCATAGCCGCGGCGATCGCGGTAACAACCGCGGCTGCAAGCGCGAGTGCCCATGCGGGCGTTCCGTTGTAGATTTCAAGATAATAGTTCGGCGGAAGGATTTTCCGCAGATACGTTACTACCGGCACCGTCTTCTTCAGATCGAGAATGATCGGACAGCACAGATAACTTGCGATTGCGACGATCGGGATTGCCGCGCAGATCGCGTTTACGGACGGCACGATCATGCGGAGCAGCTCGCAGACGCCCGCAATGAAAATGCAGTAAAGTAACATCAGCCCGATTTCCGCGAACGGGTTGCGTCCGAGTCCGGAAATCAAAATGCAGACCAGTCCGACAATGCCCGCGAGCAGCGTCGGCAGAAGCAGCGAGCCGTAGTTGATAACGGGCCGCTTCTCATAGCTCATGACCTTGAACCGGCCTTCCGCGTTGTCCTGAAACCAGAACACGAGTCCGGCAAATCCGGCAAGCATCACGAAAAGGGCCACCGTTCCGCGGATCGGCGCGGTTAAGTAGTTCTCCGCCTTTACCTCTTCCTCGGATATCTCTTCGTTCGTATAAAAATCGCGATAATGAACGGCGATTACCGGTCCGCGTTCTTCCTGCTTCTCAAGATTGTCCCGGATCGTCTTCCGAAGCTCTTCTTCGTCGAACTCCAGACCGCTCCGGTTCATCAGATAGTCGGTCAGCACGTCTTCGGTCATGTTCGAAAACAGTTCCACCGTAACGTATTCGTTGACAAATGTGGCGTAGTGGCTTGTGTCGGATACGACCATCGTGATCGAGCCCGCCCAGTTCTTCTTCAGAATCCGCTGCCCGAGGTCTTTCGGGAATATATAACCGACTTCCGCGCGTCCCGCGATAACGTCGCTGTACAGATCATCTTCCGAATCCACACGGTAGAAAACCGCCGCATAATCCGCTTTCACCAGGCTGTCCGCAACCTCCTCCGCATAACGGTCGCTCCCGTCCGGCACATAAATGCACGCCCGAAGCGTTCCGCTGTCCTGACGGATAATAAACCGGTACAGAATCAGAATTGCCGGAAGCAGCACGAGAATAATGACAAAGGACGGCTTCTTCATAAGGCGCTTGGTCATCAAAAGAAGCCACATGCCCATCCGTTTCATTCCGCCCACCTCCTCTTCACACAGGAGATGGCGATCGCCGTCGCAACGATTGCCGCGCTTTCCGCAAACACCACTCCGAGAAGTCCGAAGTCAACCGCATGCGTCATTCCGTTTTTCATGACGTTCAGCATTCTCGCCGTCGGAAGATATGCGCCGATCACGCGGATCTTGGCCGGCAGGAAGGCTGCCGGAGCAAGCAGTCCGGAAGCAAATCCCATAACCATAACGAGAATGAACAGTAAAAGGATTCCGCCGATCTGGTTGGCGGCAAAGGAGTATACAAATACGACGATCGCGGCTGCCGGAAGCAGCACCGGAAGTCCCGCAAGGAACCAGTATCCGAGCTCGCCCGCCGTCGATAAGTCAAGCAGATTCGTAAAGCTTTCGGGATGAACCGTATACCAGGTCAGCATCCCCGCGAAAAGAAGCGTGTAAAGAATGGCAAAAAGGCTCAATACGGCAAGATAACGGATCAAAAGAAGCTTGGCCGTTCCGATACGGTGCAGCGCAAGCTGCTTTTCAAATGCCGCCGGATCCCCCTTGAGAAGCTGTCCGCAGCTGATTCCGCCGAGCAGCAGAAGGAGCACGATTGCTGCGCAGACATAGTACTGGATAACGGTCTGGTTGCCGGTACCGGATGCGGAATCCTTTGAATAAAAATCTTCTCTTGCCATGAAGAAGTCGAAGAACAGGTTCTGCGTATCATTCTCCACGCGGTTAATGTCGTACTGCGTCACTTCCTCGGCCGTGGATGCCGACTGAACCGCCGTCAGAATGCTGACTTCGGTCCGTCCGAGAAGTCCGCCGGCGATTTCCGCAAGACCCGCGACCAGGCGGTTGTTAAACCCGTCCACCTTCGGCAGATACATCTGCGCCTGCGCGTCTTCCTCACCGGTGACGGCGCTTCCGACGAAATGATCCGGGAACAGGACGACGCCGGAGTATTTGCCGCTCTCAAGACCGGACATCGCATCCTCTTCCTCGGTCTCATGGAAGGTGCACATCATACTGACGCTTGTCGACGCCTCGAGCACGTCCATTCCGAACGTTCTTAGGAAGTCGTTGTCATTCATGACAAGCGCCACGTTCAGATCCTGCTCGGCAACGTTCCGGTCGGTCGCAATGGCGCAGAAAACCACTACCGCGGAAATCAGGGCAGTCAGAAGCAATACCCCGAGAATGTACTGCGGCAGAATCTTCAGCGTTCGCTTTTCTTCCATGCGGATCAGCGTTCCGGTCAGTTTCATCGTTTTCTGTTCCTTTCGGGACCCGTCACATCAGGTCCGAGAGATACTGCAGGTATTTGTTCAGATTTTCCTTAATCTCTTCGTACAGCTCGTCCCACTCTTTCACGGTCATCTTGTTGACGTCCCGGACTCTGGCGGGCTCGGAGGAGGAAAATGCGTCGTTCTTCGGGGCAACCGAGAACTTCCATGTAAGCATGAAAGTCGTTCCGCTGTACGTGTCCCAAACCTTCATATTGCGGAAATTCATCTCGTACTCGTCGTCGGGTCTGACCTGCGCCTCGGCTTCAAGTCCGCCGACCGTCGAGCCGTCCATAAACGTCTTCGCGACGACTTCGAGCTTGCCGTCCTTCGGCGCGTAATTGCTTTGAATGGTGATTCCGTACGTATCATTTCCGATCACGAGGTCGCCGTCCCACTGGGAACGAACGCCGTACGGACTCTTGGCGGAATTCTTCTCGATCTTCACCGAAACCGCCTTGTCCGCAACGATCGTCGATAAGGTCAGGATAAAATGGTCCTGCGGATCATCGGTCCCGCTTGCTTCGTATTTAAGCGTAAGCGGCACGACCCTTCCGAGCACGGAAAGATCGGTCGAAAACTCCGCGAAGATCAGTTCCCCGCGCCTTGTAATATAAAGGTGCGCCTCAATCGTCTCCGAGCCTTCCACCACGTCGAAATCCGCCTTGGAAAGTCCCGTGACGGCGCGGATACGCTTGCATATCTCCTCGGCGTCAAAACGGCCGATATAGCCGTAGCAGAGGAGTCTCTCGCCGCCGACGTGGAATTTCTCCTGCACGCGGCGTCCGGAAGCGTTCTTCGCCTCTTCGAAATGAATTTTGTTTAACAGATTGTCGATCGCGGTATCGTAGCCTTCTCCGAAATACCGAAGCGGCGACTGTCCGTCGATGAACAGAGAAATAAGCCCTTCGATGCGGAAACGGTCCATTGTATTGCGGATTCCGTCCTTGGTCTCCTGCCGCTTCTCCGCTTTCACGAGATTCCAGCCGATGTTGTCATACCAGCCGTCCATCAGCTCGCGGTAGGAAAATCCGAGTCCTCCGTCTAACAGTCTCGGGGACGTGACCGTCATATACTCGCTGTTTCCGAACAGCTTTAAAACGGTCAGCTGAAGGCTTGAGAGCGCGATTCCGAGCCTTGCCTGGAATCCTTCGTCCTTCTTGGCCTCCACACCGACGGAGATGCCGATTCCCTTCGGAACGTCCTCGGGTTCCATGCCGAGCCGGTTCAAAAGGTTATCGGTTACGGTTCCTTCCGGCGCGTCGATCGACTGCACGGCGAGCACCGTACTGAGGGAATAATTCTTGCTTTCAAGCGTTTTGCGGATTGTTTCGAGCCTGAGCTCCTTCATCATCGGATCGCCGTCCGCAAAGCTGTCCGAAATCGCATCCTTCAATGCCGCACGGCAGAACGGTTCGGGTTTCTTCGGACGGAATACGATCACCAATATCACAACCGCAACAACAGCAAGAAGCCCCGCCGGAATGATCCAATGAAGCGGGGTTATCGTTTTCTTCTTCGATTGTCCTTCGTATACGGCCCGTCCGTTCTCATCAAAGGGCGGCCGCGGGACAAATTCCTGCATCTTCGCTCCTTTACATGATCTTCTGAAGCAGGGCATCTCCGCGGAGGGAAGGGTCTTCCTCACAAAGCACGCCCTGTCTCATGATCAGAATGCGGTCGCACAGATCCAATTCCTGTTCATCGTGTGTCGTGATCAGGATGATACCGTTTCGTTTCTTATACTCAGCCATGTAATTGCGGATGCTCGCCTTACAGAGAAGGTCCAACGCCGCACTCGGCTCGTCCATAATCAGCACCGGCGGATCCATCGCAACGGAACATCCGATACTGAGTCTTTTCTTCATACCGCCGGACATATTGGAAACCTTGACATTGATGAAATCACCGATTCCGAGCATGGCAAGAACGCCCTTCTCGAGCTCGGTATCCATGTCATACGGGCTGTCGCAGTACCAAAGCCGCAGATTGTCCCGTGCCGTCAGCTCGGGAATCAGCGGATTCTCCTGCGGAACATAACCGACGATCCGCTCCCGTTCCTTCGGTTCGCGGAACATATTATGCCCGAATGCCCGGAAATCGCCTCCGTCCGGACGCAGCGTTCCCGCAAGGATCGAGAGCAGAGTGGACTTTCCGCAGCCGTTCGCTCCCGCGATTGCCACGCATTCGCCCTGCTTTGCCGTAAAGCAGATATCCCTGAGGACTTCTTTCTTTCCGTATCGCTTTGCAATATGTTCGACTTCAATCATTTGATCAATCCTATCTTATCCAGGCAAAGAGCGCAACGATCATGGTAAGAACAAGCAAAATCACGATAATGCGCACAATCATAACCTGATTCTTTCTGCTGAAAAAGTTCATGAAAAACCTCCGCTTCCGAAATATTAATGCCGCGGTATCAGAGCGTATTCCCCATCCTGCACCGCACTATGGTTCTATTTTAGCCGATTCGGACCGTTTATGCAACTAAATCCTTGCCTCCGGGGCGTTTCGCGCAAATGCCCCGCGAGGCGACGTCCTCACCGCTCCGGCACGGTCTTTGAAAGACCTACCTCGTCATTCTGCAGGTTTTTGAAAATGACACCGCTTTCCGCGGAAAGCGTTACGGTGAACTCGCCGTTTTTCGGCATGACAATGACCGCATCCGGCCAATAACCCGCCCGGTCGGTCTTCATGATGCGCACCATCTTGTGCACGTCCGAAACGCCGCATTTCCACGCCGGCACAACAACCTCGCGGTCTTCCGGATTGTTGTTGATAATGATGATCAATACCGAATCCGCGTCAAACCGGCTGTAGCAGAGCACGCCGGGCGCGGTCGTAAGCATCATCAGCGAGCCGCTCCTGAGCGCCGGATAATTCTTATGGATCCGGATCATCTCACGGTGGAAGCCGAGCATCTCGCGGTCTTCCCTGCCCCACGGATAGGTGCGCCGGTTATCGGGGTCGGTCCAGCCGACCTGTCCGGCTTCGTCGCCGTAATAAACGGTCGGAGCGCCGGGCCAAGTCATCTGCATCAGCACCGCTTCCCGCATGACGGGGCGGCTCACATTTTCCCCTGCCGCTTCCGGCCCGAGTACCGCGGTCCTGCCGACGGTCCGGTTCGTTCTTGTCAAAAACCGCGAATGGTCGTGGTTCGACAGCTCGTTCATCGCCGCATACAGCGAACCGCTTTCGAACTTGCGCATATTCCTGCGCATCGTGCCGACAAATGCGGCGTCGTTGTTCAAAAGGTCCTCACGAAACGCGTCGCTGTGCTTCTCCATACCGGTTAAAAACCAGGTTACAGGCTCCATGAACGCGTCATAGTTCATGACCGTGTCCCATTCGTCGCCGCGAAGCCATGCTTCGGGATCTCCGTAGTGCTCCGCCAAGATGATTGCGTCGCGGTTGGCGGCCTTGACGTGCCTGCGGAATTCCTTCCAGAACGAGTGGTTGAATTCGGAGCTGTGTCCGAGATCCGCGCCGACGTCGAGACGCCAGCCGTCGATCCCGTACGGGGCCGAGACCCATTTTCTGGCAATCCGGAGAATCTCCTCGCACAGTTCCGGCGACTTCTCGTAATTCAGCTTCGGAAGCGTCGCATGCCCCCACCAGCCTTCGTAAGTGTCGTTGTCCGGCCATGCGTCCTCGCGGAACGAGAAATAATCGCGGTACGGACTGTCTGCGGACGGATATGCTCCCGGGGCAAATCCGGGCGCGTCTTTATAAATGCCTTCGCGGTCCAGCCATTTGTTGAAAGAACCGCAGTGGTTGAATACGCCGTCAAGGATGATCTTCATCCCGCGTTTGTGAATCTCCTTTACGAAATCCGCGAAGAACGCGTTGCTCGCTTCAAGGTTCTCCGGGTCGGTCACACGCGCGATATAGCGGTATGCGTGACGGTTGTCGGTATCCCCTTCCGCAAGCACCCTCGGATCGTCGTTGATGATGACGCCGTAGTGCGGATCCACATGGTCGTAATCCTGAATGTCGTATTTATGATTGGAAGGCGAAACAAAGATCGGGTTCAGATACAAAACTTCCACGCCGAGATCCTGCAGGTAGTCAAGCTTCTTCAGAATGCCCTTCAGATCGCCGCCGTAGAAAAGTCCGACGTCGCTTGCCTCGGGATAACGGTTCCAGTCGGCGACGCGCCGCACGTAATCGTCAATGTAATAGTACTCGCGGTCCGTTACGGAGTTTTCGATGTCAAACCCGGCGAAGCGGTCCACGAAAATCTGATACATGACCGCTCCCTTTGCCCAGTCAGGCGTGCGGAAACCGGGCGTAAAGCAAAACTCCGCATCCGGTGCGGGAATTCCCGCCTCGTTCCCATCGGGCGCCTCCTCGGGCGTTTCCGCAGCTCTGAGGCCGTCTCTGTCGTATCGATACGTGCCGTACGGCGTTTCCACCAGAAAATGATAAGACACCCGTTCCGTTCCGACAAGAAGCTCCGCCTCATGAAGCGAGAACAGGACGTGCGCGCCGACCGGTTTCATCGGAATGCGCCGTCCACGGTACACCGTAAAAGCACGAAATCCCTCTGCGTTGGGCATGCGCAGCCGGATCTTTACAAGGCTGTTGCAGTCCGGTTCGGAGGGACTTCGGAACAATTCGGTTCCGTCGCTGAAGAACGCTTCCTGCCAAGGATGTTCAGTAATACTCATAGATCTCTGTCCGGTTTCTTACGAAACCGGCCCTTCCTTACTTTCCGTTTCGGGCAAAGGCCCTACGAAGCATTTTATCTGTTCTCGAAAGGATTGTCAAACGGAAAAGACGGAAAGACTCCTCTTAAGAATTCCGTGCATATGCGCGATTGCGACACCGTAGTTGACGATCGGAACCCCGGCTGCGGATGCAGCCTCGATGCGGCGCTGCATTTCCCGCTCCGGAAGCATGCATGCCCCGCAGTGGATTACCAGCCGATAACCGCTCAGATCGTCCGGCCAATCCGCTCCCGACACCGTTTCGATCACCGGTTCCGTGCCGGTCCGTTTCCTAAGCCACCCGGGGATTTTTACGGTTCCGATATCGCCGCACTGCCTGTGGTGCGTGCAGCCTTCCGCGATCAGAACGCGGTCGCCCGTCTTCAGCCGGTCAATTGCTTCCGCACCCTCGATCAGCGTTCCGAGATTGCCCTTATAGCGGGCGAAAAGAATCGAGAACGAAGTAAGCGGGATGTCTTCGGGAAGCGCGGCGTTAACTTTTCCGAACGCCTGCGAATCCGTAATGACGAGAGCCGGCGGATTGCGGAGCGAACCGATTGTTTCGGCGAGTTCTTCGGGCTGACATACCAAAGCGCGGCAATGCTCGTCAAGCAGTTCTCTTAATACCATCTGCTGCGGAAGGATCAGACGCCCCTTCGGGGCGGATTCGTCAATCGGAACGACAAGGACGACCGCGCTCCCTTGAGGGATCAGGTCGGTTAAGATGCGCTTCCGCTCCGCAAGACGCGGCGCAAAGGAACCGAGCAGTTCCTTTAATTCGTGAATGCCTTCGCCGGTCGCGGAGCTGGTGAAGATGACGGCGGGCTTAGGTTGCCGGGCTGCAGGGTGTTCCGGTGCTTCCGCATTGTCGGAACCGACCGAGGGTTCCTCCTCGGTTTCCTTCCTTCGCAGCGCACGGATCTCCTCTGTGGCCAGGTCTGCCTTCGTATAAGCTAAAACCGTCGGCAGGTTTCTCTTTTGAAAGATTGTAAGAAGTTCGCGGTCCGGATCCGTAAGACCGACGGAGCCGTCCACCGCCAAAACGGCGATATCCGCTTCCGCAAGAATCCGGTTCGTGCGCGCCACGCGCAGTTCTCCGAGCGCTCCCTCGTCGTCGATTCCGGGCGTATCGATCATCAGAACCGGTCCAAGAGGCAGCAGTTCCATTGCTTTACGGACCGGGTCGGTTGTCGTACCCGGAACGTCCGATACGATACTGATATCCTGTCCGGTAACCGCGTTGACGAGAGACGATTTGCCGGCGTTACGTCTTCCGAACCATGCGATATGGATTCGTTCGGCCGATACGGTTTCCTGTAAACTCATAGTATTCCTCCGTATACGGAAACGGGGAGTCCTTCTTGGGGCTCTCCGTTTCCGAAATCAATAATCCGTTAATCAGAACCGGAAATCTCTCCGGTTCGAGTTCCTGATATCCTCGATGTTCTGCGCTGCGATTGCGCGGACCTTCTCGTTCGGAATCTTCTTCAGTTCCTCGTCGATCATCTTGAACCCGACCTCAGCGGTTTTCGGTGAAGCATAGTCGACCAGGTATTCCGTGAGCGTCATCAATGCGTTCGGATGACAGCAGTTAAGGATCTGTCCCTTCTTACAGAGACTCATAAAGCGGTCACCGGTACGTCCTTCGCGGTAGCACGCGGTACAGAACGACGGAATGTGTCCGCTTTCCATCAGCCAGCATACCACCTCGTCAAGCGAACGCTGGTCGGAAACATCGAACTGCTCCGTGTCATGCGGACGCTCTTCGGGCGTGTAGCCCGCGTAGCCGCCGACCGATGTTCTCGAGCCGCCGCTCACCTGCGAAACGCCGAGACGCAGGAGTTTGGAACGTACCTGCTCATTTTCCCTCGTCGAGATGATCATTCCGGTGTACGGAACCGCAAGGCGGATGCACGCCGTAATCTTGGCAAATGTGTCGTCGTCGATGCCGTTGTCGAATACGTCCGGATCGATGTCATCCGCGCGCTTTACACGCGGTACGCTGATCGTGTGCGGTCCTACGCCGTGTACGGCTTCAAGATGCTCCGCGTGCATGATAAGACCGGCAAATTCGTATTTGTACAATTCAAGACCGAACAGTACGCCGAGACCGACGTCGTCAATGCCGCCCTCCATCGCGCGGTCCATTGCCTCGGTATGGTAAGCGTAGTTGTGCTTCGGTCCCGCGGGATGAAGCCGCTCATAGCTTTCCTTATGGTAGGTTTCCTGAAACAGGATGTAGGTGCCGATTCCGGCCTCCTTCAGCTTACGGTAATTCTCGACCGTCGTGGCAGCGATGTTGACGTTCACGCGGCGGATGTCGCCGTTTTTGTGGTGAACGCTGTAGATGGTCTTGATGCATTCAAGGATGTACTCGATCGGGGTGTTGACCGGGTCCTCGCCGGACTCGATCGCAAGCCTCTTATGTCCGAGATCCTGCAATGCAATTACCTCAGCACGAACCTCGTCCTGAGTCAGTTTCTTACGCGGTATGTGTTTGTTCTTAATGTGGTAAGGGCAGTACACGCAGCTGTTGATACAATAGTTGGAGAGGTACAGCGGCGCAAAGATAACGATACGGTTTCCGTAAAACGCGAGTTTGATCTCCTCGGCGATCTCACAGATACGCTCGTTGACTTCGGGAAGGTCGCATGCTAAAAGAACCGATGCTTCACGGTGCGTGAGCCCCGCACAGGTGCATCCCTGTCCGTTCTTTTTGGGACGTGCCTTTTCTAAGATGGATTCGATCAGCGGAAGGTCATGCTTATGCTCCTCCGCATACTGAAGAGTTGCGCGGATTTCTTCATCGTTGATGAACTCCTCCGCACGAAGAGATTTGGGATCATACTTTGCCATATTCAATTGTCCTTTCTTGCGGGTCAGAAGATACTTTCCCGTCAGATTTGTACCCATTATAACATAACTGTCAAGCCGTTAGGCAGACGGTTTTGTTACGATTATAAGGGGGAGTCCGGCTGCTCCGGTAACGATTTCAGGCGGCGACAGCCTGCTCCGGTTCGGGTTCAGCAGTCCTTTCTGCAGTCTCCCCGCTCCATCGAGAGTTCGTAACCGATCGCAGTGATGCGGCTCTCGAGGCATTTGATGCACTGGGCGGATTCTTCGCCGGTGCAGATTTTGTTATCATACAGTTCATACTGCTTGCGGACGCTTACCGGGCTTAAGTTCGGCATCACTACGTTGGCCCCCGAAAGGATGCCGAGTTCGCGGCCCCTCGGGTGCATGGTTCCGAGTGCGGTCGTCGCAGGAAGCAGCACATTCGGAAGGATCAGCCGGATCATACTTAACAGAAAGCATGTTAATTCCACGCTGCCCGCCGGTTCCTTGGCAAACGGCGTCTCATGATGCGGGACAAATGGTCCGATCCCGCACATTTCCGGGCGGAATGTTTCGATGAACTTCAGATCTTTTGCGAGATGCTCATGCGTCTGGTAAGGAGAACCGACCATAAATCCGCAGCCGGTCTGATACCCGAGTTCCTTCAGATCACGGAGGCAGCGCATACGGTTCTTAAAGCTCATCTCCGCCGGGTGAAGCATCGCGTAATGCTCCGGATCGGCCGTCTCATGTCTTAACAGATACCGGTCGGCGCCGGCCGCGCGGAGTTTCTCATAACTCTCGCGGCTCCGCTCTCCCAAAGAAAGCGTCACGGCACAGTCCGGATGCGCCTCCTTCAACCTGCGTACAAGCCCGCAGAGAATGTCATCGGTATCGGCCGGGAGTTCTCCTCCCTGCAGGACAAATGTACGAAACCCGAGCCGGTACCCCTCTTCCGCGCAGGAAACAATCTCGTCACTTGTCAGCCGGTACCGCTCGCACTTACTGTTGCTGCGGCGTATTCCGCAATACAGGCAGTCGTTTTTACAGATGTTCCCGATCTCGATCAATCCGCGCACGTATACTTTGTTTCCGTATATCTTCTTACGGACATCGACCGCTGCCGCGGCGAGATATGCCGCAGTCTCCGCGTCACGCTCCCGGATCAGCTGCGCATATCCTTCAAGCGGAAGGGAGTGCTCTATGATCAGCCGGTCCGCCAGTTTCTTCACTTCTTCATTCATGGTATGTCCTTTCCGGTAAGAAGTTTCCGGACGCAATGAAAAACGCCGCTGTTGGGGGCAGCGGCGTTTCTCGGAGAAGGTATTTTTGTTACTTATGGGGTGTAGCAAAAACTATATAATGTATTGGGGTTTACAGCCATTATAATATCACTGACCCCCGCTTTAGTGTGCACAAAGTTTACAAAAGCACATGCAACTTTTTGTGCAACTTGCATATATAGTCTCCCAATGACCCGACAGTTGACTAATTCATCATTCCGCCGATCATTCCGCCGAGACTTGCAACAAGATCCTTGAAATCACGAAGTCTGGTGATGTCGCTCGGAGCGGAGATGCTCGATACGTCTTCAGAAATGCGAACGGAGTAGTCAATCTTAACTTCCTTGTTGTTCTCCTTCAGAACCGCATTACCCTTGATCTTATAGCCCGCATCGGTAACCTTTACGTTAAATTCAAGCTGCTGATCCTTAACCTGCTCATCGGTAATCTGCTCTGCAGTCTTACGAAGTTCGGTAACAGCCTCCGCAAGCTCGGACTTCAGAGCATCGGTATTGCCGAGTTTCTCATCTACAGCGCCTGCAAGGGCTGCGTTAAGATCCTGCGCCTTAATCTGCTCGATCAAAGCGTCAACCTGTGCCTGCTCAATGCCGATCGCACCTGCAAGGATGTTGATGTCCTCTCCGTAGTAGTCGAGGAGCTTCTTAACATATGCGTTAAGGTCGATTTTCTTAAGATCCTCCGTGTTAACAGCTTTGGTAAGCTCAGGAGTCTTCTTCTCGATATAATCCGCGGTTGCGCCGATGAACGTCTTGTAAGACTGAGCGTTCGTAAACTTAACGGTGAAATCGCCGTCCTCGCCTTTCACTTCCGCATCTTTAAGAGCTGCTCTCAGGAAATCGCCGGTACCGGAAACAGTAGTGTTAACGGTATCGAATGCTGCGGCAGTATCAAGATCATCCGGAAGCGGGATTGCGAAATATCCGAGCTTCATGTCTGCGAACATTTCGGAGATTCCCTCGCCCGCAATCATATCGGCCGCTTTCAGGATAGCGCCGAGGTTGATGTAAGCCATCTTGTCCTTAACGATCAGAATGTCATCAGCGGAAACGCTGAATTTCTGGTCCTTGGTATTTACGTCAGCGGCAATACCGAGTTTGAAATTGCCTTTGCCGTCACATACCGCGTTGATGGTACCCTTAATGATTCCGTCCTCGCCTGCATCGGCGTCAATGGTAAGGATCACGGTACCCTTCTTGAATTCCTGCATTGCGTCTACGACATCGTAAACGGTCTCGTAGGATTTTGCGGATTTCTTCTTGCCCTTCTTCTCGTCATCGTCTTTATCGCCGCAAGCCGTAAGGCAGCTCAAACCGAGAACAAGAATCATGAGCAGTGCTATCATTCTTTTCTTCATAGTTTTCCATCCTTCCTTTCTTACAAGAGAAAAAACATACAGTTGTTAAACCACATTTACATTATACATCTATACGCAGGAAAATGCAAGATGCTGAATGTGATTTTTCTGTGACAGTGTTTCAACGAGGGCTTAATCCAGCTGAATATCGGAAATCAGCGGCTGCTCGGGAACGATTCCGAACAGTGCCTCGAACTCTTCCTTCGTGATTCTTTCTTTCTCCAAAAGAAGATTTGCGCAGGCATTCAGCACCGGAAGATTCTCTTTGATCAGGCGCTCCGCCTCTTTGTAGCAGCCGTCGATGATACGGCGTACTTCCTCATCGATCGTATTGGCCACATTCTCGCTGTAGCTTCTCGGATGCGCCAGATCACGTCCGATGAATACTTCCTCATCGTCCATGTCGTAGTTCACCGTTCCGAGGAGTTCGGAGAAACCGTACTTGGTGATCATTGCTCTCGCGGTCGAGGTAGCGGACTTGATGTCCATGCTCGCACCGGTCGTAATGTCGTCAAATACAAGGCTTTCCGCCACGCGTCCGCCGAGATCGACGATAATCTGCTGAAGCATCTTACCCTTCGTCAGGAACATTTCATCCCGCTCCGGAAGCGGCATCGTATAACCTGCCGCACCGTTACCCGTCGGGATAATGGATACATTATACACCGGCCCCACATCCGGCAATACGTGGAAGAGAATTGCATGACCCGCTTCGTGGAATGCCGTAATCCGGCGCTCCTTTTCGGATACCACGCGGCTTCTCTTCTCTGTGCCGACGCCGACACGGATCAGAGACTTCTTCACATCTTCCTCGTTCAGGAAAGCCCTGTCTTCCTTGGCTGCGCTGATGGCCGCCTCGTTCATCAGGTTCTCGAGATCGGCACCGGTAAATCCGGCCGTGATCTGTGCGAGATGATCAAGGTTAACATCCTCCGAGAGAGGCTTGTTGGCCGAATGCACCTTCAGGATTTCAAGTCTTCCCTTAACGTCCGGGCGCCCGATCACAACCTTACGGTCGAAACGGCCCGGTCTTAAGATTGCGGGATCGAGGATGTCCACACGGTTAGTTGCCGCAAGGACGATGATCCCTTCATTTATCGTGAAGCCGTCCATCTCCACCAGGAGCTGGTTCAGCGTCTGCTCACGTTCATCATGGCCGCCGCCGAGACCGGAGCCTCGTTTTCTTGCGACCGCGTCGATCTCGTCGACAAATACGATACAGGGGCAGTTCTTCTTCGCCTGATCGAACAGGTCACGCACACGGGATGCGCCGACACCGACGAACATTTCCACGAAGTCGGAACCGGAAATGGAGAAGAACGGAACGCCCGCTTCGCCGGCAACTGCCTTCGCAAGAAGCGTTTTACCGGTACCGGGAGGTCCCTCCATCAGGATTCCTTTCGGAATTCTCGCGCCTACTCTTAAATACTTCTTCGGATTCGCAAGGAAGTCGACAACTTCGCGCATCTCTTCCTTTTCCTCATGAAGTCCCGCTACTTTGCTGAAATTGATTCCCATCTGGCCGGGCATCGTAATCTCCGCACGGCTCTTTCCGAAGTTCATGAGCTGGGAATTGCCGCCTCCGAGCGCATGGGTCAGAGACAGATAAAACATTACGACGATCAGTCCGAGGATCAAAAACGGAAATACATTGGTCCAGAACCAGTGCGGCTTGTTGATATCCGATACGCCGTACGGTATTCCCGCCGCTTCCGCTTCCGCGATGATCCGATTCACATCGGTCGTATAAAAGCGTTTCTCCGATCCGTCCTTCAGCTGAACGTAGATGGTTCCGGACGGAACTTCCTCATTCTGAACGATTTCAATGCTGTCGATATCTCCTTTCTCGATACTTCCGATGAACGAATCATGGGTATACTCCATGTTCTTTCTCGAAAGGATCGAGGAATAGATTAGGGAGAAGATCAATACACCCAGGAGGAGCAGATAAAAAATCGCTCCGCCTCCTCTTCTTTTCTTCAACGTGTTTTACCTCATGCTGCCCAGGCAGCCCTTTCTTCAATCATCAAAATGCAGCACACCGATATAAGGCAGCGCACGATACCGCTGCGCATAATCCAAACCGTAACCTACGACAAACTCGTCCGGGATCTCAAATCCCACATAATCAACGGGAACCTGAACCACTCTGCGGTCCGGCTTGTCAAGAAGCGTACAAAGCGCAAGCGAAGCCGGCTGGCGGCTCTTTAACATCTCTAACAGGAAGGACAGCGTATGTCCGGAATCAATAATGTCCTCGACAACCAAAACGTCCTGTTCCCGGATGCTCTCGTCCAGATCCTTCACGATCCGCACGCGTCCGCTCGACTCCATCTCGTCGCCGTAGCTGGAAACCGACATAAAATCAAGTTTTACGGGCAGGTCGATCCGCTTGGCAAGCTCCGTCGTGAAGAAGACGCTTCCCTTCAGAATGCAGATCAGCTTCAGCTCCCGTCCTGCATAATCCTGCGTAATCTGTGCCGCGATCTCGCGAATCCGCGCAGTCACTCTTTCTTCCGGTATTAAAACACTTACAGTCTCCATAATACCTTCCTTTCTCGTCTGCACCGCTACCTGACCTCCAAAACCAGAACCCTCTCGGTCCGGTCCGTAACATAATAACGTTCGGTCCCCCGCAGTCCCGGGATCCACAACACTTCGGAGCCGTTCGCAACCACAAGCATACGGTCCCTTTCCTCCCGCGGGATCTTCGTTCCGACGTAAAACTCACGAAGAAGTTTCGTGCCGCCCTCTTTATTCACGAAGAAAAAGTCGCCTTTTCTCCGCGTACGCAGTATCGGAACGCAATTAATCATATCATAATCAAGGCATTTTATCCACTTATTTTTTTCTACGGGACCGCCCGGAATATGTGCCCGGAGCGTTACCGAGAGAACCTTCCCGTTTCCGAGCGGATATTCGCCCGGAACAAGCGGAATTTCCTCATCCGTTCCTTCGCTCCCGTCCTTCCTCCGGATACCTTCGTACGTCTTCACAAGAATCAGTCCGTAAGGCAGGCTGAGTTCCTTTGAAACCGGTCCGGAAAGCAGCCGGTCCGCTGCTTTCGCATGCAGTTCCGTAAAGTCCTTTTCGCGGCCGGTAAGTTCCTTCATGTACCGAAGAAGCACTTCGGTTCTTACGATTGCGGGAACTCCCGTGAGCGCTTCCGTAAGAAGCGTCCCGTCACGGAAGGCCCGCTCATATGCGCGGTCCGTTTCCGTCCCGAGCAGTTCTGAAAGCGCTTCGGCCTGCGCGGCAAATGCGGCGATGTGTTCGGCCGCACCCGCATTTATCTCTTTAAGCATCGGCATGACGCCGTTCCGGATCCGGTTCCTGCTGAAGGAATCGTCCGCGTTGCTGGCATCGTTCCGGTACCCGTACCCGCGTGCACCGAGCTCCGTGATAATCTCTTCACGGCCGAACGGAAGAAGCGGACGGATCAGTTTTACGTCTTTTTGTTCAAACGGGCAGCTGACGGCGGGAATTCCCGCAAGCCCCCGGATCCCTGAACCGCGGATCAGCCGGAACAGAACCGTCTCCGCATTGTCGTCGCGGTGATGTGCAACGGCAACCGCACACGCTCCGGTCTCCAGCGCCGTTTCATATAATCTCCGGTAGCGGACAAGCCTTCCGGCTTCTTCGAGCCCGGTGCCCATCTCCTTTGCCGCTTTCGGAACGTCCTCATGAAATATATGACATGCTGCGCCGAGCCGCTTGCACAGCTCTTTAACGAACGTCTCGTCCCCGTCCGCCTCTTCGCCGCGGATGCCGTGGTTGACGTGCACCGCGTGAAGCGGAAACCCGTACTGCGCGGAAAGCTCAGACAAAACAAGAAGCAGACATACCGAGTCCGCTCCTCCGGAAATCCCGGCAACGATTCCGCCGCCGGAAAGCATATCCTGTTCCCGCAGGAACTTTTCCACATTTTGCTTCATTGCCGTTCCGTGTACCGCAGGCATGGGGAACGCCGGTAGCGTGCCTGCGCGTTACCGACGGGACCGGCCGTACCGGCCCGATTATTTACCGCCTCCCGGAGTCGGCAGCTCATCGCCCTTCGGCGGAAGCTCCGTTACCGGTTTGAAAATGATCTCGTCCGGATATACCAGCCCGAGAACGTCTCTGGCTATTTCTTCAATGTAACTCTTCGTTTCAATATAAGCACGGTAATCCGCGATTTCCGCGGTCCGTTTGTGTTCCTCTTCAATCAAACGCTCCAGCCGCGCCTTTTCGGCCTTTTTCTTCGAAAGCGTTTCATCCGCCTTCTTATACGAATAATGCAATGCCGTAGCCGCTATGACCAGTGCGGCAAATGCAACGGCAAATATCACCAGGCGCTTCCGGAGGTTTCCGACCGATACAAGTCTTCCTCTGCTCACAGAATCCTCTCCTTTGAAGCCGCAAAGCGGCTTTCCGCGTTATACGTACCGGAACATGTCCTTTGCTTCTTCCTTCTTGGTCGTTTCAACAATCTCGGTAACCTCCACCTTTACCTGGCGGTTGCCGAATCCGATCTCGATTACGTCCCCCACTTTAACCTCGACCGAGGCCTTCGCCGGCTTCCCGTTCACGCTTACACGTCCCGCATCGCATGCCTCATTGGCAACGGTACGCCGCTTGATCAGGCGGGAAACCTTTAAATATTTGTCTAATCTCATAATTCCTCCCGATGCCGGCACGGAGCCGCGCACCCGTCTTCCGTTCCGCGCAGGACGGGAATATGCACCCGCATATTCCCCGCGCATGAAAAAAAGCTGCCCGGCGCAAGCCGAACAGCCTTTATTGCAATCCTCGGATTACTTATTGACAGCTGCCTTAAGGCCTTTGCCTGCCTTGAACTTAGGCTGCTTGGAAGCTGCAATCTTAATGGTCTTGCCGTTAAGCGGGTTGCGGCCGCTTCTTGCAGGTCTTGCGGAAACCTCGAAGGTACCGAAGCCGACAAGTGCAACGTTACCACCAGCTGCAAGCTCATCAACAACAACGTTCTGGAAAGCATCAACCATCTTCTTTGCTGCGTCCTTTGTTACGCCTGCCTTAGCAGCGATAGCAGCAACCAATTCTGACTTATTCATAACTCATGTCCTCCTAACAGTATTGTCTGGTGTAGAACCCCTACGAAAGGTGCTTTAAATAAGCACTTCCGCTAATATTGTTATAAACGGAAACAAAAGGCTTGTCAAGTAAAAATAGCGATTTCGGGCATTTTCCAACCACAAGATATAGAAAAATCACACATTTTTCATCTTTTTGGCTCCACGCCTTAATTTTTTGCGGGAAAATGACGGAAAATCCTATATTTCCGCTGTCTCGGAAGGCCCGCCGCGCCTATGCTCAGCTGCGTTCGATCTTCTTCTTTTGGAACTTCGCAAGGAAACGGATCACGAACTTTCTCGGAAGAAGGCGCGTGAAGAACAGCGACGCCCGAATAGATCCGTTCGGAACGATCAGCGTCTTGCCCTTTTCCATCTTCTTTACGGCATATTCCACGCATTCTTTCGCGGTAATGCCCTTATCCCACTGCGAGCCGCCCGCGACCTCGGTAAACTCGGTGTAAACCGGTCCCGGGCAGAGCGCGCCGACATAAACCTTGCTGCCCTGATCCTTAAGCTCAGCCGCAAGTCCCTGCGTGAAGCTTGCGACATACGCCTTCGTTGCGTAATACGTATTGAGATACGGTCCGGCCGGAAGAAGTCCCGCGCTCGAAGCGACATTCAATACCGCTCCGTTTCCGATCTCAACCAGTCTCGGCAGAAACTTCTTTGTAAGAATGTGAACCGCGCGGATGTTGAGGTCGATCATATTGAGCTCGTCCGAAAGCGCAAGCTCCGTCTCCGCGCCGAGCAGCCCGTAGCCCGCGCAGTTGATCAGTACGTCTACCTTCTGATCCTTCGCGATCTCGGCGATGCGGTTTACCTCGTCCTCCTTCGAAAGGTCCGCGGGAAGCACCTCACACGGAGTTCCGAGCTCCGCGGCAAGCGCATGCAGACGGTCCGACCGTCTCGCAACCAGTATCAGGCTGCATCCTTTCGCGGCAAATGCCTTCGCGAATTCCGTTCCGATCCCGGAACTGGCTCCGGTGATCAATACCATTTTATTACTGAAATCCATTACTTATCCTTTCTTAACCCCTTCAATCCGATCAAATCCGGTCAGTCCGGCCGGATTCCATCAGCCCTTCTTTACACGGTCAATCACGTCAAATTCAATCTTTTCGGGCGGGTTCATCAAGTCTTCCGGATGCGTCAGATAATAGCGGATCCGGCGGAATGCAAGCGCATACAGGTAACCGTCCGTGGCGCGTTCGTCCACGACAAACTGCAGCTTGATGCGCACGCCGCGCTTCTTCTCGCCCTTCTCGTTCAGCTCGAAATACGTTTCCTTGCGTCCGATCGCACCGAAGATCGAAACCGTACCGAATTCATAAATGTGATGGAATACCGCGTCCATTCCGATCGATCCCATATTCGTAATGAAAAAGCTCGAATGGAACGGGCTCACCTTGTGCAGGCTCTTCGGCATGATGCCGTGCTTGTCGGTCTTGCGGAGAAACCACATCGCAAGCTTCAGCATCCAGGCGGGAAGCGATCCCATGATAAATTCCGCCTTATCGAACTTCGTCTTGTTCTGATCCTCGGCCACGCTGCTGACCGTCGTATCAATCTGGTTCGTCTCTTCATCAATCCTGCGAACCACGTCTGAAAGCGTATCCTCAAGCTGGAACCGCGGCATGATCATGCTCCGCTCGCTGTCCCTGCGCATGCCCTTCATGACAACCATGGAACCCTTGATCTCATTACGGGAATACACCTTGCTGTTAACCACGAAACGGTTCAGCTCGGGCACCTCCGCAAACGTTCTCACGATAGCGGCAAATACGACGTGATAAAGCGTCAGATCCGGAAACTCTCCCTTCCGCTTTTCACGGATAAACGCCTCAAGATCAGTAATATCGATCTTGTCCTCAAACAACACCCACGCATCGTACCGGTGCGGCATGAAATAAGGCTCCATGCGCGTCATCGGATCAAGGTTGCGTACTAAGAAACCGTCATACCGGTCTCCCCATCTTCTCTTTCTTCCCTCATGCGGAACCATCCCCTGTTCCTCCTTCAGAATAATACAAAGAACCATAGTTTATCATATCAAAACGGAAGGGATGTTGCAATCTTTTTCTCAATTCCGGTTTATCTTCGCCCTGTGAATTCCGTCTGTATTTTTTGTGTTTTTGTTTGACTATTTGCAGCGGGCACGATAGAATTGCTATTAGAGAACGGTATCGGGAGGGATTTATGGTGAAACGCGTAATCACATTTTTGAGCTTCGTGCTTTTTGCTGCGGCTTTTCTGTGCGCCTGCCGGTACGGTTCCGAGGATACCGAGATCACATTTTCCGGTGATAAGGTAACGGTCAAAGGCGCCGAAGCGAAAAGCGTGATCGTCACGGATTCCTCCGTTACCATAACCCGCTCCGGAACGTATCAGCTTTCCGGCACGGGCAAGATGCAGGTGATCGTCGATACGGAAGGCGGCAAAGCCGTTTATCTGAATCTGAACGGCGTAAACCTTACCTGCGACAGCTCTTCGCCGGTCTGGATCAAAAACGCGCCGCTTGTATGCATTAACCTGAAAGCCGAATCACAGAACACGATCACGGACCGCCATCTTTACACGCCTCCCGAAGAGGATGCCGAAGAGCAATCCGGTGAGCAGACGGCGGAAGACATTCCGAGCGCCGCGATCTATTCGCGCGCGCCGCTTCTTATCGACGGCGAGGGAAAGCTTACCGTCAATGCGCAGTCGTATAACGGCATCAGCACAAGCGATACGTTTACAATGAAAAGCGGCAATCTTTCGATTACCGCCGAACATCATGGTATAAAAGGCCGCGACTATGTCGTGATTTCAGGGGGGACCCTGAACGTCAAATGCGAAGGAGACGGCATTAAATCGACCAACACCGAGAAAGCAAGCCTCGGATATGTCAACATCACCGGCGGCATGATCATCCTCAATGCCGATGACGAAGGCATCTATGCGCCCAGCTCCGTTTCCGCCTCCGGCGCAACAATCATGATCAAATCCAAAAAGACATCCTTCCTGACGCTCGGAAAGCTGTATCTGTCCGGCTGCAGCATCGATATCAATACCGACAAGCCGCCGTTCTCCGCAGCGCAATCCGACATCCGGAACAATCTCATTACCGTCAACGGTCAGCCTTACACGCCGTAAGGCATTCTTTCGTGTGCCGTCAATGCTCGGCCTTACACGACGTAAGGTATCCGTCTACGGGCACGATTCCGAACAGACTCTCCCAACGCATCGTTTCCCCGGACGCTTTCACGCTCGGGAAAACTTCGCGGATCACCGCGCATAGGAACTGCGCCTTCGCTCTTAAATGTGCCCCCTGAAAATGATACGGCGAAGCAATATACATATACTCAAACGTTCTTGCACGGTCTTCGAGCACGTTCGATTTTGCGTACGCGTCGATGAACCAGGCGTCCGTTACGTCGTATAACGTCGTTCCGGAATAATCCGAGATCATTTCTCCTTTGCCGTCCAGATAAGAATCCGCAAAAGGATACTGCGGCGAATTCAGTTCTTCGCGCCAGTAGCGGGCGAAATCCACGCCGTTTTGCTCCTCGTATTCGCCGATCCGTACTTCCATCGCATGCATCAGCTCATGGGCAAAATTCTGCTCCAGTGCGGATGCGTATTTTACGCTGAACGCGATCTCAATCGTCTTGTCCGACGTATTGGTAAGCCCCGCCGGAACGGAAATCACATCCTTCGAAACCGCCCGGAACGAATCGCAAAGATAAATGTCAAGCCCGCCCTTCGTCTGTCCGGCAAGATCCGTAAAGAAGCCGGAAGGATACGCTCCCATATACTGCTCGAGAAGATCCAGAAAATCGCAGATCATGGTCTCATTCTCGCTCGCCTTCATCTCATAGGAATACATCCGGCAGTGATCAAGCGCGAACTGCTCGTAATAAACGTGTACGCCGGGATAATTTGCCTCAATCCGCCCTGCCGTTTCCGCGGCGCGCGGATATTTTTCTTTCGGGGTGTAAATCTGATAGGACGCATCGGCCTTCGCGGGCTCCCCGCCCGCATCCAGCAGGAATATTTCGGAACTGAAATCGTCCCGGTATGCGGCGATCAGCAGATATCCTTCCTTACCGAATCCGATCGTATCAAACATCGAATAATCCGAGCGGAATATCGACGTATCGAGACGCCCGGTCTCGCCGCCGTTTTCAAGACTCAGCACGCGGAAATGGTCCTCGTACTGATCGTTACCCTTAATCTCAAAGTATCTGCTCAGGATCCGGTCTTCCGCGCAGAGCGAAACGAATTCGTCCGCATACTGCTTCTTAAACGTACGGATCCGGTTCGTCTCATTAAGCTTCGACACCTGAAACTGCTTTTCGCTGTCATACTCGATGCAGCCGTCGTTCAGGTTTCCGAGATGCAGAAGCCCGCCCTCGGTCGTAACCCTGCCGTTAGCGCGGTTTACGGAATAAAGGCTCATCTCGCCGCCCTTTGTCTGTATCTTAAACCAGAGATAATTTCCTTTTTCGTAAACAAGATCGTTTAAAACATACGGCTCCGTTCCGATCCGGAAGCTCTCATCCATGGTCCGATCGGTTCCGAACGCATATCCGCGGATATAGCCGTCCGGCGTATGAACCCATGCTTTTCCGTCCGAAGTCGTACCGAGAACGACCGCTTCGGAACCGTATTCCCATGCTTCGCTCATTCCGCCCGCATAAGGCTTCTTACGGTACATTACACCCGTATTTTCGAAAATCTCAAACAGCGTTCCGTCCGGTCCGAGACTGTAGCGTACGTCACCGGGCGCGGTCTTACCGTAGATCCTGCGCTCGGGCGCAAGAAGCGGGAACAGGCAGTACGTGCCGGTCACGTCAAGTCCGTAGCCGTCCCTGATGTCGGAATAGACCATCAATACGTAGCCGTCTCGGTAATCGCCCTGACGGAGCGCGTAATCCTTCCCGAGCGAGCAGACGTCGAGCCGGTACAGGTTCTCCTTATACTCTTCGGGATAAACGTCCGAGATCACCCGCGTTAAGATCGGGTCGGGCGTCGGGTCCGGCGTCGGGGTCGGCGTAGGCGTCGGAGTCGGCGTCGCGGTGGGCGTCGGCGCCTGCGTTACGGGAACCGCCGTAGGCACAGGCGTTACCGTAAGAACCGCCGTCGGGCTTAAAATGTCCTTCTGTTTGCCGGGTTCCTTACCTTTCCGTCCGCAGGCGGCAAGCAGCAGAACCATCCCGAGTATGATAATTGTCTTTCGCATATTCTTCATTCCGAAAATCCTTTTTGATCCCTTCCGTCCGGCCGTGCCGAACAAAAAAGCCGCGCTGAGGGCGCGGCCGATAACCCGTAGCAGGCTTCACAGATCACAGACGATCTGCGCCACATGGGTTCCTTTGATTCCTTTTCCGATAGCATCCAAAACAAGGGAATAAGTGTCTTCGACAAGTTCGCATTCCGCAGGGTCAACGCCCAATGCATCCGCAATCTCGAGTATCTTCAGCGTCTTTTCGCTGTCCTTACGGACCGTCAGTATTTCCCGGAACAGATCCGGACACCACTTGGCGATGATATGTTCTTTCGACAGATCCTCCTCTTTCGTCTGCGAAGTCGAAAGAACATACAGCTCCGCGCCCCTGCAGCGGAGTTCCCTTGCGTAACGGATCACCGGCATGACCGGCTTACAGAAATGATACGAGTCCTCCCGGTACGTCCGGCAGAATTCTAACCATTGTTCGTCCGTCATACCCGCCTGCAATACTCCGTTCACCGGATAGTAAGGCGCGCTCAGCGTTCCGTCAATATCGAAAAAAGCGAGTTTTGTGCTCATGTTTCGGTCCCCTCACGAATAATATAGGAGAATAATTCGATTTTGTCAAATTCGCCGATCTCCCGGATGCGCTCGGCACTCCGTGTGCAATCGTCCGGCGTATTGAAATCCGGGATCAGCGGAATGCGCACGCGGACCTTTCCGGCAAGCCCGCTTTCCGCAAGCAGTCTGAGGTTATTATATGCCCTCTCGCCGGATATTCCGGTATACGCGAGGTATGTTTCCGGATCGGTTTCCTTAATATCCGCAATGTAATAATCGACATACGGCATAATAAGCCTCAGGTTCTCCTCGGGCACGTTCAGACTGGTCTCCAAAATCAGTTTCCATTCCTTCGGCATGATTTCGGCGAAATCCCGGATAAACGCAGCGTGCAGAAGCGGTTCGCCGCCTCCGAACACGATGCCTCCGCCGGTTGCCTGAAAATACAGGTCATCGATCCGGACCATCTCCAGAAGTTCCTCCGGAGTCACGTTCCGCACAAGGTCGTTCCTGGTAAGGATTGGTTTGTTGATACAGTACCGGCAGGACAGGGGACACCCCATCGAGGCAACAAGCGTTGTCACGCCTTCTCCGTCCGTCTCCATCCGAAGACGGTCATAATTGATTAACGGAAGTAGATTACTCATCTGCTAAAGTCTCTTCACAATAGGTTTCTTCCTCAGCCTTGTCTTCATTATACTGCAGCTCATCATAACCCTGATAACTGACGTCGCCCTCAAGCGGCTCTATCAGCTCACCCATAACCGGAGGCTGCATCAGACCGTCAACCTGCTGATGGTACATCGGATTCATAATCGAATCCACCCAGTCGATAACGTCTCCCGGAGTGCAAGCCGTAGTCGTAACAATCATTCCGGCAGCAAGACCCGCCACCGCCACATGCTTCCCGATCTTTCTGCGAAGGGACAGCTCTCTTTCGAGTTCCCGAAGTTCCGCCTCGCATTTCGGACAGGTGCCTTTGCATTCGCCCTTGTGCTTACATTCCTCAACAACATACTGGATATCGTTCTCCTCGGCGATCTTCTTGCGGATCTGCTTCAGGATCTTACATTTTTCTTTTCCTTTCATAAAACGGCCTCCTTTTCCACACATTGGATAACTCTTGAATGCGTGAAGCGGCGGAACGGTCACAAAATATCTGCCGGGACCGCTGCCCCGGCAGATTATCCGTTTCGTTTCGGTATCATTTGGCTTTACGGGTGGCCGCGCGGAACACGATCCAGTCCCGGAAAGAGTACGTCTCCATCTTATAAATGCAGGGCGGTTCGCGGTATTCGCCGAGGTGTCTTGCGCGCTCCAGTTCCTTATCCGTGATAAAACCGTCCTTTTCAATCTTATCCTTCAGGCGGCGCAGCTCGGAAATTCTGCCGTGCAGATCGCCGATACAGTCAAAATAAAACTCCCGTTCGCCTTTGTAACTCCGGATATAATTCTGCTCCACCAATACGTCATGCGGGTTGGAGCGTTCCTTGATCAGATACGAAGTCAGGTTATTGAGGGTCCGAAGTCCGAAGAAAGCAGCACCCGCGACGCAGATCGCGCAGAGGAAGAAGAAACTCACCACTCCGCCGACACCCATCTTCAATGCTAAGAAAGCAAATACGATCGAGCCCGCTCCGGACGCAACAAAACATACGGCATTGCCGACCACGGCCAGAAAATCCCTGTTTCTGCGCTCATCGATCGCCACAATGTCCTTCTCAAAAACTTCCGCAAAGGTGGACAGTTTCGTGATCCCCTGCTCAACGGCTTCCAGCTGGTATCCGTATCTTGCGGTCTCAAATCCGCCGTCTTTCTCAGCCGGCTTCAGTTTCGCTCCTGTTCTTTCCCGGTTGTATTCCGCGAGTTCCCGGTCCAGTTCGTCAAGATAAGCTTCGTTCTCCATTTCTGCATCCTTTCCGAATCGAATCGTATTACACACTGGTTCTATTTCTTAAAGATGTATTCCGCCCATTCTCCGAGATTAAATTTTTCATTCACATAGATTGACGGATGGTTGTTGATGTGAACAACCGACAGCATCTTCTCGAGTTCCTCTTCCGTCAGCAGTCCGTTCTTATGTATAGTCTTCTCCCACCGGTCCAGCTCATCCATTCTGCCTTTGATCTCACCCATACGGTGATGCGCGTGCAGTTGCTGCTTAAGATACGTATTGGCTTTCTTTTCTTCGACAAATGCGGACGCCGGATCCGCAATGCACATGATCTGATGGTTGGCCGTCCGCCTAAGCATGACCAGTATCTGGCGAACGGTGAAACCGCACAGGATCACGAGCAGAACAAACCACGGAACAATGATCTGCGGCGCCTTCAGCAGGAACAGGATCCCAAACAATATGAAAAGAAATCCCGCCGTGCAGAGCCACTCGGAAACAATCGTCTTTCCTTCCCGCTCGCGCACCTTATCCACCGCTTCGTAATCCGCCCGCTCCGAATCAAGCATCTTCTGAAGCTTGTCCCGGACGGTTTCCAGCTTCGAGAGCTGAATCTGCTGCATCTCCGTAGTCTCCGGATCCTCATCGGTCGGATCCTCATCAAACGGATTCCAGATTCTCGGACCGTCGTCTTCATCGAGCACCGGTTTTCTCGGCTTCTCCCGCTCTTCTTCATCAAGCCGGAATTGCTCCAGCTGACGGTCCAGTTCTTCCATATCCAAATCGTTGGTAATCATATCGTCCCGGCGACAGCCTTCTCCCCTTTCCGAAAATCCTTATTATAGTTATTTTACAAAACTCTCCCCCACATTACAAGAACATTTTGGCATTTGCCGCGCCGGGAAAAATCTCTTTTCCGGCGGTTTCCCGGCGGTTCTGCTATTTTCCTTGACTTTTGTGCGGAAAAACAGTAGGATTCTCCTTATGAAGGGATCCGCCGAAAGGATTCCGATCGCTACATCAGGAGGACATATCGTATGGCAGAGAATTTTGTTGAGTCCATTACCAATATGGAAGACGATTTCGCCCAGTGGTATACGGACATCGTAAAAAAAGCGGAACTTGTGGATTATTCCGGCATCAAGGGATGTATGGTAATCCGTCCGGCAGGCTACGCAATTTGGGAAAATATTCAGAAAGAGCTTGACCGCCGCTTCAAGGAAACCGGCGTGGAGAACTGCTATCTTCCGATGTTTATCCCGGAAAGCCTCCTGAATAAAGAGAAAGACCACGTGGAAGGCTTTGCTCCGGAAGTCGCATGGGTAACCATGGGCGGCGGCGAGACGCTTCAGGAGCGCATGTGCGTACGTCCCACTTCCGAGACGCTTTTCTGCGATTTCTATTCGCACATCGTACACTCCTACCGCGATCTTCCGAAAGTATATAACCAGTGGTGCTCGGTAGTACGCTGGGAGAAGACGACGAGACCGTTCCTCCGCTCCATGGAATTTTTGTGGCAGGAAGGACATACGATTCATGCTACCGCCGAAGAGGCACAGGCAAGAACCGAGCAGATGCTGAATCTGTACGCGGACTTCTGTGAAGAGGTTCTCGCAATCCCGATGGTAAGAGGCCGCAAGACCGATAAGGAGAAATTTGCCGGTGCGGAAGCAACCTATACGATTGAAGCACTGATGCACGACGGCAAGGCGCTGCAGTCCGGCACGAGCCACAACTTCGGTGACGGCTTCGCAAGAGCATTCGGTATCCAGTATACCGACAAGGAGAATAAGCTCGTATATCCTCACCAGACCAGCTGGGGTATGACGACCCGTCTGATCGGCGCCATCATCATGGTACACGGTGACAACTCCGGTCTTGTTCTTCCTCCGCTTGTTGCACCGGTACAGGCTGTGATCATCCCGATCCAGCAGAAGAAGGAAGGCGTTCTCGATGCCGCTTACGCGCTCCGTGACCGTCTGAAGACTTCGACCCGCATCAAAGTGGACGATTCCGAGAAGTCTCCGGGCTTCAAGTTCGCCGAGCAGGAGATGCGCGGCATTCCGGTTCGTATTGAAATCGGGCCGAAGGATCTCGCCAACAATCAGGCCGTACTCGTACGCCGCGATACCCGCGAGAAGCTTATCGTTTCGCTTGACGAGATTGAAGAGAAGCTTGCGGAACTCCTTAAAACGATCCAGTCCGACATGCTCGAGCGTGCACGCGCACACCGCGACGCTCACACCTATGAGGCACGTACGATGGAAGAACTCAAGGATATCGCCGACAACAAGCCCGGCTTCATCAAAGCCATGTGGTGCGGCGACCGTGCATGTGAAGACGCCATCAAGGAACAGGCCGGCGTTACATCCCGCTGCATGCCTTTCAAGCAGGAGACGCTTTCCGATACCTGCGTATGCTGCGGCAAGAAGGCCAAGTCACTCGTTTACTGGGGCAAGGCTTACTAAAATCCTTACGAATTCAAACGGACGGTTATCAGACCGGCCGAAAACGAATAAAAAAAATTACCGGAGACCGGTTCGGAAATGCTTCCGTACCGTCTCCGGTTTTTTATGTCTGAAAATGTGTGATTTCTTCGGAATTCCGGGATTTCTTTTCGAAAACCTTTTCCTTTAGAATCCGAGGTTCTCGTTAACAAGGATCACATGCACGCGGTCCTTGTGCCGCTCGAAGCGGGTGATCAGGAACTGACAGCAGATCGTATCGATCGACTTACAGTCCATGCAGCGCCCGACCTTATTGCAGGGCGTATTGAGTCCGAACCGCTGTGCGTTGATTGTTGCTGCTTCATTGCGGGCGCGCTTGATCGCGGCGTCAACATCCTTCGCGACCTTGTTCATGCCGACAATAAGGATCAGTTTCTTCGGCCCGTACGCATAAGCGGATACGCGGTTTGAGTTGCCGTCGATGTTTACAAGGATGCCGTCCTCGGTAATGGCATTGGTGCTTCCCAAGAATACATCCGCATCGTAGGCGAACATTTCCGCGGCACGCTTATCGGCAGCCTTCTCGCGGTTGCAGTATTCATAATCCGGTCCGCTCACGGCTTCAGTGAGACCGATCTCCGCGATGGACATCGATCCGCCGTTTGTAATCTTGCTTCCCTTCGGAATCAGCGAAAGAGCCTTCTCCAAAGCCTCTTCCTTCGTCTGAACGTAGTAACCGGTCATGTTTCTTGAGGCAAGTCCTTTGATGATCTGCTCCGCAAGCAGATCGTTTCTGCGGTTTCGATTCGTCTCTTTCATCTCTGCACCTCTCTTATGCAAGCACTGCGGAAAGATATGCGTATCCTTCCTCCGCTGCCTTCTCTACATACTCTGCGCCTTCCGTGACCGTGAACCGGTCGCCGTCAACGGAAACCTTGATGCTAACCGGATATACGTATCCATGCTCAAAGGTAACCTCCGCCGCCTTCTTTGCTCCGAGTCTCTTCGGAGATACCAGAATACGTCCGGTTTTATCATAGCCGTCCCAGACATCGCACGCCCGGGCCTCCCCAATCAGCGCGTCCGCAATCCGGTCCGGCGGAAGGAAACTGGAATCCAGGATCAGATTGTAGTTATTGAAATCAAAATAGTGAATTCCGTACAGTTCCTCATAACGCTTGTCCTCGTTCGCGGCCCGCGCGGCAAGCTGCGCTGCGGCGTCGGCCTCATCCTTATAGGTCTCCACCTCACCGCGGCTCGCGTCAGCATATACTCTTCGCGCTGCCTCGCCGAGGTCAACCGAAAGGAATACCTTAAAGGATTTCGCCACAAAATGCCACGCCAGGCGCGAGTCGAAAAGAATTGCCTTATCGGGATTCTCACGGCTGATCGCAGCCGTCTTATCATCAATCATATGGTCATACTGCGGATCCTTCGACATCAGTTCATTCATTTCAAGAACCGAGATTCCGAGATCGTCGGCGATGGAACGGATTACCTTTCCGGTGGAGAATATCTCCAGTCCGTATTTGGCTTCCAGAATCTTGCTGACGGTCGACTTTCCGCTTCCGAGATTTCCGGTCAGTGTAATATGCATATTGCCCCTCCGAAAGACACACGCCGGGAAGACTTCCCGGCGGGGTCGTATTTGTCTAGATTATAACAACGAAGGGGCTCTCTTGCAAGATGCAGCGCGGGGTTATTTTCTCTTCTCGTAATCCGCGTTTACGGCTTCCGCCCAGTCTTCGCAGACCTTTCCTTTTCTGCGCATGGACTGTACGGCTCCGGCAACGCTTTCAAAGAGCGTGTGCGTTCCGACGCTGTCCGCGCAGTAGTTGACGGAATTCTGTCTGGCAAATCCGAAGCTCTCGCCGGTCTTGACCGCATCGATGTTCGCACCGAGGAACAGGAACTCCCAGCCGTTCTTCTGCTGCTCTTTTACCATCTTCTTAACGGTATCTGCTTTGTACTCCCGGCTCGCATTCTCAAGTCCGTCGGTCGTTACCACGAAGATTACGTGCTCCGGAACGTCCTCCGGGCGGATGTAGCGGTGAATGTCGCGGATGTGGTTGATTGTTCCGCCGAGCGCGTCGAGAAGCGCCGTGCAGCCGCCGACCGCGTACTCGCGTTCCGTCATGACCGGTACATCGTTCAGATCGATACGGTCATGAAGCGTGCTCGCCGTCGAATCGAACAGAACCGTGGTCACGAACGCTTTGCCGTCCTCTTTCTTCTGCTTCTCGATCATGCCGTTGAAGCCTCCGATCGTATCGCTTACAAGTCCCGACATCGAACCGCTCCGGTCAAGGATAAATACCATCTCGGTGATTCCGTTGTTTGCTCTTTCGATATTCTTATTGTTCTTCATATTTGTTTCCTCCTGATTATCCGTCCGGTCCGTGCCGGACTTTTTCTTTACACCTGCATCATAAAAGAAAAATACCGCCGAATGGTCGCTTTGCAGGCGACATTTGACGGTATTTTTATAATCAGTCGGATTGGTTCCGAAGCCTGCAGTGCTGCAGGCGGGCGGAAGTATGCATGGTACGACCCTCTCCGGCGTGTTACGCACCTAAAAGCGGCTGGTCGTAACGGAACAGTTCTTCGTTGATCTTTAAGATGTCGTATTCCTTCTGTTCGATGAAAAACCGGATGATCACATCGAAGAGCGAGCTCTGTGAAAGCGCGTAGCCTGCCTTTTTGAGCATCTCTTCCGCTTCGGCGGGCGGAAGCCTTAATGCTACGGCAAATGCGATTGCCGTCGGCTTGCTCGGCCGGTACAGCACATCGCTTCTTATCTTTGAGAACAGTTTTCGGTCGATATTGGCGCGGTGATAGCATTCCGAATCGGTCATTCCGCTTTCATCGATCTTTCGAAGAAGCATCTGCGAGAAGCTTTCATCCAGCATTCCGCGGAAATCCGGGCGCGCACCCATCGGTTTGGACGCCGCGGCCTGCATTGCCTGGCAGGCATTTGCCATCGCAGCACCGGCAAATGCCTCACGTTTCCCTGAAACTATATCTGAGGCTGCGGGTTCACCGGTACATGCCTCGCGGTCCTCCGAAACCTCGTCGAAAACTGCGGGTTCGCTGTCTTCGGCCACCTCACACGCAAGGTCTTCGTCAGGAAGTTCCTCCGAAAAAGCTGCTTCCCGTTCCTTCGCAGCCTCCTGCACGGCCCCGTCCGAAACCGGCATTGCCGATTCGCAGGACATCTTACGTCTTTTAAAAAGTCCGGTAAGGCCCTTACGGGCTTCCTTCGGTGCTTCGTCTTTTACGGAGTAAACGCCGTACTCCGCCGGTTTCTGCAAATGCGAGCGGATATACTCGTTCAACTCGGGATTGCCGCTTGTTTCCGCCCCTTCGTAGTATACGAGCAGAACGGTCATATCATGCGTCTTTAAAAAGTCGCGGACCGCGGAAACGGCGATCTTAGCTGCCTCATCCTTCGGATATCCGTACACGCCGGTCGAGATGGCGGGAAATGCGACGCTTTCGCATTGATTCGCCGCGGCAAGTTCGAGACTCTTTACATAACAGCTCCGGAGAAGCTCCGGTTCGCCGCGCTTTCCTCCCTGATACACCGGACCAACCGTGTGGATCACGTATTTACAGGGCAGACGGTATCCGCCGGTAATCTTCGCTTCCCCGGTTTCACAGCCGTGAAGCGTCCGGCACTCCTTAAGAAGCTCCGGTCCGGCAGCCCTGTGGATCGCGCCGTCCACGCCGCCCCCTCCGAGAAGCGAGTTATTCGCGGCATTGACGATCGCGTCCGCCTTAATCTTCGTAATATCTCCTTTTACAAACAGTAACGGCATATTCTTCCTCCCATGCGCCCTTTCAGGGTCCGGTTCCATCATATCACATTTTCCGCGAAAGAAACATACCCCCGAACAAAAGCAGGGTATCCAAAGTTTCTTAGGGTCTACCTTTTTTGGGGTCTTTCCGTGGGGTCTGTTAGTGGGGTCTCTCCGTGGGGTCTGTAAAATTGAGAAAAATACTAAAGGGAAGGGCTTGTTATTGTCCTTCCCTTCCTCTTAGA
>JAFZUW010000071.1 GCA_017618195.1 Lachnospiraceae bacterium
CCAATCGAAAGTATTTGGTTATCCCGCCGCCGTCCGAGTTTTCGGGCGGCGGCTTTTTCGGTATGCGCGGCATGCTCATTGGCTAGTCGGTGAAAGACCGATACAGGCTTGTCAGTAGGAACTGTTAGCGAAAGGCAAGGGTGTCCATCGCGAGGTGGAATCTGAAAGAAGCCCGTAGCAAAATCCCGGTCTGACGAACAGAAACCGCATAGAAGGCAAAATCAAGGCGGACGAGTTTGCTAAACAAAACGAAGTCCAATACTGACCGAACCTTGAAATGTAGATGCGGCAGATAGATGGGATGAAAGTCAATGGGCTTATCCGCGGAGGTCTCAACGACACGGAGACAACCCCAACCCATGCAGTGATGTATGGCTGAACGTTGAGAAGTCAGCAGAGGTCATAGTAGTCGAAAGACGAAGGACCGAACAACAAGAATTCTTTCACTTATGAAAGGCAACGACATGTGTAGAGAGCAGAAAATTCCGAAAGGAAGCTGTCCGGGGAAGGATAGGCTGGAAGCCGAAGGGGCCCCGGAAGCGCGGAGCATGCCGACGCGGGACATAGGAGGGAAGAATGGTGGGGACTTGATGCGACGCATCGTATCACGCGGAAACATGGTACAAGCGTACAAGCAAGTCCGGAAGAATGGTGGAGCGCCCGGAATCGACGGCATGACGCTTGACGGCATGAAGCAATATCTGAGCGAACACTATGAATCGTTAATCCGTTCGATAGAGGACGGGACTTACCGACCACTGCCAGTACGGCGGGTAGAGATACCGAAGCCCGATGGCGGAGTACGCCTGTTAGGAGTTCCGACGGTCATAGACCGGATGGTCCAGCAGGCTGTTGCGCAGGTTCTGACCCCGATATTCGAGCGGACATTCTCCGAAAACAGCTACGGATTCCGTCCCGGAAGAAGCGCACGACAAGCGATTCGGAAGGCGCGGGACCTGTACAACGAGGGGTATCGCTATGTCGTAGATTTGGATTTGTCCAAATACTTCGACACGATCAACCACGAGCTGCTGTTGAACATGGTCCGCGAGGAAGTACGCGACAAGGCGGTAATCCGTCTCATCAAGCAATTCCTGAAAAGCGGCGTCATGGTGAACGGAGTCCTTGTATCAACGGAATCAGGCAGTCCGCAGGGCGGGCCATTGTCGCCCCTGCTGAGCAATATTTACCTGACGAAGTTCGACAAGGAAATGGAGAAGCGAGGTCATAAGTTCGTGAGATACGCCGATGACGTGAACGTCTATGTCCGAAGCCGCCGCTCCGCTCAACGCGTATTGGCAAGCTGTAAACAGTATCTTGAAGCGAAATTGAAGCTCAAGGTGAACGAAAAGAAAAGTGAGGCGGGAAGTCCGCTGAAACTGAAATTTCTCGGATTTTCTCTCTACCCGACAAAGGGCGGAAAAGCCTCCATTCGCATCCATGAGAAGTCTATAGACCGCTTCAAGTTCAAAATCAAATGCCTTCTGAGGCGGAATCAGGGACGCTCGATTGAGAACGTCCTAGAAAAGCTGAATCTCTATACGCGAGGCTGGCTCAACTATTATTCCATAGCCGATGCGAAAAGCTTCATTCAGAGGATGAATGAGCTGATCGGTCGAAAAATCCGTGCGTATATCTGGAAGCAATGGAAACGAGTTAAATGCCGAGCGGAAAACTTGCGGAGATACGGCATCCACGAATCAAAGGCATGGCAATGGGCAAACACCCGGCAAGGAATCTGGCGTATGGCCGGAGCTTGGGCGATGACCTGTTCTATTACAAGCAAACAGCTCGAACTCCTGGGATATGACGATATCCTGAGACGATACAACGCGCTTCACTCAACTTGTTGAACCGCCGTATGCCGAACGGCACGTACGGTGGTGTGAGAGGACGG
>JAFZUW010000072.1 GCA_017618195.1 Lachnospiraceae bacterium
AAAATAGCCGAAAACATGAACAAGAAAAAAGCTATAATCGCTGTCTTTAACAAGTTTTTAAGGTGCGTCTTTGTTATGCTGAAAAATAAGAAAAAATTTTTATTTAATTATAGTTGACTACAGCAAAACCGCCGTATTATACTCAAATTTTCGGGAAAATCCATCTGTTTTTTTGGGGGAATTTGCGCTGACTGCGGTTATGCGTTGTCGTCATCTCCGAGCTTGCTGTAATAACCGCCCTCAATATTATCATCGCACATACAGTCATCAATCAACCAATCGCTCTCTGCCAAATGATCCGGGTCGGATACTGCACATGCTCCGCCGGTCTGGGTATTCGCGCAGTTTTGGATAAGTGTTCTGAGCTCGTCAATGTTCGGCAGTCTCCAGTCTGTGTAGCCGCCCTCGGTCAGGTTTTCGCAGTATGAACCAGCACTTTCCCAATTCATTGTATCTGCCGCCAGCGACGACCAAACGAGATGAGTTTCAGAATCGGTATACGGGAATGAGAGAACACAAGCCGAGCCATCCCACTCGTAACCGTCAATACAGCCGCAGCTGAAAGTTGTGCCGCTCAATGACATATTGGTCTCTACTTCTTCACAGGTTCCGTCACCGTTTTCAATTCCCTGACACGGGTTGTTTTCACAAATATCGAAGTAAACGCAGCGGACATAAACATTACCTTCATAAGGTTCTTCAGTAAATGCGTTGATCATGCCTGATCCGTCATCAGCTCCCATTATAAAGCCGAAAGAAGTGAAATCCATATAAAGATGAGTTCCCTCTTCTTGTGAGCTTGAAGATACAAAAGCACCGAAATCATTAAAAACACCACGCTCGCCCATCAGGAAATTTTCAGAATTTCCCGCCGATTCAAGCAGAAGCATTAAGGAATCGAAATCAGGAACTGTCCAGCCGCTTATTCCGCCGTAGTTCGATTGAGCGCGAGTTTCGCAGTAAGCTTCAGCTTCCGCATAAGTCGTTATCCGGCTTTTTTCAGACCAATAAATATTAACCGTTTGACCTCCTTCTGAATATTCCTGAAGGTAAGGCAGCTCGACCTGAGGTCTTGCAAGCGGGTCGGAAGTTGATCTTACGCAGCGGACTCTGATTTCGGCTGCTGTAGCATCTGTATATGGAAGTTCCGTCCGGGAAGCCGTTCCGAAGTCAAAAACTGTGAAAATTGCGGAGTTTATAGAATTTTCCATTGTGTAATCCGACGACCAGAGCGCACCGCTGTCACCGAAAATTGAATAGCCGCCGACAGGAAGCGGATCGCAACTGCCTTGCGGACAGCCTTCAACGAGCGTTGAAAGCTCTGCGATTGTCGGAACTCTCCAGTTGTCGGAGCCGCCTTCGTTCAAAGTTCCGCAGTATTCAGCCGCGCCTGACCAGTTCAAGCCGTCTTCTGACATTGAAGACCAGACAAGGCCGTTCGCTTCGTCGGTATAGGGGAATTGAATCGGTTCGGGCTGTCTTACGCAGCGGACATGGTAATAATTCTGGACAAGGCTTACCAGGTTCCCTTTTCCGAAATCAACACCCCATCTGCGGTCTGAATAATCGGAAAGGACGGATGAAGACCACAGCTCATCAGTGTCTCTAAATTTGCTGTGTCCGCCGGTTGAATTTGATGAACAGGAGTCGCAATCCTGGGAGTTCCAGCAATCGGAAAAAGAGAGACATTCCGCTGTAATACCGCACGAACCGCCTGTCTGAGTTCCGGCACATGACTGAATCAGCGTTCTGAGTTCGTCGATATCAGGCAGTCTCCAGCCTGTTTTGCCGCCGTATGTCAGATTTGCGCAGTAAGCAGCCGCATCATCCCAGGTGATTCCTTCCTTCGGAAAATCCCTCTGCCACTGCAGGCCGGTGTTGTTGTCAAAAACAATGCTGTCGCCCGCAAATTTCCTGACTGTGAAACTCTGCGGAGTGCATTTTCCCAAAGCGGCATACTGCGAATCCTGACCGTAGAATTCCCCGCCTTCAGCTGGGCAGGTTATATCTCCGTCGTCGCTGCTGCCGCTGTTGTTGTAGCATTTGTTCTGACCTGTGCAGATGTTTCCGAGAGTAATCGGTGTCGCGCATTCCGAGCCATTCCAGAAATATCCTTCATCACAGCCGCAGGTGTATCCGCCACGCCGGTATGTCACACAAGTGCCGTCGGAATTTGCAACTCCGGCACACGGGTTGTCGCCTGCGCAGGCATCTTCAAAACCGACGCAGCGGACAAAGAGATCAGAAGCCACATCATTCTGACCGGATGCGACAAAGGCCATCGTATCAATTAGTGAATCCGTCTGATGCACAAGAACACCGTTTTCACCGGTAGAAAAGTCAATAAGTCCAGAGAAAAACACATCCGCACTAATTGGATCACCGAAATTGTATATTGAAGCGGAAACAAAGTTTTCGGTATCACCGAAAATCGAACGGCTGCTTGAAAAACTTATTTCTTCGGAGCATCTTTGGAAAGCTACGCCGATTTCGGTTGTGAGAGTATGAAGTTCGCAGTCAAGGAGCGTTTCATATTCTTCAATCAGAGGAACACTCCAATCGCTTATTCCGCCGTAATTCGACTGAGAAAGCCCTTCACAGTAATTTTCAGCCGATTCGTAACCTGAGGCAGATGATACAAATGATTTCCCGGACCACCACAAACCGGAGTTTGCGTCATGGTAAGGAAATTCCGTCGTAACAACAGCTGACGGGTAGTTGTCCGATCTGACGCAGCGCAGTTCCGTGGAATAATAATCAAGGCTTTCAGTTATCAATACCGGCGTTGCGGTGGAGAAATCAAGGACATTCAAAGCTATCGTGTCGTCAACATCTGTCAGAGTCGAAGACCAGAGCGTCGCCGAGTCGTTCAAAGCTGAATAAATTCCGTCAAAATTCTCTTCACAGCCGCCTTCCGGACAGTTGCGGACGAGAGTTCTAAGTTCGTCAAGCGTCGGAATTCTCCAGTCGTCGTAGCCACCCTGGACAAGGTTTTCGCAGTATTTAACCGCACCCTTTCTCTGGCGCGGACCGACCGGACGCGACCATGAAAGGCCGGTATTTGGATCGGTGAAGAAGCCGGTTGCACCGTATTCTTCGCCGTTTACGCAGATAACGTGATAGACGGAACCTTCGGCAGTTTTGTCTTTAAACGAAATTTCACCGCTGCCGAAATCAAGAACCATAATATTATCGTCCCTGTTTTTGCCGATGCTCGAAGCATAAGCACCGGGAATCAAAGTGTCTGACCAGAACTCATAACTTGAATAGTCGAAGTTGAAGAATGCCTCGCGCACTGCCGGATAGCTTATGTCAAGGTGAACAATCGTGTTGAGTTCCTTGATTGTCGGAAGTCTCCACTCGCGTCCGCCGTAACCTTCAGGATTTTCGCACAGAGCCTTTGCCTCTTCATAAGTTGCCTGAGACGGAGTGACAAGCCAGTGCAGGCCGGTTGCAGCATCATAAACCTGCTCGTAATAGATGTTTTCTTCTATTTCAAGAGTCTCACCTTTCGTGAATTCATGAGGCTGGCAGGATTCTTTGCCCGCATACTGGCCGTCCTGGCCGTATAAAGGTTCGCCTTCAGTCGGGCAGTCGATGTAGGATTCTCCGTCGCTGCATCTTGTCTGACCTGTGCAGAGAACTTTTGTGAGAACTGAAGAGCAGGTTTCGTCGCATCTGGAGCCTATGCCATGACCAACGCCAATTTCCGGTTCAGCATTGTCGCATGCTTCGTTCGACTGAAGTATACCGTCGCCGCACGCGCCGATGACTTCGTCGCAGGTGAAGTTGCAGTAAGCACTGATGCCTTCGCCTCTGCCGACTTCCGGTTCCGCGTTGTCGCAGACTTCGTTGTACTGAAGTATGCCGTCACCGCAGGAGCCGAGAATTTCCTGACAAATGTCATCGCAGTAAGCACCGATTCCACCGCCTTCGCCGACTGCAGGTTCCGCTTTGTCGCAGACTTCGTTCGCCTGAACCGCACCGTCGCCGCAGTAAGTTGCAAAACCCGATACTTCCTGACATTCTTCCGAGCAGAGTATGCACTCAAGCTCGCCGTAGACACAATCAGTCATGCCGTTTGCAAAACCTCGGTCGCAGACTTCACCGTTTTCGGTGTCAACCACGCCGTCGCCGCAGTGTGAAGCCTCGCTTCTGCAGTCTGCGCCGCAGTGGCCGTAAACTCCGTTCAAGTTCGCGCCTTCGTCGCAGGTTTCGCCGTTCGCCTCATCAACCCTGCCGTCGCCGCAGAATGAAGTTGCGCCGCTT
>JAFZUW010000073.1 GCA_017618195.1 Lachnospiraceae bacterium
AAGCGGAAAGCCAAATCTCTCCGGCTTTCCGCACTCTTTACAGTAAGCTGATGGCGGGAATTGAACCCGCGACCTCTTCCTTACCAAGGAAACGCTCTACCCCTGAGCCACATCAGCAATCACGAATGCTATAATACCACACACCTCTTTGTTTTGCAAGCAGTTTTTTCGAGTTTTTTGAAAGCTTTAAAAGAGGCGGAAATGCTAAGAAAAATGCCCCTTTCTCACGCCTGTCCCGAACCGTTCGCAAGAAGCTCGCGGACTTTTCTTCGGATGCGCTGCAAGGTGTTGTCGACCGACTTCGGGCTCTTGCCGAGCTTGGCCGCGATTTCGCGGTAATCAAGCCCCTGCAGATACTCCGTGAACACGGCATTTTCGCCCTTACTGAGAGAATCGAGGATGCGTTTCCGGAGCGTTCCGGCGTCCTCCCTTGAGATCACCTGGTTCTCGGGGTTATCGTACCGTCCCACTCCGTAAAGGCCGGTGCCGTCCTCACTCTGAAACGCAGGCGAATCAAGCGGAACATAGTCTTCCATCGCACCATGCTTACGGCGGTTGGCCGCGGTGACGGCATTCAGCATCTTTCCGCGTACGCAGAGTGCGGCAAATGTGGCAAAGCTCGCCCCGTTGTCCGCGGAATACCCGCGGATCGCCTGCAGAAGACCGATCATGCCCTCCTGCAGAAGGTCGTCCCATTCGCCCCAGGAAAGGTACAGGTTGCGTGCCTCAAGGCGCACCATCTCCTTGTTCTTCACAAGCAGATATTCTTCCGCGTCCTTGTCGGTCTTCGCGAGCCTGCAAAGCTCCTCATCGCTGTAAATGCTGTAATCCGGACTCATTTTCCACCCATTCTCTGGCGCAGGATTTCATATGCCAGCACGCCCATCGCAACCGATGCGTTCAGCGAATCGATGTCGCCCTTCATCGGGATGGACGCGGTATAGTCGCAATGTTCCTTCACAAGACGGCTCACGCCGCTTCCCTCATTGCCGATCACGAGACCGATCGGGCCGGTCAGATTCGTACGGTACATAACGTCGCCGCTCATATCCGCGCATACGAACCAGATGCCCTTCTTCTTGAGGTCTTCCATCGTCTGCGTAAGGTTCGTTACCTTCGCAACCGGCGTATAGTTGAGCGCGCCCGCCGAAGTTTTCGCAACCGTTGCGGTAAGCCCTACGGCGCGGTGCTTCGGGATGATCACGCCGTGCGCTCCGACCAGGTTCGCGGTACGGATCATCGCACCGAGATTGTGCGGATCCTCAATCCCGTCAAGCAGGATCAGAAACGGCGGTTCGCCCTTCTGTTCGGCAATCTTCAGAATATCGTCCACGTCGGCATAATCGTAGGCCGCGGTCTGCGCGATCACGCCCTGATGCTTGCCGGTCGTGCTCATATGGTCAAGCCGTTCCTTGTCGACAAAGTTGACGATCGTGCCGGACCTGTCCGCTTCCCGAAGGATTGAGCGGATCGGACCGTCCTTGCAGTCCTTTAGCACGTAGAGCTTGTCGACCGTCTTGCCGGCGCGGTACGCCTCCAGTACGGCGTTGCGGCCCTCGATCATTGTCTCACTGTATCTTTGTTCATCCATGTTTTTATCCTTTCGTCCGCGCCCTGAAGGGTTCTTCGGACCGTCAGCTTCCGGCAGTTTTTAGCCTTCCTGCCCGGCGGCTTCCCCGTCATCCTTTGCAAACACCAGCTCCATGATCCGGTCCGTGCGTCCGTTCAGGTACAGAAACCCTAAAAGCGCCTCAAAACCGGTCGCAATCCGGTAATCGGTTACCGACGCATGCTTGGCGACGGTGTAGGATTTGGCGTTGCGGCCGCGCTTAAAGACGGTCATCTCCTCCTCGGTGAGGCGCGGAAGCATCGCGTTCATCAGGTCCTTCTGTGCTTCCGCCTTCACTTCGTCGGCTGCATGTTTATGCAGATGGTTTACGGTCAGTTCTCGCTCGCAAAGAAGCTTCGTACGGATCAGCAGCGAATATACCGCATCTCCGACAAATGCGAGCGTTAACGGCGAGTACTGCTTCGCGTCGATCTCCGCATAGCCGAAGCGTTCGCGGATCAGGGATGTCAGATCTTCTCCCATACGACGCCCTCTCTCGTATCTTTAATCTGGATTCCGGCGTTAAGAAGCTCGGCGCGGATGGCGTCGGCCTTCGCGAAATTCTTTGCCTTCTTGGCTTCGGCACGCTCCGCGATCTTCGCGTTTACGAACGCGGTCAGCTCGTCATCGGCTTCCACTGCGGGCTCTTCCGCCTGCGCTGCCGTAAGACCGAGACTGAGCACGGTATCAAAGCTCTCCGCAAGGGCGAACTTCGTTCCGTCACTGATATCGGCCTTCAGAACGTCATATAAAACCGTAATCGCGGAAGCGGTATTGATATCGTTGCACAGGCAGTCCTCAAACTGCTTTCTGTATGCGGCAAATGCCTCCTGATCCACCGGCGTATCCTTCTTAAGACCGGCGATTCTCTTCACGAGCTTATCGTATGCGGCCGTCATCTGGTCAAGTACCTCGTAAGAGAACTCGAGAGGCTTGCGGTAATGGCTCTGTAAGCAGAAGAAACGGTATACAAGCGGGTTGTAGCCCTTGCTCTCGATCAGCGAAACCGTCAGGAAATCACCCTTTGATTTGCTCATCTTTCCGCTCTTATCGTTCAGATGATGTACATGGAACCAGTAATTGCACCATTTGTGGCCGAGATAGGACTCGGACTGCGCGATCTCGTTCGTATGATGCGGGAAGATGTTATCCACGCCGCCGCAGTGGATGTCCATGTATTCGCCGAGATGCTTCATGCTGATGCAGGAGCACTCGATATGCCAGCCGGGATATCCGACGCCCCACGGGCTGTCCCACTTAAGCGCCTGGTCCTCAAACTTGGACTTCGTAAACCAGAGCACGAAATCGTTCTTGTTCTTCTTGTTCGGGTCAACGTCGACATCGTCGCGAACGCCCTCCAAAAGCGAGTCCTCGCTGTGGTTCGTAAGCACGTAATATTCTTTCAGTTTGGAAGTGTCAAAGTACACATTTTCCCCTGCGAGGTAAGCGTAGCCCTTCTCAAGAAGCACCTCAATCATATGGATGAACTCGGAAATGCAGTTGGTCGCGGGTTCCACAACGTCGGGCGTCTTGATGTTCAGCTTCGCGCAATCCGAGAAAAACGCGTCAGTATAGAATTTTGCGATCTCCATAACGGTCTTGTGCTCGCGCTGCGCGCCCTTGAGCATCTTGTCCTCGCCGGTGTCGGCATCGCTTGAGAGGTGACCTACATCGGTAATGTTCATGACACGCTTCACATCGTAGCCGAGGTAGCGGAGCGTCTTCTCAAGAACGTCCTCCTGGATGTAGCTTCGAAGGTTTCCGATGTGGGCAAAATGATAAACGGTCGGGCCGCATGTGTACATGTTGACCTTTCCGTCGACATTGGGCACAAAGGTCTCAACCTTTTTGGTAAGCGTATTGTATAACTGTAATCTGTTCTCCATTTTTATCTCCTAAACCCGTCCTGTGACGGTTCCTTATTCAAATATTCATTTTGTGAAAGGCATATAGAATAACCGCCCGTTGCTCTCCGTCAGGATTCCGATTGACTCAGCCCCTTTAACTTCTTCCGGAAGGTAACAGGAAAAACCGTTATCGCAACATCGTTCTTCGCCGAGCAGTTCGCGTTCAAAAATCGGAAATGCTTCGTAGAATTCGGTAATTCCGTTATTCTTTACGATGATATAGACATGGTAATTCTCGCCGAGCACGCCCGGGTCAACCGAGCCGTAAAGGTGTAAGAACACGCCTGTTTCCCGGGACTCGATCCGGTTGTTCAGGTCGGAAATGTCATACGCGTCAAGCACCTCAACCGTCCGCTTCGGTGCTTCCATCATCGGTGCCTTTTCCGCCAGATTTCCGATATTCCGTTCCACAATCTCAAGCACGACCGTATCGATGTCGACGCGGTCGATCGTATTTAAGCGGTACGGTACCGCACGCTCAAAGTCGGCGTCGGCAAATGCGTCCGCAAAATATCTCCATGTCGTATTTCCGAACGAGTCACGGAACATCAGCAGGGATCCCTCTCCCGCTCCGCCGGTCGTCTCGATCACGAGATCCTCATCGCCGCCGAAGAATCCTTTTACTTCAAAGGAATACTCGAGGTCCGGATAAGCCTGTACGTCGTTGTCCGGTGCGTTCGGATAAAGCATGTTCGCAAGGTCAGCATCCCAGTCCGCGCGTTCCGTAAACGTCACGCCGTCATACAGGTTATGCTGCTTCTTCATTTTGTTTACGATTACGCGGTACGCAAGCATTCCGCCTTCATACGTCCAATGGGAATCCCTCGCCTGGTAGAGCACTTTCTGCTCCCGGGCAAATGCCGCGCGAAGGTCGGCGTAGTTGACGCCGAAACGATCAAGGTCGGCCGTCAGCATATCCAGATTGCTCTTTCCGGAAGTAACCACATACCATGCAGGCATGTTGTCCGGATAAAGCGTATTCTTATTGGGCGCTACGGTGAAGACGAAGTCCACGTCCCGCTCCGTACAGTAGTCCTGCATCATCCGAAGCGTTACGGCGATATTTCTGGTGTTCCGTTCCGTTAGCGTCGCGACTTTGCTGAAATCCTGCGCCGTCTTTTCATAGAACAGCCAGCCGTTGCTTCCCAGGATGACCGAACTCTCCGCCGATTCGCGGAATACGTATTCCTTCATCATCGTCTGTGCTTCGACCAGATAGGAACGGCCGCCCATGTGGTCCGAGAACCACGCGTCAAATTCCGTGAAGAACGACAGATTGGGCTTTCCTTCGTTCACGGCTTTCGGAAACGCGCTTAACGTTCTCTTCTCGGCCGCGGATGTATCCTTTGAAAACGGGATCGTCGCAAGCGGGACCAGACAGAGCAGCACATAAATTACGATAAATACGACTTTCTTCTTCATGAAATCTCCAAACACGGCAAAGCGCACAACGCGCCTGTGCCTGTATACCCGGTTTAGAACCGGAAATAAATGAACGGGTTATAGCTGTCCGAAGCAAGCGACATGAGCGCAAGTCCGAGAACAGCGACCGCGAACAGCATCTCAAGGAACGGGAACCATGCGTCCGCGTGTTTGCCCGATTTGATCTTCTTCACGCAATTGGCGGCAAGCGGCGTGGCGCCTATGATCGCGCAAACGAAGATGCAGATCATGTAAGGCGACATCAGCGCAATCGCACCGGCATACCCGGCCGACGGATTCGCGCAGACGCCGAACATCGAGCCGATCATTGCGATGCCCTGTCTGAGCGTATCGGCACGGAACATGACAAATCCGATTGTTACCATCAGCAGGGTATAAATATGATTGAATATTTTGAATCCCCAGTGAACCGGAATCCACTTCTTCTCTTCGAGCATTTCGAGAAATCCGTGGAACAGGCCCCATACGAGAAACGTCCAGTTGGCGCCGTGCCAGAAACCGGTACAGAAGAACACGACGAACTTATTGAAGATCGTGCGTGCTTTGCCCTTTCTGTTTCCGCCGAGCGGTATGTAGAGGTAATCCCGGAACCAGGTGGACAGAGAGATATGCCACCGTCTCCAGAATTCCCGGATGCTGCCCGAGATGTACGGATAATTGAAGTTCTCCTGGAAATGGAATCCGAACATGAGACCGAGACCGATCGCCATATCGGAATAACCGGAGAAGTCGAAATAAATCTGCATCAGATACGCAACTGCGGCAATCCATGCGGCAAGAACTCCGACCTGCGAAGTCTCAAGCGCGAACAGCTTGTCCGCGGCAAATGCCATCGTATTTGCAATCAAAACCTTCTTGCCGAGACCGACGCTGAACCGCGTTAAGCCTCTCCATGCGCCGTCTACCGTAACCTTCCGGTCGCGGATCTCGTTCTCGATGTCGTGGTATTTGACGATCGGGCCCGCGATCAGCTGCGGGAAGAAGGAAATGTATAACAGAAGCCTGAGCGGATTCTTCTGCACTTTCACCTGCTTGCGGTATACGTCGACCACATAGGAAAGCGCCTGGAACGTATAGAACGAGATACCGATCGGAAGCGAAAGCTTCGGAACCGGGATCTGCGTTCCCGCGGGAAGTACGTTATTGATGCTTGCGGCGATAAAGCCCGCATATTTGAACACAATCAGAAGGCCGATATTTACGGTCACCGCGCAGAACAGGAACAATTTGCCGGACTTTCCGGATACACCGAGTCCGAGCAGATAGTTCAACAGCACGGAAACCAGCAACAGAATTACGTATACCGGCTCTCCGAACGCATAAAACAATATGCTCGCAAGAATCAAAATCGCATTTCGCACTCTTCCGTTCGGCAGGATCGTATGCAGAATGAAAACGATCGGGAAGAAAATGCACAAGAATATGACTGAACTGAAAACCATATAGTCTCCCGGAAATTACGGCTTCGTATATCCGTAATAGTATTTGTCCGTATAATTATTATTACCCGGCTGCGGTCCGATGCCCGGGGTCTTATAGGTAAACTGGTAAGAATCCAATGTTGCCTGATCAACCAGACAGATTGTCCTTTCCAATCTCATGGCATCAATATACAGCCACTGTCCGCTTACCTGAACAGCTGTCCAATGGTGCACGGAATAGGTATGTCCGCCGCCCTTGATGATCTTGGCGTTATATCCGGCCCGCTGCAGCAGAAGCGTCATCAATGCAGCATAATGCCAGCAGGCGCCACGGCGGTTGTTAATGGCTTCACAAGCAAGCACGCGAGGGTTGCCCGCATTGCCTTCGGAATAATAGGAGTACGTCGGAACGGTCTTCTGTACCCACTTATACAAAGCCTTGATATCCTTGCTTCCGACTACATCGCTGATGACATAATCGAGATATGCGTCCAGGTTGTTATTATTGATCGTTGAAAACTTAACCTGCGCGACACCGTTTGCGTCTATCTCATACTTCTTGCCGTTGATCGTCATTTCGGTGCTGACAGCGATCGTACCGTCACTGTATACGTAACGCTGCTTGCCGCCGATCTTCTGCAGGCCTTCCTTTGTCACGAGATAACCGGTATCCGAGAAAGCGTAGAGCTTGCCGTCAATCTTTACGGCGCCGACCGCAATCGTTCCGTCCTTGTAGGAGTAGAACTTTCCATTGTCGGTATGCCAGCCGGGCTCTAAGAAACCGCCTTCACGCGACAGATAGTAGCGCTTTCCGCCGATGGCGACGTTTCCGGCAAGCATAACGCCGGTCTCGGCAAGATAATACTTCTTGTCGTCGATTGTCTTCCATCCGGTCTGCGCGGAACCGTCCGCATTGTACATTGCGAGCAGGCCGTTCACCGTCTGCTTACCGCCGCGGGCGATGCCCTGACTGTCGAGGTAATAGTATTTGTCTTCAATCTTCGTAATGCCGGTCTTCAGATATCCCTTGTCAAAGTACTGCCGACCGATCTCGGTCTCGGTAAATCCGTCATAGAAAGCGCCGTCATCCGCAAAGAGATATTTCACGCCGTCAAATTCATGCTCGCCGACATACAGAACACCCTCGTCGGAGAACCGGTAGTTCTTGCCGTCGATCGTCTGCCAGCCGTACAGCATAACGCCGTCATTATCAAAATAGTACCGGCCCGTTTCACGCGTAATCCAGCCGCGTGCAAGGCGGTAGTCGGGCTCAAAGTAGTAGCCTTTGCCGTCAATCTTCTGGTCGCCGGTCACAAGACCGTTCTCATTCGAGTAGAAACGGCCGTTATCATCTTCCACCCAGCCGAGCACGAACGCGTTCTCACGGAAGTACCAGTCCTTGTCCTCGGCTCTGCCGATTCCTTCCAGAACTGCTCCGTCTTCGTTCAGGTAATACTCGGCGCCGTCAACCGTAACACGGCCGAACTGAAGCGCGCCGTTCTGCGGCTCCGCATAATAACAGGTGCCGTCTTCGCGAATAAAGCCCTTGCGGACGTATCCGTTCCAGTCGAAATAATACTGCTCGCCGTCTACTTCGCGGATTCCGGTATACATGTTGTGATCGCTTGCCGGAAAATACCGAACGCCGTTTTCAAAATGCGCCCAGCCTTCAAGCAGGCGGCCGTCTTCGCCGATATAGTATACTTTTCCGTTAATCTCACGAACGCCGGCCTCGACAAATCCGTGCGAATTGCGGTAATACTGAACACCGTCTTCGGTATAGAAGCCGCGGCGCAGAACGCCGTCCTCTTCGCTGAAGTAGAATTCCTCGCCGTCGATCTCAACAACGCCCTTTAAGATACCTTCGAGCGTCGAATAATAAGCCTTTCCGCCCTCTTCCGCGGGTCCTTCGATCAAAAGACCGTTGCCGTCAAAAAGGTATTCGCCGCCGTCGATCTGATAAAGGCCTACAAGACGCAGGCGGTCCTGAATATAATATGTGCCTTCTTTCGTTTTGTGCCAACCGTTGACGCCGTTATAGTAGTATTTTAAGCTGGCGACAATGATCAGAGCGCCGAGTATGCCGAGCAGAAATACAAGTCTGCGGCGGCTTCTCTTCTGCCGGTCCTTAAGGTTCTGATAGAAATCCTCTTCGGTCGGGGCATCATACGGGTCATCCTGCAAAACGGGTTCGGATACGGGAACTTCGGCCGCAACATAAGAAACGTCCTCGTAATCGTAATCCTCGTCACCGTCTTCGCGGTCAAGGAAATATCTGCTCTCATCCTCTTCGGATAACTCCTCTGCGGTAAGTCCCGCAGCACCTGCCGCTTCCGCAGAATCCGCTTCAAGCGCGTCCTCCTCGTTCCAGGTAAAGACGTCCTCGTCCGACGCCTGCGGAACCGAAGTCGCCTCGTTCGCGATAAAGTCCGCGGCAGCGCTAAGGGTCGAGGCATCGCTGTTCGGCTCTTTCGCAAGTTCATTCAGTTTTTCATCGCTGAATATTTCTTTCATGCTGTCTTTGATCCTTTTCTTTAAGCACCGTCAAATCTTATAGTTCGCGTATACGTATTCCTTTACGCACGGGAATTTGACGGAATCCTTTGAGAGTTCGAAATGCCACCACTCCTGCTTCGCAACAAGCGGGATCAGTCCGGTTCCGCTCGTCATGATCGCATACAGGGCCTTGGCTTCCGTATCGTTATAAGTCATATCGCACCGGTAGTCGAGCGTATGCATTTTGGTCTGCATCTCAATCTCTTTTCCGAGTTTCTCAACGGAGTCGTATTTCATCAGCGTGAGGTCAAGCGCAATTCCGAGGTTGTGCTTCGAATTGTTCGCGATAAAGTACGCTTCCGTGTAGTTCTTGTCCAAGAAGCCGTTCGCAAGCGTCAGCTTCTTTCCGTTGTTCTCGACTTCTTCCTTGAAGTATTCGTTTCCGGTCATCGCGGAGTATACCTTCTTGGACGTCGAATTCGGACGGTATGCTTCGTAAATGAGCAGGCAGCGTCCGCGTGCAAGCGCGTTCCGCTGCGCGGTCAGAAGCTGCAGCGCCACGTCAAATACTGCCGGCATCTGTTCCTTCGGACCGTAGTTCGGCAGTTTTTCGCCGGTAACGCCGTCGATCTTGTTGTAGCCGATAGCTTTCAGGGAAGCCTTTCCGTCCTTTGAAAGAAGTACGTCGTAACGGGTTTCCTCTTTCGACTTAACATCCACTTCCTTGCCGTTTCCGCCGCACGTGAAGATGGACGAGTAAGCATTGGTCCGGTCATAGTGGATTGAATACTCGTTGGTCTGCGGATAGATCATCGCCAGGTCTACGAAGAATGCGTTAGCAAGCACCCATCCTTCCACCGCCTCGCCGTTGATCGTCGTCTTAATATACATGCTGAAGCGGTTGTTTTCGCGCTCGCATACGTAATTGCCTTCCGCGTTGGCGGCAATGACCGCGGCCGTTCCGCCCGGAATGTCGCAGATGATGTTGTTCAGGTTGACGTCGGTATACAAAACGGTCTTAAACTGTGCCCAGACGTTAACCCCGAGACAGCCGTTCTCGGCCGTATATCCGACTCCCTTGGTCTCATTGCCGACCTTCAGAGTCGTACAGGCATGTAAGAACGGATCACCGTAATCGCCACCCTCCGGAACGATCTTCGTAACGTCCGAACGGAGCGTCGCAAAGTCTTCCTTGATCGCGGCAACCATTACTTCGTATTCATTTCCCTTGACCAGACCGCCGATCGTGATCTGCGGAACGTCAACGGCAAATTCGTGCCAGTCGGGCTCTCCGGCCGCACGGAAACTGAAGACGTAAGTGGCTCCTTCTCTCGTATAGGGCCACGTCAGCGTTGCCGAGTAGCTGTTGGACATCTTCATCGTGATGACGGGACGTACCGCTTCCGCGGAAACGATTGCCTCCGTCGATACCGGTCCACGCTCATCCTTGGGACTTACGGAACGGACGGTAACGTGATAAGTAAAGCCGGAATTGATCGGAATCTGGCAGTAGGTTTCCTGCGAAATGACCGTCTGCCACTCGCCGGCCTCGGACCGGTATGATATTTCATAGCCTGCCGCCCCGGGAACCCTCTCGTAGTTCATGGAGAGCACCTGCGACGAAGCGATAATGTGCGTAATCTCGGCAACCTTGTCCGGGTCCCACGGCTCAGGCGTTGCCGTCGGCTCGACCCATTTGGTGGGGCCTTCTCCCACTTCCACAGGCTTCTCGCCGAATATCTTTCCCACTTCATAAACGACAAATCCGATCAGCAGCCCGAATAAAGCCACGCATACTGCTCCGATTGCCACGTAAACTGCCGTTTTCTTTCTGCGGCTTCTCTTGCTCAAAGTTTCACCCCCTTGTAAACCATAAAGCACGAAACACGCTGTTCGCCATGCATCAGCTTCCCTATTGGAAACTGGAATCGACCAGAACAATCTCGGTTACTTTCTCATCTTTGATGTAAAACGACATCATCAGACTGCCGGTCTTGTAAATCCGCTGCGTAACGGAATCCTCAGTCGGCTCGCCGTAAGCAGCGACCACGTCATCCTCGGAGGAACCGATTCCGATTCCCGCATCCGTAACGGCTCCCGCTCCGGTAAAGTCCGCGATGTAAATGTACTGCTTCCCGTTCTGCGTGATCGTATCGATCCGGAAGCCTTTGTAAATGTAGTTGATATCGTATCCGCTCTGCAGACAGGATACGCCTTCGAGCTTGTCAACAACCTTGCCCGGCTCGTTCTCCCTGCCGGTAAAGTCCATTCCCGGAGAAATCCGGACGTTTTCAACGATAACAACGCAATCTTCCTTCGTGAACACTCCGTCGCCGCCCGGCGTTACGGTAACAACCGGCGTAGGCTCGATCGTTACGGTCGGTACCGGGGTTGCCGAAATCTCCGGTGTCGGAGTCGGTGTCGGTGTAGGCTTGTCGTGATCCACATACGGCTGACTTCCGACGATTTCTTCGCCGACGCCGATCGCAACCTTATGAGCGCCGTCCTCGGAATAGGAACTGTCTTTCGGTGCGCAGGCGCCGAGACATGACATGATAACAATTATAAGAATCGCCGAAGCGACTGTTTTCTTCATGAAAAACTCTCCTGTTTCGGGATCCGAAGGGCACGAATCCCCAAAATAATCCAATTTTTACTATACCACAAATATTGCGCAATAGCAAGTACGAACGCCGAAAGGACCTGCCGTCAGGCAAGCCCTTTCATGGATAACTGTATTCTCTTTCTGTTCAGATCGACCGAGAGGATCTTAACCTCCACGACCTGCCCGACTTTTACGACGTCAAGCGGATGCTTTACATAGCGGTCCGACATCTCGCTGATGTGTACGAGACCGTCCTGATGCACTCCTATGTCGACAAATGCGCCGAAATCGATAATGTTCCGAACCGTCCCCTTAAGGATCATTCCGGGTTTCAGGTCGGATAATTCCATAACGTCGCTCCGAAGTACCGGCTGCGGCGCGTCTTCACGGGGATCGCGGGACGGTTTTTCAAGCTCCGCGATGATATCGGTCAGGGTAATCTCGCCGGTGCCGAGTTCGGCTGCCAGCTTCTTCACGTCACCCGCCTTCTTGCGCATGCCGCGTGCACCGCCTGCCTTTACGTCGTCGGCCGTATAACCGAGACGCTCCAAAAGCGCCTTTGCGATCTCATAGCTCTCCGGATGAACCGCGGTATTGTCAAGGAAGTTCTTTCCTTCCCGGATCCTAAGGAATCCCGCGCACTGCTCAAACGCCTTCGGTCCGAGCTTCGCAACCTTTAAAAGTTCTCTGCGGTCGCGGAAGCGGCCGTTCGCCTCACGGTAATCGACGATATTCTTCGCAAGCGTCTTATTGATGCCCGAAATATACGAAAGAAGCGGTGCCGATGCCGTATTGAGGTCGACTCCCACGCGGTTCACGCAGTCTTCTACCACATTTGCCAGACTGTTTCCGAGCTTCTTCTGGTCCATGTCGTGCTGGTACTGACCGACACCGATTGCCTTCGGATCGATCTTCACGAGCTCCGCAAGCGGATCCTGCAGTCTTCTCGCAATCGAGACCGCGCTTCTCTGTCCCACGTCAAACTGCGGAAACTCTTCGGTTGCAAGGCTGCTCGCGGAATATACCGAGGCTCCGGCCTCGCTGACGATCGCATAGCTTACTTTCTGCGGGATTTCCTTCAAAAGTCCGGTAATCACCTGCTCGGATTCGCGGGAAGCGGTCCCGTTACCGAGGGAAATCAGCTGGACGTTGTATTTGTCTATTACCTGTTTCAAAACGCGCTTTGCGTCTTCGACGCGGTTCTGCGGCGCCGTCGGATAGATGACAACGGTATAAAGAACCTTGCCGGTCGGGTCCACAACCGCAAGTTTGCAGCCGGTACGGAATGCCGGATCCCAGCCGAGTACGACTTTGCCGGCAATCGGAGGCTGCATTAAAAGCTGCTCGAGGTTGCTGCCGAATACTTTGATTGCACCGTCCTCCGCCTGTTCGGTAAGGCTGTTTCTTATCTCGCGCTCAATCGAAGGAGCGATCAAACGGTCGTATCCGTCCGCAATCGCTTCCTTCAGATATGCTGCGGTATCGGCGTCGGGTGCCGTAATGATCTGCTTCTCGAGATAACGGAGGATATCCTCCTCGGGCGCTTCGATCCGCACGCTCAGAACCTTCTCGCTCTCGCCGCGGTTCACGGCAAGCACGCGGTAGCCCTGCATTTTCCGTACTTCCGAACGGAACGCCTTATACATGTCGTAAACGCCGGCGTCTTCGGCTTTGGATTCGGAAATGAGTACGCCGCGGTCGGTCGTCATATGACGGATCGCGGTACGGAAATCGGCCGTATCGCTGACCTGCTCGGCAATGATGTCCTTTGCACCGCTTATAGCGGCATCAACATCCGGCACGCCCTTCTCTTCATTTACATAAACTTCCGCCTCCGCGCGGACGGACTTGCCTTCCTGCGCAAGGATAAAGTCCGCAAGCCCCTGCAGTCCGCGGTCTCTCGCGTCGGTTGCACGGGTACGGCGCTTCGGGCGGTACGGACGGTACAGGTCGTCTACGGCGACCATCGTCTCCGCCTTTTCAATCTGTTCCTTCAGTTCGCCCGTCAGCTTGCCCTGCTCCTCGATCGAAGCAAGCACCTGCGCCTTCTTCTCCTCGAGGTTTCTTAAATAGACGAGCCTGTCGTAAAGGTTTCTCAATTGTTCGTCATTTAACTGTCCCGTTGCCTCCTTACGGTAACGGGCGATGAACGGGATCGTATTGCCCTCATCGATCAATTTGACTGCCGCCTCGACCTGACCGAGACGGACATTCAGTTCTTTCGCAATCTGCTGTTCAATCATTGTTCACTCCGCCGGGAGCCCATGTCTCCCGTAGTTATAATAGTATCAGCCCCTTAAGGCTTCATCGTGCATCCCCCACAGGATGCGCACCGGTCAAATACCGGAAATTCGGGCTTTTCGATCAGGCATACCGCCTGCGACGCGATTCCTTCGCCGGCACCGGTAAATCCGAGTCCTTCCTCGGTCGTCGCCTTCACGCTTACGCAGTCAATCTCGATGCCGAGGTCCGCTGCGATATTGGCCCTCATCTCAGCAAGATAAGGCATCATCTTCGGCTTCTGAGCGATGATCGTCGCATCGATGTTGCTGACGACGTAGCAATGCTCCGCCAGAATCTCACGGACCTTTCGAAGCAGCACTCTGCTGTCGATGTCCTTAAACGCTTGGTCTTTGTCCGGAAAATGCTGACCGATATCCCCGAGCGCGGCCGCACCGAGAAGCGCGTCCATGATCGCGTGCAGCAGCACGTCCGCATCCGAATGCCCCAAAAGGCCCTTCTCATACGGGATATCCACGCCGCCGATGATCAGTTTCCGCCCTTCCGTCAGGCGGTGTACGTCATAACCTGTTCCGATTCGCATTGTTCTCCCTCACTGCGCCGTTATTCGAAATAACGCTGCATCTGCTGTTTTTTACATTCCGTGATAATGGTTTCGTAAATCTCCGCAACGATTTCCTCATACTCCGTACCGGCAAGCTGCCTTACGCGGCGGCGTAACAGTTCCTCGCGCATTTCATCGTAGATCGGCACCCCCTGTGCCTTCTTCGTTTCCGCCATTTCATTGGTCACATAGATCCGGCGGGCAAGCAGATCGACGATCTTCGCATCGAGCTCTTCCATCTCCATTCTGCATTGTTCCAAAGGTTTCACCACACTGTCCTCCTTTCGGATTGTCTTACCCATTTTACCCAAGGAAACAAGCATTGTCAATGTGTTGATTTTTCCTCCGGATGATGGTAAATTATATCCGAAAACAGATTTACCGGCCGCGCCGGATAACGCGGCTTCACAACAGGGAAAATGTTACAGGTGCGTTTATGGATTATTTCAAAAAACTTCCGAAAAGATGGGCTTTGATCGCTCTTGCGGCGATTCTTCTGATACTGCTCATTCCGATCCCCGTCCACTATGACGACGGCGGAACGGTCGAATATAAGGCAATCCTATACTCTTATACGAATTATCATTCCTGGATGACGCAGGCCGACGAGAACGGTAATATCATATCCGACGAGTACATGGTCGGTTATGAACTGAAGATTCTCGGAATAAAGGTTGCCCGGGACACGCACATGGAGCCCCGGACGCCCGTCGATCCGGACACTCCGACTCCCACCGACGAGCCGACGCTGCCGATCATAACGCCGACCGATGAACCGACTGCCGTTCCCACTCCGACAGCCGAACCGACAAAGGCGGCTACCGTAACACCGGCTCCGACCAAGAAAGCGACTCCGACACCTGCCAAGAAGGCAACTCCGACGCCGACTCCCGCCCCGAAGATTGATGAGGACGGCTGGTACTACTCGAAGGATGACGTTGCTCTTTATATTCACACCTACGGAAAGCTTCCGTCCAACTACATTACGAAAGAAGAAGCCGAAAAGCTCGGATGGACCGGCGGTTCGGTACAGAAATATAAGAAAGGCGCCGCGATCGGCGGCTCCTATTTCGGCAACTACGAAGGACTTCTGCCGAAGAAAAACGGCCGTAAGTATTACGAATGCGACATTGACACGAACGGCCAATCCTCCCGCGGAGCCAAGCGTATCATTTACTCGAATGACGGCCTTATCTACTACACCGATGACCATTATAAAACCTTTACCCTTCTCTACGGGAAGGAATAAACGGGGGAACCACCATGAGAACGATTGTACTTGACTGCTCCTACATGACCGACCGCGATACGGCTTATGCGTATCTTGCGAAGAAGCTTGCTTTTCCGTCCTATTTCGGAAAGAATCTGGACGCTTTATACGATATGCTCACCGATCCGTGTGAGCCCTGCCAGCTTATCATTTACAACAAGAAGCTGATCCTCGTAAGCCTCGGTGCTTACGGCCAGCGCATCCTCGACACCATCCGGGATGCGACGCGCGTGAATACCAATCTGTATTACGCGGAAGACGACATATAAACAGGAAACTCCCTGACGTTCCTTCGGCAGGGAGTTTTTTACAGCGGCAAATGAAACAAAAAACCTCTCTCACCGATTCGGTAAGAGAGGTTTTCTTTGCTAGCGAAGGGGGGATTCGAACCCTCGACACTACGGGTATGAACCGTATGCTCTAGCCAACTGAGCTACTTCGCCACAGGTACGGCTCGACCGTACCTTTGCATTATATTCAGAAAATGTGCCTTTGTCAAGAAGAAATTAGCGCACAATCCTATAATATGTTCTGGCCGTCAGACGATAGATCAAAAGATAGAGCAAAGTGAATGCCACGATCGTCAGTGCGGTGCACAGAAGGAACAGCTTGTTGTTGCTGAGCATCAAGAGAGCAAGCAGCTTTTTCGTAACCGGATAAGCTACCGCCATATGGATCACTGCGGTGATTACCGGCAGGAAGAATACGATAACGATCTGGCGGCGGATCGTCGCCTTTGTCTCCTTTTCCGTCATGCCGACCTTCAGAAGGATCTGGAAGCGGCCGCGGTCGTCGTAGCCTTCGGAAATCTGCTTGTAGTAAATGATCAGCGCCGTTGCGAACAGGAATACGATGCTTAAAAGAATTCCGAGGAAGAACAGCGAGCCGTAAAGTCCGTACATTTCGTCACGCATATGCCAGGAAGCGTCCCAACGCGTGTGGGTACTCGGATCTCCGTCATATTCCTTTTTCGCGTATGCATGGACCGCATCACTGAAATCCTCGTAGGATTTCCGGTCGGTGTCATTCTTCGCAAGCTTTTCCGTATCCTCAAACTGAACAACGTACATGTAGCTCACCCGTACCATATACCAGTTAAGGTCGCGGCTGATCTGCATGCTCACGCCCTCAACGTCCTCGATGGATGGCATCAGGATCGCGTACACATTAAGGAGGGATCCTTCCGTTCCTTTCTGCGGGAAATAATCGAGCTTCTTTCCGATCTTATAGGTTTTATCTCCGAACTGAATCGTTCCGGATACTCTTTCGTTCAGGTCCTTTGCATTTTCCGAAAGCGGTACCCAGGCTATCTCCCCATCACCAAACTGCACATTCCGGCCGGTTATCTGATTATAATCGTCGATCGGCATAAACAGAAAATCGACTGCGTTTTCCGGCGGTATCTCGAGTGATCTCTCCGGCACATACGTCTTCGTAGCGCCGTTCATCTCTACGGTCATGGACTCCGTTATATTACGGCCGGGCTTAAAGGACTTGACCTTCGTTCCGTACTTTTCGGCGATCCGCTCGGTAATCGCGCGGAGTTCTTCCTCCGGAAGCTGAAAACGATAGACTTTCTCCTCTTCGTCGTTACGGTACGAGTAGCCGCCCTCCACGAACAGGTCCGCCGCGCCGTCCATGTACATGCTCTTAAGCGAATCCTCGGTGCCTGCGTAGAGGCTTACGGTCGTGGACATCATAACGAGTACGCCGGTCGCCAGGATTGCAATGGAAGCAAGACCGACTGCATTCTGCTTCATGCGGTACAGAAGGTCCGAAACGGCGATCATATTGGACTTACGGTAATAAAAGCTCTTCTTTCTGCGGAGCAGCTTCAAAAAGGCAACCGAACCCGCAAGGAAAAGCGCGTAGGTTCCGATAATGACAAGGATTACCGCAATGAAGAAATCCTTGATAACCTCAAGCGGCGATTCCGCTTTCAGCGCGAGGAAGTATCCGGTTCCGAGTGTCGCAAGGCCGATCAGCAGAAGAATCCACTTCGTCTTCGGTTCCCGCTCGCCCGCGCCGGCGCTTGCAAGAAGTTCAACGGGTTTCAGTCTCGCAAGACGGATCCGGTTCCATAAAAACGCAGCAAAATACATTGCGGCAAAGCCCGCGACCGTCTTCCAGACGCATTCCGGATTCACATAGAAACCGAGGATCGTGCTCACGCGGAGAATCTTGCAGATGAACATGCAGCACAGCTTATATACGAGCATGCCGCTCAAAACGCCCGCCGTAATGGCGATCACCGTTGAAATCAGGTTCTCAAGGAACATGATATGTCCGACGTGCCTTTTCTCCATACCGAGCACGTTATACATACCGTACTCTCTCGTCCTCTGCTTCATCAAAAAGCTGTTCGTGAAGAATACGAGAATGACGGAAAGGATAATAACGACCCAGATACCGATCATCATGATCTCGGGGACTGCATAACCGCCCTTAATGTTACGAAGACGGTCGTCCTTTCCGAGCGTCAGCATGATGTAAAAGATGGCCGTCAGGCCGGTTCCCGCAAGAATGTGCGGGATGTAAAGCTGGTGGTTCTTCTTGATGTTGGACCATGCCAGCCGTAAGAAGAGACCGAGTTTCATCGCTGCTCACCGCCTGTCGTAAGAAGTGTCAGCGTATCCGAAATCTTCTGGTAAAGCTGCTCGTTCGTGCAGTCGCCGCGATAAATCTGATGGAATACTTCACCGTCCCTGATGAACAATACGCGCGAGGCGTGGCTGGCTGCTTTCGTGGAGTGCGTTACCATAAGGATTGTCTGACCCTTTGCGTTAATCTCGCGGAACACTCTTAAAAGATCGTCGGTCGACTTCGAGTCAAGTGCGCCGGTCGGCTCATCGGCAAGGATCAGCTTCGGGTTCGTGATGAGCGCACGCGCTACCGCGGTACGCTGCTTCTGACCGCCGGATACTTCGTAAGGGAACTTACTAAGAAGCTCCGCGATTCCGAGTTCCTCGGCAATCGGCTTCAGTTTACTTTCCAGTTCCGCCGGCTTCTCACCGTTCAGTACGAGCGGCAGCAGAATGTTGTCGCGGATGGAAAATGTGTCAAGCAGGTTGAACTCCTGGAAAACAAATCCGAGGTTTTCTCTTCGGAACGTCGCCATCTCCGCTTCTTTGATTGCCGAAAGCTCCTTTCCTTCAAGCATAACCTTGCCCGCCGTCGGACGGTCAAGCGCCGCCAGGATGTTGAGGAGCGTCGTCTTACCGGATCCGGATTCACCCATGATCGCGACGTACTCTCCTTTCTCTACGGAAAATGTTACGTTCGACAACGCCTGCACCTTGCTGCCTCCGAAACGGGTGGTGTAGATTTTCTTCAGATTACTTACTTCGAGAATTGCCATTTTACCCTCCAAACAATTTGACCGGTTCCTTTCGTAACCGCCGTTATCCCGAAAACATGGATTGCGGACGGCCGCGCAGCGCTCTCCCCCTCTATCGTGCTCATTTTCCTCTTGCACCGACGCCCGCAGCCGCCCCGCATTTCCTGTTTACAGCTGTGATTATACGCCGTCAAGAGAAGAAGAAACATCGATTCCGGTTACATTTTCCGTCTGTGATGTGACAGTTTTGTAAGATTAGTATATTACCGGAAAATAAACGAATCAATCGAAAAAATAATAATATTATAACATAATCATATTCTGAAATCGCTTCAACATAAATTGATATAAAACCGCGAGCAATCTGGTTTTCTTCTCTTTCAAACATGTTATAATAGCGAAAATGCGTGTTGCTTTGTCTTTGTGATTATAACCCCGGCAAGGGGGAATAGGGGAAAATGTAAAATGGGGGAGCAAAGCCTAAGCAATACTCATTAATTTAGTATTTTAAACGAGGGGAATTATGAGAACGATAAGAAAACAATTTATCAAAACTGCCGTTCCGTTCCTGCTTATCATTGCTATGATAGCCGGAATGATGACTTCAATGGCAGGCACTGCAAACGCAGCCTCTATCACCATCACTTATGATCTTAACGGCGGAACGGTCAGCCCTACTGACTCAACAAAACAAGTCAAAGTAACCATGACTGCAGGCGGTTATACCACCATTAAAAGCAGCAGCTACTACTATCCCGGCAAGTCTATTATCGGCTGGTCCACTTCCAGGGGTGGGTCTATTAAGTATTACCCGGGACAGGTTGGCGTCCAGTTCAAATCCAGTACGACACTTTATGCCGTATGGGGAAATCCCGATTGTAAGATAACGTATAATCCGAATGTGGGT
>JAFZUW010000074.1 GCA_017618195.1 Lachnospiraceae bacterium
ATGCAGACAAACAGATTTGACGGCTTGATTTTATCATGTTTTTTTATTCTTTCCAAGGAGATTTTTCCGGATTTCTTCGTCAAAATCTTCTCACAGCCCACTTTTCACCGATTGAGTGGAATTTAGTTTTTCATTTGACCGGTAAGTCATACGGCAGGTTTATTGAATCCGATATAAAATTCTCTGTTTCCTGTATTCCTTTAACATCCCGTTGAAAGCAGGATTTCGTTCTGTACGCAGGTTAAAGATTACCGTTTCCGGTCTGCGTCATTATCTTCGCCGTACAATACCGAGGCTTTCGAAGCAGCCGGCGCATCCGAATCATTCCCGTCGGATTCCGTATCGGCCTGCGCTCCTTCTATGTCCGCGGCAGTTTCTGTTAATTCCGCTTTTGCGGCAGTTTCAACAGATTCCGCATCCGAAGTGCTCTCCGATACTGCCTTTTCCGTCTCCGCTTCCGTAGCCTTAGCCGCAAGTACGGTCTTCCGCTTCTTCACGGTTTTAATCATGAACACTACGGCTGCCGCGAGAAATACGATTCCCGCAACGCACCATAACCACATCAGGCTGTCGGCTTCCTTCTCAGGGGAAGAATCTCTTCCTCTTGCCGATTCCTCCGTCGGAACTGCCGTCGGCGCGGCGGTAGGTTCCGGCGCCGATGTAATGTCGGGTATCGGTTCAACGGTCGGCGTTGGTTCCGGGGTTACGGTAGGAGTAACATTTCCGCCCTTCCCGCGGAATTTCACCCGGATCGTGACATCTTTGGAAGGCATGGTAAAACTATAATGCTCATACCAATCTTCTTTGCTGATTGTCACATCATCCGACGTAACGGAGTCAATAATCGAACCTGCCTCGGGAATGATGAACACGCCGTTGTTTTCTTCCCAATATGCTCCGGATCCAAATACGCTCCCGTACTTCGTATCATCGGAGTTGCACAGCACGAGTTTTCCCTCATTTTCCGTAACCACGGTGATAAGATGATGGTACTTTGACGGTTCTTTACATACGAACCGGATTTCATGCCGGATTCCTTCTTCCGAAGCGGGAATTGTCACGGAACCGCCCACGAAACTGCAGGAAGGCAGGAATGCATACCCGAAGATACTGAAATCTTCGCTTCCGTCTTTATCAAGATCATAGACTCCGCACCTACCTTCGACCTGCCAGGCCTCAAGCGACTTCTTTAGAAGCTCGGTATTCTTTTCGGAAATACTCATAGGAAGAATATAGTCCGACGTGATCTCATACTGGCCGTCTCCGAGATCCGCCGTTACCGGCCAATAAGGACCTTCATTGGGAGTTTCCGCCTTATAGGTATTTACGCTTCTTAACAGGCAGGGATGTATCGTATACCCGGACCACATAGACGACACCGCGATATCGTCCGTTCCGTCTCCGTCCAGATCATAGCATCCCATTTCCCCGTTACACCATTCCGAATTCAGAATCGACTGCATAAAGCACTCGCCGGGAGAAGTTTTGCATCCCCCATAATAGATTTCATCGTCCGCATTTACAAATCCCTCTTTCTGTTTACCGAATTCGGCAGTGAACGAAACATCTGCCGCCGGCATGATAAAGCAGTACGATGTAATCTCAGACTCTCCCGGGAATTCTTCCAAAAAACGGATGATATTCGAATTCCACTTCTTTAAATACTGTCCTTTCGGAGCCTCATTTTTCAGATAAATCGTTTCTCCCGGAGCGGCTTTCGTAACCTTTTCCGGAATCCACTGATCTCCGCCGTCTACATAACGGAAAGCATATCCGCCTTTAACCGAGACGGAATACTCTTCTTTGATTGTCCGTTTTGTTCCGGTTGTTATCGTAATGTCCGTGATATCGATAACATGAATTCCATCGTTAGAAAGCCAGTTTGTTCCTTCCGGTTTTACCGTAAGCTTCTTACCGCCTCTTTCACCGGGCTGAAGCGTGGCAACCGCCTTGAGTGTTAACGGAAAATTAAAGGGACTCCAGATATTGACAGCCATGTCAAATGATCCGTCTCCGTCGATATCAAACAGCACACCGCTGTTTTCTTCCGACTCGGAAAATGCGACTCCGGCTTCTTTCAGATAATCCGGTACATTTGCAGGAACGACGCAATAGCCGTTACTCAGATCAATCACAATACTCGTTTTTACAGCTTGCGCTTCCGGATCATCCTCTGCCGCGAAACCGTTTCCGATCATGCCTGCCGTCAAAACCGCAAGCAGTAAAACAACAATCAGCTTCTTCATTACTTTATCATCCCCCGAACTTTCTAAGCAAAATAGATATTCCCGCTCAACAGGGCGCCGCCCCAAGATGAGGCGGCACGCATATGTGCTTCAGCGGGATTCCGCCTCCGAGCGAGGCGGCTTTTTATTCCTTTGCGCTTCCTCTGAGGGGCAGCGCCTGTTTCCGTTCGTTAGTCCTGAAAGATCTTCGGCAGGAAGCTGTGGATGCAGCGTCTCCATACCGTCCAGTCGTGTCCGCCCGGATAAGTCTCGCGAATCATGTTGAGGCCCTTGCCCTCAAGGAACTTGTCATCGCCGTCAAAAGCGCTGAAGTACTGGTCCTCGGTACCCATCGCGCGGTAAAATACCTTGAATTCCTTATTGAACTTATCGGGATCCTTCAGAATGTCAAGATGCGGCTGCGGCGGCTCCTGTCCGTCGGGTGCGCGGAACGGCATGCGGAGGAATCCGCTGAACAGTCCGGCATAACCGAACAGATCGGGATTCGACAGCGTCGTGATGCTCGTCTGCATGCTGCCCATCGAAAGACCTGCCATGGCACGGTTCCATTTGTCGGTATAAACATTGTAATGCGACTCGATGTAAGGAATGAAATCCTTCAAAAGAACGTCGATGAACGTAAAGCGCGGGAAACCGCCGGGCTGCTCGTCAACCTGCGTCATGCCGTTGCCCATTACAATGATCATCTCTTTCATCTCGCCCTTCGCAAGAAGGTTATCGGCGATGCGGCCTACATGTCCCTGGTAAACCCAGCCGGTCTCGTTCTCGCCGTAGCCGTGCTGCAGATAAAGCACCGGATACTTCTTCGCGGGATCGAACTTCGGAGGCGTATAAACAAGCATGATCTCGTGCTTGCCCGTTACGCTCGAGTACACATACTGTCTCGAAACGGCACCGTGCTCAACGCCGGCAAGACCGTCCCAGTCTTCGCCCGGAACCGGTACGTCGAAGAAATGCATCGGACGGCAGCAGCCGTAGCCGATCGGCAGACACGGATTCATCACGTCGTTTCCGTCGTATTTGAGGAAGAAGTACAAAAAGCCTCTTCCCATGTCAAGCGTTCCTTCAAAGCCGCCCTTGTCGTCAACCTTCTCAAGCGGGAAGATCGTACCGAAACGGTCCAGAACAACCTCCTTCGCGTTGGGTGCAACGACCCGTACGTGAACCTTTCCGTCGGGCAGAATTTCATAGCCCTGCATCCCCTCTCGGTTCACTTCGCCGAGCACGCGGTCAAAACACACGGTGGTGTCAAGCGGCCACGGGCTCCTTGCATTGATTTCTTTCATCTTAAGACCCTCCATATATTATATTTTTTTGCTTTTCCGTTTTCTTCTGCGTTTCGGTTTTCTTTCTACTGTAGTAGAACGCTTGTTTTCCTCACGAAACGCTTCTATTTTCCCGGCAATTTCGGTATAATCCCGCTCAAATAAGAGCCGGCTGAATTCCTTCTTAAGCGCTTCCTCTTCGATCAGCGTGCCGGCCTTTTCCGCGATTGCCTTTACGACAAATGCCTTGCTCTTGTCCTTGTACCGCGGCATGCCGAACGTTTCCTGCAGCATCACGAGTTCGGGGCGCCACAGCATGGACAGTTTCCGCTCCCACGATGTCTTCGTTCCCGCCGAAGGCTGCCTCAGGATGTAAAAGTCGGGGCCTTCCGGAAGCGGATCCACCGTGATGATTCCCCAGTGCTCCGGCACATGCTCCTCAATATGCATCGCGTGGCTTGTTCCGACAACGACCATGTTGCGGTCGAAGAACCGGTCGTAGTCCTTCACCTGCCTCGCAAGCCTCGTATACGTGTCCGCATCGCTTTTGATCTCAAGTCCCCAGATTTCTTCGGGGAGCACTAAAAACACGTCCGCGCGCGATTTGCCGATCGTCTTCTCTTCGATGATGCGCACCTTGCCGTAAGCTTCCTCCAGAAAATCAAACAGCGGTTCCCGAATGTCCTTATCGTAGATCACGGCGTTCCTCCGCTACTGTCTTCCGAACGCGAAATACCCGAGAAGCGCCCATGTCGCGAGGGAAAATGTGTTGCCGAAACGATCCCTGCCGCTTCGGTACAGCTCCGCAGCTTCATCCTTTGTAACCAGCTCGAATCCGCGGAACAGCTCCGTTCCGACCGCATTGGTCTGGTTCAGGCAGTCGAGGTTTTGAAGCGTAATGTCCGCGCACAGAAAGGCATTGCTTTCATCGGTCATTCCGGGTGTGGAAAATGCGCACGGATTCAATACCGTGATCGTATCCGTCTCACTCATCCGGATGCCGGACTCCTCGAAAATCTCTCTTGCCGCGCCGCTTCGAAGCGGATCCTCGGCGTCCGCATCTTCCGGATCCAGAAGTCCCGCGATGGGACTTAACAGGAACCGTCCGACCGGATAACGGTACTCATAGGAAAGAAGCATCTTCGGCTCCTCTCCCGGCAGATGCAGCACGACCGCGATCGTCACCGCATCCGGAAGCATGGTCTGAAACTCTTCATCGCTTTTAATCGCAACAAGGTCCTCCGCTTTTCTTCTGGTCGCATCGAAATAATGCTTCCCTTCCGCATAGCGAAGGTCATACAGGCGCACGAACTTCGCATCGTAAAGCGTATCAACCTGTTCTTTTTTGATAACGGGCTTATCCATAAATCTCAGTTACTCCTAAAATTCCGCCTTAATCTCGGGCGTGTTCTTTCCGAGTACGAAGGTCGTCTTCTTTCCGCCGCACTCCGCTTCGTACGTTCCGCGGTATCCGTGCAGATTGACGCATCCGTCCGCATCGGTCTTAAGCGTAACATCGGTCGTCCATTCTTCCTTCGAAAGCCTCTTAAGAGCAAGATAAGACGGTTTTACGGAATTGTCAATACGAATCAGTCCGCTCGGTGCGTGAAGCCATGCGCCGTCCGCGAGATCCCAGCCGGTAACCGCCTCAACACTCGGCGACCCGAACAGGATTTCCATCATCTCGGTCCACTCGCGTGCCTGGCGTTCTTCGCCCTCGGGCGTCGTAGGCCATTCATCCACCTGATAATCGTTCAGATCAACGATATGCGGCGGCATGATTTGGCCGGAAACGAGCGTATTTTCCGTAAAATGCAACGGAAGCCCGAACTTCGAGAAGCGCTCCACAACATCTTTAAGCCATGCGGCGCCCTTGTATCCCTGATGCTGGTGTGTCTGCAGACCGATTGCGCCGATCGGAACGCCTGCCTCGAGGCACTCATCGATCACCTTTTCGTATGCGGGTGAAAGGTTAAAGTCGTTGATCAGAAGAAGCGCGTCGGGGTTGGCATCCTTTGCCGCGGCAAATACTTCCTTAATCAGATTCACGCGGCCGTACGCATTGCAGATTCTCGTGATCGCGTTATCGTAGCGGTCAAATACCGGCATGATGACGGTCTCGTTGATGACGTCCCAGATATCGATGACGCCCTTGAATGCCGTAACATCTCTCTGAATACGGGCAAGCTGCTTGTCCATGATGGTTTTGTTGTCGTACTTCAAAAGCCATTCCGCGCAAGCCGTATGCCAGCAGAGCGGATGACCCTTCGGTGTTACGCCGTGAGCCCTTAAATATTTGGCGGCGTCCATGCGGCTTTCAAACATCACGCGGCCTTCCTCGGGCTCATATCCGCCCCAGTAAAACGGCAGCGTTCCGTAGTTGAAAAGATCCGTGAAGCGGTCTACCCTTTCCTGGAAGAAAGCCCGGTCGAGCATGCGGCCGTTGATTACGACCTTCCGCTTCTCATAGTGTCCGTGATTCCCGATGCTCAATGTGTCAAATGCGCCGCATCCGAAGAAAAACTCGTGATTTACGAGCTTCAGGCGGACGTCCTTGCCGGCAAGCTTTGCGCCGTTTTGATCGACCAATGCCACGCGGGCATCCGAGCATCTGTGTTCCGTGTTTCCTTTCATGTCTTTACCCTCTCTTATTACATTGTCCTCCCATCGGACAGTTCCCGCAGTCTCCTCCGCAGGAATGCTTCCCGGTCCGACGGTCGGCTATGATACGCCAGACGGCAAGAACGACAAGCAGAATAATCACAAGCGAAACAACTATCGTCCCGAGATGCTGCGTCAATATTTCGATCATCGTCCTTCTCCTCTTCGCTTTGTTACCGTCACGGTATATTTCTCTGCTGCCGGCGGAACCCCTTCCGCCGTATGGCTTTTCCGCGCGTCTCATCATCCGCGCAGACGTTAAGATCATTCCGTGCGTTTCATCATCCGCGCAGCCGTTAATCTTCGGAGCCGTTTTCCTCAGCTCCGTCCTCGCCCTCTGAATCGTCGACGTCGGCGATGTCCTCCGAGAACGGCTCCTCCTCTTCCGTCACTTTGATGAACTTCCGAAGCACCAGAACGATCATGCTCATCAAAAACGGAACGAAGATAACGACAATCGCCGCAGTATAGGAAACCACGATCAGAAGCGCCTGTCCGAGCGTACCGACCTCATACGGGAACAGTTCTCCCGAGATGACCAGATAAGCGAAAACCGAAAGCACAAGCGCCAGTGCAAACATCGCGGCATAATAGAGAACTCTCTTCCATCCTTTTTTGACCGAATCCCCGCAAAGGATCATGCGTCTGCTGATCTTCGCGGTCGGAAGGCTTACCATCATCACGACGGCGGTAAATACGGCGACGCAGAACAGCCTCGTCGAGATATCCTCGCTGATCGTTGCGATAAAAAATCCGAACGCCGTTAAGAGACACAGAAGTGCCGAGGCGATCCAATAATGTTTCCTCATGCCTTGTCCGCCTTTCGTCTCAATGTCTTAAGATACTCTTTATGCTCCTCCGACACGCGGAAGCTTTCGAGCGCCTTTTGGATTGCCTTGTTGTGTGTCCATGTGTCCAATACGTTCTTCTCAAGGAACGGAACACACGCGTCATACTGCTTCGCAAGCGCCGTGGCAAAATACCACGCAATCATCATCTTGAGGTAATAGTCCTCTCCGCTTTTCGCCGCGACCAGGGCAGGATATTCTTCTTTGAAGTCCGCGCCCAGAAACTCATTCATAAGCATGCGCATTCCGAATCGGGACGTGTAAACGTGATCCGAAGCAATCCATTTGCGGATATACGGAAGCAGCTTTTCATGGTTCTTCGTGAAAACCTTCGGGCTGGACTGGTCGCAGACCGGCCAGCAGTCCACATACGGAAGGAACCGTTCCGTTTCGCGGACGCACGCGTCGAAATCCTTGATTAACGCAATCAAAAAGAAATGCACGAGGTTTTCTTCATAATACCGGTGCGGAAGGTTCTTTAAAAACCGTTCCGCTTCTTCGGTTCCGTTTACTTCCTTGGCGATCCTGCGCATGTCGGGCGTGCGTACGCCCAGTATCGTATCCGCCGGGATGTTCGGCACAAGTTTACTCTGAAAAGCCTGATATTTGGCGTCGCAATGTTCTTTCAAACGATCCGCTACCGTCATCTACGCCTCCTTCCGCGACTCGAAATACGAGCGAATCGCTGCTGCCATCTGATCCGGATGTACGGTGAAGCAATGGTCGTCTCCGGCAATCGGAACAAGCGTTGCGTTTTTGTACAACTCCTGCGCCTTTACCGCGTACGAGAACGGTACAATCGGGTCTTCGTCCCCATGGACGATCAGAACCTCGCCGTCGTAGTTTTCGATTGCCTCTTCGGGATGGATGCTCTGCGCAACACGGATATAATCTCCAGAGAGTTCCCAGTCGGACCAGGAATTGCACTGCAGCATATCCGGGATATTCTTCGGGTCAAATTCCAGTCCGAGCACCGAACCGGCTCTCGCATCGTCCGGGATCATCCATGCAGGAGACAGCGGTAGAATAGCTTTCAGCCAGTCTTTGCACATACTTCCGACAAGCATTGTCAGAAGTCCTCCCTGTGAATGTCCGCTCAGATAAAGATCGGTCACGAAGTCTAAACTTCTCGCGTAATGAAGCGCCGCCAACGCATTTGCAATCCATTTATGCAGTGTATGGTTTTTAAACTCTCCGTCGCTTCCGCCGTGTCCGTACATGTCCACGCGGAGTACCGCAACGCCGGCTTCATTCATCGCCTTCTGCGCCGTTATGATATGGTCTTCCTCCATATGTCCGGTAAATCCGTGGATCAGCACGCAGAGCGGACACCGCTCCGTTCCCTCCGGCCTGTCCAGTTTCGCATGCAGACGCATGCCGTCACAATCGATATAAAACTCTTTCATATTCTCCTGCTCACACTTCCGTTTATTCGGTAAACCGTTATTCCTTATCATACCACATATTTGTCTCCGCGTATACGGAAACATTGCAAAACCACAAGATATCACATGGAAAATGGAATATCCTCCCAAGACGCAAAAACCGGGCGGCCGGGCTCCGAATCTTCTTCGAAGCCTGCCGTCCGGCATTTATTATCCCCCTGCCGTATCGTCACGGCATCTTTCTTTCCGCCGCCTGCATATTCCCGCGGCGTGCGGTTTCTTATACTCCTTACTCCGGCGTGTAGTAATAAAACAGCCTGTCCGGAATATCTGGTTCGAGGTTTCCGCCCGGATTGGTGCTTGAGAACTTGCCGATCATACTGTCGCTTTCCCTGAACCAGTTGTCCGGATGGTTTCCCGTATAAACGCAGTCCGAGGTAAGCTTTCCGTGAATTGCCGAGAAGTATGTTATGTCGAGGTTCTTCATGTCACGGATCAGTTTCGCATTTTCCTGCGAGTAAGTGGACACGTTGTTGAACTCATACACGTTCAGCGTGGATTTGATGAGTCTCCAGCTGAGTTCGAGTTTCTTAATCCTGGTGCGGACTTCGTCAGGCTCCTCTTCCGCGATCCGGTTGATCTCCTTCCACAACCCTTCGCAGATGCCGATCTCGGAATCCGGCATACGCCCGTTCACCACCTTCTGTTCATCCCAGTAATGAACGCCGGCAAATGTGGTAAGAAGCCTCGTATTGTAAAGACACGTGTCATCCCGGTGATTGACGATCTGATGATGGTTCCGCGCCTGCTGTTCGATATGCTTCATGTACTCGCGTACATAGATTCCGGCATTGCCGTACAGCGTATCGGTGATAAACGCAAGCTCTTCCTCGTAGTCTCTCGTCGGATCCTGCAGGAGGCGTCCTTCAATGTAATTCCGGATATCGCCGAACTCGGAGTCCGACTCAAGATGCCGCGAATTGCTCTGCAGGTATACGCCTTCCACACCGAGCTCATAATAAAGCTTGAGGTCATTCTGCATGACGCTCACGTTCGCATATACTCCCGCCGTCGTCATGAAGTTCGAGTTGTAATCCCAGATCCACACATGCTTGCAGATCTTGGTCCAGTTTACGAGTTCCTGATAGTATTTGGCGTTGGTCACGTGGTTCGCCGTGTTCAGATTGTGCGCGTAGCATCTGCGGATCGGCGCGTAGCGGATGATCACGTGATCGTCGCATACGATATCCTTCGGAGGCGCTTCGACCGTCCACTCATAGGCAAGCATATCGATGTACAGGTTCGGATATGCTCCGTTTTTATGCAGGTCCTGCGAAATCTTGTTAAGCAGCTGCACATATTCAACGGATTCATACAGTCCTCCGCTGTTTCCGTGGGCAATCCGGTCATTGATGCACTTTGAACACAGACACAGATCGGAACCATCGTTTTTGGAGATCGAAATGATCTGGATCGGCGCGTTCGGATCGTAACTGTTCGCGATCATGTCGTAACAGTGCTGCAGTACGATTGCATATGCCTCGGGATCGTTTACAAGCGCGTACGGACACATCTGGGAAGAATTTCTGGTCCGCTGCGCGTCGGGAACCTGGTGTTTCTGCTCATCCCATGAGGATGCCGCATACCATTCGGGATGCGAAGCAAAATAAGTCTCCGCGGGGAAGAACTCCGCAAGAAGCGTGTGTGCCTGTCCCGCTGCCAGGCCCTTCACGGTTCTGGGCGACGAATACTGGCTTGTCGTACACGCGGTCAAATACCACGTCTCACGTCCCGCCTCGGTCTTCGGCAGGCAGTACGTATCGGCGTAGAAGCCGTTCAAACCGAACGCGAGCGAGAACAGACGGCCCGTGCGCGGATACTGGTCCGACGGCCGGTTGTAGTTGCCGTTTAACGGATCCGTCAGGTCATGACGCGGATCTATGCTTGAAAAGCAGATATCCATATCGGTAAAAAGGAACGGTCTTTCGTAATCGATCCGGATACCCGAAGTCTCATACTTGAAATGATTCTGGTTGGTCCGGTAAAGGTCGTTCCACGACAGGTAATAATAGCCGCCGAACGCTTCCAGAAAACGCATCGCGCCGTGCATCAGTCCGAGCTGTCCGACACCCGTGATCGCGATGCCGCCGTTATAGGAACGGATGCAGTAGCTGTCATTTGAACTGTATGTTGCTTTTGCGAAGGAACGGTTCGTGTTTCCGACCGAAATCTCAAACGGATACGTTCCCGCCTTCTTCGCATCGGTCACGATCTGAGGCGTATAGCCGTCCTCTTCTTTGATGTATTTCTGCAGAAGCTTTGCCGCATACTCTTCTTCCGCGGTCGCATTTGCCGGCGTCACGATAACCGCGACGGGCATGTCAACCGTGTATTTGCTGTTCATGTAATCCGAGTAATCCGTGACCGGAACGGTCTGCATGCTCTCGAGGCATTCCTGAAAAGCGAGATTGTACCAATAGATGCTTTTTACAAGCTTGCCGAGGCGGTCCTGCGGATTCACTGCAAGCGCGTCGCAGGCATACGAAAGAACGCTGTAGGAAAGTGTCGACTGCTTTCCGTCAATCGATACGGAAAGCTCATAAGTATGGTCGATATCCCATGCGAGTACGTCCGGGATCTCAATATAATACAGAGCATAATCGGCACCGATCTCGTACTGCTTTACCTGATCCGCATCGATGGTCACACCGTCCACCTGAATGAGCGACGATCCCGGAAAACCGGTAAACTTATAGTAATGGCGGATTGTAATCGTGTCGTTCAGCACAAGGCTGCTTCCGTAATAGGTAATATATGCCGGCAGCTGCCCCGTCATGTTCATCCGGTATGCGGAGAAATCCGCATCCGCAACCGTAACACCGATCGTATCGGAAACGAAATAGTTGTATGCGCAGCAGCCGTATACGTCGATTGCCTTTGCAAGACGTCCCATCTCGTCATCCCGGTTCTCGATTTCGGTCAGGTAATCCTTTACCGAGTAGTTCAATACTCCGTTCACCGCTCCCGAATTGGTCAGCGCGATCTTCGTATTACCGGAATACAGCGTGATGGACAGTTTCTTCACTACATCCTTTGCATCCACAAAATGCGTCACCTTATAGGTTCCGTCCGCCTGCTTCGCGGAAAGGCTGTGGGAAACTCCGTCCACCGTGACCCTGCCGTTTTTCGCCTGTGTGTCGGTAATACCCGTAAAGAACAGATTCATTCCGAGTCTGCCTTCCGAAACCGTAAGCGAACAGCCGGCCGCTTTGGCACCGTTTTGGGAAGCGTCTGCCCTTCCCGCTCCCATCTCGGACAGAATTCCGATCAGAAGAACAAGGCAAAGGGCAAACGCAGGGAAGCGGCGCCAATGTCTCCTCATGATGTTTCTCATATAATATTCTCCTCGAAGGGGCGCCGGTTGCGCCCCTTATCAATTCGGTCAAATGCCTGAGGCTTTAGTTCCCAAGGCATCCTGTGATTCTTCGGCAAAACGCCCGGTTCACTCGTATACCCAGGGCTCGGCCTGCTGAAATACCGTCTTCGTGGGATCGTAATGGAACTGCGTCTTTGAGAACAGGATCTCATCGTTGTTGCTCTCATTCGGATTCTTGATCGAAACTCCCTTAAACTCATTTCCGATCAGTTCCTCATTCATGAGGATCTTGAGATTGCTTAACGAAACATCCTTCACGATACGGAGCGGATACTTGTATTTATCGGGGTTATTCAGATAAGCTTCGGTGATCACGCTGTCCGTATCCGCGAGCAGGTTCGTAAAGATCTGGAATCCGCTTGTGGCGGTGAACGAGGTCGATGTAACCTTGCTTGCATCAAGGACGAAACCGTCGATGACCACGTTGGTCGGCATCGTACAGTAATAGGTCTTCCCGCCTTCCATGATCGGGTCATAACCGTACGGATACATTGCATCGTAACTTGTGAAGATCAGACGCGGCGAGTAGTTGCTCTCCGCCAGTCTCCAGGTACAGTTCTTAATGACGATGTCTCCGTTCCAGTAACTTCCGAAGTCTCTCCGGAGACTGATGAAGTGCGTGGAATATGCGGTAACGTTTTCGACATACAATGTTCCGAAACCGACAGCAGCGATTCCCCTGTAGCCGAGAACCGAATCCTTTACAGTCAGGTTGTAAGTTCCCATATGCGCATCGATACGGTTGATGCGGCAACCGTTCTGAACAACCAATCCCTTACAGAAGTTCGTTCCGGTCGTGCCCCATCTTGATTCATCCAGAATACCCGTCGGATCGGCGGGACCCGTAAGGTCATCCGGGGTCGCCGCACAGGTACAGCCGTCAAGCGTGACATTCGCGCAGTATTCCGCATAGAAATCATACGGCGCGGTGGAGTTCGTATTGTTGCCGTAACTGAAGATGCGCAGATGGTTGGAAAATACGCAGTCCTTAAGCGTTACATAAGCACAGTTGTGCACATGGAAGAAGCCCTGATACGGAGCACCGAGTCTCGGAACATACTTGGTTTCTTTCGTTTCGTCGTCAATATAAGCGCTGTTCGACGTAAACATCTTGTCTTCGCCGAGCAGATAATGCTGCACTCCGATCAGTTCCGTATTGGAACGCTCCACGTTGATTCCGCGCAGCACATACGTGTGGGAATTCATCGTATTTACCTTCGTGTAGAATGTGCCTCCGCGAACCGTAAGCGTCGTCTTATCGATCGGATACTTCTTGATATCGCAGATCTCGTCCCAGTCCCACTGAAGCGGGGTGCTGCTGTCAATCGTGCCGTCCGCCCGGACGATAATTGCTTCCGTCTGGTCGCGAAGGTCGGCAGTCGCAGTTGCGGAACCGTTCCGTCCCCATCTCTTGAAAGATGCGGAACGAAGCACATACAAAGCATCTTCCTTAAAGTCTCCCTCAAGCTTCGTGGTCTCTTTGGAAAATGACCGGTTGATCATTGCAAGAGCCTTCGGAGCGGAGTAATTCCTTCCCGAGCCGAGACTGTAATCGGGATAATCGCTCATGTTCGGGTCCATTCCGAGATAGATATGGATGTCGCCCGGCTGAGGATCTTCGTTCGAACTGCGGAATACCCATTTGCCGTTATCCTTTTGATACCACCAGAGACCCTGGTTCATCCATTTTCTTTCGGATGCCTTCCGCGAGGCGATCGTGAAGAGAACGCAGTCCTTGTCGGGGATATAATACTCGGTGACGGTCTCACCTTTCGCATTCTTGGTCGTCTTGGAAAGAACCTTCATTCCCGAGTCATCGATGATAAACTCTGCGCCGGTCCAGTCCGTGTCGGTCTGCACCAGAGCACCCTTCGGGTTGCTCGTGTCCATATGTCCGATGTAGTATTTCGCTCCGGGAGTTGCTTTAACGGGAAGGTCCATCTCATTGGCCGTCTGATGCGCCAGAACGATCGCGTCGTAGTCGTCCGTTACACCGTCGCCCTTTGCACCGAACATCTCATAGGTGATGTAATCGGTCTCCACCTCTTCCCCGCCGTGGTACTCGCTGTACGGGTCCGGGGACTGTTTTGCCTCGCGGAATGCGAGGTTGTACCAGTAGATGCTCTTTACGAGGTTTCCGAGCGTATCGTCGGGATTCACGGAAAGCGCGTCATGGGCATACGTCAGGACGCTGTAGGAAAGCGTCGACTGCTTTCCGTCGATCGAGATGGAAAGCTCATACGAATGATCGATGTCCCACGCAAGAATACCGGGGATCTCGATATAATAAAGCGCGTAATCGGCTCCGACCTCATACTGCTTGACAGCGGCCGCATCGATCGGCGTACCGTCAACCTTAATCAGGGACGAGCCCGGAAAATCGGTAAACCTGTAGTAATGACGGATGGAAATCGTATCGTTCAATACGAGGCTGCTTCCGTAATAGCTGACATATGACGGCAGCTGTCCGGACATACTCACCGCGTACGCGGAGAAATCCGCATTCTGAACGGACACCGGAAGCTTTCCGCTCTTTGCCGGCTTAAAATAGTTGTACGCGCAGGTGCCGTACGTGTCGATTGCATTTGCCAGCCGTCCGATCGCGCTGTTTTTATCCTTCAGATTGGCAAGATAATCCTGCACGGAATAGAGAAGGGTTCCTCCTACCGCGCCCGAATTGGCAAGTGCGATTTTGGTGTTTCCGGAATACAACATGATCGTGAGCTGCTTCACCACATCCTTCGGATCCACATAATGCGTCACCTTGTAGGTGCCGTCCGACTGCTTTGCCGAAAGATTGTGAGAAACGCCGTCCACCGTAACCCGGCCGTTCTTCGCCTGGCTGTCGGTGATCCCACTGAAGAAAATGTTCATGCCGAGCTTGCCTTCCCCTACCGTGAGGGAAAAACCGGCAACCCGGGCGCCGCTTTGCGAAGCGGCTGCGGCCCTGCCTCCGAAGTTTAAAGCCGCACTTAACAGAACCGCCGCGCATAAGATAAGCGCCAGAAAGCGGTCTGCAAGCCTTCCAGATGATTTTTTCATATAATACTCTCCTCTGCATGTTCAAAACTGTTGGTTTTGAAACAATACTAACGAGAGTATTATACTATAAATGATTGCCAAAAGAAAGGGAAATATGAATAAATTTTGAACAAAATTATGAACAAAATCCACAAATCGATCGCTTTCCAAAGAAAAAGCCGCAATCCGATGGCTGCGGCTATATGGATGAATATGCTTTTGATTCGGTTGAAATTCCAAAAATGGATATATTTTTGCGTCTGTCCGGATTTACCGGCGGAAAATGTGCGTTAAGCCGGCGCAGGCTTGATCTGTTCATAATTTCGGAATCATCTGTAATCCGGCCGTACGCGGATAATACTAATCCGTTAACCGGAACGAGCGGTATTCACAAAGAAAAAGTGTTTAAGATTTTTAAATTACTTCCGTTCCTGCCCTCCGAGAATGATGCTTCCCCCGTTCCGGCAGATCTGCTTCATCACCCCGTCTTTAATGCTGTAAGCCTCTCCGTATAATGTTTCGACACCGTTCTCGGATACTATATAGCTCCCGTTATTGAGCGCGGTAATCTCGTGCCCCATACTATCGGCAAATGTGATGTCTTCGATCAGCCGCATCCCGTCGAGCATTTCCTCCCGAAGACTTTCAAAATGCGGAAAGATATTTGTTTCGGTGAGCCCCAGTCCGCTGATCCAGCGGCGGTAAGAAGGATCGATTGCTTCTCCCGGAAGCTCGGGTCCCGCGTACACGGTCTTTGCGCTGTTCATGGAGCCTGCACTCCACGCAAGAATAAGTCCTTTATAATCCGCAAGCTTTTCCTTAAGACCGATTTCTTTCATAAACGCGTTCTGTGTCGGAACATGCCCGCCGGCAAGAATAACGGCGTCCGTCTCCGGAATATGTCCGGCAATATCCTTATTCCTTCCGTCGCACATCAGAAACTCCGAATGGCTTAGACCGCTCAGCCGGAAAGACTCTTTCAGACAATTCCGCACATCATCATTTTTTTCGTAATACTCCGGCGATCCGCTGATGATCAGCACCTTGGATTCCGGCTTCCAGACGGATCTGAGAAGCTGCAGCAGCCCGTTATCCTCCGATAAAGCTGTCGGGATCCTCCTGCCGTTTGCTTTGATCTGCCCGCCGAGGGAACTTGTCAGAATTGTTTTCATTTTCTCGCCGCCTTTCCCGAACGGTTTCCGTATTGCGCGGTAACCGGTAATAATGTTTCGATTATATTCTTTATCCGGGATAATATCAACATGTTTTTCCGGCAAATGTGAAACAGGGCCGCAAACTGCAGCCCCGCCGTGTCATTGTCCGTAATTACTTTGTGCTTTTCTTTACCGGTCTTAATACCTGATAAAAGCTTTGATATTAATCTTTATCTAGGAGTTCAATAGCTTTTTCAGGATTCTCACCGTATTGACTGTATTTGCCAGGATTTAGATTGCGTTCAACAAGCTTCCAGGCAAAACGTTGAATAGAAGAAAAACCTTTTAGCCTAGCTAACTCGCATATTATTTTATCCGCATTAAACTCATAAATTGTCTCAGAATAATTTGTCATTTTGTCTATTGAAGAAATGACATCATCATATAAGTTATCTGTTTTTTCGAGACAATCCTCAATGCTATGCCACAATCCCGACTTAGAAAGGGAAAGATCTATCATTGGACAAATAACCTTCCAGTCATCCTCCGTTATTCTTTCTTTGCGGGATAAGTAATTAATTATTCCCTTTGCATACTGTGCTTTTGAATCATCGTCAATTATCATGCGAAGCGTTTCGTCGATTAGCATGTAGCATTGCTTTTCTTCGATGCCTTTAATCCCTTCACATATTGTCCACGCCACATGATTCATTGCATCTTCTTCCAGTGTCTGGAGAAAATGCCGATATTTTTCTTGAGGAAGAAGTCCAAAATGGTAGGCCGCAACCATATAGGTTATAAAACAATCTGCGTTTCGGTATTCCCGACCGTCTTTTTTTATCACCAAAGAAATGTCATCTATCATTTCGAAAGGTGCGCAAAAATTGACCACCAAAGGTATAATAACCGATGTACCACTACACATAGCCAGAGCAACACCAGCTGCGTCTTCAGCACTCCTTAAAACAGGAATGACTAACGACTTTGTTTTTTTCTTATCAAGATAGAGGAGATTCTGTATCCTAAATGCACAAGCGTAGATAAGCCACTTTCCTGGATTATTCTTTATGGCATCAGTAAACCATGCATAGAACTGCTCTTTAAGATCATTTACCTCTTTACAAGCGGCGATGCTATCAATAGTCAGTGAAAAGAACTGACTTTCTGCGACATTAATGATATTCATTATCACATCCATGTTTTCATGATAAGGCTCATCATTAACAAAGAGTCTGGCAGGGTCAAAGGAAAGAAGCAGTTCTCCTATTTCTTTTTGTTTCCATCCAATTTTAGAAAGCTGTTGTAAGGCATATACGAAACTAGAAGTTAACTGAGCGCGTTCTTTTGCGGTGACATCCAATTCACAGATTATTTCATATAACCTCTGTATGAATGACTTAAGTGTATCACTGGGTATTCTGCAAACAATCGAATCATCAAACAACAAGGAAGCTACTGCGCATAACTCATCTCCTGATTTAGAAAGCATAAAGTCGACAAACGAACATAACTGTGAATCTGAGATTTTCTTTCCCATCTCTTCAATGAGTTCACGAACATAGTAATACTCATTGCTCCACACTGACTTTTCTTTTTCTACTACAATCTTTCCGTAAAGCTCTTCCGCAGAATATGTTGAAAAATCATCATTAGCAAAATGCTCTTCAAGCGGAACATCTCGGACCGTATAGTATCTCTCCTTATCTTCAATAGGGGTTTTTTCGTCAAAGCGGACCTCTTCTTTGATTTGATCCCTCAATTCTGCAACTCTCGGATTGACCCGCGATAAAAGATCAAACAGAAGATATCGCCATGTATTTACCCATTTTATACTGGTGTCATACCAAGTGTTTTCTTTCTCAAGATCATATCCAAAAGACGCCTGACTGATCCAATCAATAAGTGTCCCAACATCCGCATCATCGTAATGACTAGATGCCAGAAATGAATCTAACCATATGTAAAAATCTACAAATACATGAGAAAATGATAACGGATTCTCCGCAAAGTCACTCACTTTTCCTTGTGACACCTTTGCTGCTAGGTGAAGAGAAAATTGCCATGTATCTGTAGAATCCGCCTTTCGTAACAAACCAGATATAATCCTTGTTTGCGTTTCGGAATCCATGTTCTCCAAAAAGATTTCTATAGAATTATACAAGGAAAAGGCATAGCCGGATCTGACGAAATGATACCTATCATCAAAGCTTCTATAAAATGGGTTTGGTTCTTCTGCTTCAAGAAACATTGCAAGGCAATATTCAATAATCCGTTCGAGAACCTGATTATCGTGGAATGAAGAAATCTCTTGCGCAAGTTTGGGAAACCAATATGAACGGTGTTCCTGGTTTTCAATTTCTCCTGATGCAAAAAAAGCGCAAAAGAGTTGTGCTGCCTTGTCCCTAGCACATTCAATTACTCTTCCGCAATAGTTTCGTTCCATTAAGCTTATTGCCCAATCGGAACTACTGGCCCAAGCATTCCATAACGCCATTTCAATGTCGTCTTCAGGCAATTTACCTAGATTGAGATACACTTCCCAGAGTTGATTGATTACGAATTGGTTTTTCTGGACGTTTTCGTTTTTGTATGCTTCTGCTATTGCTTTTTTGACAAATTCTGTTATCCGTAGTTTTTCGTGTTCTGCGGGTTCTTTTCTTTTTATGCAGGACAAAATACACGGCAAAATTGGCCAATTAACATAACTATATGATTTTTCGTTTATTCTCTTAATAACAGGAATCTCGTCGGGGTTTATAATTTCTTTATCGAATAAAAAGATAATCCAATCATAACAGTGCAGACACTGCGGAAGAGCGTCTAGCATAGCCGTTAAATCTTTAAGTGAATCTGGTCGCCCCAATCTTTGTTCAATATCGTGACAATTTTTGACGGAAAAGTCATCAAGTGCCTCTAATACAGCAAGAATGCCACGACTATTATAGGATGTTTTATTTTTCAGTTCATCTATCCACTCGGAAATGATTCTAGCTTGCTGGGCATAACCACATTCGTCTTTGCTGTATGGGATTAGATTTACACCGATGCTTGCGAAATACTCAGCCTTTGCGTTACATAATTCCTGCTGATATTTAAAGAACCCCTCTAATAGATAATGCTTCAATGGTTTTAAGGGAGGTACAGGTTCAAAAGCAGCATTGATTATTTCGAATTCGGTCAAGCCATAACCAATAAATAATACTGTTTTATCATGCATAACCTGCTTTAAAAAAATCGGCAGTTGATTCCCCGGTTGATACTCTGATAGATACTTATCTTCAGTAAAAATCAATCGCTCTTTCTCTTCCACAGTTCCGTTACCCCAATTTCCATGTAGGCAATAAACGAAAGGCTTATCAGAGCGTCTTAAGTATTCATCCTTGGAACAGTCTGTCGTGTACGAGTAAGGGAACTTTTCTACTAACAGACCATCGCAGTTGGTGGTTAAAAAAAGTGTATCAAATAGCGCTATTTTTGCGTATATATCCTCTTTTTTCGGGTCTGGACTAAGCGCACCACGAAATACTTCCCAGAAATCCGCTGTCTTATGTTCTTTTTCAGCAATCCTTTTCGCGATGGTTATTTTCTCCTTACTGTTTGAACAACTGGATTTAACTTGATCTGCCATGGCTGGAGTGCAGACTTTGTCGACCAATGCATTAGCCATCTGATCCCATCCCTGGCACCCCATCAACCGCGAAATGCCCGCCCCTACAAATACTGCTAATTCGTGCCGCTCATAGGCCTCTATAATTCCTTTGGGAAGTGCGGGGGAAAGTTCAATATGTGTATCCATTTCAGCCTCCTCATTTCAGCTTTTCGCACAGTGGCAACAGTTCTTTCAGCTTAATCACGATACTCTTCTATTCTGTAAACAGGGGAAGAGGAATAACCATATTCTGAATTCATATTATCGCCAGCCTTGGTTCTTCCTGTGGGGATTCTTTTTTCAGCCAAATACCGAGACGAGATTTCCTAAGCGTTCCCATCTCCATTTCTCAGGAATATCAAATGTTTTTTATCGTCGGAGATTTCAGATATAGATTTTTATTATAAATGTTTTGGCTGTTATTTTCAATATTATTTTTTTGCTTATTGGTGGCACAATCATGACCACTAGCTGGCTAGTGGTTTCCTCTGCGACTATAAGCCACTGTTCCCTGCTTGCCTCGAAAGAGGCTCTGAACCGTCCGCTTTCATATCCGAATATTTCAGCTTCATAAAAAACCCTTATAAGACTTCTGATAGTGCTATGAGGGGTATCGCTATTCAATGCATCATATATTAGTGGGTGCTGTATGGGTGCTACCGTCAGTTTTCGAGCAGTTCTCAGCGTGCTTTTCAGATAAAAGGAAAACCTCGCAAACGCAATGTTTACGAGGCTTTTCGTTGTTTTTGATAAAAAAGTAAGTTCGCGACTGATTATCTCTTCGAGAACTGCGGTGCACGACGAGCTGCTTTCAAGCCGTACTTCTTTCTTTCCTTCATGCGGGCATCTCTGGTAAGGAAGCCTGCCTTCTTGATAGCCGGACGGTTCTCAGCGTCTGCCTTGCAAAGGGCACGTGCGATACCGTGACGGATAGCGCCTGCCTGGCCGGAAAATCCGCCGCCGCGTACGGTTACGATAACGTCGTATTTGTCAGCAACACCGAGAAGTTCAAGGGGCTGACGAACGATAACCTTAAGGGTCTCAAGACCGAAATAGCTGTCAATGTCCTTCTTATTGATGGTTACATTGCCTTTACCAGAAAGTAAATATACTCTGGCAACACTGCTCTTACGTCTTCCTGTTCCATAGAATTTGGAATTATTCTTTGCCATATTCGTAAATCTCCTTTCTGCTTATTAGAACTTGAGCTCTTCGGGCTTCTGTGCTGCATGCGGATGCTCAGCACCTGCATAAACATGAAGCTTCGAAAGCATGCTTCTGCCGAGCGGTCCCTTCGGAAGCATGCCCTTTACTGCAAGGGTAATAACGTCCGCGGGCTTCTTCGCGATCATCTCACGAAGAGTAACTTCTCTCATTCCGCCCGGATAATCGGAGTGGCTGTAGTAAATCTTCTGATCAAGCTTCTTTCCGGTTGTCTTGATCTTCTCTGCATTGATTACGATTACATAATCACCGGTATCGATGTGAGGCGTAAAGATCGGCTTATTCTTACCTCTCAAAACCTTTGCGATTTCGGAAGAAAGACGACCGAGGGTCTGTCCGTCTGCATCAACAACGTACCATTTTCTCTCAACGTCAGCGGTTGCTGCCATATAGGTCTTCATTGGTGTACCTCCTTATTCTTTCGGGCGCGAGCCCGTACCATGTTCCTTTTGCGGGAACAGTCACTTTCCGCATTATACTGTACGGAAAAGCATATGTCAACATTTCTTTTCCGATTTTCGCATTATAAAAGCGGAAAATGTCACATTCAATATGACATTTTCCGCCATATCTTTTCGAAAGCACGCCTATTTACGGATTCACTCTTCGTTTCCGCCGTTATCGTACCAAATCTTACAGAGGCGAAGCCCGTTTGCGGGTGCGGTCGGGCCGGCCAAAGCCCTGTCCTTTCCTTCTATGATTGCCTGCATGGATTCCGGCTCGAACCGGTGCAGTCCCGCCTGTATAAGCGTTCCCGCAAGGATACGGACCATATTGTAAAGAAATCCGTCACCCGTGACGGCGATCACGATCTTCCCGTCCTGCTCCGAAACCGTAATCGAGAAAATCGTACGTACCTTGGTTTTCACCTGCGCGCCTGCCGCGCAGAAGCTCGTGAAATCGTGTGTACCGATCGCGTACTGCGCCATGCGGTTCATTGCATCAATATCCAAAGGTCCGCGCACATGCGCCGCATAACGGACGTCCAAAGGCGAACACACCGCCCCCGTCACGATATGGTATTCGTAACGCTTCCGGTGCGCGTCAAACCGCGGATGAAACGTTTCCGGGACCTCTTCCGACTCCATGATGCGGATATCGTCCGGCAGGAACGGATTCAGCGCATAGGAGAACTTCTCACCGGGAATCGGCGATTCCGTATCGAACACGGCAACATTACCGAGCGCATGCACGCCCGCATCGGTCCGGCTCGCACCGATCAGTTCCGGTTTCACGCCGGTAAGCTTTCCGATCGCGTCCGCAACCGTCTCCTCCACCGTCACGCAGCCTTCCTGACGCTGCCAGCCCGAGTAAGCCGTCCCGTCATATGCGATTGTCAGTTTGATCCGTCTCATAGCCACCTTCTGAGGATGATTACCGCGGTAAGATATACCGCCAGATACACCAGTGCCAGCCAGTCTCTCAGCTTAAACCTTAACGGGCGCATTTTCGTCCGCCCTTTGCCGCCGCGGTAGCACCGCGCCTCCATTGCAAGTGCGAGGTCAAATGCCCTGCGGAATGCGGACAGCAGCAGCGGAATAAAGATCGGTACCATCGCCTTCACTCTGCGTAGTATGTTTCCGCTTTCAAAGTCCGCGCCGCGCGCCTGCTGCGCCTTCATGATCTTGTCGGTTTCCTCGAGAAGGATTGGGATAAACCGAAGCGCGATCGACATCATCATGGCAACGTCATGTACCGGAACTCCGATCCACGAAAGCGGCTTCAACAGCCGTTCAAGACCGTCTGTCAGCTGCACGGGCGTCGTCGTGAACGTCATCAGAGACGACCCTAGGATCAGAAGAAGCAGCCTGCACCCGAAGAACGCGCCCCGGTACAGTCCTTCCTTCGTAATCTTGAAGACCCCGAACTTCCAGATCACCTCGCCGGGCGTTAAGAAGAAGTTGAATAAAACCGTCATGATCAAAAGGACCAGAATCGGTTTAAGACCTTTTAACGTATAACGAAGCGGAACCTTCGATAAAAACAGCAGCGCGCCGAGAAATACGACCGCGACCGCCAGCCCGGCAAATGAGTCAAACAGAAACAGACTCACGATATAGACGAGCGTGCCGATGATCTTCACACGCGGGTCCAGTCTGTGAATCAATGACGAGACCGGATAATATTGTCCGATTGTAATCTCGCGGAGCATTTGCCGTTTCCTCTTTTCGTACGAACTGTGATAAGCGCGCTGACGGCGCTTTGTTTTATGCTATCGGCCGTCTGCGGGGCAAAGCGCCCGGACGGCATCTTCTATCGTGATAAAATCCATTGCGGGACGCTTCTCCTGCGGGAACAGACCGCGCATGATCTCGGTTACCTGCGGTACACCGAGCCCGACCTTTTTAAGTTTCTCCATGTGGGAAAATACGATTGCCGGCTTTCCCGCGTACAGCAGCTTTCCGCCGTCCATTACGTGAACCCAGTTTGCGTATTTCGCGACGTCCTCCATGCTGTGGGACACAAGCACGACCGTGATCCCCGCCTCGCGGTGAATCCTCGAAATCTCGGAAAGGATCTCATCGCGGCCCTGCGGATCAAGTCCCGCAGTCGGTTCATCCAATATCAGCACTTCCGGATGCATTGCCAGAACGCCTGCGATCGCAACGCGGCGTTTCTGTCCGCCGGAAATCTCAAGCGGCGAATCGTTCCAGATGTCTTCACTGATTCCGACAAGCCGGAGTGCGCCTTCCGCCCGCTTCCTCTGCTCCTCTTCGGAAAGTCCCTGGTTCTTCGGACCGAAGCAGACGTCCTTTAAGATGGTCGACTCAAACAACTGGTGCTCCGGATACTGGAACACGAGTCCGACCTTGCTGCGGAGCGCGCGGCGGTCGTATTTGCGTTCGTTAATGTCCTCTCCGCGGAACAGTACGCGTCCGTCGGTCGGCTTCTCAAGGCCGTTCAGCATCTGGATCAGTGTCGACTTGCCGGACCCGGTATGGCCGATCAGACATACGAACTCGCCCTGGCGGATCTGCAGGGATACGTCCTTTATTGCCTTCTTCTCATAGGCCGTTTTGGGCGAATAAGTATAGCTTACGTGCTCCAGCTCAAGAAGCGGCGCCTCGTCCTTTTTCAGTTCCGTAAACGACTCCTCGATGTGTTCGGGGATGTTTTTATACGGATCGGACACCTGATACTGTTCGGGAAGTGCCCTGTAAGCCTCCAGAATCTCCGTAACCGAAAGAATTCCTTCCGGAAGGGGAATTCCGCGTCTTCTGAGTTCTGCGGCCAGAATCGTCGCCTGAGGCGCGTCAAGGCCGAGTTCCTGAAGCTCGTCCAGTCTTTTGAATATCTCGCGCGGCGTGCCCTGCATGGCGACTTTGCCGTGATCCATAACAATAACGCGGTCGGCATCGGTCACCTCGCTCATATAGTGGGTGATGAGAATCACCGTGATCCCTTCCTCGCGGTTCAGGCGGTGCACGGTCTCGAGTACTTCCTTCCGGCCGTTCGGATCAAGCATTGCAGTCGGCTCATCCATAATGATGCACTCGGGCTTCATCGCCATGATGCCGGCTACGGCGACGCGCTGCTTCTGTCCGCCGGACAAATGGTTCGGCGAATCCGCTCTGTGGTCTTCCATACCGACGGCTTTAAGACTCTCGGTAACGCGTCTTTCAATCTCTTCGGCCGGTACTCCGAGATTCTCGGGGCCGAATGCGACATCGTCTTCCACCACGGTCGCGATGATCTGGTTGTCCGGATTCTGGAATACCATTCCCGCAGACTTGCGGATGTCCCACAAACTGTCATCGTCCGCCGTGTTCATGCCGCATACGAGTACCGTTCCGCCGGTCGGCGTAAGAAGCGCGTTAAGATGCTTCGCCATCGTGGATTTGCCGGAGCCGTTATGCCCCAAAACGGCAATGAACTGCCCCTTCTCCACGTCGAGGCTGACGCCGTCGATCGCACGCTTTTCGCCGATACGGTCGCCGTTCTCATCGCGTCTTATATACTCAAATACCAGATTGTCCGTGGTAATGATTCCCATAGTTACCGTCCTTTGTAGGATTATAAAACCATATTACAAGAACAGCGTAGCCGATACGGCTACGCTGCTGCAATTTCGAAGATTTATACGAGCTCGATCAAAACTTCCATGGCTGCATCGCCCTTACGGGGACCGATCTTAACGATTCTGGTGTAGCCACCCTTGCGGCTTGCATACTTCGGACCGATTTCATCAAACATCTTTGCAATCAGGTCAACTTCCTTAACTGCTTTTCTGCCCTTCAGCTCCGGATCATTCTTGGTTACCGGATAGAAGTAAGCAAGCATCTCTCTTCTGGCATGAAGTCTCGAGGGGCTGTCCTTCTTGATGGTCTTCGTGGTCTCAACCATAACGTCAACCTTCTTGCCGTTAACAACTTCCTTTACTCTTCTGCCGTCCTTATCTTTCTGAGCAACCTTATAGGTAACGGTTACGTTCTCGAAATTGTCCTTTTCCTTAGCTGCGAGAGTGATGAACTTCTCGGCGATCCGACGGATCTCCTTTGCTCTGGCTTCGGTGGTAATGATCTTACCGTTGGACAAAAGAGCGGTAACCTGGTTTCTCAACAATGCTTTTCTCTGACTTGAAGTTCTTCCAAGTTTTCTGTAGCCTGCCATGTTATCCTCCATCTGCCGCATTAACGCGGCAACTATTTAGTAATGACGATACTTACTCATCGCCTAAGTTTAACGATAATCCAAGTTCTTTCAGCTTGGACAGAACTTCCTCCAGAGACTTGCGTCCGAGGTTACGAACCTTCATCATGTCCTCGGAAGTCTTGCTGCACAATTCTTCAACCGTATTGATACCGGCTCTCTTGAGGCAGTTATAGGAACGAACGGAAAGTTCGAGTTCGTCGATGTTCATCTCGAGAACCTTCTCCTTCTCGTTGCTTACGCTCTCAACCATAACCTCAGCGGTCTTAGCGCTTTCGGAAAGGTCGATGAACAGATTCAGATGTTCGCTCAAAACCTTAGCCGCAAGGCTGATCGCCTCGTCGGGAGCAAGTGTTCCGTTCGTGAAAACATCAAGGGTAAGCTTGTCATAGTCAGTAACCTGGCCGACACGCGTATTTTCCACCGTAATGTTCACTCTCTCAACGGGAGTATAGATGGAATCCACGGCGATCACACCGATCGGAGTGTCTTCCTTTTTGTTCTTGTCAGCGCCGATGTAGCCTCTGCCCTTCGTAATCGTCAGCTCCATGTAAAGCTTGCTGTCGGCACCGCCGTTCAGCGTAGCGATTACCTGATCGGGATTCATGATCTCGATGTCGCTGTCCGCATGAATGTTACGGGCGGTAACAACGCCTTCACCGGAAAATTCGATGTAAGCGGTCTTGGGCTCGTTCGAATCGCTGTTATTCTTGATCGCGAGGCTCTTGATGTTCATGATGATCTCGGTAACATCTTCCATCACACCGGGGATGCAGCTGAGTTCATGAACAACACCGTCGATCTTCACCTGGCTCACGGCAGCGCCGGGCAGGGAAGAAAGCATGATTCTTCTGAGGGAATTGCCCAATGTTGTACCGTAACCTCTCTCAAGGGGTTCCACAACAAAACGGCCATACTTCTTATCTTCGGAAATCTCTGCGATTTCAATTCTCGGCTTTTCAAAATCAAACATATGCGCCCCTCCTTATGGGAATCAAGGTTATACTCCGATTTACTTGGAATACAACTCGACAATAAGTACCTCGTTAACCGGAACATCGATCTGATCTCTGGTAGGATACTCATTTACCGAACCGGTAAGGTTCTCCGCATCCGCAGTAAGCCAGCCGGGAACAGCTCTGCCGGCAGTGGACTCAAGAATATCCTTGAATCTCTGGCCTGCCTTATTCTTAGCCTTCTCGGAGATGGCGATTGCATCGCCGGGCTTTACGGAATAAGAAGGAATGTTAACGCATTTGCCGTTAACCAATACATGCTTGTGGTCTACGATCTGACGAGCTTCCTGACGGGTTCTTGCGAAACCGAGACGGAAAATAACATTATCCAGTCTGGTCTCAAGAAGAATCATGAGGTTCTCACCGGTCGTGCCGTTCTTCATCTTCTTAGCCTTATCAAAATTGTTACGGAAAGGCTTCTCAAGTACACCGTAGATGAACTTTGCCTTCTGCTTCTCACGAAGCTGCATTCCGTATTCACTAACCTTCTTGCCTGCTCTGGGGTTGGCACGGTTAGACTTCTTATCAATGCCGATTACGGAAGGTTCAATACCAAGCGAACGGCATCTCTTTAAAACAGGACCCATTTCTCTAGCCATAGTTTAATTCCCTCCTTAATCAGACTCTACGACGCTTAGGCGGTCTGCATCCATTGTGCGGAACCGGGGTAACGTCTTTAATACTGGTAACATCGATGCCGCATGCCTGAAGAGCACGGATTGCTGCTTCACGACCGGAACCGGGTCCCTTAACCATAACGTCAACGGACTTCAGACCGTGCGGGATTGCTGCCTTTGCAGCGGTTTCTGCTGCCATCTGGGCAGCATAAGGGGTAGACTTTCTGGAGCCGCGGAAACCGAGGCCGCCTGCACTTGCCCAAGAGATTGCATTACCCTCTGCATCCGTCAGGGTAACGATTGTATTGTTAAAGGATGACTGAATGTGTGCCTGACCGTGATCAACGTTCTTCTTGACACGCTTCTTCGCTCCCTTTTTCGCAGCTACTACTTTCTTAGCCATCACGAAACCTCCTAATTAGTATAATTATTTCTTCTTGTTGGCAACCGTACGCTTCGGACCCTTACGGGTTCTTGCATTGGTCTTGGTCTTCTGTCCGCGGACAGGAAGTCCCTTTCTGTGACGTACGCCTCTGTAGCAACCGATTTCCTGAAGTCTCTTGATGTTAAGAGCAGTCTCTCTCTTCAGATCACCTTCCACTACCATCGTCTCGTCGATGACGGTAGCGATTCTCTTAACCTCGTCATCGGTAAGATCGCGAACACGAGTGTCCGGATTAACCTCAGCCTGGGCAAGAATACGATTGGCGCTTACTCTGCCGATACCGTAGATGTAAGTAAGGCCGATCTCGACACGTTTCTCTCTTGGTAAGTCAACACCACTGATACGAGCCATGTACTAAAACCTCCGATTTAATAAGTTTTCTTACGGGCAAATGCCCGGGACCTGAGTCCCCGGGAGTGCTCTCCCTGCCGGTTTAACCGGCTCAGCCGCTTTAAAGTGTGACAGCCCTCATGCGAGGAACCGAAAGCAGACGTAGATACTCATCTGCTAAAGCAAAGTCGTCTTTCCTTACGTGACGCTCTTTGCCCACACTATCACAATGTGTGCCGTTCTTTCGGACGGCGTGTCGTTTTATGGGTTTGTAAAACGACGATTGCAACACAAAAAGCAAGTGCTGTTCTATCGAGTCACCAATACTCTCGGAACAACGCCTCAAGTACTGATGTTATCAGCCTTGTCTCTGTTTGTGTCTCGGGTTCTCACAGATGATCATGATTGCCCCTTTTCTTTTGATGATTTTGCATTTTTCGCAAATGGGCTTTACCGAAGATCTTACTTTCATAAGTGTTATTCACTCCTTTCTCGAAAAAAGTCCGTTTACTATAATAACAGAGCGTTTGGCAAATTGCAAGCACAAATTTCCCGAAAAACAAGGATTTTCCACGCTTTTTTCGGTCTTTCTGACGGAAAATGAAAACGGAACCCACGAAAGGCTCCGTTTTCTGCTTTTTTCCATATAAATGGACTGCTTTTTCTATTGGATGCGCTCACCGATACAACGCCACTTCGCATCCTCTTTGTAACAGTTTGTTTCCGAGGAAACAAGAAAGCCTTCGCTGTCATAGGACTCTTTTACGGTTCCCCGCAAAGTGCCCTTTACGGTTACCTTGTTCTCCATCGAAGTCCGGTTGCCGTTTTTATCATATTTATACTGAATGACGGAAACCACATTCTGTTTGCTGCTGTAATCATCCTCTCCTGAAACTGTGAACGGTGAACCGACATCGGACTCCGTTGTTCCTTTATTCTCTTCCTTGATCAGATTGCCTGCGGAATCATAGGAATAACGCGAGTCGAATTTGCCGCAATAGCCTTCCCAGCCGTACTTATGGGTACACTTTTTCGCGGAATTGTACTCATAAAAGCATTCAGACCCGGAGTAGCCGCGATTGATATAGTGAACCAGCAGGCCGTTTTTATAAGTACTGTCTACCCATGTTTCTTCCGATTCAAACGTATAATCCGAAGCGGTACCGTCCGATGCGGTTTTCTTCATATTCCCGCATTTGATCAGGTCCCACCCTTCTTCATCGTTCGTAATGGTATCCGGGTCGCGGCCGCTTAGGAGATATTCCGACTGCAGCTTCGTCGGAAAATACTGCCTTCCGTAATAATTGAAAATCTCGGTACCGTCGTCCGCATACGAAGCCGCCATTCCCCGGTTGACCTGCAGAACGGATTGGTCATTGTTATAAAAGTATTGTGTTTCCGATTCCGATGCCAGGCATGCTTCTTTATACTGCCCGCTTCTCTTCACAAGGACGCTTTGCAGTCTGCCGTCCGGATCCGTCCGGTATGAATACTCTTCTTCGTAATAGAATCTCTTTTCATTAAAGGGCATCATTACCGAATGATGCACAATATTACCATTCGCATCATACGTATACAGATGATGCTCATACTCACTCCATTCCGTCTCGCCGTCATACTTTACGAAATGTACTGTCCGTGTCAGCCTGCCGTTCTCATCATAGACATATTCCTTAACTGAATTCAGCTTCCCGGATAATTTGTAACTTTCTTCCAGACACAGTCTTCCGTCCGCGTCATAGACGCTGCGTTCAATCGCATACTCCCAATACCGGAAGACTTCCTTTCCGTCCGCACTTTTCTCGGTAAAGTCTATATTTCCCCATCCTCTGCCTTCGTACTCGTAATAAGTCCCGTAGGAAGTACTGTATTGTGCGAATACTTTTTCTCCGTTAAGAGAATACACCTCCGCATCCGGAACGTCGGAATAATCGAACGTTTTCTTCTTCGGTGAGGAATAAAAGAACTCCTTCCCGTCATATGTAATGTTCGTGTATTCCGGTCCGTAAAAAAAGTTATCCGTTATCGGGTTCTCATAATCGGCAACCTCGTGATAGACGTAGGATATACCTTTTTCTACCTCTTTCCCCATGAGCCCGACGATTTCATCCCTCGTGTACTTCGGTGTGATTGTAAGCTCCGCCGAAGCAGGGAACCCTTCCGGAAGAGCTTCCGGGGTCGGTGTGGGAGAAGGTGTAGGCGTCGGTCTCTGTGTTGGCGTAGGAGTTACTGCAGCCCTCGGTGTCTCACCCGGCTGATTCTCCTCCGCTCCCTTCGTCACATCGCCGGAGCCGGGCTTTCCCGGGTCTTTCTCCCTCCCGCATGCCGCGACCGTCATTATGATGCATAACAATGTCAGTAGAAGAAACAATCTTCTCTTCATTTCCTTATCCCCCAAAAAATGTATTAGTTTTCCGCTTCGGATGACGAAAGGGCTTGGTCATTGCCCTTAAAGAACAGCATCAGAATCGTTCCGGTTACCGCGAAAGCGATAATCAGCCCGAGCAGCGTGTACGAAATCACTTGCGAACGTCCTTTACGGCTCATGAGCCTCTTCACCATCGTATTTCTCAGTCGTTTCCGTCGCCCGTATAGGCGGTCAGGCGGAATGTCTGCTTGACGTTTATCTTTACGGCGTCGTAATCCTTGCGCGAGTGTAGGAACTCGCCCTTTATGCCGGTCAGCTTGCCGGAAGCATCGTAAGAGTAGGTGATTGTTCCGTCCGTATTTCCGGGATCCATATAGTACTCGGCATCCAATACCACTTTTACCACGCGGCCGTTTTGATAGGTAAATTTGTAGCAGATATCCTCATCGGCACCGACATTAGCCTTAACCAGACGCTTTGAGGAATCATATTGATAAACGCTGACCCAATTGGATCCGCCACCGCCGGCGTAGAAGGAACTGTAGCTGAGATAATCCCCGTCATACAGGGCATGTCCGCCTTCCGCGGTGTGTACCCCTTTATCCAAAGGATATTCCTTTCTGTTCAGCAGATCCGACATCAGCACTCTGTAATTCTTCTCGTAATCGTACCGGATCAAAGCGAGAACTTTTGCGCCTCCGTCATAGGGGCGGAATTCCTCTTTTAACTTTGCATCGAATTGTGCGTCCAATAAAGACGGAATATTATATGAGTCGCCGTCGATATTCCACAGATCATCGTCAAGCTGCTGCCGCAGCGTATTAATCGAAAAGCCGTTTCCGGTTTCAAGCGTTTCCTTCATCTTTGCATTCGGAAGGAACACTTCCGAAGGACATGCAAGCGCATACTCATCTCCGCGAAGCATGCGGGATACAAGCATCACCGGTCCGTTATCATAATACTTTATTTCAAAAAACGTCGTGTTGTCCGGCTCATTCTCGCGATCGTCGTAGACAATCCCAACGCCGATGATGCGGCCTTTAGCGTCTTTCGTATAGTTATAGTTTACGGTTGCAAGTTTCTCTCCGTTTTCGGCCGTATGCGTCTCCGCCATCAAAGAACCGTCTTCGTTATACTCATAGGAAATGCGGTAATTGTGAACGGTACTATCGGAAGACAGCGCGGAATCGCGCATATATATCTCATCCGATGAAATGTAAGCGGAATAACCCTGCAGGGTCCATGAAACGTCTTCCCCACCGTAAACTTCTTTAAGAACGATCTTTCCTTCTTTATAGGTCTTCTTCTCATGCGTATAAAGGGTATGGTCCTCCTTGAAATAAGAAAAGCATTCTTCGGTGGCCGGATTTCCTTCCGCATCATAAACGTACAGGAATTCCTCATACAGGAAATCCCCGTGATACTCCAGTTTGCTTAACAGGAGTCCGTTTTCATCATAGGAATAGAAAACCTTTCTCCATTCCGAAAGTTCAACCGTCTTTCTTCCCTGCGCGTCCGTTTCCGAATAGTCAAGAAAAATATCGTTCCATTCCGGTTCGGATGCTCCTTCACCGGCCGTCTTCAATTCGCCGAAATGTCCCCTGCTTCTGACATAGACTTCCTTATCCTTTAAGAAATACCGGACAAGTCTCTCGTTTCCGTCTGCATCGTAATACCGGATAGCCTTATCCGCCGGAATATCCCATTCAAATCCGTCGTATGAAGGGTTTTCTCCGACATCGCCCGTAAGCACGTTCTCGGACCGGTAAGCATAAACGACTTCCTTCGCTTCCGCTATCGCACGCTGCCTGAGTTCCTCATCTGAGTATCCCGCAGGAATCGGTTCTCCGGTCGGATTGGGAGCAGCGGTCGGGGTAGGCTCCTCCGTTACTGTCGGAGCCGGTGTTCCGGTCACGGTCGGTGTTTCTTCACCGGTCGGGGTAACCTCGCCGGTCGGAGCCGCGCCGGTCGGCGTCGGATCCTTTCCTCCGCATGCGGTAAGCACCGCAAGGATTGCGGTTGCAATCGCAATCATCAATACTTTCTTCGTCTGTTTCATGTTTCTTCTCCTCACTTAATCCCTTTTATTTCTTTCCGATCAAATTGGTTCTCTTCCAGAGTTTCACCGTCAGCGGATTCCAAAGGAGCACGAAGCCGATCAGCACTCCCGGGAAATTCAAAATCACGTCATCGATATCCATGCTTCCGCGCCCGCTCAGATACTGCGCGATTTCCACAAGGCAGATCAGCGCGAGCATGAACGGAAGGAATATGTACCACTTCCGCATTCCCTTAACAAGAAACGGCACGAACCACGCCATCGGCATGAACAGCAGTATGTTTCCGATCAGGTTCGAAGCCACCTGGCGGATGCGAAGGGAATGACTCTTATACGCATCGACATACAGTTGTATCGTCGCGAACGGTTTTAAGGAATACCGCGCTTCGGGGCTCCACCAGCGGTAATAGTTCCGCTCTCCGCCGAACAGCAGTCCCGCGAGGATTACGAGATATACCGCGAACAGAACGCCCATGGCAAACTGCGCCGCCCTCGGACGTTTCGGCCTCGGCGTTCCGGCGAGCAGGAAGCACGTGCCGAGAAATGCGACTCCCCCGATCAGGATGCCCGCCTGCAGAAACGATTCCGTTCCGATAATGTGTCCGTTCCGTTCGGATACGACAAATACGAAGGTCAGCGCCCCGGTGATCAGAAACGATATCACCGCAAGCGTGATCCATACGATTGCTTCGTTATTCTTTTTCTTCTTTCCTGCCATAATTCAATCTTTCTTTGAAATATCATTCTTCCCCTTTGCCGGTATACGGTTCAATCGTTACAAGCGTCTTCCAATTCTGCGGTGATCCGTCCGGGTCACTGTACTGAAGCGTCATCTCACCGCTCATCTTCTTCAATTTGCCGTTATTGTCATAGACATATTGGAGTTTATAGCGCTGCTCTCCTCCGTAACCATAGCTTATCGTTTCTTTCCTCTCCGCGCGGATCAAACGTCCGGCGGAATCATACTGATAGTCCGTTTTGATGATTCCTGCGCTTTCTCCGCTTATTGTTTTGACGCGGTTCTTCGAATCATACTTTATCTTTACTTCGTTCCAGGTTCCGACCGAATCATACAATTCAGTTAAACAATCTCCTTCGAAAAGATAAACGGGACCGAACCATTTTCCTTCTTTCCGGCCTTTCTCGTTCCACAGCTTGTTCATCGGGAATTCTTTCAAATCGGCAAGACTTTGACCGTTCTCATAAACTCCCAAGAGATAACGGCCGTTTTCCGCCGGATATTTTTTCGCGCCGCGATACGGAATCGGTGTGAACAGCTCTTTCTCTTCGATGCCCGAAGGATTCCGCTGCGCAGACATATAACCTAACAGCTCTTCCGTGAATTCCTCCAAACTGAACCCTGAGGCGGTGGTCAGTTTCTTCTTCAGCTCTGTTCCGGGGAGAAAAACGTATTCCGATTCTGCTATAACGGGTTTCTCTTCTTTCGGAAGATATATTGTTTTCTCCACCGCCAGCACCGGTCCGTTCGAATAATATGTAAACACAGTCAGAAATTCATTGGTTGGAAACGGATTCCCGTCAATATACAGATTCTTACGAATTCTCCAGATTCGTCCTTTTGAGTCGATTTCATAGCGGAATTCTTCTTTATATTCCTTCCCGTTATCACCGGAAACCGTCTTTCTGTAAAGATTGCCGTCCTCCGAATAAATATATTCCGTTTCGGTTCTGTATCCGAGGTTTAAGCTGACCTGAGAGCCGCTTGTTACACCGTCGGCATCTATCTCGGTCTTGTCAATCCATATGTTTTGCGCGGACTGTGTCTTCTCCTTTACGGACACGATTCTCCCGTTCTCATCATATCGGGATATCTTCTCTCTTCTTTCAAATACATACCCTTCAAGCGGATACTCCTGCTCCACGGCTTCTTTCAGGTTTCCGTTCTCATAATAGGTATATTCCCAATACTGCACCACATTGTTTCGGCGGATCTCATACTGTTTGATAAGCCGTCCGGTTTCGTCCGTAACGGGGATAGTGGTATTCTTCGTTTCCAATGAGACGGTTCCGTCAGAGCTGATGCATACCCCGTCCTTACCTATCAGACGTCGCATTACTTCCCGATCACCATCGATGTAGCGCATCAGTTTTGCGGTTCCCTCCGCATCGAAATAGGTTAGGATCCGGTCGTATGCGAGTTTCTCCGACATGGCCCCGCTGTAAGAAAGCAGAGAATCCGGACCTTCCTTGATCACTTCTTCCCTGCGGTAGGTCAGTGTCGCATTCTCCACCTCATCCTGAATCTTTTTGATCACTTCCGCATCGGAGTATCCTTCCGGGAACGCAACCGGAGTAGGCGTCGGCGACGGGGTAGGCGTCGGGACCGCTGTGGGTGCAGGCGTAGGCGTTCCCGTCGGTACGGGCGTCGCTTCCGCACTCGGTGCAGGAGCGGTCGGTACCTCCGTAACGAGTTTCTTTACGCCTTCCTTTCCGCATGCCGCAAGCGCGCACATGAATACTGCAACAGTTAAAACCACAATAATTTTCTTCATTGTTTTTCCCCCGAAATCCAATACTTTTGATATTATACTTTGAAATCAGGGAAAATGGAATACTTTCTTCATATTCTTCACATTTTCCGCCCCGTAAAACAAAATAAAAAGAACCCGGTACCGAAGTACCGGGGTTCCGAAATATCCAGTTTATTTATCACGCCAAATGATACGTCCCTTCGAGAGATCATAAGGGGAAAGTTCCATGGTAACCTTGTCGCCGGGAACGATCTTGATGTAATTCATACGAAGCTTGCCGCTGATATGGGCAAGAACGATATGACCGTTCTCAAGCTGCACGCGGAACATGGCGTTGGGGAGCTTCTCCACAACAGTACCTTCAATTTCAACTACGTCTTGTTTCGACATGTAAATCCTCCGTTTAATGTTTGATCAGAGATAAGATTTCCGGCTCGCCGTCCGTAATCAGGATCGTGTTCTCATAGTGAGAAGAAAGTGAGCCGTCTTCGGTGACAATCGTCCAGTCATCCTCCAGGATGCATACCCGCCAGTCTCCCATGTTTACCATGGGCTCGATGGCAAGCGTCATACCGGGCTGTAACTTGATCCCGCGGCGCTTCTGATGGAAGTTCGGGATCTGCGGATCTTCGTGCATTTCCGTGCCGATTCCGTGGCCGACCAGGTCCTTGACACAGGAATAACCGTGTGCAACGACATAGTCTTCGATGGCTGCAGATATATCATACAGGTGATTGCCCGCTTTTGCAAGTTTAATTCCTTCGTAAAAGCTTTCTTCAGTTACTTTGATCAGATCTGCCGCTTCCGCGGAAATCTTGCCGACACCGTATGTTCTTGCTGCATCCGAATGATATCCCTGATAAATAAGACCTGCATCGAGGCTCACGATGTCGCCCTCTTTTAAGATCTCATCCTTGCTCGGAATACCGTGGACCACTCTGTCATTTACCGAAATGCAGATGGATGCGGGATAACCGTCATAATTGAGGAAGGACGGAATGCAGCCGAAGCTGCGGATCATCCGGTCTCCGATGTTGTTCAGCTCCATCGTGCTGATACCCGGACGGATGTGCTTGGCCATTTCCTCATGCACCAGTGCAAGAAGCCGTCCCGCTTCTCTCATCTTTTCAATTTCGCTTTTCGACTTAATTGTAACCATAGTACCGTCTCCTGTCAACCATTGAGGATCTCAACGATATCCTCGAAAACCTTGCCGACTTCCTGCGTTCCGTCAACGGATTTCAGGATGCCTTCCTCGGTATAGTAATCAATCAGCGGCTGCGTCTGCGCATGATATACGTTGAGACGCTTCTGAACGGTTTCGGGCTCATCGTCCTTACGGATGCTGAGTTCTCCGCCGCAAAGATCACAAACGCCTTCCTTCTTCGGAGGGTTAAAGAGAATGTGGAACGTGCCGCCGCATGCAAGGCATGCTCTCCGGCCGCCCATACGCTTTACGATGTCCTCATCCGGAACATCTACGTCAATCGCATAATCAAGAGCGTCGCCGTTCTTACGAAGACTTGCGGTCAATGCTTCCGCCTGTGCGATCGTACGCGGAAAACCGTCAAGAACGTAACCGTTTGCACAGTCATCCTTTGCGAAGCGGTCCATAATCAGTTCGAGTGTCAGCTCGTCCGGAACCAGAAGTCCCTGGTCCATGAAAGCCTTTGCTTTCTTTCCGAGTTCGGTTCCCTCCTTGATGTTCGCACGGAATATGTCACCCGTGGAAATGTGGGGAATCTCATAGCGGGCCGCGATCATCTTGGCCTGCGTTCCTTTGCCTGCGCCGGGGGCGCCGAGCATTACAATCTTCATGTGTTGTCCTTCTTTCTGTGATTCCATATATTCACGGAAAAAGGGTGAAGCTTAGCCTCACCCAAAAAATCCGTTCATTTACTCACTAAGGAATCCCTTATAATGACGTGTCAGCATCATGGATTCAATCTGCTTCAACGTTTCCAAAATTACGCCTACCACGATGATCAGCGATGTGCCGCCGAAACCGAGGCTCGTAATATTGAATGCACCGCAGCATACAATCGGGATCAAAGCAACAATCGTAAGTCCGACCGCACCGATAAAGATGATCTTGTTCAGAACACCGGTAAGGTAGTCGATCGTAGGCTTGCCGGGACGGATACCCGGAACAAATCCGCCGCTCTTCTTCAGATTGCCCGCAATCTCAACCGGATTGAAGGTAATGCTTGTATAGAAGTAAGCGAAGAAAATGATCATTGCGATGTAGATTAAAGCTCCGATCGTGTACTTGAATGCAAAACGTTCGCCGTCAAAGTCAAACCAGTTATCGGTACGGCACATATAAAGCACCTTGCCCCAGAATCCGCCGTTACGGTTGGGGTAGCTTCCGAAGAACGAGGAAATAACCAACGGGAACTGGAAGATGGAAACAGCGAAGATTACCGGAATAACGCCGGCCGTGTTCACCTTTAACGGAATGTATGTCGAGCTTCCGCCCATCATCTTTCTTCCGACCATCTTCTTGCTGTACTGTACTGCGATTCTTCTCTCAGCATCCTGCAGCAAAACAATCAATACAAGAGTAGCAAGCGCAATAGCGATAATCGCTGCGCCGGCGCCGAGTTTGCCGATCAGCTTACTCTGATTCATAACCTTGTTCGTAAAGAGAAGGCCGAACTCAGAAGGCAAACCGGAAACGATGTTGATCAACAGGATAATGGAAATACCGTTGCCGACACCGGACTCCGTGATTCTCTCCCCAAGCCACATCAGGAATGTGGAACCTGCCGTAAATGCGATTACGACAAGGATAACACCAAGCCATCCGTCCTGAATCGGAGAACCGGAAGTATTCTTGAAACCGATAGCCATAGCGGTCGACTCGATCAGTGCAAGAAGTACGGTAAGATAACGGGAATATTTCTCGATTTTCTTACGTCCGCTCTCTCCGTCTTTCTGCATCTCAGCCAAAGGCGGAATCGCGATGGTGAGAAGCTGCATGATAATGGAGGATGTAATATACGGGGAAATGCTCAATGCGAAGATGGACATCTTCTCCAAAGAACCACCGGTCAACATATTGATGAAGCCCTGATTCCCCTGAAACATATCACCAATGAGCGAGGTTGCTGCTTCATTACTGATTCCGGGTGCCGGAATCAAGGATCCGAGACGTACCAGTACAAGACAGGCAAAGGTGAAGAAAAGTCTTCTTCTGATTTCTTTTACCTTAAATGCATTGATAAACATCTTAAACATATCAGATCACCTCAGCACTTCCACCAAGAGCCTGAATCTTCTCGATTGCAGATGCGCTGAAGGCATTTGCCTTTACATTCAATTTCTTGGTAAGTTCACCGTTGCCAAGAACCTTGACACCGTCCTTCGGGTTGCTGAACAAGCCGATCTCTACCATGGAATCGATCGTAACATCTGCGCCGTCCTCAAAACGGTTCAGCATCGAAACATTCACGGAAACGATCTCGAGCGTATTTCTGTTCTTGAAGCCTCTCTTCGGAAGACGACGATACAAAGGCATCTGACCGCCTTCAAAACCGGTTCTCGGAGCTCCGGAACGAGCCTTCTGACCCTTGTGACCCTTACCTGCGGTCTTTCCGTTTCCGGAAGCATGACCACGGCCTCTGCGGAATGCATCGCTGTGCTTCGCGCCGTCAGCCGGTTTGATATCTGTCAAATTCATCGTGTGCACCTCCTATCAAATAATTAGATTTCTTCTACCTTGACAAGATGCTTAACCTTCGCGATCATACCGCGGGTAGCAGCATTGTCCGGCAACGTGTTGAAGCTGTTGAGCTTATGAAGGCCCAGAGATTCAACAACTTTCTTATGTTTCGGAATTGCACCGATTGTAGATTTTACTAATGTAACTTTCAACTCTGCCATTTCGTAATTCCTCCTATAAATCGCTTACGGAGATGCCACGAAGAGAAGCAACTTCCTCGGGAGTCTTCAGTTCGGAAAGACCTGCAAGCGTAGCAAGAACTACGTTCTGCTTGTTGTTGGAACCGAGAGACTTGGTACGAATGTTCTTGTAGCCTGCAAGCTCAAGTACGATACGTGCAGGACCGCCGGCGATGATACCGGTACCGATGGATGCCTTCTTCAGAAGTACGCTTGCACTTCCGAAGTTGCCGATGTAGTCGTGAGGAATGGAACCATTCTCATCGATCGGAAGGGAGATAACCTTCTTCATGGCATCCTCCTTAGCCTTACGGATAGCTTCCGGAACTTCGGCTGCTTTTCCGAGACCGGCACCTACATGACCGTTCTTGTCACCTACAACAACAAGTGCGGCAAATCTCATGTTACGACCGCCCTTTACAACCTTGGTTACACGCTTGATGGCGACAACCTTGTCTTCCATCTCCATATTGCTCGTGTCAATAATTGTACGTTTCATATTGTCCCTCCTCGACTAAAAGTTCAGACCAGCTTCGCGAGCTGCATCTGCTAATGCCTGAATTTTGCCTGCGTATATGAAACCGCCTCTGTCGAAGACAACCTCATTAATTCCCTTTTCCAGAGCCTTCTTGGCAATTACCGTACCGAGAGTGGCTGCAGCGGCAACATTGTCCGTGTACTCAAGGTCCGCCTTAACGTCCTTATCCAGGGTAGAAGCAGCAACCAGGGTCTTACCGGCAACGTCATCAATGATCTGCGCATACATGTTCTTGTTGGAACGGAATACGGCAAGTCTGGGTCTTTCAGCAGTACCGGAGAAACGATTACGGATTTTCATGTGCTTTTTCACACGGATTTCGGATCTACTTTCTTTACTAACCATGATTCTCTACTCCTTTCTACTTCTTACCGGTCTTGCCGACCTTGCGGCGGATTACTTCGTCAGCATACTTGATACCCTTGCCCTTATAAGGCTCCGGTCCTCTCTTGCTTCTGATCTCAGCAGCATACTGTCCGACCTTTTCCTTGTCGATACCCTTAACGGTGATCTTGTTCTGACCGTCGAGAACGGTCTCGATTCCTTCGGGATCAACCATAATAACCGGATGGGAGTAGCCGAGGGTAAGGTTAAGCTCCTTGCCCTGCTTTGCAGCACGATAACCTACACCGTTGATTTCGAGAACTTTCTCGTAACCGTTCGTAACGCCTACAACCATATTGTTAATGAGAGTTCTGGTAAGACCGTGAAGGGACTTGATTCTCTTCAGATCGTTGGGTCTCTCAACCACTACCTCTGCGCCCTCTACCTTAATGGTAAGCTCGGGTGCAAGAACTCTTGAAAGGGTACCCTTGGGTCCCTTAACAGTCACTTTATTATTTTCTGCCACTTCAACAGTAACACCTGCAGGAATGGCGATTGGCATTTTTCCTATACGTGACATGCCCGTACCTCCTTATAAATGATTACCAGATATAAGCAAGTACTTCGCCGCCAACGCCTGCGTTTCTTGCTTCTTTATCTGTGATAACGCCTTTGTTCGTGGAAATGATCGCAATTCCGAGACCGCCGAGTACACGGGGAAGCTCATCCTTGCTTGCATATACACGAAGACCCGGCTTACTGATTCTCTTCAGACCGGAGAGCGTCTTCTCGCTCTTGTCTTTACCGTATTTAAGGGTGATGTGAATGTTCTGGAACGGACCTGCATCCTCCATCTTCCAGCCTTTGATATAACCTTCCTTCACGAGAATGTCGGCAATTGCAACCTTCATCTTGGAAGCGGGAACATCTACGGTATCATGCTTTGCAGTATTTGCATTACGAATTCTTGTAAGCATATCTGCAATCGGATCACTCATCATTGATATGTACCTCCTATCATCTCTGTGGGGCAGGCTTACCAGCTTGCCTTTTTAACGCCAGGGATCTGTCCCTTGTATGCCAACTCACGGAAGCAGATTCTGCAGATTCCGTACTTTCTCAATACAGCATGCGGACGGCCGCAGAGTCTGCAGCGGGTATATGCTCTGGTGGAGAACTTCGGAGTACGCTGCTGCTTAACCTTCATTGATGTCTTAGCCATGAAAATTTCCTCCTATTTACTTAGCAAACGGCATGCCAAACAGTCTTAACAGCTCGCGTGCCTCTTCATCCGTCTTAGCAGTGGTTACGAAGATAACATCCATACCGCGTACCTTGTCAACCTTATCGTACTCGATCTCGGGGAAGATCAGCTGCTCCTTGATGCCGAGTGCGTAGTTGCCTCTTCCGTCGAACGCGTTCGGGTTTACACCGCGGAAGTCACGTACACGGGGAAGTGCGAGGTTGATAAGACGATCTGCGAACTCATACATCTTGTCGCCGCGGAGGGTAACCTTGCATCCGATTGCAAGACCTTCACGGATCTTGAAGTTCGCGATGGACTTCTTTGCTTTCGTAATAACAGGCTTCTGGCCGGTGATGATCTCGAGATCCTTAACTGCGGACTCAAGAGCCTTGGCATTTTCCTTAGCTTCGCCGACACCCATGTTAATAACGATCTTATCGAGTTTCGGAATTTCCATTACATTCTTGTAACCGAATTTGCTCTGCATAGCAGCCGAAATCTCATTCACATATGTTTCTTTTAATCTAGTCATGTTTGAGACCTCCTCTCCTATTAATCGATTACATCGCCGGTGGACTTAGCCACACGAACCTTCTTATCGCCGTCCATCTTGAATCCGACTCTGGTGGGCTTGCCCTTATAAACAAGCATTACGTTGGAAGCGTCAACAGGCGCCTCAACCTTAACGATACCGCCCTTCGGATTCTCCTGGCTGGCCTTCTGGTGCTTTGTTACCATATTGCAGCCTTCAACAAGCACCTTGTTCTCATCTACACGAAGTACCTTGCCCTCGCTGCCCTTATCTTTACCGGTAATAATCTTTACGATGTCGCCTTTTTTAATCTTATTCATGCTGACACCTCCTATAATACTTCCGGAGCAAGGGAAACGATCTTCATGAACTTCTTATCACGAAGCTCTCTTGCTACGGGTCCAAAAATACGGGTTCCCTTGGGGGTCAAGTCATCCTTGATAATAACAGCTGCGTTCTCATCGAAACGGATGTAGGATCCATCCTTACGACGAACGGACTTTACGGTACGAACGACAACTGCTTTAACTACGTCGCCCTTCTTAACAACGCCACCGGGGGCAGCATCCTTAACAGCGGCAACAATGATATCACCAATACCGGCATATCTTCTGGTCGAACCGCCCATTACACGAATGCAGAGCAGTTCTTTCGCGCCGGTATTATCAGCAACCTTAAGTCTGGTTTCTGTTTGAATCATAGCGAAAATCTCCTTTCGTAATCTCTTCGGGATCTCCCGAAAATGATTATTGTGCCTTTTCTACGATTTCAACAAGTCTCCATCTCTTATCCTTCGAGAGGGGTCTCGTCTCCATTACCTTTACACGATCACCGATCTTGCATTCGTTATTCTCGTCATGCGCCTTCAGCTTGTAAGTTCTCTTAACGATCTTGTTGTAAAGGGGATGCTTTACGTTGTCTACTACAGCAACGACGATGGTCTTGTCCATCTTATCACTTACGACCTTACCGGTACGTACTTTTCTCAATTTTCTTTCCATGAGAATTCTTCTCCTTTCCAAGCCGTTTAGTTCGCAGAATTCTTAGCGGTGATAACCGTCTGAATTCTTGCGATGTTCTTGCGAACTTCCTTAATCCTGCTTGTGTTCTCAAGCTGATTCGTAGCATTCTGGAATCTCAGGTTAAAGAGTTCTTTCTTAGCAGCAACCAACTCGCTGTTCAGTTCCTCTACGGTCTTGGAATTCAGACCCTCAAGATAGCTCTTTGTCTTATTTGCCATTAGTTCGCACCTCCTTCAAGGTCCGCCTTGCTCACGATCTTGCACTTGCAGGGCAGCTTGTAGGTTGCAAGACGGAGAGCTTCTCTTGCCGTCTCTTCTGCAACGCCTGCGATCTCAAAAAGAACGCGTCCGGGCTTAACAACCGCTACCCAGTACTCCGTGGATCCTTTACCGGAACCCATTCGGGTTTCAGCGGGCTTAGCGGTAACGGGCTTGTCAGGGAAAATCTTGATCCATACCTGACCGCCACGCTTAATGTAACGGGTTACGGCAATACGGGCTGCCTCGATCTGATTGGACTTGATCCAGCAAGGCTCGGTAGCAACGATTCCGTACTCGCCGTTGGAAATGGTATTGCCTCTCAGGGCCTTACCTCTCATACTTCCGCGAAACTGCTTACGATGTTTCACTCTCTTGGGCATTAACATTACTTATCCGCTCCTTCCTTCTTGGTAGCCTTGCGGGGAAGGATTTCCCCGTGATAAATCCAAACCTTAACACCAACCTTGCCGTAGGTGGTATCTGCTTCTGCGAAACCGTAGTCGATATCAGCGCGAAGAGTCTGCAGCGGGATGGTACCGTCGCTGTAGCTCTCGGAACGAGCGATATCCGCACCGCCCAGACGGCCGGAGCAGGTAGTCTTGATTCCCTTTGCGCCGGACTTCATGGTTCTGCCCATGCAGGACTTCATTGCACGACGGAAGGAAACACGGTTCTCAAGCTGCTGTGCGATATTCTCTGCAACAAGCTGAGCGCAGTTATCAGGTCTCTTAATCTCTTTGATCTCAAGGTTTACTTTCTTCGTGGTAAGCTTCTGTACCTCAGCCTTGAGCTTCTCGATCTCCTGGCCGCCCTTGCCGATTACGACGCCGGGCTTAGCAGTATGAACGATAACCTTAATCTTATCGGAAGTGCGCTCAATCTCAATATCGGAAATTGCCGCTGCAGCCAATTTGTTCTTCAGGAATTTTCTGATCTTCTGGTCTTCCACGAGATTGTCGGCAAAATCTGCCTCTGCATACCAGCGGGAATCCCAGTCATTGATAACGCCGACTCTAAGGCCGTGCGGGTTAACTTTCTGTCCCATGCTCTTCCTCCTATCTCTCGTCCAAAACTACGGTGATGTGACTCATTCTCTTCAGAATGCGGTAAGCTCTGCCCTGCGCTCTGGGATGAATTCTCTTGATCGTAGGAGCCTCATTGGCGAAGCACTCCGCAATGTAAAGCTTTGCGGAATCCATACCGTTGTTGTTCTCCGCGTTTGCAATCGCGGACTTGAGAAGTTTTTCAATTAATCTGGAAGCATATCTGGGGTTATATGCCAAAATGCCAAGTGCTGACTGTACATCCTTGCCTCTGATCGCATCGAGAACGAAGCATGCCTTCTGGACGGAAACGCGTGCATTAGAGAGCTTTGCAGACGGTCTCTTGTCCTTGTTGGCATTTCTGTCTCTCTTAATCTGGGATCTATGTCCTTTTGCCATCGGATGTGTACCTCCTTTTCATGTTAACGGTTCTCCGTTAGTAATTCTTCCTGTGCATTCCGCACAAATGTATCTGTAGGGCTGAATTATCTCTTACCCTTCTTCTCGTCCTTACCGTGACCGCGGAAGGTTCTGGTAGCAACGAACTCACCGAGCTTGTGACCTACCATATCCTCGGTAACGTATACCGGAACATGCTTTCTGCCGTCATAAACAGCGATCGTATGACCGACAAAGGAAGGGAAAATGGTGGAACGACGGGACCAAGTCTTAAGAACGCTCTTGTCTCCGCTCTTGTTCATCTCGTCAACCTTGTCAAGCAGATACTGGTCTGCAAAAGGTCCCTTTTTCAAAGAACGTGCCATTATGGTTTACCTCCTGTTATTTCGTCTTGATTACGCTGCCGTCTCTTCTGCGGACGATGAGCTTGTTGGAAGCCTTCTTCTTGTTGCGGGTCTTAAGACCGAGAGCAGGCTTGCCCCAAGGAGTGCTCGGACCGGGACGACCGATACCGCACTTACCTTCACCACCGCCGTGAGGATGGTCATTCGGGTTCATTACGGAACCGCGAACCGTAGGACGGGTGCCCATATGACGCGTACGACCGGCTTTACCGATGTTGATCAGCTCATGATCAATGTTGCCGATCTGGCCGATGGTTGCGCGGCAGATGATCGGAACCATTCTCATCTCGCCCGAAGGGAGACGGAGGGTTGCGTATTTGCCTTCCTTAGCCATCAGCTGTGCGCTGTTGCCGGCTGCGCGAACAAGCTGTCCGCCCTTGCCGGGATAAAGCTCAACATTGTGTACCAGAGTACCGATCGGGATGTTTGCAAGCGGGAGGCAGTTGCCTACTCTTGCCTCGGCGTTCTCACCGTTCATAACGGTCTGGCCGACCTCAAGTCCAACCGGTGCGAGGATGTATGCCTTCTCGCCGTCTGCGTAGCAGATCAGAGCGATGTTGGCGGTTCTGTTCGGATCGTACTCGATTGTCTTAACAACAGCCGGTACGCCGTCTTTCTTTCTCTTAAAATCGATAACGCGATACAGTCTTCTGGAACCGCCGCCGATGTGTCTAACCGTGATCTTACCCTGGTTGTTACGGCCTGCAGTCTTCTTCAGAGATACGCACAAGGACTTTTCCGGCTTATCGCAGGTAATCTCGGCGAAATCGGAGCAAGTCATGTTTCTTCTCGAAGGCGTATACGCAGTATATTTCTTAATTCCCATTGCTGTAACTCCTTTCGTTCACAATCCTGATCTTACAGACCAGTGAAAATCTCAATCTCAGCGCTGTCAGCGGTAAGCTGAACAATTGCCTTCTTCTTCGCAGCGGTCTTGCCTACGATGAGGCCGCGTCTGCGGTTCTTTCCGTTGAGGTTCATCGTGTTAACGCTTGCAACCTTGGTGCCTGCGAACATCTTCTCAACAGCCTCGGCAATCTGTGTCTTGGTAGCGTCGGGATTTACATAGAATGCATACTTCTTATCTGCCATGGAGTTCATGGTTTTCTCGGTTACTACGGGCTTCAGAATGACATCGTAATACTTCAGATCTGCCATTATGCATACACCTCCTCGATCTTAGCTACCGCATCCTTCGTGATAACGAGGTTGCTGTACTTCAGGATGTCGTAAACGTTGATTGCATTGGAAGTTACGGTACGTACGCCCGGAAGGTTTCTTGCGGAAAGGATTACGTTCTCATCCTTGTCGGCCGTAACGATCAGTGCCTTGTCAAGAGTCAGCTTGTCGAGAATGTTCTTAACCTGCTTCGTCTTGATTGCCTCAAAGCTAAGATCCTCCATTACGAAAATCTTGTCCTCGGCAACTCTTGAGGTAAGGGCGGACTTGATAGCGCCTGCCTTTTCCTTCTTATTCATCTTTACAGAGTAATCTCTCGGCTTCGGGGCAAATACAACGCCGCCGCCGGTCCACTGGGGAGCACGGATGGAACCCTGACGGGCATGACCTGTTCCCTTCTGTCTCCAGGGCTTTCTGCCGCCGCCACTTACTTCGGAGCGGGTCTTTGCGCTCTGGGTACCCTGACGCTTGTTTGCGAGCTGGCTTACAACCGCAAGGTGCATCAAATGGGTATTTACTTCAACGCCGAAGATGCTGTCGTTCAGATCAAGCGTTCCGACTTCAGCGCCTTCTATATTATAAACTTTAACGTTTGCCATTGTTCAGTTCCTCCTTTCTCAAGATTACTTTCCGCTCTTCACGGTTTCCTTAAGGATAACCAAAGACTTCTTGGCTCCGGGAACGGCACCCTTTACAAGAATCATGTTGTTCTCAACGTCTACGCGAACAACTTCAAGATTCTGTACCGTTACGTTCACATTACCCATCTGACCGGGCATATGCTTGCCCTTGAATACACGGCCGGGGGTCGTTGCGGGTCCGTTGGAACCTGCATGTCTGTGATACTTGGAACCATGTCCCATAGGTCCTCTGGAAAGACCGAATCTCTTGATCGCGCCGGCATAACCTTTACCTTTGCTTACGCCGCTTGCATCGATCTTGTCGCCTGCAGAGAAGATGTCAGCCTTGATCTCCTGACCTACGCTGTACTCTGCTGCGTTCTCGAAACGGAACTCCTTGAGAAATCTCTTGTTTGCAACATTTGCCTTGGCAAAATGTCCCTTCTTCGGCTTGTTAACCAGCTTCTCTCTGATGTCACCGAAACCAACCTGTACTGCCTCGTAGCCATCCTTCTCAACCGTCTTAACCTGAACAACGGGGCAGGGACCGGCCTGCAGTACGGTTACCGGAATGAACGAACCGTCTTCTGCGAAGACCTGGGTCATTCCGACCTTTGTAGCCAAAATAGCTTTCTTCATTGTAGTACCTCCTGTTAAATCTACAGCGGACCCCGGATGGGGTCATTCTAAATCACAAGATGATTTATTTGGTGATCATCTTGATGCCGATGAAAACACCGGCCGGCATTTCCAAGCGCTGAAGAACTTCCATTGTCTTCTCGCCGGGGTTAATGATGTCAATCAATCTCTTATGCGTTCTCTGCTCGAACTGCTCACGCGAATCCTTATACTTGTGAGTAGCACGGAGAATCGTTACGATGTCCTTCTTCGTCGGCAACGGCACAGGTCCGCTCACCTTGGAACCGGTCTTCTTCGCGTTCTCCACGATCTTTGCTGCAGATGCATCGATTAACTGATGATCATAAGCCTTCAATGTGATTCTCATTACATTGCTTGCCATAAAAATAGCGCCTCCTTTTCGCACTTAGTGGGTAAAGTACAACAAGTGGTGCCTGTACACTCAACCGTGTGTTTCCTGCTTTTCGGAAAATAAGACCAAGCATTTCTGCTTGGCTGTGTTACCGAATTACCTTTGTTTCACACGTCTTATCTGCCGCATTTGGCAGAAGCATGTTGGTATTGGTACAGTGACTTGTCGCCAGAATTGACTCATGACATTCGCTCCACGGAAAACCCGACCTTGCGGCCGGCAACCTCACGCTTCACAGCTATCACGTCACAGCGAAACCAATTGTAACATAACGAAATATAAAATGCAAGCATTATTTTCAAGAAATTTTCTGCTGTTTTTCCCCTCTTTCCGGCCTTTTCACATCGTATTTTCCGAAAGAAGAGGGGGTGCCATGCGGCACACCCCCCTCTTCTTTCTAATACCGGTTTCGTATTTATTCAATCAACTGCCGGAATTCTGCTTTTTTCGAAACTCCCCAAGCAGCCGGCGATACTCTTCTATCAGCCGCGAATAGGAAAGGCTTTTCTTTTCATCGGTAAAATCCAGTTCGTGATAAACCGGATTCACGGTGCGGTTCGGACTGTAGTGGTTTGCACCAAACAATTCTATTAAAACCGACGTGATAACATGCTCGGACATATAGTTTTCCGCAGGATATTCGGCCTTATTAACAAATACCGAAAACCCGAATAACGGTGCCTTTGTGATATCCACATCCTTTAACCGTTCCATTCGCTCCTCCCAGCTTCCTTCCTCCTCCGCATCTACCGGCTTTCGAAGAATTGCCGCAATCTCCGGATCGGAATAACATGTCGCCAGAACCTGAAAAGCAAGATCTTTCTTGTCTGAGTCCTTGGATATTCCGTAATTGAATCCGCGGCGCGCAAGACCTAAATCTTCCGTAATCAGGATATCCGTGTAACCTTCCTTTTTCTTTCGGTCAAACCGGTAATACTCCGCGAGAACTTCTTTCTCGACCTTTTCCTGCCCATACGGCGCCACCAGTATTCCTTCCGACAAATCCCGATGCAATTCGGCCGTAAGCGTATTCAACTGATCGCTGACATCTAAAACAGACAGAATCCTGTCCTGCTTTTGGTCATAGAGGATTGCATTGTTGATCGTTTGATATCCCATACACGCGAACAGCACCTGGCCTGTCAAATCCATTTGAATTACAAGATTTCGGTCTCCGATATCGTCATAGATCTTACGAAGACTCTCGTAACTTCCGTCAAAGTCTTCAAACCATTCCGCATATTTATCGTTTACACTTAAAAACACGCCCCGATACCGATGACTCAAAGTTGTGATACTCGGGATTGAACGAATGGCTCCGTCAATTCTTATCAGATCCCAGTCCATCGGCGCATACGCCTGATAAAGCTTTGCTCCCGTCTCCGTTTGCAAATACTCCGTCAGGTCAATCATATAATCCCTTTCAATGATCAAAGGATAATTCGTGTTGCTTTTTGCCGGTCTCGCCTGAGAATTGATAATGTCATATTTCATATACGAAGTGTGTGCCTCGTTCAGCCACTTCAGGTATTCTTCCGAATCATCCGCTTTGGGATTAAAGATAAAGTTTACATAACAGTCGATTCCCTTCTCCCTAAGCAGGCGGTTAATCTTATCCTGTTCCGCCTTGGTCGGACCATTAATAAAGCTGACCACCCAGTTGATTCTGGGTTCGTAAGCCGGGTTAAGCGTCGGGGTCAGCGTATTTTTCTGCGTCGGAGTCGGGGAGATGGTTGCCTCTGCCGTCGGCGTTCCCTCCGGCGTAATCTCAGGGTTGACCGCCTGTGTAACTTCCGACGGGGTTACAGAAGGATTATCCTGCTTCTTCGTACATGAGACCGCTGCCAGCACGACAAGGATCAATCCCAATACCGCTACTGTCTTCTTCATAATACTATTCTCCTCCTTCCAAAAGCACGGATTCCTCCGCTATGATAAAAAACCGTTCGGTATACACCGGACTTCCGTTTTCATAGATTATATGCTCGGTACAGATGCGGTTGATTACCTCATTTTCGGAAACCGCAATGGGTATTTCCGCCGAAGTACCCGTGCAGGACTTTTCTACCGTATGGGAAGTGATTTGATTGAACTCCGCATTCAGACTGTAATAGGTCACGATAACGGTTGCAGTCCGGTTTTCCTCCGTGTTATTGGTTACGGCATATACTCTCTTTTGGTCCCTGTCAATTTCCGCGTAGGCTTCCTGAGTTTCCGCCTTCCAGGAACATACATACGCCTCCGGAGTAACCACAGGGGTCGGCGAAAGAACCGTCGGGCGCTGAACAAGCTCTCCGGTAACAACATTGTCGCGGTTTTGGGGAACGTTCTCAGCATTCCTCACTGCCACGATTAACGCAATTACCAGCAGAATTGCGACACTGCCGGATAATGCTAAAATACAGATTCGCCGGATTCTCTTATGCCGTGATTCCCGCATCAGCAGATACTCTTTCTCCCGTTCCAGCAGACGGGAGAATACTTCTTCATGACTCCTCATACGGAAATCCCTCCTTTTCCAATTCTGTCCGTAATGCTTCTTTTGCTCTCTTCAAAAGATGCTCCACGCTGTACACGCTTTTCTTCATAACAGCCGCGATCATTTTATTGCTCATCTGTTCATAATACCGAAGCCAGATCACCTGGCGGTAATCATCCTTCAGACGGCTGAGGCACCGATACAGATTCCGATCCCTTTCCTTTATTAATATCGTCCTCTCGGCATCCCATACCTGCACCCGGCCGGATTCCGATTCCATATCTGCGACCGAGACCTCCCGGGAACGATGGTGAAGATAACGGATGGCCGTATGCCTTCCGATCGCATAAAGCCAGGTCTTGAAAGAGGATTTCCCGGAAAATGCCGGTTTCTTTGAAACAAGAACAAACAGCGTCTCTTCTGCAAGTTCCTCCGCTTCGGTCAGGTTCCGTACATACAGATTCAGGTACAGAATCAAACCGTCGTAATATAATCCGATAATCTCTTCCAGTCCGCTCTTATCGCCCAAGAGGTATCTGCGGTAACTTTCCGCTCCCGGATCCATACATTTTCCCCTTTCCTGTAACCCTTCTGCTTATTAGTGCATCCGATTGAAAAATTCAGCCCCGGAAAATGCATTTTTTCACATTTTCCGAGGCTGATATTATAACACAAATACTTTTCTCAATAAAAACGGGATCAATCCTTATAATAGGAAACACCGCTCTCGAAGATCAGCTGGTTCTGCTCGCCGGTGATGTTCTTCGCGACGCCGGTTCCGCGGCGCTCGGAGTGAGCCATCTTACCGAGTACACGGCCGTCCGGAGATGTAATACCCTCGATTGCCCAGTAGGAACCGTTCGGGTTGAACTGCTCGACCATCGTCGGGTTGCCGTTCTCATCAACGTACTGCGTTGCAATCTGACCGTTCGCGAGAAGCTTGCCGAGCCACTCGTCATTGGCTACGAAGCGGCCTTCGCCGTGCGAAGCGGGAATGCTGTATACGCCGCCGAGCTCGGCCTTCTTAAGCCACGGGCTCAGGTTGCTGACTACCTTCGTGTATACGCTCTTGCTGATATGGCGGCCGATATTGTTCATCGCAAGCGTCGGGCTGTCCGAAGTCTGCGGAACGATCTCGCCGTACGGAACAAGTCCGAGCTTAATGAGTGCCTGGAAACCGTTACAGATACCGAGTGCCAGACCGTCGCGGTCCTTCAGGAGGCGGTTAACCGCATCGCTGATGCGCGGGTTACGGAAAGCGGTAGCGATGAATTTGCCCGATCCGTCGGGTTCGTCACCTGCGGAGAAACCGCCGGGGAACATCAGGATCTGCGCGTCGTCGATTGCCTTTACGAAATCCTCTACGGAATCGGCGATATTCTGCGCGGTCATGTTGCGGAATACTACCGTTTCAACCTCCGCGCCCGCACGCTCGAACGCAAGCTTCGTATCGTATTCGCAGTTCGTACCCGGGAATACCGGGATGAATACCTTCGGCTTTGCAATCCTGTTCTTTGCGATATAAATGTTCTTTGCTTCGTAGATCGGAGCGGGAACCTTGGTGCCTTCGATCTGCGCCGCAACCGGAGACTTGGTCGGGAATACCTTCTCAAGCGTTCCGTTGTATGCGTTCAGAGCTTCCTCGAGACTGATCTCCATGAACTCTTCCGATTCACTGCCGCCGTTGCAGCAGCCGGACTTCATCTTCCAGAGGAAGGTTGCGTTGTCGGTTACTTTGCCGACCTTGCGGTAAGCGATGCCAGCCTCATCAAGCATTGCGAGCTTCTCTTCGTCGATTTCGGCAAGGATGCTGCCGTATGCCGGGGCAAATGCTTCCTCGCGGGATACTTTTCCGCAAAGGCGGATGCCGAGGCCGTTACCGAATGCCATCTTGCTCATTGCTTCCGCGATACCGTACTTGCCGAGCGCGTACATCGAACGGAACGCGCCCTTTCCGGACAGTTCGTGGATCTTATCGTACATCGCCATTACCTGCTCGTAATCGGGAAGGTCATAAGCGTCTCTTACCATGTCAAATACGACTACCTTGCTTCCGGCCTGCTTGAACTCGTCGGTTACGATGTCGGAAAGCTTCGCCGTGTCTACGGCAAAGGAAACAAGTGTCGGAGGAACGTCGATCTCGTTGAAGGAACCGGACATCGAGTCTTTACCGCCGATGGACGGAAGTCCGAGCTTCACCTGCGCCTCATACGCACCGAGCAGTGCCGCAAGCGGCTCGCCCCAGCGCTTCGGGTCGTTTCCGAGACGGCGGAAGTATTCCTGGAAGGTGAAACGGATTTTCTTATAGTCACCGCCCGAAGCAACAATCTTCGCAACGGAACTGATCACCGCATAAGCGGAACCGTGGAACGGGCTCCAGGAGGACAGGTACGGATCGAAGCCGTAGCTCATCATCGTTACGGTGTCGCATGCGCCGTCAAGAACCGGAAGCTTCGCGATCATCGTCTGGGTCGGGGTGCTCTCATATACGCCGCCGTAGGGCATCGTTACCGTGCACGCTCCGATCGAGGAGTCGAACATCTCTACGAGACCCTTCTTCGAGCAGACATTCAGGTCGGAAAGCATCGTAAGCCAAGCCGCCTTGCGTCCTTCCGCGTCGTCCTTCGACGCATCGCCGAAGCCGCCCTTCTTATCTACGCTGTGTGCCTTATAGGTATTATCCTTATTAAAGAAGGAGTCTTTCTTCGACGGGGTCTTCACAACCGCCGTAGTCTCCTGATGCGCGCCGTTCGTGTCAAGGAATGCGCGGCTGATGTTAACGATTTCCTTGCCTCTCCAGGTAAGAACGAGACGGGGCTCCTTCGTGACCTCGGCTACGATAACCGCCTCAAGGTTCTCCTCCTCGGCGTAAGCAAGCATCTGCGCCGCATCCTTCTTATCGACAACGATTGCCATACGCTCCTGGGATTCGGAAATCGCAAGCTCGGTACCGTCAAGACCGGCATACTTCTTCGGAACCTTATCAAGATCCACGCGGAGTCCTGCCGCCAGCTCGCCGATCGCTACCGAAACGCCGCCGGCACCGAAGTCGTTACACTTCTTGATGAGCTTGCTTACTTCGCCTCTGCGGAACAGTCTCTGCAGCTTACGCTCGGTCGGAGCGTTACCCTTCTGTACTTCCGCACCGCAGGTGTGGATGGATTCGGTCGTGTGCTTCTTCGAAGAACCGGTTGCTCCGCCGCAGCCGTCACGGCCGGTACGGCCGCCCATCAGAATGATCACGTCGCCGGGATCGGAATTCTCACGTTTTACATTTGCCCTCGGAGCGGCACCCATAACCGCACCGATCTCCATACGCTTTGCAACGTAGTTCGGATGATAGATTTCATCAACAAGTCCGGTTGCGAGACCGATCTGGTTGCCGTAGGAGCTGTAGCCCTTTGCCGCGCCGGTCGTCAGCTTTCTCTGCGGAAGCTTGCCTGCGAGCGTATCCTTAAGGGATGCGGTCGGGTCGGCAGCACCGGTCACACGCATTGCCTGATATACATAGCCGCGGCCCGACAGCGGGTCACGGATTGCACCGCCGAGACAGGTTGCGGCGCCGCCGAACGGCTCGATCTCGGTCGGATGGTTGTGTGTCTCATTCTTGAAGAACACGAGCCACTCTTCGGTAACCGGTCCCTCTTTCTTCTCGATCGTAACCGGAACGACGATCGAGCACGCGTTGATCTCATCGGAAACTTCCATGTCGGCAAGCTTGCCCTCGGCACGGAGCTTCTTCATTGCAAGAAGCGCAACGTCCATCAGACAGATAAACTTGTCGTTGCGGTCCTTATACAATACGGTACGCTCCGCCTTATAGTCGGCAAATGCCTGACGGATCGGCTCGGCATAGTCGCCGTCCTCGATCTGCACGTCGGTCAGCTCGGTCTGGAACGTCGTATGACGGCAGTGGTCGGACCAGTAGGTATCAAGCACGCGGATCTCGGTCATGGACGGATCGCGCTTTTCTTCGTTTTTAAAGTAGTTCTGGATGAACTTGAAATCATTGAAGGTCATCGCCAGATTCAGCGAATCGTAAAGCGCCTTCAGTTCGGTCTCCGCCATAGCGGTAAATCCGTCGAAGATCTTCACGTCCTCGGGAACGGCGAACTCGGTAACGAGCGTCTCGGGCTTCTGCTCGCCTGTCTGTCTCGAATCCACGGGGTTGATGCAGTAGCTGACAACGCCGTCGAATTCCTCGTCGGTGAGGCTTCCCTTTAAAATATATGTCGTAGCGGAGCGGATGATCGGCTCCTCGGTCTCCTTTAAGAGCTTAACGCACTGCTCCGCGGAGTCGGCTCTCTGGTCGAACTGTCCCGGCAGATACTCTACCGAGAACACGCGGTCGCCGTCCGCAAGCGGAAGCTTCTCCTCGTATACGTCATCGATCGGCGGCTCGGAGAACACGGTCACCAAAGCCTTCCGGTAAGTTTCCTCGCTGATATTCTCCACGTCATAGCGGACAAATACGCGAACCTCCTCAAGTCCGGTCAGTCCGAGATAATCCCGAAGCTCGCTCTTCAGTTCCTTTGCGCGGACCGCGAAGGGAGCTTTCTTCTCCACATAAATTCTGCGTACCTGACTCATTGTATATCCTCCTTTTATCCGGCAGGCGCCGGTATGCTTCGTTCCGCTCCGCCCTTTTCTCTTAACGAGGAAGAGTACGGATTCTTTTCGTTCAGTATAACATTCCTTCATTTATAAATGAAATTAATAAAAGTCATTTCACTTATAAGGTTCACTTATGAAATTTGCTTGCATTTCCGGCGCCTTTGCGCTACAATATGCGGGAAGGCCGCGGCAGGAAAATGCCCGGCAAAGGAGGTCTCTCTATGCTTTTTAAACTGCTGGGGATCAATCCCCACGGATATAACCGTTATGCCGTGCTTGTGGCAATTGCCGCCGCCGGATTCGGCATGACCATTCTTCTGCTCCGCTTTCTGAAGGGATATCTTCCCGCCGACGGCGGACGGGCATTTGCCGTAAACGGCGAAAAATCAAAAGGCAAGCCCCGCGGTGCGGGCATTATCTTCATTCTTGTCTTCGCCGTACTTTCCGCACTCTTCCTTCCGGTTAAAGCGGAAGACCTGCTGTACCTTGCGGCGATTGTCCTCGGCATGCTGAGCGGATTTTTCGATGACGCGAGCGAACATCCGTGGAATGAATATAAGAAGGGATTTCTCGATTTTCTGATTGCCGCAGGCGTTACGGCGACATACATTTGGAGCAACGGTCCGGTTATCCGCCTGCTTCTTGTGCGCGACGGTGACTCCCCGAAGAGCATCACCCTTCCCATATGGCTCTTCGCAATCCTCTCGGTTATCCTGATCTGGGTTGCCATCAACGTCGTAAACTGCACGGACGGCGTGGACGCGTTAAGCGGAACCCTTTCCGTTATCGCCGCGGCATCGTTTCTGTTCGCGCTGCCGTTCCTCCGCCCCGCCATTACCACCGAACGTCCGGTAGGCTTCTGTGTCATTCTGATCGGCTGCCTGCTCGCGTACCTATGGTATAACTGTCCGCCGAGCGTATTGATGATGGGCGATGCCGGGTCCCGCGCGATCGGACTGTTCCTTGCGATCATCGCGCTCAGGACCGATCCTCTTTTATTCATCCCGTTCTGCTTCATCTTCATCTTAGACGGCGGACTCGGACTGATCAAAGTATCCCTCAAGCGCTTCCTGAAGATTTCCATCCTGAAGAATATCCGCACTCCTCTGCACGACCACGCGCGCAAAAAGGCCGGCTGGTCCGATACGCAGACCGTATACCGCTTCATGCTTTTACAGGTTATGATCTCCGGATTATTCTTCCTTGCTGCTTTCTGGGTCAGATAATCTATCGGCCCGCTGACGATTCCGCGAAAGGAGCCGGCTCATGGATATTAACTACGAATTATACAAAGTCTTCTATCACGTGGCGAAAAGCCTCAGCTTTTCCGAGGCCGCGGCCGGACTGTACATTTCCCAGTCCGCGGTCAGCCAGTCTGTCAAGCTCCTTGAAAAAAGGCTCGGACAGACACTGTTCGTACGGAACACAAAGCGTGTTTCCTTAACGCCCGAAGGCGAGATGCTTTTAAAGCACATCGAACCGGCGATCCAGCTGATCACGCGCGGTGAGAACCAGCTCTCAAGAGATGCTTCCGAGGGCGGCATGCAGCTTCGTATTGCAGCAAGCGACACGATCTGCCGCTACGTCCTCGTTCCTTTCTTCCGTGCTTTGCACGAACAGTATCCGGACGTACATATCAACATTATAAACGGCACTTCGCCGCGGTGCGCGCAGATGCTCGAAGCGGGTCAGGTCGACCTGATCGTAACAAACTCTCCGAACGAGTCTCTGACCGGCAACATGCAGATCCGCAACATCCGCGAATTTGCCGACGTCTTCGTCGGGAATCCGTCGCATTTTCCGGAATGCTTTACCGACAGTTCCGGAAAGGCCAGGACGCTTTCCATGAAGACGCTTTTAACCTATCCGATCATGATGCTCTCAAAGAGTTCCGCAACAAGCGAATTCCTTCACAAACAGTTCCAGCGCCTGTCGCTTGACCTTGTTCCGTCGATCGAACTGAACAGCAACGACCTGCTGCTCGATCTTGCGCGGATCGGTCTCGGAATTGCGTGTGTCCCCGACTTCTGCATCCCGCAATCCGATGAAACGCTGAAGCCGCTTTCCATCCGGGAATCGCTTCCGAAACGAAAGCTTGTGATCGCTTATGACGAAAAATGGCCCCTCTCCCTTCCCGCAAGATCCTTGATCGACGCGCTGACCGGCGAGGCATAACACATAAAAAACCTCCTTTCCGCTCCGGTTCTCCGGATGCCTGAAAGGAGGTTTTCTTTATTCTTTATTCTGTGACGCGGTGCCCGAGGCACCGGACGGATTTTTTACTTGGTGATTGCGTATTTGCCGAGCTCAATCTTATCCCATTCCGAAGTCTTTTCGATGTTGTACTTGTTCTCGTAGCTCAAATACAGGTCGGCAATACCGGAACTCTTCGCTTTCTCGATTGCATCCTGCACTGCTTCGTCATAACCGTCGAACTGCGTTCTGTCATCAAGACGGATCACATAATAGCCGCCGCTCGTCTCGATGAACTTACACTTGTTCTTCGAAAGTTCCATGGACGCCTGAACGTATTCTGCCTCAAGCGTTTTATCGTTGCGCTTGATGCTTCGCGTACCGTAAGTCATGAACTCACTGTACGTCTTCTGAATCTCGCCCATGTCTTCGCCTGCTTCGCATCTTGCAAGCGTATCGTCCATTGCCTCTCGCCTCGCCGCAGACTCCTCAGCGCTGAATTCCACGCGCTTGAAGTCCTCGTCGTAGTCGTATTTGGCGACATACAGATAATAGGTCTTATAAAGGCGGTAATCTTCCTTATCGATCGTTGCCTTTACCGCAGCCTCGTCAACCGTAAAATCGGCCGTCATCTGCGTTGCGTACTGGTCGGCAAGAAAAACCTTCTCATAAATGTCGCGGATGCACGCTTCGGTCATTCCGCATCTCGCGCGCTGCTCCGCCGAGAATCCCGCAAGGAAATTCTGCGTTGCACTGTCAAGCTTCACTCTGCGCACCTCTTCGAGCTGAGTGCCGGCTTTCTTCGCCTCATTATAGAAAATGTAAGTATATGCGATGGTGGAAAATGCGGCGTTCTTGTAGCTGTCCTTCATCATGGTACCGGACGAATCACGCAGATCCCAATAGTTGTATTCGTCACCGTATATGGCGCGGTAATTCGCATCCTTTGAGGACTTGTCGTTATAACCGCTCTTCTCATTGTAGGCAAGGAAGTATACAAGGTCATATGCGGTAATGTCGGTCGTCTGACCGTCAACCGTGATCTTAAGCAGCACGGTCTTCTTGTTCTTCTCCGCCTGCTTCTCGGCGAGCTCCGCGTACTCCTTGTCCGTGATTGTCTTTTTGCAGCCGGCCAGACTCATGGCAACTGCCAGAACAAGAAGAATCGCCGTAATCTTTCGTAACTGTCTCACTGTCTTACTCCGTTTCCGTCATGCCTATGAGAAGGGGATCACCGCGATCACGATTCCCGCAATCACCAAAGCGGCACAACACAGTTTGTATTTGATATGTTTCTCGCGGAAGAATATCCTTCCGCCGATAATGGTGCAGATCACACCCGATTGTTTCAATAACGTCATGATCGTCACGCGGGAAGCCGGATCCCTGTTCGCGATGAACAAAGCACGGTCGGCGATGATAAATGCCACGCTCAAAAGCCACACGTATTGGTTCGTGAACATTCCCTTAAGCCGGATTCTGGTTCCCATCATGATGGTATAGCCGATATATAAAAGAACGAGGAACAGCATGTACCAGAACTGCAGCTGCGTTTCGTTCATGTCCTTCATCAGGACCTTGTCCATCGTACCGCTGACGGCGTTAAAGAAGCTGGAAAGGAAGGCCAATATCACGACACCTGCCGTTGTGGCAGTCAGCCGTTTCCAGATGCGCTGCTCCCTCGTTTCCGGCTGCGAAGCAGTTTCAGAAGTCTCTTCATCCTTCTTTTCACTAGATACTACAATTGTAGTCTCTTCTTTCTCCCGGTTCTTTAACCCGCTCAGGGCGTACAGTCCGGTGCACACAAGCACCAGTCCGATTGTCCCCGGAATCGTCATCTTCTCATGAATGATGAACACGCCGAGTAACGTTGAAAAAACAACTCTCGACATATCCAGTATTCCGTACAGACTTACCGGCATGCACGACAAAGCGTGGAAGCTGCAGAGCCATGCCAAAAAGATAACGAACGATTTCGCAAAGATCGCCGCATACGCTTCGGGTTTCAGTCCGCCGGCCTTCGGCGCGGTCGGAAGCAGAATCAGAAACGAAAGCAGCGTATACATCAAAAGCACTTCCATTACCGTATTCCGGCTCAGTGCTTTCTTTTTTAAAATCTCCCGGACTCCCTTCAGGATACCGTAGAGCGCTACGAGACTGATCCAAACCATATCGTCACTCCGCCTTCCGTCTTACCCCATAGCATCCCTCATACCGTTTCAGTATACCACATTCAACGATGAATTCAAGAAAAAACACAATTTCAACATGTTACGTCCGCGGAAAATACAATTTCTCACGGCATTTTCCGGCCCTGCTTCGGTTTTATTTGACGAAAGTGCGCCCGGTAGGGTATTCTTTAGAAAGAAAACACACCGCCTTTTAAGGCGATGCACGGTTAAGCATAAAAAACGGCGGAAATTCCGCCGGGGAGATATCCGATGACGACCAAGGAATGGTATACCGTACAATTCACGAACCGAAAGACAATCGGGCTCTCCGTCTCAAAGGACGGAAGGCTTACGGTCCGCGCGCCCTACGGCACGTCGCGGCTTACGATTGAGCGCGTTATCAAGCAGAAGGAAGACTGGATCCGAAAGGCGATGGAAAAGGTGATGAAAGAAGCCGCGGAGCAGAATGCTCCGTCCGACCGCTACTTTGACGGAGCGCTGTTCCCTCTTCACGGCGGTGCTGTCGAACTCGTTTTATACGAAGTTGCCGACGCGGAACGGATCAGTGTCGCGCTTCGTCCCGACCCGCGCGAAACGCTTCTCACGGTGCGCGGAGCGGATCTCACTCCCGAGCGCGTACAGGAGGCGGTCAACGCCTGGGGCCGACGCTACGCGAAAGCCTATCTCGAAGCACGCGTGCGCAAATACGCCGACCGTCTCGGGATAACCGTCGGACGCATCACCATCCGCGAAACAAAAACCCGCTGGGGCAGCTGTTCCTCGGACGGGAACCTGAACTTCCACTGGAAGCTCATCCTGCTCCCGGAAGCGATCTGCGACTACGTCATCGTCCACGAACTCTGCCACCGTTACGAGATGAACCACAGCAAAGACTTCTGGGCACATGTCGGCGGCATCTTCCCCGACTACAAGGAGCGCCGCCGGAAACTCAAGGAAGTCGAGAAACGAATCCTAAGCTGGTAGAGAAACAACAGGGTGCCTTACATAATAAAATAAGCAGCCGCGCCCGCGGGACGTTGCGGAAGGATTTTGTTCCTTCCGCGATGTCCTGCGCAGGCAGGCTGCTTTTCGTTTACTTTCGGGCACTCCGTCCCTTACACCTGAATTAGTGGTGGAACAGTCTGATACCGGTAAATGCCATGAACAGGCCGTGGTCGTCGGCCGCCTTGATAACAAGGTCGTCACGAACGGAACCGCCGGGCTCTGCAATGTACTTAACACCGCTGCGGAATGCGCGCTCGATGTTGTCGCTGAACGGGAAGAACGCATCGGAACCGAGTGCTACGTCGGTGTTCTTATCGAGCCATGCGCGCTTCTTCTCCGCGGTAAAGACTTCGGGCTTTGTCTTGAAGATGTTCTGCCATTTGCCTTCCGCAAGAACATCCATGTAGTCCTCGCCGATGTAAAGGTCGATTGCGTTGTCGCGGTCGGCACGTCCGATCGTATCAAGGAAAGGAAGGTTCAGAACTTCGGGAGACTGGCGGAGCCACCAGTTGTCAGCCTTCGAACCGGCAAGACGCGTGCAGTGGATACGGGACTGCTGTCCTGCACCGATACCGATTGCCTGTCCGCCCTTGCAGTAGCATACGGAGTTGGACTGCGTATACTTAAGGGTAATCAGGGAAATGATCAGGTCGATCTTCGCAAGCTCGGGAAGCTCTTTATTCTTAGTCGGGATGTTCGCGAACAGCTCGTCGTCGATCTTCAGTTCGTTACGGCCCTGCTCGAAGGTGATGCCGTAAACCTGCTTGCGCTCGAGAGGCTCGGGAACATAGTTCTCATCAATCTTGATAACGTTGTAGTTGCCCTTCTTCTTGGTCTTGAGAATTTCAAGAGCCTCGGGCTCATAACCGGGAGCGATGATACCGTCGGAAACTTCTCTCTTGATCATGTTGGCGGTCGGTACGTCACACACATCGGAAAGAGCGATGAAATCGCCGAAGGAACTCATGCGATCCGCGCCTCTTGCTCTTGCGTATGCGCATGCAAGCGGGGAAAGCTCGCCGAGATCGTCAACCCAGTAAATCTTACGAAGCGTATCGGTCAAAGGAAGACCTACCGCAGCACCTGCGGGGCTTACGTGCTTGAAACTCGTTGCAGCCGGAAGACCGGTTGCCTTCTTCAGTTCCTTCACCAGCTGCCAGCCGTTGAAAGCATCCATAAAGTTAATGTAGCCCGGCTTGCCGTTCAGTACTTCGATCGGCAGATCCTTGCCGTTTTCCATGAAAATGCGGGAAGGCTTCTGATTCGGATTACAGCCGTACTTCAGTTCCAGTTCGTTCATGTTTCGTTCCTCCGGATATTATTTGTTCTTATTTACGATCCGGCTCTCATATGCGCCGGTCTCAATATCGATAAAGCGTACGAAGAGGGATACCTTGTTCTCTTCATTCAGGCTGTTCCATACAAGATCCGTAAAGGAATCGATGTCGCCTGCGATATCCACGCAGGTAGGCTCGCCCTCGAAGCTCGGAAGCGGGTTGCCGTCGCCCATGTAGGTATGGATGAAGCGGCCCTCTCCTGCCTTCGGATTCGTGTATGCGTACGTGTAGCGGTTGCACGAAGAAGGATCGCCGTTGTTGCTCTTCAGAATCGAAAGAGCGTAATTGTACGTGCCGTTCTCCACATGCATGATGCCGCTGATACGAGGGGTATAGTTCGGAGCGTCGGGCTCAAACTCTCTCGTTCTGAGCGCCTGCTCAAACGTGGACTGCTTGTCCATCATCTCGTAAATGGTATCGGTCTGGTCGCCGTTCGTAACGATCGTCTTGTTGCCGAGTACGCGGACAGGTGCGTAAATAATGAGGCTCGGATCGGAAAGTTTCGAAGGATCGAATGCCTGTGTGCGGATTCCGTTTCCGTCCTCCACGAATACGCGGTTGCGGCTGTTAACGCTGCGGCCCATAATGAAATATGCGGTTACCGCATAACGTCCGTCTGCGGACTTACCCAATACGATTCCTCTTCCGGGATACGAATTGCTCTTAAGGTCCTGACTCAAAGATACTTTCTGCATGAAACAATCCTCCTAAAAACTCATTGTGTGTGTGAAACCACTGCCGCATCCATTATAGCGAATAGTGTTTTCGTTATCAAGAAGAAACCTCTGCGGTTTCCGCTTTTCGTTATACTGTTCCGGGTTCCCGGATCATGTCTCCGTCCGGCGGGAGCGTCTTCAAAAACCGGATGACGAACGGCAGGGCGATGACAAATGTGATAATGTCGGAAACGGGCTGCGCCGTCTGGATTCCGATCAGTCCGAACTGTTTCTCCGAAAGCCACAATACCGGTATCAGGATCACGCCGCTCCGGAGTCCCGAAAGGAACGAAGCGACACGGTTGGCGCCGATGCTTTGAAACAGCATGTTGGCAAATACGGACACCGGCTGGAATATGAGCGCCCATACGAAATAGCGAAGCGCCGTCGTTCCGATACGGATTACTTCCGGATCCTTCTGGAATATCCGGACAAGATCCTTTGAGAAAACCCATCCGACAACCGCCATGATCGTCAGAAGCGTCTCTCCGAGAAGAAGCGTTACCAGAAACGCCTTCTTTACGCGGGAATACTTCTTTGCTCCGTAGTTAAATGCCGAAACGGGCTGGAAGCCCTGACCGATTCCGAGCGCGAAGGCAAATGCGCAGAAGGATATCCGGTTTACGATCGTCATGGCCGCAACCGCGGCGTCGCTGTAATACCCCGCAAGGCGGTTTAATACCATCGTGCTGATGCTGGAAAGTCCCTGTCTGAGCATGCTCGGAAATCCCGTCGCGCAAATCCGGTACACGTCCGCCGGGTCGGTGCTGCAGAATGCGGCTTCAATCCTGCTCTCCGTCTTATGCATCAGGAACATGCTGAACAGAAGCAGAAATCCGATCGTCTGCGATACCGCCGTTGCGATTCCCGCGCCGGTTACTCCGAGTCCCATCCGAAGCGTGAACAGCCAGTCCAAAAAGATATTCAGTACGCCGCCGGACATCAGTCCGATCATCGCAAGACTCGCGCGTCCCTCATACCGGAGGATGTTGTTCAAAACACAGCTGGTCGTCAGAAACGGCGCCGCGAGCAGAATGTAGCGGGTGTATTCCTTCGCAAACGGAAGAATCGTCTTCGTGCTCCCGAGAAGCTTCATCAAAGGGGTCAGGAACACTAACCCCGAAACGGAAAGGATGACACCCGTAGCAAAGCAGCAGAAGAAACCGGTACTTGCGAATTTGGTCGCATTTTCCTTATCCCTCTTGCCGAGCGATCTCGCGATGATGCTTCCCGCGCCGTGTCCGAACATGAATCCGAACGCCTGAAGGATTGCCATCAGACCGAATACGACGCCGATCGCGCCCGAAGCGCTCGGGTTGTCCAATTTGCCGACGAAATAGTTGTCGGCGAGATTGTACACGGTCGTAACGAGCATACTCAGAGTCGTCGGAAGCCCCAGCCGGATTACGAGCATCGCGACCGGGGTCTCCGTCATTTTTCGGAATTGTCTGTCATCCGTTTCCAATATATGGTCTCTCCGTGTTATTGTTTCTTCAGCGTTCCGCTGACGGGAACGATGTAATAGCAATCCGTGATATCATCCCCGTTTTCATTAATTACATGAATGTACCGGGGCGTATTGGACGACGAGCCGATCTCATACTGGCTTGCGTCCAATGTAAGCTCGATCCGGTCTCCGCTTGCAAGGGAGCCCTTCGAGATGTACCATCCGCTGCTTTCGAGGCGGCCGTCCATCTCTCCGCCTTCCATTCCGTAGGTCGTGATTTCCAGGGAACGCTGCTTGATTTTGATGGTCGGAACGGTTTTGGCCGCGATCAGGTATTTGTCCGAAACGTCATTTCCGGCGCTGTCGAGCACGTACGCCTCCCAATAGAAAATGTACTCGCCGACATATTCCGGCGCGGACATGGTTTCCGCTTCGCAAACAACCATCTCATCGGGTTCAATGGTTCCGTAAAGGAATTCGCCGCCCGGGTTGATGTCCAAAACCGGCAGGCCGTCATACTCTTTTTCGTAGTAGGTGAAATCAACGATGATCGGATTGTCCTCTTCTTTAAGCTCTATTCCCTCAATACCGCCGTACTCTCCGAAACCGCCGCCTCCTCCGCCGCCTCCCTGAGAAGGATCCGAAGCGGCTCCGGTAACTTCCACCGGGATCCAGCCCGTTCCGTTCAGATAAACCTCGGTCCAGGCATGGCCGTCGCCCGGCAATGCTTTGTTCCAGGTACCCTTAAACCCTTCGGGAGCAAGTCCGACAGCAAATCTTGCCGGAATGCCGTAAGCGCGGTACATCAATGTAGCGGCAGCCGCATAATGCTGGCAGATTCCTTCCTTACTCTTCGTCAGGAAGTAAACGACCATATCCTGATTGGCCGGGAACGGGGAAAATTCCAGATTGTAGCTGGCCGCCCCTGCGATATAATCGGCGATCTTCTGGATAATGTCCTCATCGCTCTCGGAGATTCCTGCCGCGTCACCGAGATCACGGAGCACGGCGTAAACATCATCCGGAACATCCAGATAGTTCTCCAGGACAAATGCCGCGTACTCCTGCTCTTCGTCACTCATCGTAACGGGATAGTTTTTCGAAGGCATGCTGTACACTTCACAGCAGTAATCATAGGTGAATCCTTTTCCGTCTTCGGGTCTCTTCGGATCTTCCGCCATGTAATAAGGATAAACCTCTTTGTTAAGTTTGTTGTTTCGGATATAAATGCGTCTTGCACTCCGTCCGTTCTCTTTCAGAACGTTACCCGTCAGATAATTCCCGTAGGTTCCGAAATCCTCTTCACCCGGAGTCTTTTTGAAACCGCTGCCGGTATATACGCCGTATGTCGTCTGGCGGAAGTATGTCCGTCCGCTTTCCAACCCGTAATACTCAAATACCGGGGTTGCGGATTTATACGTACCGTCCACAAGCCCTTCAAACGGCTGGGAATCGCGGTCCATATCGAAACTTTCGGGGTCGGGAGCATCATATCCATCGTCATCGGGATCGCCGCCGGAACTAGGTGCGGTTACCTTCAGCGTTCCGTATTTGGTTGTAATGTCATAACAAAAAGTAACGTCACCGAACGTTTTGTTCATGATCACGATGTTTTCATAGTCATTCGGAGATTTGCCGGGCAGAAGCTGCATTCCGGTATAATCCATCTCCAGACTGTCATCCGCGGCAAGTCCGTCTCCGGCAATCTTACAGGAATGTTTGGTAAGCGGAGTTCCGTCATATTCCTTGCTTGCGGATTCCGATGTGATCGTAATCTTACGTTTTGCAAATTCCAGCTGGCCATTCACACATGTAATAACATACATGTAGGTAACGTCCTGCCCTTTTTCGTCGGTGATCAGAACGGTCTTCGGATCGATCTCGTTCGGGGAAATGCCGATTCCGATCTGCTCCCCGACACAACGGAAATGAGCCGTGTGTCCGGTCAGCAGCGATCCCTGAAGCTGGTATTTGTCCTCGATGACCGAAAGATTCGGATTACCGTTATATTGTACTCTCTTACTTCCGGCTTTTACGGTAAGCTCAACGCGGATATCCTTTACGGTTCCTGTCTGGAATGCATACGTGTAGCAGTTCTGCGCGCTGCTTCCGTCCTTATGGAACACCTCAACGGAGACCGGCATAACGGTTCCGGTCTTTCCGAGATAGGAATACTCAAAGACCGTTTCGCCTACGGTATCCCCGTACTTCAGACCGGTAACGGTACAATCCGAAGGATCGACCGTAATCTCCGCGACCGGAGTATAGTCTTCTTTACTCGGCGCCTTAACCGTAAGCTGTGCGGGACGGATCTCAAACTCCGTTCTGCCCGCATAGCGGCGGATTCCGATCGGAGAAACCGTATACGCACGTACTTCATACCGTCCGGCGTTCTTCGGCTTTTCTTTTTGGAAAGACGCATTCTTATCACTTACAAGCCGGTACTCGAATTCCTTCGAAACACTGGCTGACAGGGACGGCTCCACTGTCTCTCCGTAGGTAACCGAAGCGCAGCTTACGTCCCCGAAAGACACACCGATTCCGAAAATAAGCCCCAGCGCAAGCAGTATGACCGTTATGATCACGCCGAGCGCGATAAATGCGGTTCTCAGAATCGCGGCGTATTTTTTGATAAACCGTTCATAATTCTCATACATAGTAATCACCAATGAATTACGGCCTGTCCGTAATAGTAAGCTATCTGGTAATAGCTTGCCACATCGACGAGACTTCCGCTCGGATGGATGTATACCCTGACAACGGTATTTTCCCTCTCTCCCACGTCATGTATCGTCTGCTGTATCGTCGTTACCGTAATTTCTTCCCCTTGTGCAAGCGTTCCGCTTATGATCTCCCAGTCATCCTTTACCGCGTTCTCCCTGCCGGTTTCCCGTTCAATGTCGAACGTACGGATAGCGATCTGTCTGGGTGTTACGATAAGCAGTCCCGGATTAAGAGTCACCTCATAAAGATCCGTGACATCCTCGTCTTTTGAATTGTAAATCTTTGCTTCGATACTGTTGATACGTTTACCGACACCGGTGATTTTACCGACGGCATGTATCTCGACACGGTCACCCGCATGCAGTTCGCCGGCCTCGACCCAGCACTCGTCATCGGACATTTCAACTCCGTCGTATTCTTTTTCTTTGGATCCGGACGAAATCGTGATGTAGCCGTTCCGGATAATGACGTAACCGTATTCGCATGTGATATCATAGTTTCCGGTTACGAGGTTGTTGTCTACGTCATAAATGTTCGGCGTAAAATAGTTCTCATAGCGGCCGGGCTCCGTAAACTCGCCGAAATCCGTCGCCTCAATGTGATCCCCGATACGGAGACGGCCGTCGGACTGATGGGCGCGGTCGCATTTGACCGGGCTGCCGTCATAGATTACCGTCTTCGAATCGCTTGTGATTGTAATCTTTCTTTTCGTAATCTCCAGGTCTCCGAGACGAAGCTCCAGATCATACTGATCCGTAACGTCCAGTCCGCCCTTGTCGATCACGGAAACCTCGGCATAGTTTTCGCTCTTGCCGAAAGCGGTACGCTCTCCGCGAACGATTACGCGAAGCGTGTGCTCCTTTAACGGTTCTCCCTCGATCAGCGTCCATTCGTCGCAGCGGAGCGGCGTTCCGTCATATTCCTTCGTGTCGCTGCCCGTTGAAATAACCAGCTTGATCTTACGGATCTGGAAACTTCCGGTTGATATGATTCCCGTGAGGACGATCAGCGCTATGACAAGCGCGATGCACAGGGAACCGAACAGATAAATTGGTATATGCTTCTTATGCATTCTGGTGTCCTTACTGCAGGCTTGATTCCGGCCGGTGCCCGCCTGCTGCGGCGCCGGCATGGTCTGAACACTCCGTTCAAACCTCTCTCCCCACTTTTAGGATGTCATCTGACGCAGGAATCTCAAATAATTGCTGCAAAGAGGAGTTCCGTTCTCTCCGAACAGTTCCTCAAGCTTCTCCATCAGCCCCGCGCTTGCCTTTGCGATCACTGCGGGATTCTGGCCCTCGAGCTTTCGAAGGATCTTCTTCGAAAGGAAATCGTCAAGCGCTTCCCTCTCGGTTCCGCCGCAGGCAATGTACATCGAAACGTATTTCTCCATCTGGTTCCGGATACGGTTACCGTAGGTGATGTGATAATTTTCCATCAGGAATTCGTCGATTTCTTCCACCTGGCGTCTTGCGGTGTCGGACATCGGAAACGTTCTTTCCGCTCCGTCCGCCAAAGCCTTAAACGCGGAGTAGGAAATCCGGATTCCGTCGCTCGGCTCCGGGAGGAACGCTCCTGCCTTGCGGTCAAGGTTCATGACCATCGCACGGTCGTATACCTTATCGGATACGGCAAATGTGGAGTCGTCGTTGTTGGCGGTGCCGATGAACCACACATTTTCCGGAATACGGAAGCGGCCCTGTACGAACAGCTCCGGATCCTTCTCCCAAGTATCGGAAGTCATCTCCAGATAACGGTTGTCCGCACTTAGCTCCATCAGCGAAAGGAAATCCGCGAAATAATACTCGACACGCGCGATGTTCACTTCGTCGAGAACGACGATGTAAATCTCGTCCGTATAGCGTGCCTCATATAGCTTCTTCAAAAGCGGGCTCTCGCTGAAACGCTTCGTAAACTCATTGAAATAACCGATAACGTCCGCACGCTCACGCCACATCGGCTGCACGGAAATAACCGTCGAGCGGTTGTTCAGATACTCTCCGAACGCGGTTGCAAGCGATGTCTTACCGGTACCGGACAGACCCTGCATGATCATCAGGTGCGATACGGCAAAGCCTGCCACAAACTTGCGGATGTCATCCTCTTCGTAATACAGTCCGAGGCGGTCGGCCGCATAATTGCGGAAGTCGTTGCAGATATACTGCAGACTCGCAATCGACTGATACGCCGGTGCCGTATATTCCTTCATGTCTTCGTCGATCTGGCAGAGCGAATGGAACCGTACGCCCTCCTCTTCCTCTTCTTCCTTATCACGGAACAGAATAAAGCCGACCTTTTCCTTCGCGATGAAAATCGTCAGCGCGCATATTCCGAGCGGCAGCAGAAGTGCAAGCAGCAGCGTCAGATACACGGTTTCCGATTTTACGAGCGAACGCTCGCCGAATACGCCTGCGAGATCATCGTTACTCGCGTTGCCGATTCCGATGATGATCAGAATGATGCACAGAAGTGACAATCCGCCGACGATCAGAAACAGTCTGTAAAACGAAAAACCTCTTTTCTTCTCCTCCAACCAAATCACTTCCTTCCCCACAGAATCCGCTTACGGATCTTCTTCTTGGCACTCTTCCAGTTCTTCTGATAGAACCGTTCGAATGCTTCCCGTTCTTTCTCAAGTTCGAGGAACGCTTCGCGCTCGGTCATCTCCTGAACGGGCTTCACGTGTTCCTCAAGTAAACCGATCAGTCTTGCTTCGAGATAACGGTTTCTTGAAAGCTGCTCGTCTTTTTCTTTTCTCATGTCTTCGGCCGCTTTCGCAAGTCCTTCCGCGCGAAGCGTTTCCTGACGCATCTCGGCGGTCAGTCTTCCCGCAACCGATTCCTTCTCAAGCTGTACCTGCTTTACACGGTCCTCAAGAAGCTTTCTCTGAAGCTCAGACTCGGTAAGCTCCGTCTGCGCGCGTTCCGCCTCGGCAAGTCTTCTGCGAAGCGCGTCGATCTCTCCTTCACGCTCCTCAATAACCGACAGCAGGTATTTCCGCTGCTCTTCGGGACTTAAGTTGCCGTTCTGATACAGCTCCGCAAATCTCTTTCTGCGCTCTTCCTCGCGTCTTCTTTCTTCGGCGAGGTAATTGGCTTCGAGCTGGTCCTCGGCGTTCTTACCGTACTTGAAGTTCAGATACATGGCTGCGATGACCATGTCCGTAATCTCCTCTTCCAAAGCAGCGGAGAACGGGCTGATCTGAAACTCTCTCTTATTGATGGTATACCCGTCCTTTTCGTAAGAACTTAAGAAGTCGTACAGGGCAACCACTTCTTTGAAATGAGTATCCATGCGAAGGACGTTCGTTCTCGTGATCGGCGGGCTCACCATCGGAGCAAGCGCCATCTCACGCATGAGCGGCATGTTTAACAGCATCGCAAGGGCTCCCGACATGCTTTCGATGCGGGCGATCTTGCGGCCGTTCTCCTCTTCCGTATCGGAAAGGCCGCCGGTGCTGTCGCTTAATTTGAATTCCACGGCAAGCGTTCCGCCGGGCGCGCTCACCTTCTTTGAAAACTGCATCTCCGCGCTCCGCTCTTTCCACGCGTTGTTGATCTTGAAATAACGGTGGTCGATGAAATCCCTCGCGTAGCAGATTACCATGTAAAGGACGCGGTTTTCATATACGGCGTAGTTGCTTTCGTTCTCGTATACTTTTAATTTGTCCGGGATCAGATCCTCTCCCTCGTCCGGCACGTGCGTGATCATCTCACTGTGACGCGCCAGATGCTCGACGGACGATCTGGAAACCTTGCGGACACGCTCGATCGGAGAGATATTGCCCTCCGACTTGATGAACTGACGGTCTTCGCGGATCGCCGCTTCCAAATGCGGAATGGCTGTTTCGATCCGTTCCATCCAGTCGTTCTCGATTTGAATATCAAACGAGACGTCGGACAGCTTCTCATCGTGGCGTCCGTTTCTCGAAATCAGTCCCCTGAGCTTCGCGGTTGCTTTCGTTTCCGTCAGTTCCTCGCGAAACCGTTTCAGGGCCCGATGATATTGATCCATTATCGTATCATACATAATTGTTTCCCTAAAGGCAGGCCTGGACACGATCGGCGGCGCGCCTGCTACGGCGCCGATCCGGTCTGAAGCGATTCTTCAGAACTTCTCCTACTGGGCATTTCTCCTCAGCCGGTCAAGGCTGTCCCTGCACGAAGGCATATTGTCCGCACCGAACGTCGACGTGAACAGTTCCTCCATTTCATCCATCGAATAGCGGATTACGATCGGGCTCAATCCGTCAAGCTTACGAAGAACCTTCTTGGCAAGCATGTCGTCCACGGCATCGATTTCCTTTCCGCCGCAAGCCAGATAAAGCGGAATGTACTCTTCCATCTGTCTGCGGATACGGTTACCGTAGGTAATGCGGAAACGATCCGTCAGGAACTCGTCGATGATGCGGATCTTGTCGCGCATCTCATCGGAAAGACGGAAGCGCGTCTTAGCGGAACGAACCAGTTCCCGGAAATGCGTGAAGCTGATGCGGTTGCCGTCGTTTTTAAGCGGAACGAATTCCTCGGCCTTGCGGTCCAGGTTCATGATCATCGCACGGTCGTAAACCTTATCGGATACGGCAAATGTGGAGTCGTCGTTGTTGGCCGTGCCGATGAACCACACATTTTCCGGAATACGCAGACGTCCGCGCTCGAGGAGCCTCGGGTCGTCCTTCCAGGTATCCGAAACGACTTCGAGATAACGGTTTGCGGGACTCAGTTCCATCTGGGAAAGGAAATCCGCAAAGTAATACTCAACACGCGCGATGTTCATCTCGTCGAGAACGATGACGTACATCTCGTCGGTATATCTCGCCTCGTACAGCTTCTTCAAAAGGGTACCTTCGCTGAAACGCTTCGTGAACTCGTTGAAGTAGCCGATGATGTCGGAACGTTCCTTCCACATCGGCTGTACGGATACAACCGTTGAAGGATTGTTCAGGTAGTTTCCGAACGCGGTAGCCATGGAAGTCTTACCGGTACCGGACAGACCCTGCATGACAAGCAGGTGCGAAACGCCGATGCCCGCGATGAATCTGCGGATATCTTCTTCGCTGTAGTAAAGGCCGAGATTGGCGGCCGCATAGTTCCGGAAATTGCGGCACATGTCAATCAGGGTAATGTCTTCATCGTAAGCCGGAGCCCTGTACGCGGCATACGCTCTGTCCATCTGGACAAGCGAATGGAAACGGGACGTGATTCCGTCGTCATCGTCGTCGACGGATTCAACCCCGTCCGCGTAACCTCCTTCTTCGGACAAACGGGAAGCTTTTTTGGCTTTGTCATCTTCACGGATCATGATCAGAACCGTTCCGATCAAAGCAGCAATACATAAAAACAGAATTACAAAATAGATTGTAATGGCGACACCCGAAGACAGGAATTCCCACAAGGATTCGAACAGCGTTCCGAATGTCGGTAACAGAGTGTAAGTCATATCATCCCTCCGCAATCCGGCTTTCGCCGGGTATTATGCTTTTGTAAAAAAGCACATAAACACTCAATTTGATATTATACCACAAATACGGATTTTTACAACAAAAAACACCCCGCAGATTCTCATCTGCGAGGTGCTTAATTCTGATTGCGGACTACGGGACTTGAACCCGAACGCGCTATGCGCACATGATCCTTAGTCATGCCTGTCTGCCAATTCCAGCAAGTCCGCATTCCTGCGGGCGACGATGTCGTCCGCACGCTTGATTATACTATCACGAGTATCGGAAAATGTCAATCACTATTTTCAAAAAAAATGAACCGGAACTTGAAAGCTCCGGTTCATGGGTTTCCGATTACTCTACGGTGTAAGGCATAAGAGCGATATGACGTGCTCTCTTAACAGCTACGGTCAAAGCTCTCTGATGCTTTGCGCAGGTGCCGGTAATTCTTCTGGGAAGAATCTTGCCTCTTTCGGATACGAACTTCTTAAGCTTGTTCACATCCTTGTAATCAATACCGTTTCCTTCCTTTTCAGTACAGAAAACGCAAACTTTCTTTCTTCTGCGAACTACTCTCTTTCTCATCGGAGCGTCGCCCTTATCACCCTTATCGGACTTCTGGAAAGCCATTGTGGTGTACCTCCTATCTGATTTTGTCAAGCCCACGGAATCCGGGCTCATGAATGTCAAAACATTTAGTTAAACGGAAGCTCTTCGTTCACTCCGTCCGGAATGTCCATAAAGCCTTCGCCCGCAGAGGGAGCAGCCGGTGCTGCGGAACCGAAACCGTTTCCTGCGAAACCGTTACCGGAGCCGTTTCCTGCTGCGGCATTCTTGCTCTCCGCAAATTCCTGCTCTTCTACGAGAATACGGGTGCCGTAAACCTTCTGGCCGTCCTTGTTGGTGTAATTGTCGTTCTCAACACGTCCGGTGATAACGATCTTGGTACCCTGCTTCAAATACTTCTCGGCAAATTCCGCGCCTTTTCCGAATACGGTACAGTTAAAGAAATCCGCATCAGGCTCACCGTCACGCTTAAAGCGGCGGTCAACGGCGATCGAATAACGGGCAACCGCTGTCGAATTTGCTCCCTGAGAATATCTTACCTCGGGGTCTCTTGTGAGACGTCCCATCAAAATAACTTTGTTCATAAAAGGATTCCCCCCTTTACTGCTCGTCTACGCGAACACACAGATAGCGAATCACATTATCCATGATACGAACTCTCTGCTCGATCTCACTGGGTACGGTCGCTTCTGCATCGAAGTGGATGAAGTAGTAGAATCCTTCGGTCATCTTCTGGATCTCATACGCGAGCTTCTTCTTGCCCTGATCGTCAACGTCGGTAATCACGCCGCCGAATCTTGCAATGAGATCTTTTGCTGCCTGAAGTACTGCCTCTCTGGCATCATCTTCGATCTTTGCATTCACAACTAACGCTAATTCGTACTTGTTCATAGTTGTCTGCACCTCCTTCTGGTCTCTGGCCCCCGACTCACCGGGAGCAAGGAATATGGGTTAATATACCACGGATGCTAATTGTAGCATACCGTCTGCAAGAATGCAAGAATAATTTTACTCAAACAAACGGAACCTTTTTGTGGAAAATGCCGACTTCTCCGCGGAAATCTCCGCTTGCAATCGTCACACGTTTTTCGTATGATAAGAAAAAAGCGTCCGCCCGTAAAGAAAGGGGCAGACGGTCAGAGGTGGACAGATGGATATTCGTCTCGGCGACATTGTGAAAATGAAGAAGCCGCACCCTTGCGGCAGTTATGAATGGAAGATTGAACGAGTCGGAATGGACTTCAAACTCCGCTGTACCGGCTGCGGCCATCAGGTCATGATCCCGCGCCGCCAGGCAGAGAAGAACATCCGAGAAGTACATCACGCGGAAACCGCCCCGGAAAAGGATTGATTCCCTCTCCGAGGCGGTTTTATTATTCTTTAAATCAATATTGCCAAGCCTCCGCAGAGCGCTGCCGGCTTTTTTGGGATTTCAGTCCCCGTTACGGAGCACTCTTCAGCTTCCGCAGGACTTCAGTCCTCATCACGAGCTTTCTTACCGCGGTTTTTACCGGCTTTCAGTCCTCATCACGAAACTCTCTTACCGCAGGAATTCCGTCAGGAATGTCTGTCCTCCGAACCCGCCGATCTTGAAATGCATGTATGCCGCTTTGGCGCGGTCCTTGTCCGCAAAGAGGCCGAACACGGTCGGTCCGCTGCCGCTCATCTGAACGCCCTCGCAGCCGAAGTTCTTCATCTGCCGCTCGATCTTTTCGATTTCGGGACACATATCCCTCGTTACCGGTTCCAGTACGTTTCCGATCCGGCGCGCAACGCCGAGATGATCTCCCTCGTCGATTGCACGGAGCATTCCGTCGACATCCGGATGCGCGATGTCACTCTTTGAATCGAGCCTTGTATATACCTCTTTCGTCGAAACGCCGGTCATCGGTTTCACAAGAAGCACGTGGAATTTCGGCGCATCCTTGAGCTTCGTCAGCTTCTCTCCGATCCCTTCCGCAAGCGCCGTTCCGCCCATGATGCAAAACGGTACGTCCGCGCCGAGGCGGAGTCCCATCTCCCGAAGCTTCTGTTCCGTAAGCCCCGTTTCAAACAATTCGTTTAATCCGCATAAAACCGCTGCCGCATCGGTGCTTCCGCCCGCGAGACCGGCAGCCACCGGAATATTCTTCTCAACTTCGACAAATACGCCGTCTCCTATCCCGGTTTCCTCCCGGAACAGTACCGCCGCATCATAGGCAAGGTTTCCTTTGCCCGACGGCAGATACGCAAGCGAGTTCTTCAGCACGATGTCACTGCCCGCGATCCGGTTGATCCGCACGCGGTCGCAAAGCCTGATGCTCTGCATTACCATGCGGACTTCATGATACCCGTCTTCCCGTCTTCCGATCACGTCTAACGACAGATTGATCTTGGCCGGCGCCGTTACTTCGATTTGTTCCGATCTTCCCATATCACTACCTCGTTTCGCATTTGCACTTGCAACACTTGTGCTTTCGGAGTACAATATCTATGACTGTACGCAGTCCCAAACCCTATCTTTAGAAAGGGGAACCTTATGTGTTCTGAATTACCGATCGGTGTCTTTGACTCCGGTGTCGGCGGCCTGACCGTCGCAAAAGAGATCATGAGCCAATTGCCGAAAGAGTCCGTTTTATACTTCGGCGACACCGCCCGCGTTCCCTACGGAAACAAATCCGAGGAAACCGTCATTGCCTATTCCCGCCAGATTGCGCGGTTTTTATGTTCCTGCAACGTGAAGGCAATCGTGATCGCGTGCAATACCGCGAGCGCATTTGCCCTCGAGACGCTTGCTGGAGAGCTTCCGGTTCCCGTGATCGGCGTGGTAAAACCCGGCGCCAAGACGGCTGCCCGCATTACGAAAAGCAAACGGATCGGCGTCATCGCCACGAACGGAACGATCCGAAGCGGTCTTTACGAGCGCTACTTAAAGAGCATCTCGCCGGACATCCGTGTCTTCGGACAGGCTTGTCCTTTGTTCGTTCCTTTGGCTGAGGAAGGTCTCTGCAACGACCCCGTCACGAGGGAAATGGCTACCCGTTATCTCGCGCCGCTCCTTCACGAGCAGATTGACACGCTCGTTCTCGGGTGCACGCACTACCCGCTTCTGACGGACGTTATCGGTTCGGTTGCGGGTCCTTCGGTAACGCTTGTCAATCCGGCATACGAAACCGCAAAGGAACTGCGCGCGCTGCTTACGGAGCGCGACCTTTTAAGAACGTCCGACACGCCCTCGATCCACCGCTTCTTCGTGAGCGACGGCGAGGAACAGTTCCGCCGGTTCGCCAACTCCATTCTTCCGTGCGAACTTGAGGAAGCGGACGTCAACCGGAAGGTTTTCTCATAAGAATACATGCGGCCTTCGCGCCGCTTACATACCGTGACACACTGTGCCGCCTGCCTGAAGCACTGCATTTTTCTCACGCGCCGCACAGCCGGCACCCCGCAAACGCCCTTCGGAGGACTGCCATGAATTGCCTGATCCGCATCCGCGGAAAAGCCACAACCGATACTACGGATCAAACCGAACTCATGGTACGCGGACTCTGCCGTCCGGTTAACACCGCGGACGGTCCGGGATACCGTTTTGATTACCGCTCCGCCGATTCCGAGGATCCCAATTCGGTTACCAAGGAACAGCTTACGGTGACCGCGGCACGGGCTTCCCTGATCCGTACCGGAAGCATCCGCTCCGAAATGGAGATTGTTCCCGGAGAGATTCATCCGTGTGATTATGACACTGCGTTCGGAATGCTCACATTTGACGTCGTCGGACTGGCCGTTTCGGTCTCGGAAGACGCCGGAACCGTCACCGCATGCTTCTCTTACGAACTGCGCCACGGGGACGAAGTGTTGAGCCGTAACGACATCGAGATCACCGCAGAGCCCGCGTAGCGGGAATACCGCATTCCGTCCTGCACCGCGGAAACGTTTCGTGCACCGGCCCGCATATCTGAAGCGCTCTTACAACTCATGAATTCAAAAAAGGAAGTCACCCGTTCCGGAGACTTCCTTTTCTATTCCGTCATCTCGAAGGCATAGGCCCGAACGATCGATACGGGATTATTTCTCTTTCTTAAAGCGGCTGAAGAGCCCCTTCTTTTTCTTAACGTCCTTGACGATCGGTCCGCGAACGCCCTTTACGTCCATAATATAGATACCGCTCAGCTTAAGCTTTGCTTCCTTCTTTACGGGGATCAGGTCGAAAACCTTCTCATCGCACATCAGGGAACGAACCTGGGGGCCGATCTTCGCCTTAACAACGGCAACCTTCGCACGTCTTGCGTACTTGGGCGTCTGCTCGTAAACGATTGCCGGGAATCCCGCGTCTTTTAAGCGCATCCGCTTCTTATCGATGATCAGCGCGGAAACCATCTGCGCGCTGGCCTGCATCTCTTTCATCACTTCGTCGTTCTTCTTCTGCATCTTTCTGCCGACGAAATACAGTGCGATCAACAAACCGATAATCACTGCGAGAACGATCAGTGAAATCAGAAGAACGATGTTTATTCCGAACACCAATCCGGGAAAATACAAACTCATAACAACCTCCGACACACATAAATTGCATTTGCTATCATATCATCTTTAGGCGGAAAATGCAACCGAAAATCCGCTCGTCAAAAACCGCTTTTCCGCTGCTTTAATCCGTTTCAAGGCTGTCCATCTTCCTCGCGTACGCTCCCTTAAAGAAGATCCAGTATGCGGGAACCGCAAGGACAAATGCCGCGATCACGTCGATCACGGAGTGCTGCTTTACAAATACCGTCGAACAGCTGATCACGATACTGAGGATCGTTACGCTCCATTTGACGGCTTTACGCTTCATGTCCTTCTTGGTCGCCCAGACGCCGATCAGGACGCCGAGCGAGTTGTAAACATGAATGCTCGGAAGCACGTTGGTCGGTGTGTCTCCTTCGTACATCGCCTGCGCAAGGCGGATCGCGATGTTGTCTCTCGTGAATTCGGTCGGACGTATATCAAGCCTGTTCGGATATACCACATTGACAATCAGAAAGATCGTCATGCCGAAATACAGGAAGCCGGCGGTCTTCAGGAAGGTAACCTTATCCTTAAAGAAAAGTCTCGCTACTACTGCCGCAATAAACGGGAACCAGATGTAGTACGGAAAGAAGAACCATTCAATGAACGGAATCTTATGATCGAGCGGAATTCCGATCAAATGGCAGTCCGTAATGTACTTTTCCTCAAGAAAGAAGATGATCATGTAAACCGGGGCATAAAGGAGCACCCACCAGAAGCGGAGCCAGTCCGTTTTCTTACTTTTCATTTCAACACCCGGAATTAATTAAAGTGGAAAATCTTACGGGCAATCACATAACCCGTATTGATCAGGAAGTTGGTGAACCAATTGGTCGTGTGGACAAAATAGATCGGCTTGATCATCCGGCACACTTCCTGATAGGTATTTCCGTAACGCGTCTTAACGCGGCTCCAGAACTCCTTCTTGGCTTCCATCGCTTCCCTGCCGCCCTTACGCACATACAGGGCGGATACGATTGTTGAGATTACGGCAACATACTGCGCCATATATCTGCGGAGCTTCTTGCTCTTGATCGTCTTCAGATCGTGCATGGAATACATCGTATTGGCGATCAATACCTGCTGGTCGACACGCTTGATCATCTGGTCTTCGCAAACCGACTGGTCCGAACGGCCGATATAATAATGATACAGATCGAAATTGAAATAAAAGATACTCTTAACGAACGGCAGCGGATAATACGCGAACAGATTATCCACATAGAAGGTATGCTTCGGAAGACGAAGCCCCGTAGCGAGAAGCATCTCCCGGCGGTATGCGATCGAATGCATCAGAAGGTTCTGTCCGAGGTTGAACTTCTTCGTATCATCCCACGTAAAAGCGGTCTCCACGGGAAGTGCCGAGGAATACCCGATCTCTTTACTCTTGCATCCGACCTTCTCATATACGTAATTGGTAAGAACAAGGTCATAAACGACACCGCGTTTCAGGTCCTCTTCGAGCCGGTCAAGCATCCGGTTGAGATTCTCGGTGTTTATCCAGTCATCACTGTCCAATACACGGAAGTAAAGTCCGGTCGCATGGTCCGCGCCGTACATTACGGCGTCTCCGTGACCGCCGTTTTCTTTGTGAAAATAACGAACGGAATCGGGGTATTTCTCCTCATATTCACGCGCAATATCCGCGGTTCCGTCTGTCGATCCGTCATCCACGACAAGGATTTCCACGCGGTCTCCCGCCGGAACAACCGTGTCCAGTGCCCGTCTCACATAATCCTGCGAGTTGTAGCACGGAATAGCGATCGACAACAGCTTACTCTTCTCTGACAACATTTTCTATTCCTCTCCGTTCCAGCAATACGTGCAAAGTTTGTCCGGATCAATCCCCACAGCTGCTACCATGTCATCCAGTCTGTGATACCGAAGCGTCGTGAAATTCAGCTTCTTGCAGATTGCGTCCGTCATCTTCTGATAACGTTCGCTGTCGGGATCACAGTACTCACGGAGCACTTCATCACTGACCTTATCGGTCCCTTCCAGCTCCACGATCACGCGCCTTGCGATCAGTTCCATTTCGGATTTGGATCTGGAGAAATTCAAATACTTGCAGCCGAACATGATCGGCGGGCAGGCAGGTCTTACATGTACCTCGGTCGCGCCGCTCTCGAACAGGAACTCGGCCGTCTCGCGAAGCTGTGTGCCGCGGACGATGGAATCGTCGATTACGACCATGCTCTTTCCTTTGATCAGATCCGGTACCGCGATCAGTTTCATCTTCGCGATCAGATCCCGGTTCTGCTGCATCGTCGGCATAAACGAGCGGGGCCACGTAGGCGTGTATTTGATAAGCGGTCTTGAGAACGGAATTCCCGCCGCGTTGGAATAACCGATCGCGTGTGCCGTACCGGAGTCCGGAACGCCGACAACGATGTCCGGCTTGATGTGGTCTCTCTTGGCGAGCAGCTCGCCGCAGCGGTAACGCATCTTCTCAACACTGATGCCCTCATAAGACGAGGACGGATATCCGTAGTAGATCCAGAGGAACGTGCAGATCTTCATCTTCTCCTGATCCGGTACGTAGAGCGAGCGGAACGAATCGGGCTGCAGCACTGCGATCTCACCGGGACGCAGCTCGCGAACCGGCTGGAACCCGAGGTTCGCATACGCGCAGCTTTCAAAGGATGCGCAGTACGCGCCTTCCTTCTTTCCGACCGAGATCGGGGTTCTTCCCATCTTGTCGCGGGCGGCATAAATACCGCGCTCGGTCAATGCAAGCAGGGAAAGGCTTCCGTCGATCACTTCGAGCGCGTAGCGGATACCGTCTATGAAATTGTCCTTTTGATTGATCAGTGCCGCAACGAGCTCGGTGGGGTTGATATTACCGTTGCTCATAACGAAGAAGTGAGAATTGTTCTTCAGAATCTCCGACTCAAGATAGTCGACATTGTTGATCTTGCCGACCGTTGTTACGGCAAATGTGCCGTGGTGCGAATGAACCATGATCGGCTGCGGTTCGAAGTCGGAAATCGATCCGATTCCGTAAATGCCGTGCATGGAATTGGCTTCTTTATCAAATTTGGTACGGAACGGCGAATTCTCAATCTTGTGGATTGCCTTGGCAAAGCCGTCCTCCGGGTCATATACTGCCATTCCGGCCCGTCTCGTTCCGAGATGAGAATGGTAATCCGTTCCGAAGAACAGATCGAAAACGCAATCATTCTTGCTGGCTACGCCAAAAAATCCGCCCATAGTTTTAAAAGCCTCTTTTCATTGAATGTATAATATAATCCATCCGCAGGAATGATACCACATGTTTCGGAAACATGTCAATCAAACAGCGGGTAAGTTCACAAAAGATTTACAACAGATTTTCATCATAAACGGCCCTGCTTCCGCCCGTAAAAGGAAGCCTCGTTCTCGCTGCGAGAACGGCAGCCTCGCCGATACGGTTATTCGCAAGGCGAAGCGGAACAGCAACCCTCTTAAGGTGCATTCCGATCAGCGTCCCGCCGATATCCATTCCGGCGTCGGCGCGAACCGCCTCAACGGCTACCGGCTCCTTCATCGCACCATAAGCCGCCGTTGCAAACGAACCGCCTGCCTTCGGCTGCGGAACGACGTTCACACGGCCTGCGTAAAACCGGATTTCCTTCTCATAAATCTCACGCTCAACGATCAGCGCACGGTTCAAATGCTCGCAGCACTGTGCGGCGAGATACACGCCCGCCTCCTTAAGCACTTCCGCAATACCTTCGTAAACAACCTGCGCTACCTGCGGCTTCGAATCGCTTCCGATCCTGCTTCCGCTGATCTCGCTCGAAGAGCATCCGACAACAACGATGCTTCCGGCGGGTACTTTCGACTGCTCCAGCAATTCCCGGGCTGCTGCCGCCGCCTGTTCGCGGAGCGTTTTCAATGCTTCATCCATACCGTGCTCCCTCCTGCCGGTTTCTTAAAACCGGCGAATATTTTCACACTCTAACAGTGTACTCTTATCAGGTATGGGAAAATGCCGAAATAGTATTTTCCCAGGCAGTTTTTTATGGTTAATATTACCATTGCACTTATGGTAGTAATATGATACCATCTTGTCAAAGAATCCGGAAAGGAAGGTCTCCGAATCATGGAAGATAACAACCAGAACATCACCGTTACTCCCGCTGACACCCCGGCTGAAAGCAAAACCGAGGTCACAAAAACGGCTGCCAAGGCTGCGGAAGCTCCCGCTGCCGATACGAAAGAAAAAAGCCGTTTTGCCCGTTTCTTAAACCGTAAGAACATCGTCATCTCCGGCAAGCGTTACGGAATCGACGCCCTCGGCGCCATGGCGCAGGGTCTTTTCGCATCCCTGCTCATCGGTACGATCATCGCGACGCTCGGCGAGCAGTTTTTGAAGATTGTTCCCTCGGATTGGCCGGTACTTCCGGATCTGTGTACATTTTTCGTAACGATCGGTAACTACGCTAAGCAGGCAGCAGGTCCCGCCATGGCGGTTTCCATCGCTTATGCGCTGCAGGCTCCTCCGCTTGTATTGTTCTCCGCACTTGCGGTCGGAGTTGCGGCTAACGCCGAAGGAGGCGCGGGCGGTCCGCTTGCCGTTCTTCTCATTACGATCATCGCCGTTGAGTTCGGTAAGGCGGTTTCGAAAGAAACCAAGGTCGACATTCTCGTTACGCCTTTCGTAACGATCTTCATCGGCGGCATTCTTTCCATTCTCTGTGCTCCGCATATCGGCTGGGCGGCAGACAAAGTCGGAACGTTTATCGACTGGGCAACCAATCAGGCGCCTTTTATCATGGGCATTCTCATTGCGGTTGTCATCGGTATGGCTCTTACACTTCCGATCAGCAGCGCTGCTATCTGCGCGGCAATCGGAATCACCGGTCTTGCGGGCGGTGCCGCGGTTGCGGGCTGCTGCGCGCAGATGGTCGGATTTGCCTTTATGAGCTATCGTGAGAATAAAGTCGGCGGTCTTGTTTCCCAGGGTCTCGGCACAAGCATGCTTCAGATGGGCAACATCGTAAAGAATCCTTTGATCTGGATTCCTCCGACACTCGCTTCGGCAATCACCGGTCCGATCGCGACCTGTCTCTTCAAGATGCACATGGACGGCGCGTCGATCTGCGGCGGCATGGGTACCTGCGGTCTCGTCGGCCAGATCGGTGTCGTTACCGGCTGGACCAACACCGGCTATGTTCCGGGAGCGACGGACTGGATCGGTCTTGTGATGATCTGCCTCATTCTTCCCGCAATCCTCTCCGTTCTGTTCTGCGAGATACTCCGCAAGAAGGGATGGATCAAGGAAGGCGACCTCAAGCTTCCGGAAGGCTGATCGGTTACAGCGATAATACATTCACTCATTCATACGGTAGGAGCACCCCGACGGGCTCCTGCCGTATTTTTGATTTTGTCAGTATCAGACAATATTCTACTGTTGTAGTAAGATGTCTTTTCAGGACTTCCCGAGGTTATTGAACTCCTCGGATTCCTGCCGGCTTAAACCCTGCCGGCGCATCGTCCTATTGTTCTTCCTGCTTCTTTTGATACTCTTCCCGGGTAATCTCCAACTCGCAGCATACCCAATCCTCTCCGAGGATCGGAACCGTTCTCTCCTTCACGGCTTCGGGATCCGCCGGCGGATGGAATCCGGCCGCGAGGTAGCAAAGCGCGGCGGGAACGTTGTCGCGGAACACGCCGAGCGTCACCTTTTCCGCCCCCGTACGTTCAAATACGAGCTTGAGCGCTTCGTTGATCATCTGCGTACCGTAGCCTCTGCCGCGCTTCAGATAATCGACGATGACAAATCCGAACCGGATTACCGTATGGTCGTCCGGATTCGGATACCTTAAGATCATATGTCCGACGATCTTTCCGTCCTCGACCGCAGTCAGCGGAAAGAACTCCTTGCTTTCTTCAAACCCGTCATACTGGCGGTTCATGTCCTGCGGCGTGATCGGATAACGGGCATACCGGTCCGCGCTCCACATATAGAGCGTGCGTTCATCGGCGACCCAGGTGATGATCGTCTCCGCGTCGCTTTTCACATAGTTACGTAACTGCAGCATTATCTCTCCCCTTTATATACGCGCAGATCTTACAGATAATTCAACACGTCCGGCTGAATCTCCGCATGCGGATACTCATCATATACCGGGCTCGGAATATGCGGTTCAAACATCAGCGGGCGGAACCAAAGCGCCTGCACCGGCTTCATGCCGATTTCCTTCGCAACCGCCAGCTCGTTGCTGCCGCCGTCTCCGACATAAAGACACTCCTCGGGCTCCACGCCGAGCTCGGCCGCAATCCGGTAATAAATCGCGGGATCGGGCTTGCAGATGCCCTGCTCAAACGAAAGCTTTACTGCGTCAAAATACTGGTAAAGCCGGCAGTTCTGAATCCGGATGGCTTCATCCGAGAAGCAGTTGCTGATCAGTCCGATCAGGATGCCTCGCTCTTTCAGCTCTTTCAGAAGATCGAACGTTGCCGGCGGGATTGCGTCAAATGTGTCACCGAGCGCCTCCCATCTCTTCTCTGCGATCCTCTGCACCTGATCGCCGGAAACATTGAGCGCGGTCAGAACTTTTCCGAGCGCGTCCTCAACCGTCAGCACGCCGGTGCTCCGGTCGGTCTCGCTCAAATGCCATACGGTACGGAACATCTCGGTCGGAATACCGATGTCCGCGGCGATGTCTTCACTGAAATAGGTCCTTCCCTGGAACAGTGAAACCAATGTCTCAAACATGTCAAAGATTACTGCTTTAATCATACTGATAACTCCTTTCCCGTATCGGTTCTGACTGGTTATTATTATACCTTTTGACACCCTCCAATGCAAGTGCGAAGGTAGTGTAAAAGGAAGGGTTACGGCATATGTTCGGGGTGCCCGGCGGGTGCTCTTTTAGTAAAACTGATTGACATTTTCCATAAAAGATGATACATTTGTCTAAAGAATTCAAACTTGATTCGGAGGATTGCTCATGAAAAAGCTTTTATCCCACATCAAATTCAACGCGCCGGTTACGCTCGGCTTTGTTATGGTCTGCGGCATCGCGCTTCTTTTAGACCACATTACGGGCGGCTTGGCAAACCGTCACCTGTTCAGCACCTACCGTTCGGGGCTTCTGAACCCGATGACTTACGTCCGCGCGTTCGGCTATACGGTCGGTCATGCGGACTGGGCTCATTTTACCGCGAACATGACTTATATTCTCCTTTTGGGACCGCTCGTTGAGGAGAAATACGGCAGCCGCAACCTTCTTGAAATGATGGGCATTACCGCGGTTGTTACGGCGATCTTCCACGCCCTGCTTTCCTCGAATGTTGCGCTCCTCGGAGCAAGCGGCATCGTATTCATGCTGATCATCCTCTCTTCCATCTCCAACGTGAAGAGCGGCGAGATTCCGATCACGTTCATCATCGTCTGCATAATCTTCATCGGCGGACAGATTCTTGACAGCTTCCATGCCGACAACATTTCGCAGCTCGGCCACATCGTGGGCGGTATCTGCGGCGGCTGCTTCGGTCTTTTCATGATCGGTCACGAAAAGGAAGGCCGCAGCGAATCGGCCGGCAGCATAACCGAATGACCGGCCGCACAACCGGAAGGCCCGCCACGCGGCATGACGATATGCCCCGGACACCGAGGTTTCCGGCTTAACCGAATCCCGTACACCAACAAGAAAGGCTGCAGTCCGAAAGGATTGCAGCCTCGTTTTTTATTCCTCCGGAATCGCCACTTCGATTCCCATGTCAAAGGAAGGCATCAGTTTCAATTTGAACAGATTCAGCTTGTGCTTGCGGTCGATCAGTGCCTTGTGCTCAAGGTTGTCGATCTCACCGGTACGGATGTAACGGTCAAGCTCGGCGTAGGTAAATCCGAGGTTGTCCTCATCGGTCTTTCCGCACAGGCCGTCCGACGGGGTCTTCTCAATAAGATTCAGCGGAGCGCCGAGATACTTTCCGATCTCCTTTACCTCCTGCACCGTAAAATGCGACAGCGGGCTGAAATCGCCGACCGAATCGCCGTAGCGGGTGGAATAACCGACCCAGTCCTCCGACAGATTACAGGTATTAACGACACGGCCGTTATTGCTCTGCGAAACCGCGTACACGGTTGTCATACGGATACGGGGCGCCATATTGACTACGGTCTGGTTTGAGATGTCCATCTGCCCTTCGATCGCGTTCTTGAGTCCGTCAAAGCAGTCCTTGATGTTGATCTCATAATAACGGATTCCGAGATGCTTGCAGATCTGGTAAGAACAGTCGATATCCGGCTGCTCGCCGTTCGGCATCAGCACGCCGATGACACGGTCCGCGCCGAGCGCTGCGACACAGAGCGTTGCGGCAATGGTACTGTCCTTTCCTCCGGAGATTCCGAGTACTGCGTTGCAACCCTTCCCGTTCTCCTCAAAAAACTGTCTGATCCAGGCAATGCATTCCTTCGTAGCCTTTTCCACATCAAACCGGTACATACTGACTCCTTTCCGCTGAACTGCCTTCCGGCCGTCCGCTTACAGTCTCTTCAAAAGTTCCGCACGCATCTCTTCATAGCCGGGCTTTCCGAGAAGCGCGAACATGTTCTTCTTGTAGCTCTCAACGCCGGGCTGGTTGAACGGATTCACGCCGAGCATGTAGCCGCTCACGCCGCAGGCAAATTCGAAGAAGTAGAACAGCTGGCCGAGGCAGAACTCACTCTGCTCGGGAAGGCGGATCACAAGGTTCGGAACGCCGCCGTCCACATGCGCAAGCTGCGTACCCTTCATAGCGCTCTTATTCACGAAATCAACGGTCTTACCGGCAAGATAGTTCATGCCGTCAAGGTCTACGGGCTCTGCCTCAAGCACGATCTCCTCTGTGCTCTTCGTAAGCTCGATCACGGTCTCGAACATGATTCTCGCGCCGTCCTGAATGAACTGGCCCATCGAATGCAGGTCGGTCGTCAGATCAACGCTTGCCGGGAAGATACCCTTCTGGTCCTTACCTTCGGACTCGCCGTACAGCTGCTTCCACCATTCCGAAACGAAATGGAGCGAAGGCTCGTAGTTCGCAAGCACCTCAACAGCCTTGCCCTTACGGTAAAGGATATTACGAACAGCCGCATACTGAACGGCATCGTTCTCTTCATAAGCATTGTTAAGACAAATCTCACGCATCGAAGCCGCGCCTGCCATCAGCTGATCGATATCGGCACCGCTTACCGCGATCGGAAGAAGACCTACCGCGGTCAGAACGGAGAAACGTCCTCCGACGTCATCCGGAACAACGAAGCTCTCATAGCCCTCTTCGTTGGCAACCTTCTTAAGGGCTCCTCTTGCCTTGTCGGTCGTTGCGTAGATACGCTTGTTGGCCTCTTCACGGCCGTACTTGTCGATCAGCATCTTCTTGAATACGCGGAACGCGATCGCGGGTTCGGTCGTCGTGCCGGATTTACTGATCATGTTAATCGAGAAATCACGGTCGCCGATCACCTGCTTCAGGTGTGCGATATAAGTCGAGCTGATGCTGTTTCCGACATAATAAATCTCGGGAGTCTTGCGGATCTCCTTCGATACGCTGTTGTAAAAACTGTGACGCAGGAATTCGATTGCCGCTCTCGCGCCGAGGTAAGAGCCGCCGATACCGATTACCAGCAAAACATCGGAATCGCTCTGAATCTTCGCAGCCGCCTTCTTGATACGTGCGAACTCTTCCTTGTCATAAGCAACCGGAAGATCGATCCAGCCGAGGAAATCATTGCCTGCGCCGGACTTCGAAACCAGTTCCTTTCTTGCCGCTTCCGCAGCGGTCTTGATCTGTGTCAGTTCCTCCGAACGGATAAAACGATCCGCGAAAGATCTGTCAAATGTAACATTTGCCATACACTGTGCCTCTCTTTATAATACTTACCGCTACGGACACATTTTCCGTGATGTCCTGCGTTCAATCCGAGTATATCATAACAGAGATGTAAAAAAAACTATCTTTTTTATCTTATTTGTGGTATAATTTTAGTCGCATTTACTCATTTTCCGTAATTTGAGAAAGGATTCAAAGGATAATGGCAACCAGAACTCCGGCAAGAAAGAAGAAATCCGGTCTGCGGCGCGCAATGGAAACAAGCAAGCCCCAGCTGATTCTTCTCTTTATCATAGTCGTATTGATCATTGTTTTGATATGGATGGCGCTCAGGGACCGTTCCAAGCTTCCCGACGATTCCGGGATGGAACAGCCTACCGAGGTGATTAAGAACAACACTCCCACGCAGGCTCAGCCGACCGGCGAGGATACTCCGTCTCCGACGCCCGACGTCCCGTCTCCCACTCCGACGCCCACGCCGACGCCTTACGTGTACGGCATGTGCGACAGTGTTACGACCGACGTTTACGCGGAGCCGGTTCCTGGTGACAACTGGACGATCGACTATCTGATGCTAGTCAACTGGACACACCGCCTCAAGTATACCGGCAACCCCGAGAATCTGGTCCGTCTGGATGAAGTTCTCACAGCCGATTTCTACACCATCCAGAATCCTAAGACCGTATCCGCCGCAAGCCGCGACTTCGTCATCGAAACCGAAGAAGACGGTTATGACCGCGGAAACCGCGAAGCACTGATCCATCTGAACGAGATGTGTACCGCTTACCACGACGCAACCAAGTTCGGCGTGAAGGTTTCCCAGACCGGCGCGTACCGAAACTACGCGACGCAGGACAAGTTCTGGAATAACCGCGACAAGAAGCTCAACCCTCCGAAGACCATTCCCGGAAATGCAAGCGAGCACCGCACCGGCCTCGGCTTCGACATCTGGGTTCTGGATAACGAAAAATACGACTACACCTGGTTCCGCGCGAACTGTTACAAATACGGTTTCATACTCCGCTATCCTTCGGATAAGACGAAGATCACCGGAATCACTTACGAGCAGTGGCATTTCCGCTATGTCGGCGTGGAGGCCGCGACCGAAATGTATCAGCTCGGCTACTGTCTCGAAGAATACATCGCTTATAAAAACGGCGAACCGCTTCCTACCTCGGCCAATATCCCGCCCTTGGAGCCGTCGCCGACACCGACGCCCACTCCGACTCCTACCGCGGAGCCGACTCCTACCGCGGAGCCTACGAAAACGGTAACGCCGGACCCGACACCCGGCACGGAAGTTACTCCCGATCCGCAGGTGACTGCCGAGCCGACCGCTGAGGCCACACCGGATCCGAAGACGACCGAGGAACCTACCGGAACCGCAACACCGGATCCCGAGGATGATGACTCCTGGGGAAGCCAGAGCGGCGGAGCGCCGGGCAACTGAACAAAACATTCCAGGAACGCAAAAATCGGGGAGTTCTCATCGAGAACTCCCCGGTTTCTTTTGTGTTCGCGTACTGTCTGATGCAATTATAAATTACATAGCAACAACGTTTACCGCTCTCAGCTTCTTGGAATCCTTAGGATCCTGCTCGGTCTCGAAAGTAACCTTCTGGCCTTCTTCGAGAGTCTTGAAGCCTTCGCTCTGGATTGCAGAGAAATGTACGAATACGTCCTCGCCGCCCTCATCATTGCTAATGAAGCCATAACCCTTCTGAGCGTTGAACCACTTTACTGTACCAGTCATGAACCAGTACCTCCTTCATAAAAAAAATCTTGCATATCAATCGTTCTAAAGATGCTCCCTTAAAACAAAACAAACCGACAAGCCATGAAATACACACAACTTGTAGGTCTGTCTACTTACCTGACTGCATCTTAAAACTACCACGATTCTATATAGATGTCAACATCTTTTTTTATTTTATTTTGCACGATTTTCCCTATATTTCGGCGCATTTCGGACGAAAAACCGGTTTCGGCATGATTTTGGATAAAAAGTTATAATCTGCAGGAGCGGATCGCACGTCTGATCTCCGGGATTAAAGACGGTGCAACCGACAATTCATCCACCCCGAGAGCGATCAGTCTTGCGGTTGCTTCGGGATCGGCAGCGAGCTCGCCGCAAAGGCATACCGGTATTCCCTTCCGGTGCGCATTCTGAACCGTCAGCGTCAGCAGCCGCAATATGGCGTCATGCCACGGATCGTAATACTTCGAAACCGAACCGTTCATACGGTCCACCGCAAGCACGTACTGGGCAAGGTCGTTGGTACCGATGCTGAAGAAATCCGCATATTCCGAAAGACGGTCGCTGATCAATGCGGCGGACGGTGTTTCGATCATGATGCCCCTCTGTACGGCGGGCACTTCGATTCCTTCCTCCAAGAGGCTCTTCCGTACTTCGTCCTCCATCCGGATGATCTCCTTCATCTCCCATTCGGATGTGATCATCGGATACAATACCGCCACGTTTCCGAACTGCGCCGCGCGAAATATCGCGCGAAGCTGCGTACGGAACATATCCGGATTGTCAAAAGAAAGACGGATTGCGCGCTTTCCGAGCGCGGGGTTCTCCTCGTGCGGCATCCGAAGATACGACACCGGCTTATCCGTACCGATATCCACCGTACGGATCACAACCTTCTGTCCCTTCATTGCCGACGCAAAATCCTTATAGTAACGGAACTGATCCTCTTCATCGGGAAGCTGGGCCGATTCCATAAACAGATATTCGCTTCGCAAAAGACCGATGCCTTCCGCTCCGGCAAGCGATGCCGCTTCCAGTTCCGAAGCATCCCCGATATTGGCGCGCAGAACGATATGCTTCCCGGACTTGGTAAGCGCGGGATCCGCAGGCTCGTCGGTCTGCCCGTCGTCCCGGCCCGCATCGGCCGCGGTAAGGCGCAGATATTCCTTCACGGTCTCAATATCCGGATCAACGATCAGCGTTCCGCGGGAACCGTCCAGAATCGCCTGATGACCGTCCCACTGCGGATTGATCGTAATCCCGGTAAGCATCGGGATCCGCATGCTCTTTGCAAGAATCGACGCATGCGAATAAGCCGTACCCTGCTCGGTCACGATGCCGAGTATACGGCTTCGGTCCTGCTGCATCAGATCCGCGGGCGCGAGTTCCGAAGCCGCAAGAATATAAGGTTTATCGGGCTCACCCGAAACATGTTCTCCCATCAAAGCGCGGAGCAGACGGTCCGTTACGTCTTTGATATCCTGCATCCTGGCGCGGAAATACGGATCGTCCATCTGCTCGAACATTTCGGCGAAATGCCTTCCCGCAAGTTCCACCGCGTATTCCGCACAAAGCTTCTTCTCCTCAATCGTTTCAAGTACGATGCTCCGGTAATCGACATCCTCCGCCATCATCGCATGCACTTCGAAAATCTTGGCGTTCCACGGTCCGATGGTGCGGCTTGCCCGCTCGGAAAGCGCGCGGAGTTCCGCTGCCGCCTGCCGGACCGCAGCTTCATACCGTGCAATCTCCGTTTGTGTATCCGTTACGGGAACGGGCTGCACGCGAATGGGCCGCTCCGTACGGATGCGGATCTGACCGATTGCCGTTTTCGAAGATATTCTGTTTCCTCGGAGAGTTTCCATAGAGTCTCCTTTTCCGTTACGCGATTCCGTGTTCTTTAAAGAACTCCTTAAGAGCTTCCCCGGAAGCACATACGCTTCCGCTGACCGATCCGGGAGCCCCGCCGCCTTTGGCGCCGAAGCGTTCCTTTAATTCTTTCTGCAGTTCCGAAGCACTTTCGTTTCCTTCCATCAGATAACGGAACCGTTCGGAATCCTGCGCAGCCGTTACGACACACAGACCGCCGTAATAATTCTTTGCTTCATCCATCGCGAACCGTAACAGTCCCGGATCCGCATCAAGCATAAACAAAGGACTGAGCGGAAGTGTTCCCGTCATGGTTTCTTTACCGCCGCACGCTGCGGCATCACCGCTTCCATGCGACGCGGCACCTTTAGCACCGTACTCCGCGGTATCCTTTTCGTAACGTCTGCGGATTTCTTCGGACACAAGCTTCCGCTCCGCTTCCGTAAGCCGGAAGGAAAGCTGTTTCGATTCCTCCTGCAGCCGTTTAAGAGCAGCCGGGACGTCCTCCTGCTTCGCGCTCAGCAGCTGCCCCGCTTCCGAAAGAAGCGAAAGACACTCTCTGTAATGCTCAAGCGCACGCAGTCCGCAGCGGTACTGAAGCCTCACGCCGCCTTTATAATTCTCAAGGGAAATGATCTTCAAAAATCCGATTTCCGAAGTGTTTCGAACATGCGGCACGCAGCATGCGCACAGGTCGACGCCTTCGATTTCGACAAGCCGCACGGCTCCGTCGATTTCCTTCTTACTCCGATACGAAAGCGAAGCAAGTTCCGTTTCGGAAGGGATCCATGCACGGATTCTGTGTCCTTCGGTTATCACTCGGTTGGCGCGCTCCTCAAGCAACTGCACGTCTTCTTTTGAGAGTTTCCCGTTATAGTCCATCGTGGCGCTGTTCTCACTCAGGTGGAACCCGACGTTCGAGAATCCGAACAGCCGGAACACGAGCCCGGAAAAGACATGCTCGCCTGAATGCATCTGCATATTTCGGAACCGGTATTCCCAATCGATTTCTCCGTGAACCTCGGCTCCGGCAGTGATCAGTCCTTCAACCGTATGCACGATCTCACCGTTTCTGATCTGCACGTCCGTAACCGGAAGCCCGCAGATCGTTCCGCGGTCGCATGACTGTCCGCCCTCTTCGGGGAAGAACAGCGTCCGGTCAAGCGTCACAAAACTCTGTCCTTCGGCCGTTTCCGCCGCTGTCACTTTCGCGTCAAATGAGACCGCATAAGAGTCCGTCTCATACAGCCGTTCCGTCATCGTATTCCCTCCAAAACCCGCCTGTATGCTTCCTTGACCTTGTTCCCGTTCTGATACAGATGAAACTCGGCGTGTCCGCTCGAAAGCACCAGCGCATTTACCATATTTTTCTTTATAAATGATGGTTCTACTGATGTAGTATCAGTGAGCCACACATAAGCTAAAAGCCGTCCGTAAAGGTCTCTGTTGTTCTTCTCATCCTCATATTCGAGGTAGAGCGTCTCCGTGTCCTTTAAAAGCTCCGTCAGATACTCCGAAGCCTTCCGTCCCTCCTCGGTATTCTTCGATTCATCGGGGTGTACGCTCTCCGGCGCATCGATCATCAAGAGCCGTACCGTCTCCTCGGTTCCGTCGGGCATCTTAACGCGGATCGTGTCCCCGTCGTACACCGACTTTAAGGTAACCCTGACCGTCTCCCCGCTCTGATTTCTTCGGAAAAGCCCGAGACCTCCGCGGAACCGGATCAGCGAACAGATCAGCACCGCAAGCATCAGAAGGCATACTGCCGCGATCAGAATGCGTCTGCGCCGCTTTCTCTTCCTCAGCCGGCCGAAATATTGATTCTGTCTGTCTTTCATTCACCCTGCGCCGTTTCCTTCGGCGCCTTTTCAAGATAAGGCATCAGCTTCTGCCACTCGTGGCGGATTGTGTCGTCCGCGCCGCCGTAAGCAAAATCACTGAACGAATATTCATAAGCCGCGGTATATCCGGGCCTTGTTTCCTTTACCATCACACCGTACTCATCGTATGTGTATTCCCGCAGATTCCGTACCGTCCGGTCTTCGCGCAGGATCTCGCCGTCCGCGTAAATGCGCCCGTCCGCTCCCGAAAGGGCGTCCACATATACCGATGCGGCTTCTCCGTCCCGGTAGACCGCATATACGTCTCCCGCAACCGTTCCGTCACAGAAACTGAGCCTGATGTAATCTTCGCGCTCTTCGCCGTTCTTCCGGTATCCGCGCTCGATAAATCCGAACGAGGACGGGATGATCAGAAACGGTATCCTTCCCTTCCGGAACTCCTTATCGCTTCGCTCTTCTGTCTCCTCCTCAGCGAAAGCAGCCGTGCGGAATTCATCCAGTGCCTCCACGGAAAATGTGTAATCCGGCTTTTCATCTCCGGTCGTCGAAGTAAAATAAGCCACTTCGGAGATTCCGTTACTGAGTTCGCGGAATTCGTATTCGGTAACTCTTGACGGCGCACTGCTGTCCGCACGGTCGACAATGACCGTGTTCGACTGGTACAAAGCATTGTACTCCGTCCATTGTCCGTCCTGCGTTACGCGTTTCTTTGTGATCTGGACATAATCCGCGGTCCGTTCCTTCACTCCGGCTCCCGCACGGATACGGTCTTCGATCACGCTCAAATAGGCTCCGTCATAGATATCCTTAAGCCCGCTCACCTTCGGCGTGATTGTATCCTCTCCGAGATACAATGAACCGCTCGCGTCGGTCTCCGATACGATGTTCTGCTTTACCGGAAAGCGGAACGCCCATGCGCCCTCTTCCTCGTTGGCACTGATTGTCATTGCTTCCGCATCGGCCGAAACCATCAGAAGGTCCGTACCGTTCTGGCGGATCACATAGCGGTCCTCATAACGGAACAGCTCAAGCGTATTGTCCCCGTCCGTAATACTCTTTAAACGGCGTTCGTATTTGCCGATCTTAAGCATGTAAACGATGCCCTGTTCGGTCACATTCGAGGTGATCCGGAGCAGTTCGGTGTTCGCGCTGTTTTCAATGCGGTACTCGGTCAGCAGCCCCTTAATGAGCGTTGCTCCGTTTCCGAAAGCACCGGGCAGATTGTCTTTGGTCTCAATGCTGAGCATCCCCTGACACACCCAGCCGGCGCTGCAGCTGACCGGAAACGATGCAACGCCCTGTTTTACCGTGTCGGGTTCCTGTGTCGGCGCCTGTGTCACCTGTTCGGTAGGCGTCGGCTCTACAGGCTGCTTCTGCTGCTTCGTCTTCTTCTTGCCGCAGCCTGCCGCGGCCAATACCAAAGCAATGACGCAAGCGATCCGGATAATCCTTTTCATCGCCCTGCCTCCTATTTGTTGAACTCCGTAATGTTCGCTTCATTCAGAGTAAAGTCGTAATAGTTCAGATCATCGCGGAAAGTCCATCCCGCGCCTTTCCAGAACTGGTTTCCGAGCGAATTTCTCGTAAATGCGACAAGCGTTACCTTGTTGATCTTCTCGTCCTTAAGCGCCCGCATACAGGCTACCGCCATGGATTTGCCGATACCCTGGTTACGGTACTGTTCGCGTACGCATACGTGGTAAAATGTGCCCCTGCGGCCGTCATGGCCGCACAGAATGGCGCCGATGATCTCGCCGTCCGGCTTCACCGCCACCATGCTCGTCTTCGGATTTCTCAAAAGAAAGCGCTCCACGCCCTCCCTGGAATCGTCGATGGAACGGATGCCGAAGCCGTGAATGCTCTGCCAGAGGGCATACACTCCGCGGTAATCGTCCATTGTCATTACTCTGATCTGATAATCTGTTTTCTTCATTGCGTTTCCTTTACGCGTTTTATAGTATTGCTGCCGTTTTCAGACATGCCGAAAATAGGCAAAATGGGTGGCCCCATGTTTCATGAGATCCACCCAATACAATTCGGAGTTATTGCATCGCACCGAAGCCCTTATGCCCAGTTATGGCCGATCAGCCAGGTCTTGCTCTGCTCGAGCGCTTCGCTCGTCTTCGTCTCCAGAACGCAGTTTGCGTTGCACTTCTGGGCAAATTCGAGTCTCGTCTGAAGATCGATATCCCCATCGCCGAGTCCGAGATGGCTCGCCGGAGGATTGTCCTGACCGTCATGCACATGGAAATGCACGATCCGGTTCCAGTTCTTCAAAAGGAACGGCATATCCGTCTCGCCGATTGCCTTCGAGTGGCCGATATCCCAGGTAAGGGCGAACTTCGGGCTCTCAAGGAGCAGGGCAATCGCTTCGGTTTCATACGGTTTGAAACCGTCGGTGTTCTCAATCGTAATGAGGATCTTCTCGGTTCCGATCCACTCTTCCACGAGGGTGCGGAAGCGGCGGAAGGCCTCAAGATATTCTTCCTTGCGGCTTTCATACAGCATTACCTTCTGATCGGGAAGCGTAATGTGAATGCCGTGTACAAGGTGCATATTAATGATAAACGGGCTGTCCTCCGGGTTCAGCTCCGCAAGCTTCTTCGCAACGCGGATCGTTCTTCGCATCGTTTCCAGATATGCTTCCGCGGTCAGCGGATTGAACGTTGCAACATCAAATACTTCCTCCATATGGATGGAGTAGAAGATTCCCGCCTTCTCGGCAGCAGAACGGAGAACTTCCGTGTTCTCAAGTCTGTCCACCTGATACTGCGGAAAATTCATATTCAATTCCACGAAAGAAAGACCGAGGCGTTCGCAAAGCTTTACGTCCTCTTCCAAAGACTTGTTCTCAATCAATGTCGGCATTCCGAATAACATAGTGAAGGACCTCCTGTTTCTTGATATAATCTATTCTATTCGTTTCGGGCTTTCTTGTCAATCAAAGATAGCCTTCTTTTACGAATTATTATGCATTGCGGCAAAGGAAAAGGAAGCCCGTCGGAGCTTCCTTTCCGGAATTGTATTATTTTAAATCTTCCCCCAGATTTCGCGTATACAAAAACTCGATTTCATCGCCCGGAGCAACTTCCGCCTGACCGCATCCGACCGGCATGATTTCCCCGTTCACCCGGTAAATCCAGCCCGACATGCTTCCGTATGCAAATTCATACAGTCCGGCGATTCCTTTTACATAGACGGACCCTCCGCTTCCCGTATAATCCATTTGGATCCGGTATTCCCTGGCCGCCTGATTCAATACGTCAAAGGCAGTGTCTCCCTGCCCGATTTTCACTTTCGTGACCGGAAGAATCACCGCATCGTCCGGTGCCCCCTGCTCTCCCGCGATCGTGTCGCAGCGGATGGTCAGGGTTACCTCGCCGATTGCGTCCTTCTTTCCGTCCCCCGTATAGTGCCGGTCCACGCTTTCGATGCGCGTGCAGAACGTAAGAATGATCAGTCCTGCTGCCAATAAGGCCGGGCACAATACATTTTTCTTCGTAAGACGTTTCTTTCTCCACAGGATCAGAAGCGTCACAACAAGCAGCCCGAGTATCACGGCCGAAACGATAAACTGATACGGTGCAAAACGGCTGCCCGCTTTGTTCCCTTCCTTCACGGCTTCGGACGGTGTTTCATCCCTTCCGTCCGTTCCGTCCGGTTTCGTTTCTTCGGTCTTCCCGGAGGGCTCGTCGTCCGTTCCCCAGACGCTGCTTCTTTCCGCCACGTAAAGAGGCGTCTGCCCCGCAAGCAGCCGCTTGTAGGACGTCAATGCGCACAATACCTCCGCCGACGTGATTCCTGCCGGTTCCGATCCTTCGGTATGGCAGAAGGCTCCGCTTTCGTTTCGGAACCGCTCCAGCGTCGTCATCGGATTGTTTCCGTTCTTTTGGAACCTCGGATCCGTCATCGGATCGATCCCCAGGGAACACAGGGCGATAATTACCTGGCTCGCGCTCTCACAGTTGTCCGAACCGAAGCTTTTGTATCCGCCGTTTTCAAGCTGGCAGGCGGAAAGAAACGAAACGCCTCTGTCCGCCGCTTCCTTCACCTCGGATATACCGCAGTACGGAGCAAGCGCTTCCAGAACCATCGACGTGACGTCCGGATCCCCGAAGTCGCCTTTGAGGCTCCATCCGCCGTCCTCACACTGCTTCCCGAGCAGTTCCGACGGTTCCGCATACGGAGTTCCGGTAAGCGTGCCGAAATGCAGTCCGTACACGAGGCTCATCAGATCTCCGGAAACGACGTGTTCTTTAATCGCCGCCTCGTCGACCTGCTTTCCGAGAAGCCACGCGGTCATCATCCGGTTCAGCCACGTTGCGTTTGCGACCTTGGTCTGTTCCGTCGGGATGCGCTCCCGGTATTGTTTTGCAAAACTTGTGAAGTCGTATTTTCCGCCCTGATACAGTGCCAGAAAATACCACTCTAACGGATGTTTCCCGAGCTGTCCGGCATCCTGATCAAGCCATGCCTGAACCGAGTCCGTGCCCGCAGAAGAACAGAGGCAGGAAAGGATTCCTTCCTCATAGCGTTCGGCCGGCCCGGATGACGATTCCGCCCGCACCGCCGGAATTGCAAGCAGTGCGAGCAGGATTGCCAGTATACCGGAACGGATTCGTTTTCTCCATCCGTTCTGTTTCATGTTTTGTTCCTACTGCTCTTTCTTTTTGCTGAGAACACAGAAAAGAATGATGGCGATCAAAACCAATCCGCAGATGATCCCGAGGATGATCCAACTATTCCCGCTGCCTGATTTTTCATTGCTGTCAGCGGTCTTCTCCGGAGCCTGAGTAGGTGCCTCAGTGGGCTTCTCATCGGGCGTGGGAGCGATCGTGGGAGCCTCGGTCGGAGCTGCAGCCTCAACGGTTGCCACACATACCGGAGGAACCATCGTAACGCCGTCCTTCTTCGCGCTGATCACATGCTCGCCTGCACCGGAAAGCGTAATCTCCGCAGTGCCGTCCGCGGCCGTAACAACGCCTGCATCCTTACCGTCAACAAGGATCGTTGCGCCTTCCACGGGGCTGTTCAGCTGGGAATAGTCCGCTGCGTAACCGGCTGCGGAAAGGGTAAGGGTAACCTTGTCGCCGTCCTTGCCGGAAACGGTATTCTTGTCAAAGAAGCAATAGGTATCGGACCAAGCAACAAGGTCTCTGTAAATGTAAGCGTAAACATAGTCGCCGTCCTTAACCGGATCGCCGAGACCCATCGAAAATGCGTTGTTTACAAGGTAGCCGTATCCGGTACCGTTGTCATATCCCCACAGCAGGTCAAGCTGCAGGCCGTACGCGCCTACGGAGGTCTTGATACCCTTTTCGGCGCCGCCTTCGAAATATGCCTCATGAGCACATACGAGTGCATCGCCTACCGTAAGGGCTCCGTCGCCGTCAACGTCCGTAACGGTTACGGGCTTCTCTACGAGAACTGCTTCGCCGTTGTTGTCGGCAATCGACACAAACACTTTGGTGTCGTCCGCCAAAGCAACGCTGCTCAATCCGAGGAGCATTGCGAGGGACAATACAAGGATCATTAGTTTTTTCATTGGAATAGTCCTTCCTTCTTTTTTATTCTTTCCAACTTCTTCCCTACCGGTCCGGTAAGGAGAAGGAGAAACACGACATTAGAGACGGCGTACTCCGCCGTCAGCGGCAGCGCGGCCGCAATCGCCGCGGCATACCCTTTGAGGACAAATGTGCCCTCCGCCCATAAAACCGTCCAGACGTCCATCGTGACGGAGTATCCGACTCCGGCAAGCGCGCCGAAGACACACAGCGCGATCCGGTTCTTCTTAAGAGGCTTTCGAAGAAGCCCCGCGAGCAGTCCGATAATACCCCAGGCAAACATCTGAAACGGCGTCCACGGTCCGTGTCCGAAATAGAAATTGGACACTGCGGCCGACAGCGATCCGACCACAAATCCGGCTTCCCCGCCGAAGCTTAAGGCCACGATGATCGTCACCGCCGTTACCGGTTTGAAACCCGGGATCGCGGCAAATACGATGCGGCCGATTACCGACAGCGCAATCAATACCGCAAGCACCATCAGTTCCTTGGCCGTACTGTCGCGCCTCTCAAACGCGTAGAGAAGCGGAATGCACGAAAGCACCGCGACAAGAAGCGCAAGCCATGCGTAAAAGCGGTCGCGAAATACCAAAGCACCGCCGATCACAAGCGCCGGGATCAGAACCGCCAACAGAATAATCGTAATTGCTTTCTTCATGACGTGACCCGTCCGTTTCCGAGGCAAAGCTTTGCAACTTCTTCACAGGTGATTGGGTTGTCATAATAGCCTCTTGCGATCCGGCATGCTGCCGTCGTATAAAACGCGTTGTTTGAAAACACTTCACGGACCGTTCCGGAAACCGCAACGTCTCCGTCGAAGAAAAGCCCCGCTCGGTCCGCGCATTCCGCGGCAAATTCGGCGTCATGCGTTACCGTAAGGATCGTCGTTCCTTCCGCCTTCACGGCGCTTAAGATGCGCTTCAGTTCCGTTTTATACGCGGCATCAAGACCTTTGGTCGGTTCATCCAAAAGAAGCAGTCTCGGACGTAGCAGAAGCACTTTTCCGAGCGCCGCCTTCTGCTGCTCTCCGCCGCTTAAGTCATACGGATGTCTCGCCTGAAGGCCGGCGGTTCCGAGCTTTGAAGACATCTCTTCGATCGCGCGGTTCCGCTCCGCTCCCGTAATTCCCATTGTCTTGCAGGCAAGTTCCCAGTCTTCCCGCACCGTGTCACATACGAATACGGCCTTCGGATCCTGCGGAAGCATCGCCGTAACCCCGCGGTTACGCTCTCCGTCCCGGTAGGAGCGGATCGGCTGACCGAACAGCCGTACCGAACCGGCATAGGCGCGGAGCACGCCGCAGATTACGGAAAGCAGTGTCGTTTTGCCGCTGCCGTTTCCGCCGAGCAGGCAGTAGTGTTCGCCCTCGTATACCGTCAATGACGTATCGCGAAGCACGTCTGTTCCTTTCTTTCCGTATCGGAACCAGGCCTCGCGGATTTCAACCGCAGGCTTATCGGAAGTTATACTCTCCTCCGTTTCCACCGTACGGATTTCGTTTCCGTAACGCTTTACCATGCGCTGTCCTTCCGCTACCGAAAGCGGCGCCGGTCCGCTCTCTTTGAGCATCCCGTACAGTCTGACCGAGGCAGGAAGCCCTGCTGCCATGCCTTGGTTCTTCTCATTCAGATATCGTCCGATTCCGTCGGCTGGACCGTCGTACGAAACCGCTCCTTCTTCTAAAAACAGCACGCGGTCTGCCATCGGCAGAATCTCCTCGAGCCGGTGTTCCGCGATCAGAACGGTCACGCCGAGTTCGCGGTGAAGCCGTCCGATCATCGCGAAGAAATCGCCTGCCGCGATCGGATCAAGCTGCGCCGTCGGCTCATCTAAGAGCAGCACGCGCGGCTCAAGCGTCATTACGGAAGCAAGGTTTAAAAGCTGCTTCTGACCGCCCGATAGCTGTTCGGTCTTTTTATGAAACCACGCCTCAATCCCGAAATAGGCAACCATTTCCGCGACCCTTGAGCGGATCGTCTCCTGCTTCATTCCGAGATTCTCGGGGGCAAATGCCAGTTCCTGCCATACGGCATCCATTACGATCTGGCTGTCCGGATCCTGCGCGAGATACCCGATCTGCGAGCATGACACGCGCGGTTCCGTTTCCTCGTAGCATTTGCCGAGATAACGGCGTTCACCCGAAAGCTGCCCGAACGGCGCGATTTCCTTTTTGAGAAGCTTTAACAGCGTGGACTTCCCGCATCCCGAAGGACCGCACACGATCGTAAAACTGCCTTCCGAAAGCGCAAAGGAAACGTTCTTAAGCGCCGGCTTCTCTCCGTCCGGATATGTAAACGTCAGATTTTCGACCTGTAATAATCCCATTGTATCCGATTCTTACCTTCCGTGAATGCCGCTGCCGTTACAAGCAGACAGTACAATATGAGTCCGAACATCGTCACCGGGCCGCTCTCCATCGAAAGCGCCGGATAGAATTGAAACGCCAGCTTACCGGATGCCAGAATGCCGATCAGCACCGCATCGGCCGCGAGTATCAGGCTGAGCCGCAAGGCGTCCGCTTTCCGGAAGCGGTACGGCGTGTAGGTCGTTCTTCCTTTCAGCCCGTAGCCCCGTGCCTTCATGGACGAACTGACCGCCGTCGCGTGATCAAGCGACCATGTTACGATCATCGAGAACACCTTTGCTCCGCCGGTTATCCGGTCGGCCATCTCGCCGTTTCCGTAAAGCCCGAGTTCCTTCTGTGTGTCGCGCATCTGTGAGGCGCGGTTTCGAAGGAGCGGCACGAGCCGCAGCGAAGAAGACAGTAAGAGCGCCGTCTTCGGGAATGACCGTCCGAGAAGCGCGAGCAGTTTTTCGCTGCTTACCATTTGATTAAAGATCCTGCACCACAGCAGCACGGACAGGACGCACAAGGCATTCCGCACGCCGTAAAGGATCGATTCAAGCGTTATTGCATGACCGTTTAAAAAGAACAGTTCCGTCTGCCCCCGATGCGAAAAGAGCGGGTTGACCGCGACGACCAGAAGGAACAGTCCGGAAAGCCACAGTACCGTTCTTACCTTGGGCGGTTCGGGCTCGGTCAGGATCAGAAAAAGTACCGCACCGGAAAATGCCGCGATATGCAGCACCGGGTTCAGCGAAAACATGGCCGGTATCGTCACCGAAAGAACATACGCGACAAGCACTGCGGGATGTATCCGTTCGTATGCCATCTGCGTTCCTCCTTTCGCCTTTCTGATAAGCGGTCACTGCCTGATTTTGACATGGCCCGGCTTCGGGCGGAAGCCGGCGTATTTCCCTGCCCGTTTAACATATAAAAAGCCCCTCACCTTTTCGTGAGGGGCAACTGATAACCGCATGAAACAAAGCCCTGGGCCATCTTAAGGATGTGCACCAAAGCCTTTCCGGCGATATATCGGCTGCACTCTCCCATTGCCCAAGCGTGATTACCTGAAAAGATACGGCAGGTCTCCTGACTTATGATATAGCAGTCCTGCGTAAAGGCGCGCCTTCTCGGGAATGACCCCAATGGCATCCGCGTCTTCTTCGTCAAATACAGTAATGGCGGTTGTTCCGGATTCGAACCGGATTCCCTATTAATCTACTCATCTTCACAACTTTCAAACCGTATCTTCCATATCGATATATGATTTGTCAAAGAGTATAACATAACTCTTCCGTTATTACAATCCATTTTCACGGGCAGGAGGCGCTGCAACGCCGGCCTTTTGCGGGGGTCAGAGTGCGCCTCCGGCGTTTGCGGGGGTCAGCACACGGTGCCTCCGGCGTTTGCGGGGGGCAGTACACGGTGCCTCCGGCGTTTAAGATATGTACCCGTATCCCGGAACACAGGAAAAGGGCACCGTTTCCGATGCCCCTCATTCCGTTTGGTTTATTTTGTTCTCCCGGCTGCTTTCTTCGGCTTTTCCGAAGCGGTTTTCGCCTTCGGCTCCTTGGCCGCTTTCTTCGGTTCCGCCTTTTCGGGCTTGGCCGTCTTCTTCGGTTCCGTCTTTACGGACTTGGCCGTTTTCTTTGTTTCCCCGGCTTCCGCCTTCGCTGCCTTCGCCTTCCCGGCGGGCTCAGCGGATCCCTTCGCAGCTTTCTTCGGCTCGGCCTTCGCATTTTCCCTGTCCGCTTTCACAGCCGCGTCGATATGTCTGCAGATTTCCTTGCAAACCTGATCGGGCGTCTTGCCGTCCGTTTTGATGACGGTCTCGCCCGGATACGGCGGCAGCTGCAGCCAGAAGAACGACACCGTCTTCTTCTCGCCGGAAGCGTCCTTGCGCATCTTCAGCGTATCTTCGGAGCACACGAGCTGGAAGCTCAGGATATCATAATCGTCGGCCTTGATCGAACGGAGTATGTTCTCTCTCGCATCCGGATCGCTCATCACGACGGAGGAAAATACGACATATTCAAATCCGGAATTCAGATAGGTGGAAATCAGAAACGCCATGTTCTTATCGCCGTTTCTGGAACGGTTGTCCTCGATCGAATACGGGTTTACGTACCAGCACCAGTCGCCGTTACAGAATGCGCTGTTTACATAGTGTTCGAAGATCTTCTGTCCGACTGTGGATTTGCCGACACACGGCCCTCCGCTTAAGATGATCAGTTTCTTTGATGCCATCAGGGATACCTCCGGATGAATATTCAGGGTGCCGGAAAAGGGCGGCTGCCTTGTTATGTTTACTCGAATTTCAGGAACAGCTCGATGAGACGCTTGGCACTGCGAAGCAGGTCCTCACGCTTCAGGACGCCGATCTCCATCGCCTTTCTGAGACGGTCCGGGAAGCCGGCAGGCATCTTCACGTCGTTGCCCGCAAGCACTTCCTTATAGTGCTCGCCGCGGTTCCACCAGTCGGTCATCACAAGACCTTTAAAGCCCCACTCGTCTCTGAGGATACCGGTTAAGAGTTCCTCCGACTCCGAGCAGCGGCGGCCGTTGATCAGGTTATAGGAACTCATCACGCACCAGGGATCGGATTCCTTCACAATGATCTCAAACACCTTGAGATAAATCTCACGAAGCGCTCTCTTCGATACTCTTGCGTCGCAATAGATACGGTTCGTTTCCTTGTTGTTGCAGGCAAAATGCTTTACGGTTGCGGCAACCTTGTTCGTCTGGATACCGCGAACTTCGGCTGCTGCCAGCTTGCCGGCGAGAAGCGGATCTTCAGAGAGATACTCGAAGTTTCGTCCGCACATCGGATTCCGGTGAATGTTGACCGCCGGAGCAAGCCACATAAAGATGTTGCATTCCTTCAGTTCAGCACCTGCCGCGGCGCCGATGTTATAAAGCAGCTGCTCGTCCCACGTCGATGCAAGAAGCGTCGCGCACGGCCAGCAGGTCGTATGAACGCCGCAATACGCGCCGAGCCGTACGCCGGCAGGGCCGTCCGCGGTCATAAACGAAGGGATTCCGGCCTCGGGCAGATTGCCCATGCCGAACGTGTTCGCCATACCCGTGTTGGGCTGTCCTCCGAGCAGATGGATCAGCTCGTCGTCCGTCAAAGCGGAAAGAAAACCTTCCATCGTTCCTTTGCCGCCCATCTCTTTCGGAAGCGTGATCCCTTCCCGGTACGGGCGGTTGATCAGATGCTGCTCACGGGACCGCACATAAGGAGTATAACCCGAGTCAGCGCCTTTTGCAACCCGTCCGATCGCGTCGTAATCGGAATCATAAGGTTCTCCGGTCGGAAGGGCTTCCTTCGTGCCGTCCGCGCAAAGTCTTTCGGCAAGAGACGTCGGTGCGAGGCGGCCGGAAAGCCGCTCCGTGATCCTATCTTCCGAAAGAACAAGCGTCTCGGAAAGCTCCTTCGCATCACGTACGGAAGTTCCGAGCGCGAAACGGTATGTGCCGGCTTCCAGAACGAAGCAATCGGCTGCGATCTTTCCGAGATCGTCGAAGCTTGCGAACGAATCAACCGGCGCGGTAAGGGTCAGAAGTTCCTCATCCCCGGGCTTCAATTCTCCGGTCTTTCCGAATGCGATCAGTGTCCGTCCAGCTTTGCCGAGTTTCCCTTGCGGCGCCTCAACATAAAGCTGCAGAATTTCGCGGCCCGCAACATTTCCCGTATTCTTCACAAAAACGGAAACCGTAACGGTATCGTCCGCAATCTCAGTGCCCGCTTCGCGAATACCGAACGTCGTATACGACAGTCCGTAGCCGAACGGATACACGACATGCTCCGCCGCTCCCGGGACCGTTTCAAAATAACGGTAGCCGACATAGATATCTTCATCGTAAGGAGCATAGCGGCCGTTCTCATGGAAGGTCGCGGTTGACGGATAAGCATCAAGCGAATCCGCGAATGTATCCGGCAGTTTGCCGCACGGATTCCCGATTCCGCACAGAAGCTCCGCCGCAGCGGTACCGCCCTCCATACCGGGCGACCACAGATACAAAGCGGCATCTATCCCGTCGGTCCGAAGGAAACTCAAATCCATCATTCCGCCGACATTTAAAAGAACAACCACGGTCGGGAAAGCCTTTCTCGCTTCCTTTATCATCTTCGCTTCCACATCGGAAAGGTAGAAATCCCTGCGCGGGAAAATCTGCGCAGACAGCTCGTTCATCGGTACGCACAGGTTCTCAAACGACTCCGTGTCATCCTGCCCGATGATCCACGGGTTTACTTCGTCTTCGTAGAAAGAAATCTCCGAGCGGTCCCAGCCTTCGCCGCTGAAACGGCTGATCGACACAACCGCGATATCGGCGTATACGGACGCCTCGCGAAGAAGCTTCTCCGGAATCTCCGGCTCGATGATCATGCCGGGAGCGTATCCTTTGCCGTACTGCTCCTTCACATAGTCACGGTAAAACTCGCAAAGCGGCTCAAACACTTCGTGTCCGCCGACTTCCTTAAACCCGTCGTAAACGTTCTTCGAGTACGCGCAGTATACGTCTCCGCTGCCGCCGCCTCCGCGAACGTAATCAAACGTTCCTTTGCCGAGCAGCGCGATCTTTGCGCCCTTTCGAAGCGGCAGGGCTCCGTTGTTCTCAAGAAGCACCATGCCATCCTTTGCCGCCTGCTTCGAGAGCGCTCTGTGTTCCGCGCTTCCCGTTACAAACGTTCCGTTCTCTCCCACAGGGAGAATCGGACAATATTTGGCTCTCGCCCATCTGTCCATCTGAAAATCCTCCTTTAAATACGCTTACATGATTTCAAAACAAATCGTCACGTTGTCATCCACTTGGATGTCATCCGCGACCATATTGAATCCGTATGTTCCTTCCTGCTTCGCCGAGCAGTCCATTGCCATGCTCCGAAGCATTACGGGTTCCGAGCAGATATCCGCGTTGCCGAAGGAATAATCGATCCGCGAGATATCGCCGAGCTTCACGCCGCTTGCCGCGGCAAGAACCGCTGCCTTCTCCTTTGCGTCCGCAACCGCCTTGCCGAGCAGGTCGTTTCGGCATTTTTCCAGATCGGCAACCGTATACTGAATCCGGAATTCCGTCTTCACGCCGCTCTTCGCAAGCGCATAAAGCACCTTTCCGAGACGCTCGTTATCCGACGGAAACTCAATCTTTAACGACTGTTCAAACCGGTAGCCCTTGAATCTTTGCTTCCAGTTCCCGTTCTTGTCGCTGTACCCTTCGTACTCCGCATCGACCGAAAAACGGATTGTCTTCAGGTCCTCTTCCTCAAACCCGCATCCGCAGAACACCTTCTGCAGCTTCTCACTCATCTCGGAAGACGCTTCCAGCGCTTTTTCATAATCCTTTTTCGTATCCGACAGGTTCATCATCAGACGGATCCTGTCCGGTTTTACCGAAAGTCTTCCGACACCGGTAACCTTCATCTCACGCATAGCCTGCTCCTTTCCTACCCACATAGTTTTCGCCGGCACCCGGAGATGCCGGCAAATCTCATGGCAAAATCTTGTTTTCTACTTTACGGGACGGATAAATACGTCGTCCACGAAGAAATCCGCGTTGCCGTCGGTCTCGATGTAGATTTCTGCCGACATCAGGCTGTCCGGAATGGTCACCCGCATGTCGATTTTACTCCATTCTACCGAAGTAGAACTTACTTTAGCAAGCATCTGCGGTTCCGTGCCGTCAAGGCCCGTGCGGATCTCATGATCGGCTGTCTTCACATACATGGAGACATCGACCGTATAGCCGATATAGGCGCTCACGTCGAGTTTCACGGTCGCATCCTTCTCCTGTCTCGTTACGCAGAGAGAGTGCCCTGCTCCGTCAACGGACTCCTTATCCGTAACATACAGGAACGGCAGATGTCCCGCGCCGCGGATCGCCGCGATGTTGGTTGCTTCTTCGAAGCTTTCTTCCTGACCGATCAGCTCAATCGTAACGTCATCGATAAAGAGCGGGCTCACATGACCCGGGTTCTCGTCCTTCGTACTGAAGAACAGCCGGATCGAATGACGGTCGGAAGGCACCTTATAGGAAGCCGAGATCTTCTTCCATTCGCTGCCGCCCTCTACGGTTGCGATTACCGGGAACACGTCCTCGATATCAAGGCCGAGCCGGATTTCCTTTGCCTCACTGTATACCCAGGCGTCGATTTGGATCGTCTGGCCGAGGAAATCCGAAATATCGCACGTGATTCCCATCCAGTCGGCAAATCTGGGCGTCGTCGTAAGTGCGGATGTTCCGCTGTGAACCTTCTCCTGCGTGAGAACGCACTCGCCGAAGCCCTTCATCTTGAAGCCGTACGTGTCGGGCTTCTTCGGTTCTTCACCCGCGGGCGTCTCGAAGTCATAAACCTTCTTCGACATGTCTCTTGCGACATATTCGGGCTCGCCGAGATCTCCGCCCGTTACGGCATAGATCAAAGCGTCGTAGGACTTCTTCTTTGAGAGGTCCTTACGGAACAGAAGCGGGTCTGCGCCGCGGATCCAGGAGTTGTCGTCGGTAAGGCCCCAGATCGTTACGCTCGTCAGGTTCACTCCCGCCTTCTTCTCGGCGATCAGACGCTCAAAGAATTCCTTATAGAACACTGCCTGATAGTACTCGCGGTTGATGTTCGTGCAGGTGCATTTGACATCGAGCTCCGTAATGTGTACTTCGGGAGCAATGGAGTCATACTCGCGGAGCGCCGCGATATACTCGTTAATGTCGTTATTATCGGAAATGTGTCCCTGCATGCCGATACCGCCGAGGAGACCTTCTCCGATCACGCTGCCGTGACCGTGCCCCTCACGCTTCAGATTCGCGATAATGGCCGCTTTCTTGTCGGGCTGCCACTCATTGTAGTCATTATAGAATAAAACGGGCTGAATCGCCTTCAGGGCGTTCTTATCGCCTGCGTCGATCCCGTACTCCGCAGCATACTGCGCGGAATACTCCTTAACCGCATCGTTCGCGAAACGGAATGCCCAGTAAATGAAGTCGTCTCCGATCACCTGATACCAATAACTGTTCCGAAGACCTGTCTCGGTCTTGTCGGCAAGCTCAATCGCCTCATTCACAACGTCCCACGCGTAAATCGTCGAAGCGTAGCCGGCCTTGTACATATACTCGACAAGCGAGCGGATGTAGCTCTTAAGACGCTTAAGCATCGTATCGCGGTCAACGAAGCAGACCGGATCGAGTTTCTCAAAAAATTTAAGACGCGGGTTCTCCTTCAGTTTCTCCGGATCGGTCGGGATCGTTACCGGCTTATAGCCTTTGCAGAACGCCTCCTGCGCGCACTGGCTGTGCCATACCATAACGTGTCCGCGCAGCTTCACGCCGTTCGTCTTGGCCCAGTTCAGCATGAACTCGGCATTCGGATTGATGACAAACGGAAGATAGTCCTCCTTTGCCTCAGGACTGTTCCAGCCCATATTGTATGCGGGCTTCAGTTCATTTGCGCAGGTCATGCTCGAAAACTCGCGTGCGATCAGAGCCTCTTTCTCGGGGTTTCCGATCTCGTTGTTCGTAAACCGGTCGTGGATGCGCTCTACCGCCGTCCCGATCTTGAAATAATCCCGGTATACTTCCTTCAATACATTCTTCTCCATGGCTTTCTATCCTTTCCAAGCTTATTGGATTTATTATATCAGATAACGGTTTTTCGGACAACCCGTTCCGACCGAATCGGATAACTCCATCACATAATCGGATAACATAATACATCTTTGCGGAAAATGGATTGGATACTTTAAAATAATGGCCGGTTTTCGGTTGTTTTAAAGAAAATGAAATGGTATACTCTAATTCGGGTCGTTGTATTTTCCCGAATCGGCGGCCGATCTGACAGTAAAGGACGTTTTTTCATGAAACTATTTCAAAAGGATTCCGCATTCTACAAAAAGGTTCTGATTCTTGCCCTTCCGATTGCATTGCAAAGCCTGATCGCCGTCGGCGTTAACATGCTCGACACCATCATGGTCGGCTCCATCGGATCGCTGTACACCGAACTTCCGCAGGCGGAAGCGGAATGGATCAGCGAACAGTCTCTGACCGCCGTATCGCAGGCTAACACGTTTATCGGAATCTATCATATCTTTTGTATGGGACTCGGCATGGGAGCTTCCGTACTCGTATCCCGCTACTGGGGAATGAAACAGAAAGGAGACATTGACGGTTCCGCCTCCACGGCGCTCAAGCAGACGGTCTGCCTGATGCTCCGCCTGACGCTTCTGCTCGCGGCCGCATTTGCCCTCGCGACTTATGTAATGCCCGACGTGATCATGAAAATGTATGCGAAGAAGGCTGCCGATGCCGAAGAACTCCGTGCCGTTAACGAAGTGCTGAAACGCGGCGAAGACTATCTGCGTTATTCCGTGATCACTTACTTCTTCCTCGGCACTTCGCTGACGGTAACGATCGTTCTTCGAAGCGTCGGACAGGCTCTGTTCCCGCTCTTCGTTTCGATCGGCGCGCTCTTTGTCAACCTGCTTGCCAACTATACATTTATCTTCGGTCATTTCGGCGCTCCGCGTCTTGAAGTCAAAGGAGCCGCGCTCGGCACTCTGATTGCCCGCGTTTTCGAAGCCGTAATGATCGTCGGATACCTGCTTGTCGTCGACAAGCGGATCCGCTTCCGCATCCGTGACATGTTCATGAAGACCGGATCGCTGCTCAAAGAATACATCCGCATCAGTATCCCGGTATTGGTCAGTGACGGTATCCTCGCACTCGGTAACAATTCCGTCATGATGGTAATCGGACGGCTCGGTTCGGAATTCACCTCGGCCAATGCGATCACTGCCGTTACGCAGCAGATGAGCACGGTCGGCATCCAGGGCGTATGCCAGGCCGGTGCGATCGTAACCGGTCAGACGCTCGGCCAGGGCGACCGCAAGAAGACGATGCGCCAGGGCTGGATGTTCTTCGGACTCGGGCTTGCGCTCGGACTTCTCGCCGCAGGCATCATCCTGATCATCAAGAACCCCGTCATCAACGGTTACGATGTCACAAAAACAACAAAGGCTCTTGCCAACCGGCTCATGATTGCGATCAGTATCATCCTGATCTTCCAGGCTACGAACAGCATCATGACCAAAGGCGTTCTGCGGGGCGGCGGCGACACGAAAATGCTCATGCTCATGGACAACGTGTTCCTCTGGGTTATCGCTCTTCCGCTCGGCATTCTCGCAGGCTTTGTATTTCATCTGGATCCGTTCTGGATATACATCTGCCTCAAGTCCGACCAGATCGTGAAAGCAGTCTGGTGTTATTTCCGCTTAAAGAGCGAAAAATGGATCAAACGTATTTCAACCGGCACGGCCGGCTCGAAATAAACGGCGCGAGGTGCACCGACACCTCATGTCAAGGGACATCAGGACTCCGTCAGTGCTTCGCACTGACACCTCATGTCAAGGGACATCAGGACTCCGTCGGCGCTTTCGCACCGACACCTCATGTCAAGGCGTAATTCAACAGAAGGAGTTTATTTATGGGAAAGAAAGCAACTATCACCGTACATCCGAATTTCGCGATCGGCGAAATCTCCAATCAGCTGTTCTCGGCATTTCTTGAGCCGATCGGAACAATGGTTAACGGAACCATGTACAATCCGAAGCATCCGACTGCCGACGAGCAGGGCTTCCGTACCGACGTCATCAACGCGCTGAAAGCGACAGGGCTTCCGGCAGTAAGACTGCCCGGCGGAAACTTTGTTTCGGCATGGCAGTGGAAAGATTCCATCGGACCGAAGTCCGAGCGTAAGGTACATCTGGATCCCGCATGGTACCAGTACATCACGAACGAGGTCGGCCACGACGAATACCTGCAGTGGGCCGAGAAAATCGGCACCGAGCCTCTCTATACGGTTAACATGGGGACCGGACGCACGCAGGACGCGATGGATCTGATCGAATACACGAACCATGAGGGCGGCACCTACTGGTCCGACCTCCGCCGCAAGAACGGCCACGAGAAGCCCTACGGCGTAAAGACCTGGTACCTCGGCAACGAGATGGACGGACCGTGGCAGCTCGGCAGCTGGGATAAGGATCCGTTCGGCTACGGCGTAATGGTTAACGAGACGGCAAAGGCAATGAAGTGGATCGACGCTTCGATCAAGGTCGGCGTATGCGGCTCCTCCGCTCCGTTCATGGAACATTTTCCGGAATGGGATGAAAAGGCTCTCGACGTATGCTATGATGCCGTAGATTACCTTTCCGTTCACCACTATCACGCAGCGCCTCCCGGAGATACGCTCTCCCTTCTCGGCGGCGCCGAATACTACGAAGACTTCATCAACACGATCACCGCGATGTGTGACTACGTACAGTCCAAGCACCGCTCCCCGAAGAAGATCATGATCTCCTTCGACGAGTACGGCGGAATGATCCGTCCGAACGCTCCGCTGAATCCCGGCTGGGGCCGCTACAACATGACCCGCTCGCACTACCGCTTCAATCCGGAGCGTAAATACATCCTTCACGATCCCGACAAGATGCCCGACCGTGAATGGCCCGGCGGAGACCGCATCCACATGCTCTCGATGGCTTCCATTCAGCTCGCGCTGTTAAGACACGCGGACCGCGTTAAGATCGGCTGCATGACCGGCGGTCTCGGAGCGCTCTGCTCCTCCAACCATGACCATGTATGGCGTTCTGCTTCGCACTACGCATTCATGTCGATGCTCAATTACGCGAAGGGTACCTCGATGCAGGTAAGCGTCGACAGCGAGACATTTGACATCCCCGGCTACGCAATCGACGACACGTCACAGTACACCGGCAAACAGGGTCTCAACTACATCGACAGCGCATGCGCATGGGATGCCGGGAACAACCGCCTTGCCGTCTTCGTCATCAACCGTAACGAAAAGGACGATTACGCATTGAATCTCGACGCTAAGGGTTTTACCGGCTACAACAAATGCACGCATCTCGAGATTGCGACCGATGATCCCGATCTCAAGAGCCGCTTCGGTAATGACGAACTCTTCGTTCCCAAGACCAATTCTGAAGTTTCCGTTAAGGCAGGCGTTCTTAAAACGCACGTGAAGCCTCTGTCCTTCAATGTACTGATTTTGGAGAAATAAACCCGTTACCTCATTCATTTCATAAAAAATGCCCGGAAGCCTTCAAAAGGCTTCCGGGCATTTCGTTTCGTTCTCTAAGGTCTGATCGGGTCCGTCTCAACACCAGGATCCCCGCCTTGACCGCTCTCGGTAACGATATCGGTTCCGTCAAAAAGTTTCATTTCAAATTCAACGTTATCAAAGACTTCCATCTTTATCATCCTTTCTGCAGCACTCAGCGATTGTCGTATTCACATGCGCTCTTATAATAGCTGAAAAAAGATATCATCGCAAGATTCTTTGCCTCGTTCGATGATCCGCAAAGGAAACTGTATACATAGGACAACGGACAGGCATAAATCATTGCCGTTCCGACACTCGTATTGATTCCGATTTCTTTCATCTTCCCAAGGTTCAACGGTCCGACAGGAGATGTCTTGATTACATAATAGAGCTGTCCGCCAATATAGCGCGTAGATTCGTAACCGTAAACCTCAACCCCGTCCTCAGGAAGAACATAAATGTTCAAGATCGTTTTATCGAGCAGGGACAGGGAAATCATTACGTCCTCGACTCCGGAATCTCTAAGGTCAATCTGCGCCGGGAGTCCTTCTTCATACAAGTAATCAATGGTCTCTTCTTTCAATCTATCGATTTCTTCAGACGTATAATAAGACAGATCGGCTTCAATCCAAGCATGGTTATATCCATCAGACCAACCGGATTGGGAAACGGCGCAAGCATATTCTCTCAGGCTGAGTATCAGATGCCGCAGAGACTCATCTGCGTCGTCCGTATCAAGTCTGTCACAATACTCTTCCGCCGAAATGCTGTAGGATACGTACCTGTCGTTCAAATATTCCATATCCTCATCGGTATAAGTGCCGAACTGGATCTGAGCCGTAACCGTATCCGCAAACTCCAGCGGATTCAGCTTACAGGTATATACGTAGGTGTTCTCATCCAGTTTCTCGCCTTCCGACAAATCAACGTCATACCAGAAATGCTCAGTGATGAAACTCATATTGGCATTTGACGCAAACTCAAATTCCTCGGGAACGGTAACAACAAATCTTAATCCGATTTCATCGGAAAGGACCATTCCGACAGCCGTGAAATTCGGAATTCCTGCTTCGATACGCGTTGCTTTATCGACACAAAGGGTGTTGTAGGCAGTGATATCCTCATGAATTTGTACCTCATCATCAGGGGAGGAATAGTTGCAATACGGGACTGTCTTATACACGGTTTCGCCGTCCACGATATCTTCAAACTCATATTCATATTCATACATATCGCCTGCGTATGCACGCACAAGTCCGTGAACAAGCGAGATGTCCAATGATGTCAGATTATTTGCCGAACAGTCCAAATTAATCAGTTTCGAATTGTCGGAGATGTCCAATTCCGTAAGCGAATTAATGGAGCAATCCAAATACAGCAATTCCTTATTAGCGGACAAATCTATCGACTCAAGACGATTGTCCCCGCAATTCAGGTGCTTTAATCCCGTGAAATATTCAATACCGGTCAGATCGGAAATGCCTCTGCCGTTTACATTCAAGGAACCACACTCTGCGATAGCCGCAAGTTCCTCTCCATCTATGACTAAATCTTCATTCAAGTCAAAATACTCGAACACAAAGGAACGGAAAGCAGCATCCGGGAACATACTGATTGTCTGCGATTCATCTTCCGTAAGAGTTCTGGTGATTGAGACACCCTTATCAACTGTCAGATCGAAGCTCTCTTCGTTTCGACCAAATGCGGAATAATCATCACACTCGTGCTCAACACCCTCATCATCCAACAAGATTTTATCCTGCACCGAACCGCAGAACGCCTTGATTAATCCGCGAATTCCGGTAATATCAAGTGTTTCCAGCTTGTTGCGGCCGATGTTGAGGACTTTAAGATTAACATTTTTCGAAATATCAATGCTTGTCAGCTCATTGGCTCTGAGATCGAGATTTTCCACTCCGGTAAAGTACTCGATTCCGGTAATATCTTTTACTCCCGCCTCGGACAGATGCACCTCTGTACATGCCGCAATAGTTTCCAGTTCTTCGGCGTCAATCGCGCAGTTGAAATCCTTATCAAATTCAACCAATACATAGTTTCGGAAGGCAGGGTCCGGGAACATTCTTATCGTTTCCAGTTCCTCTTCGGAAGGATCATTGTCTCCCTGAATAATCTCCACATCCGCATCGATGTTAAGCATATTCGCAAGCGGGTCGTCACCGAAATAGTTTTTTCCGCCGACTCCGTTCAAATATGTGCATACTCCGTCCTTCTCAGTCACAGCACCTCTTACCGCAACAAGCAGTTTCGGATTATACGTAATATCCAAAGATGAAAAAGTGTTTTTCTCGCAATACAGATGGAACAGTTTCGGATTATCTCCCAGAAACAGATTATCAATACTGTTGTCGGAACAATCTAACATCAGTAATTCGGCATTCGCGGAAAGATTCAGTGTGTCCAATCCCAATCCATTACAATACAGATACTGAAGATCCGTGAACTTGAAAACATCTATCGATTCCAAACCGGTATAACCGACACCGAGCGTTTTGACGCTTATAATATTCTCATAACCTGTTATTGACTGCAAATTCTCGTTGTCGCCTGCCATCAGAATATTAAACACCTGTGCTCCGACCGTCAGCGATGTCAAGCTGTTGCTGTGGCAATAAAAATCTTCAAGCTCCGTCAACGCGCTGACGTCAATCGAGGTCAGTCTGTTATGTGCCAGATTAAGATATTTCAAAGAAGTCAGGTTCTGCAAACCGGTGATCTCTTCGAGCACACCGTTAAAGCACTGAAGACTCTCCAGATTTGTCAACGCCGGAACATCCAGTGACTCAATTGCCGTTTCCGTAAGATCCAGTTTTTTCAATTCGGTTGCGGCTGACAAGTCGGGCATTTCCAAACAATGGTAACTATCAAGCCATAATTGTTTCAAAGCGGACAGACTGCCGAATGTAACACCCTCCTCTCCTTCATACCCGGAAATATACACTTTTTCCAGCCGATTAAGGGCACTTAAGTTAAGTGTTTTAAAGCGTCCGACAATAAAGATTTCCGTCAATTCCGTGTTCGAACTGAGGTCCAGAGACCGCAAAGAGGTTGCGGTAAGCGTCAGTTCTTTCAGCTTCGTATTCTGTGAAAAATCCGCATATACCAGATTTGACATGTAAGGTCCCTCAAAAACCTCAAGATTGACAAGCCGCTCAATTCCGTTAAGAGTATTAAGATCCCAATTTTCAACCGTTAACTCTGTAACAGCCAGTAATTCTTCATCCGATAATGTATGGTCTTTGTCGGTATCATACTCGCTGAGAACCTCATACCAGGCATCTTCCGTATCATCAGGAACGATATTGCCGTAATAGGAATCATATTCTACCGTTGCATCTTCGGAGAATGTTAATCCGCCCATAAACTGCGGGAACTCTTCCCCTTCCACTTCTTCGTAATACTCAGCCCGGCAAACGCCGTCATCATCAACCGGACAGCCCTGCGAAAGAAACTCCGCATATGCTTTGTTCAATACGTCATTACTGCCGAGGATAATTTGAATGTCAGGATTTCCTTCGCACATCACCTGCTTGATTGAATTCCTACTCACATCCAGCATGCTGATATAATTGTTGGTACAATCAATCCGTTCCAGCTGTTCATTCCCATCGAGCGACAAAGAATAAATTCCTCGACCGTTGCAGTTCAGCCACTTAAGACTGCTGAAAAACTGCATTCCTTCAAGAGAACCAATCGTCGCATCATCCGCAATCGGTTTATTCTGATCTGTCCAGCCCGGTTCGGTGAATGCATCGGCATTCAGCCAGAGATTCTCCTCTGTTTCAATATTTGCCCATTCCCTTTCATCGATTGCACCGTCATTATTCCCGTCATTAGTCTTATCATACCAGTTTATGATAAATGTACGGAATGTCTGATCCGGGAACAGCACCGCAAGGTCATTCTCAGAAAGATTGAAATGAACCGTTGCATCCTCGGGGAACGCCAATCCGCTCTTAAACTGCGGGAACTCCTCCCCTTCCACTTCTTCGTAATACTCGGCCAAGCAAACGCCGTCATCACCAACCGGGCAGTACAAGGACATATATTCCACGTATGCCCGGTTCAATGCATCGTTTCTGCCGAGGTTGATGAACTGGAGAGGATTCCCCTGACAATACACCTGTGTAATCGATTCATAATCAAGGTCCAGGTATTCGATAAGGTTGTCAGCACAATCCAGTCTCTCAAGCTTGGGATTCTTGCTGATATCAATTTCCGTAAGACCGCGTCCGTTACAGCTCAGCCACTTAAGATTGCCGAAATACCGGATTCCTTCAAGAGAACTGATAGTCGCATCGTCCGCAATCGGTTTATTTTGATCTGTCCAGCTAGGATGGGTGTATGCATCGGCACCCAGAAAGAGCTCTTCTTCTGCGGCAATCCGTGCCCATTCCTTTTCATCAATGGTTCCGTCCTTATCCCCGTCATAAGATTTTAAGACATATGTCCGGAATACAGAATCCGGGAACATCGATGCAAGGGTATCACCCGAAAGATTGTATTTAACCTTTGCGTCATAGGGGAACTGAAACGAGTACCAATCAAAAAAATCACCATCATCGTAATAATACAGAGAGACTGATCTGTCAAACACATTTACCATCCACTCATCGCAAGGAGTATTCAGATATGCAAGACTCAACCCCTTATTATTCCCGAGGTCGATTACCACACCGGGATTGTTTGCGCAATTCAGTTCAAAAAGTTCCGAGTTCTTGGAAACATCCAGATTCTTTAACCCGCAATCATTCACATACAAAGTCTGCAAACCGGTAAAGAACTCGATTCCTTCGAGCGTCTCAATCGGATCAGGATAGTACTCGGACGGGCTCAATGCCAGTGTCACACATTGTGCCATTGCTTCCAATTCGTCATCGTCGATTATGCCGTCATTATCAGCGTCATAGCCATATCCGATACATATCTGTCTACGGAATCCCGCATCCGGAAATACCGCAGCATACTCCAATTGCTCCTGTTCCGACTCAGACCCCTCATTCACTGCCGCATACGCTTTGTCCAAAGGCGTAAGAACAGAGAACACGAGAAGGATCGACAGAAGCCACGAAAGTACTTTCTTTCTCATATTTCCCTCCATAATAAAGTAGTTGTTCAGAAGCTCTTGTCCCTCGATTCTCTCCCCTACAAGACGCATCAAAGGAAGGGGGCTTCAAAACCCCTATTAGAGGTAAGTATAACTTACCTTTTCGTTTTTGTCAACGAGTTTCGCGTAAATAATTACCGCTTTTCCGACATTTTTAAACATTACAAAAATCTGACACAACCGGCCTGAAAAGACAAAACCCGGAAGCCTTTTTTCACGACTTCCGGGTAATCCTTATTACACTAAAATTCTACTATTGTAAGCAGTTTGGCATGGCTTATCTACCACACGCACTTCTTCAGACTTTCCTTCGACACAAACGGTCCCGGGACAGCCGTAAGACCTCTCGTGTCGCCGAAATAGTCGCGGTCAAATGTGATTGCCGATCCGTCCGGATTCTCGAACCGCTGCTCGGGCTGGAATGCCTTTCCGAGGATGTCGCTGTCAATGATTCCGGCCGTGTAATCCTTTATGATGTCATAGACGTTCGTGTCGAGGTAATAGCTTCCGTCCTTCTCTTTCAATTCCACGCGAACCTTCTTGTCGGCATTCACGAAGCAGTTTTTCTCTTTCTTCCACTGCTTTGCTCCGCCGAGGTACGCATTACCGTCAGACCATACCGGCAAATGCTCGCTCTCGTGCCATTTGGCGAGTTTCATCATGCTCGGCTTCGGATTGTCGAGTTCGAAGTTCGGAATCCACTCCTCGTATGTCGGATACTCGTCAAACTGCCATGTGCCGACAAGCGAATCCTTCTCCCTCTTCTCACCGGTCTTCTCGTCGACGATGATCGGATATTTCTGAACGAAAATGTTATTGTAGAAGCGGTCGTCGCCGTGCAGGATCGTCATGAAGCCCGCGACCTCGGTCCTGTGGCGGATATGATACGGCGTGTAGCGCGTACCGGTACCGCCGCCGACGTTCAGGAACGCGCCGAGCACGAGGTTATGCACCATCGCGACACTCTCGGTCGCGATCATCAGGGACGCCTTCGAAAGCATGATGTTGTTATCGATCAGAGTCGGGCCGTGACCGACTTCCACGAAGATATCCTGGCTGCCCATTCCGCCCTCTGCCCATGTGCAGTAATCCGGACGCTGGTTGTCATGCAGCAGGTTCTGCGAGATACGCGTGCCCTGCGCCTCCCAGTCGCACCAGATACCCATCGTGCTGTGATGGATATGGTTGCGGCGGATGGTTACGTCGATTGCCGCATGCAGCTTGATGCCGGAAATCTCTGCGCCGCCGAGCTGCTGCATGTTGTTGATATGATGAATGTGGTTGTCTTCGATTACGGAAAATACGGCGCCCATACGCCCTACGATACCGGTCTGCTCACAGTTATGAATGTGGCAGCGGCGCACGATGTGCGAGCCGACTCTTTCCTTCAGCCATCCGTGATACTGACCGCGGCATACCGCGTCGCGCTCCATCTGCGTCGGGCTCTTCATGTGCTTGGTCGTGAAGTAGTGGTCGTTCTCGGGGTCGTAGTATTTTCCGAGAGAGATACCGCAGCACTTGCTGTTCGAAATCTCGCAGTCCTCAATGATCCAGCCCTTGCTCCAATGCGGGCCGACCATGCCGTCCTGAAATGCCGCCGGAGGAGCCCACGTCGTGGCTGCCTTCATGATGTTGAAGCCGCGTACGGTAATGTATCCTCTGCCCGTCTTCTCCGGGAAGAAGCAGCGTCTGCGGACGTTGATCTCAACACATTCCTTATTCGGGTCCGCGTTCTGAAAGTTTGCGTAAAGAACGGTCTCGTTGCCGTCCTGCTCGGAATACCACTTGTAAACGGAATACTCGGGCTCCCAGGAAGGTTTGTAAACCTCTCCCGCGATACACTCCTCGAGCGTCTCCGCCTCATAAAGCATCCGGTCGTTCAGATACACGGCACCGGTATGCCGTACGGCCGGTGCAAAATACCAGTCGCCGTAAACCTCGGTCGTGTACGGATTGTAATCGCCGAACACGCCGTTCGGAATGCGGACGGTCCACACGTTCTTGTACCGTTTATACTTCTTCCAGCCCGTTACAACCTCCGCGCCGGTAATAACCGCGCCGAGCGGTTCCTCGGAACGGTATACGATCCGCGCGTCCTTCGTGCCGCCGCGGAACGGATTGACATACTCACGATATACACCCTTTGCCACAATTACTTCGTCACCGGGCATCGCCACTCTCGCCGCGTCCCCGATCCGTTTGAACGGTCTTTCCTTACTGCCGTCGCCCTCAAAAGGAGCCGCCCCGTTTACATAATAGTTCATGCTTTCCTCCTCTTAGCCGAATATTCTTTCGGAGCACGCGTCAGCCTCATGCGTGCTCCGTATAAGAATCATTTTAGCATCGCCGGGAAGGCTCCGCAATGTAGAATCATGGGGTTTTCCTGTTGTTTATTGTGCCACGGTGTAAAGGGCGCGGAAATAGCCGTCCTTCGCCATCAATTCGTCGAAACTGCCGTTCTCTTCGATGCGGCCGTTCCGCAGTACCATAATACCGTCATAACGCTTCAGAAGCGATTCTTCAAGCGTGTGTGTCACGACAATGCGCGTTACCCCGTCGAGGTCCAGAATGTCCTCCGACACGCGGTACGCGGTCTCTGCGTCAAGCGCCGCGGTTGCCTCATCGACCAGAAGCACCGATGACTTCCGTAACAGGCTTCTGGCAATTGAGATACGCTGCTTTTCACCGCCCGAAAGCCCGCTTCCGTTCTCGCCGCAGCGGTACTCTTCGCCTCTTTCGCGGAAAAGGTCCGAAAGATGCGCATGCGCAATTGCCTCATCAAGCTCTCCCTCCGGGAAATCCCGGAACATCGTCACGTTATCCTTTATGGATGCGTCAAATACGAATACGTTCTGCTGGATCATGGACATCAGCCCGTAGAGTGAATCGGGCGCCACGTCGCGAAGTTCCGTTCCGTCCAGACGGATTGCGCCGCGGTAGTCCGTACTGCCGGCCATCAAAAGGTTAAGGAGCGTGGATTTGCCGCTTCCGCTTCCTCCGACGACCGCGTAGGATTTGCCCGCCTCAAAGAACGCGTCGACACCGCAGAGCACGTCCTTGCCCTTTTCATAGCCGTAGGACACGTTTTCAAGCCGGATTCCGGTATTGAGCGTCTCCGGTGCTTCGTTCCCGCCCGTCTCACGGTTGCCCGCCAAAGCTTCCGAGAGTTTATCGATCAATCCGAGAGCCGCCTTTCGGCCCGCAAGCAGTTCCGGGATCTTGGCGATCGGAGTTAAGATGTTATTCATCAGGTTGACAAATGCGATCACGATACCGGCCGTAAGACCGCGCCCGGAAAGCGCCAGGTAAGCGCCGACGAGAAATACGCCGAGCTGCGCGATGATTCCCGTGATGTTGCCGATCATTTCCACCATTGCCTTAATTCTTAAGCGGCGGAACTTATCCTTCTCTAAATCGCTGTTCTTCCTGCGGAACAGATCCATGATCTCGCGTTCCGCCCGGAAACTTTTCACAACCGGGAAACCGTTCAGGCAGTCCGAAACCGCAGCAGTGAATTCCTTGTTGCGGGTGGAAACCTGCTTCTCGGCAGGCGCCAGCCGGCTGCCCGTGATCAAAGATGCAGCAAGCGGAATAACGGTCAGACCGGCCGCAATTGCCGTCATCAGCGGCGAATACCAAAGCATCAATGCAAGCGCTCCGAAGAAGCTGACCAGCATATACGTCATCATTGGCAGAGCAGCAAGATAGTTTTGTTCTACACTTGTAGTATCATTGGTAAGCGCCGATACGTAAGTTGCTGTGCTCTCCTGCCGGAAGGACGAAATACTCTTGCCGGTAAGCTTTGAAAAGACCGTTTCGCGGTATTGCCTGAGCGCGCGCCTTATGAAGCACGGCTGCGCAATATAGTCAACGAGCAGCACGGTCAGAAATCCGATCAGCATCACTCCGGTAAGGATTACGAGTTCCTTAAGCGGTCTCGCGCCTTCGGCTCCTGACGCCGCATCGATCAGCTGCTGCATCAGCCACGAAACGGCGATTCCGAAGACACCCGTCAGCACAAGCGCGATGCAGTCCGCGATCAGCGGCGCATGATTATGACGGAACAGACTCCGTCTCAGTTCCCTGTAAATCTCTTCCTTGTTCATTCTTCTCCCCTACTTCTTTCCACAAACTGCTGAATTCCTTATCGTCAATAATGCGGACAACTTCGCAGATGCCGTTCCGCGCGGTTTCTCCAGCCATGTCGTAAGTTCCGATCACACCCGGTATTTCACAGAACCTGAGCTGTCCGATGTCATAGTTCGGATCGGCGTCGTATCGGGCGGCATGCCGGCATGCCTCGTTAAGCCAGTGCTCCGCTCCCTGCCGGTCACCCTTTTTATAAAGCACGTACGCTCTCATCGTGTAAAGCTCACACAGCGTTTTATCCATAAAGTCCGGCCGGTCGCCCTTCCGCAGACCTTTATAGATGCTCTCGGCCCACTCCGTAAATTGCTCCGCCTGTTCGTAGTCTTTTCTCGTTACATAAAGCATCACATACCCCGGCGTGATGTTCTGAATGTCGTTGACACCGCCGAAAAGCGCTTTTGAAAGGTACGACGCCGCCCGCTCCGGGTCCTTTTCATATACGGAGATAAATACGCCGATCAGACTGTTGTGGCACCCGCCGGTATTGCCTTTGATCAGCATCTCAACCGCCTTATGGACCTCTCCGAGGCGGAACAGCGCAACCGCCTTATTCTCCTGCAGATTCTCAATACTGATCTCCGTTTCGGTGTTCTGCGGGAAGAGCTTCTCGGCCGTCTCAAACAGTTCAATCGCCCGCTTCAGCTTCGCATGGTCTCCGTCTTCCAATCCGAAGCCCATGTAAAGTTCTGCTGCCACCCGCACGATCCGGAAGGAATTCGGATACTTCGCAAGCGCCTTCTCCGCTTCCTCGAGACCTTCCCGGTTCTTGTGATTGAAGCAATCTACCAGCCGCTTTTCCATCGCTTCGACATGATTGTCCTTCATCTCATAGCCGAGAAGGACGTCCACCGAAGTGTCATAGAAATCCGCCAGTTTTATGATAAGACCGATCTCCGGCACGGACAGCCCTGTCTCCCATTTGTGCACGGCGCCGATGCTCACTCCCATCGCCTCCGCCAGCTGTTCCTGCGTCATGTTCCGTTCTTTCCGGAATCTTCGGATATTGTCTGCAAGCTGAATCTTCATATTCGCGCATCTCCTTTCCTGTACTGGCTTGATTATACCATAGGTAAGGGCCGATTTGAATACACTGCTGATACAATTAGTATATATCTTTTTATACCGTTGGTATATGCAGTGCTGAACGTGCTCATTTGCCGCACAAAAAAACCGGTGACCCTTTCGGATCACCGGTTAAAATTTACTGTATTGCTTCCGTCAGCTTAACGGAACGGAAAATGAAACGGCAGATTCCATTCCGGCTCTTCCTCGAGCTTCGCATCCGGATCCGTTTTCGGATCGGGATCGGGGCTTGCCAGCTTGCGTCCGTTCTCGCGGGTGCTGATTCCGTGAAGAACAAGCGCGATCGTCATCAGAAGCCCTTCCGCAATCCAAGCGGGATACTTGATGAACGGGAACCCGTACAGATCCGCAAAGCGGGCGAAGAAGCCGCAGAAGAGCGAAATCATCATGGCAAAGCCGCTGACGTCGGTTTCACGGTGTGTCGTACGGATATCGGTTCTGCGGATCCATTCGGCAAATACGAAGAACACCGTCAGAAGAGGCAGGAATACGTCTGCCAGATGAACCAGATACTCCGTTGCGTAACTCGGTACGCCGTTTACCACAAACGGAGTGAACCGGATGACGAGGATGGCTGTGATAGAGAGCCATGCGAACAGAATCGCAAGCACATCATACAAAATCTTTCTTTCCCCGAGCCTCCTTGCGTGCCCAATCGGTACATACTTCCGCTTCTTACCGTATTCTTCGATCTTATAAGGCTTAACGGCCGGGCCGCCGATTGCGACGAGCACGATCAGAATCACAAGCGCCGGAATATCCGAAACAACGTCTATCGGAAGATTGCTTCCGACAACGTCATTCATGACAAAATCCTGCGTCTTCCAACCGTAATGCGGATTCTTCTGATAAGCCGGATATTGATAATCGGTAATAACGAATATGTCCAACCACAGAATCAGGAGTGCTACGGCCAAAAACCAAAACCTCTTCATCACATATCCCTTTCGTCTTCTTACTGGTTAAAACCTGCATACTCCTTCATCTGAGCCGCGCCGAAAAATGCCGGCTTGCGGGAATATGCGCTGCTGAACAAGAGCGGGCTGTAGGATTTTCTCCAGGATGCGCCGTCCGTGATTCCCCAGAACGTCAGGGAGTCAATCTTCAGCGTGCCGGCATCCTTTCTGTCGAAAATGCCCTTAATCAGGTCGTAAACAAAACGTCCCTGCTTTGCCTTGTTCTCATCACTTGCCATCTGCGGGGCGTTGTATTTGCCAAGACAGACATCAAGCTCGGTGAGTTCAATCGTAAGACCGAGTTTGCTCAGCTGATCCACTGTCTTGAAATAAGCGGTAAGGCTGTCTTCGGTATAAAGATGCGCCTGGAAGCCGATACCGTCGATCAGGTAATTGCCGTCCTTGTCCACAAGCGTCTTAACGAACTTCTCAAGCGTATCAGTCTTGAACTGCTCGTTGTAATCGTTGTAGAACAATGCGATGTTCTCGGGTGCATACTTGTTTGCGAAGTTAAATGCGTGCCAGATATAATCATCGCCGACAACTTCATACCAGAGGTTCATCTGGCTGCGCATGGAACCGTCTTCCATCCAAGCTTCGTTTACTACGTCGTATGCATAGAACAGATCCGCGTAGCCCTGTTCGGTAAGCTTTTCAAACACCTGCTTGATGTAGCTTTCCATACGCTTTAACATCACTTCGCGGGTAACAAGCTTGCCGGTCTTGTTATCAAAGTTATCATAGAAAATCCACTGGGGAGTCTGGCTGTACCATACAAGCGTGTGTCCGCGCACGGCAAGTCCGTTCTCCTTTGCGAAATCCAGCATCGTGATCATGTCCTTGTTGAACTCAACAACGATATCGCCTTTCTCGATGCTCTTAGCCTGGCTCAAAATGTAGTCGGGCTTCATATGGTTCTCCATGGTCACACTGTTATAGTGTCCGAGGAGCAATTCCTTCGTTTTGGAATTACTGATCATCTGGGTGGTAAGGCAGGTGCCCACCTTGATTCCGTGCTCGGCAAAAACGTCCTTCAAATACACCTGCGGAGGCTCCGGAGTGGGAGTCGGTGTCGGGTCTTCAACAGGTATCTGGGTCGGAACCGGAGTGGGTTCTTCGGTTACCGCAGGGGTCGGTGTCGGGTCTTTCTTGCCGCAAGCCGCAAAGCAGCCCGTAAGCAGCAGGAGTACGAGACACAAGGTCAGTACTTTTTTCATTCTTTCTATCTCCTTCATACTTCAAAACTTCGGCTGAAGTCTCTTAATGAAGCGGTTCTTCCTCGGTATCGGTCATTCGGAGTTCATAATACAGATGGAAGCCCTGCGCATCCTTCATCACAACCAGATATTCCATTATATACTTGGATGTGATCGGGACATGCTTTTCTTCCGTTCTGTAGTATTCCTTAACAAACCCCTGAAGTTCCGACTCCGTGAACATCTTTCGATTCGGAGATTTTGACCAATACGTATTCTTTTCGCTGTATTTAAAGCCGATGCGGTCAAGCTCGTATTCAAAGCTTTCCCAGGTACCCTTGTTCATATCCATACGGATAATAAAGGTGTCCGACGTATCGGCCTCCGTAGCGGAAATCTTATACGGATCGGTTAATGACTTCTTTCGTCCGAATGCGATCTTCGGCATAATTATCGTCAGCACGAAGTAGACGATCAAGGCAAATATAACGAAACCAAAAAACGCCTTTAAACCTTTCATAACGCACACCGATAAGTTTCAGCGGAAAACTTATCATATCCTCCTCTCTGATTGTTCCTTGTTGCTTCCTATTAAGATTCTTTCTTACCAGCCTAACAGATTGATTATAGCATTTTCAGACGGGAAATACAAGCGCTGCCGAAGACAGGGGACTGATATCGGACCAAGCGCAGAAAGCCAAGGCCGGAAATAGCGGAAACAGAGAAGGAGGGGACAGCCCTGCGGTTGTCCCCTTCGTAAGTCCGGCAACGCCGGCAGATTATTGATAGCTGCTCTTCGCTTTCGGTAAAGACTGATATGCTTTTTGCGCACATAATGTATTCTTCAGCTCCGCGAAGAAATCCGTCAGATCATGAATTTTCATATCCTTCGGAATGAAATTCAGCATGGCCTGAGTCGTTGCAATCCGATACTCGTGATTGTCCAATGTAAAGCAAAACTCAATACTGATTTCCGGACTGGACATATAATATGTCTCCAATCCTTCCTCATACCGCTTATACTCTTCAATCAGACCCGGCAGCTGATAATCGCGGATCATTTTCTCAATCGCCGCCCTGTCTTTTCCCGATATCTTCCATTCAGCCGTAACCGGCTTTTCGGAGACCATATCTTTTTGAATCAGGTTTTGTTCCGTAGAGAATATATTCTTCTGATTGGGATTCACCCAGTCCGAATATTCGAAACACAGGCTTGAATTCTCGTTCCCTTTCTCCTTGTCATCAGCCGAGCAGCCGCAAAGGAATGCCAACAGCAATGCAAGAAGCAGGCATGATAACAGTTTTGTTTTCATCCTATGACCTCCCGTATTTCAGCAGTTTTGACGGAGTTGAAACCATCAGCATGGAAACCGACCCCAGAATTGCAACAATCGTTATCGCAACCCCGCAGACAGCCGGCAGCAAATAGTTTTTCCACGACAAATCAAACAAACGTACAACTATCATGGAATTCTTGGTAAACCCTTCATTCAGGGTTTTCAATACTATCGGTGAAACAACAACCGATAATACTGCTGCCGCAATTACCACCAGCAATAGTTCCGTTCCGAATATCCACGACACCGTCCATCTGCCGGCGCCGAGCGATCGGAATAACCCGATTTCATAATGATGTTTGCGAATTGTCAACGCCCCAAAGGCAATGATTCCGATTAAGAATAAAAGGATTGAGGCTATAGACAGTTTTATTCCGATAGGTTCCATTCCCGAAAGGTATTTTGTGCTTTCCTCGACGAAGGATAAAAACGGTGAATAAATCATATATCCTTCCCGATAATAATCCTTGTGCGACAAATAATAATCATCCGTCTTCACATCCGGAACAAGCTTTCCAACCAGCAATTGATCATAGTCCTTTTTTCCGGTAAGCCCGACATAAAACTGCCGAAACTCCCCATTCGGGATAAACCAGAAAGCTCCATCGGAGTCACGTTCATAACAGACCAGCTCTTTCGGATTCGAAGCATCATCTATGATGCCGATAACACCTAATTCCATTGAGAAAGCGCTTCCGCGTTCCATCTCTTTTCCGATAAACAAACACTTGACAAAGAAACTCATATGATCTATCCGATTCGCGTTTTCTTCAATGAATCTTTCATCAATCTTTTCGACGGAAACGCCACATAGTTCAGCCAGTTGTCCCTTCGTCAAAAGCACTCCGGTCATCGAATCATGACGGTTAAACGGACCGATGAATGACAAGCCGTCGATGCTTCTGACCAGCCTGAACGGATTATTCTCCAGCCGGGTTCTGTTTACGTCATCAGCACTGTACAGCTTTTCCTCGACGGAAACCCACTGTCCGTCTTTTTGTATTGTCGGAACAAACTCCGTCAATCCCCATACAGATTGAAGGCTGCCAAGGTAGGCGCTGACAAATTGACTTAACGAGGAACTTTCCGCATACTCGATGAAATGCCGATAATCGCTTTTAATAATTCCGGTAATATGCATTGCCAAGCCGGTATGAACATCCGTAAGAGTGTAGCCGACCAAATCCGAAACCTTGGAAACACCCGCATATTTACCCTGCGCGATGATATTGTCAGCCATATAATCGGTAATCAGTACATCCCCTCCGGACTTCGGATATCCACCGGCTAACAGTTCTATCCGGGCTCCCTTATAATCATCTAATGCAACAAATTCACGAAACCATTTCTCCCGCGTCAAATCCGAGGAAAAATTTGACCGTTCACTGAAATCGTCGAGGCTTTTGCAAAAGAAGTAACTCCGATAGAGCGGCGTATCCTGTCCGATCACGGAACGAACCTTTTCCTCGTCCGTTAACCTGACACTTTCACATTCTGCGGACGGTCCGTAAAAAAACAACTCGCTGTCTCCCTGCCTGACTACTTTGTCAACATATCGGGTAATAGGCAAAAAAGAAAGCTTATTATCCTTTATCGTATTATAAAGGGCATTCGTTTTAGAATAGCCCGAAATGTTGAGTGAGGTGATCAGCAATGTAAACATCACGACCGCTATCAAAAGAATCGCAAGAATTGCCGCCAGATTTCTTTTCAGGAAAAACAAGGAATAACGCATCAGTTTAAGTGTTCCCGAGAATGCTTTTCCCGAACAATCCTCTTCTCTTGATGCGAATTCATTTTCCTTTTCAGATTTGCCGTCTCGTTCATATGACTTATTTTCCGTGATCCGCCCCTGCTCCAGCCGTATTATTTCATCACAATACTCTTTCGCCAGTTGCTCATCATGTGTCACTATTACCACCAGACGATTCACGGATATCGACCTTAAAAGATTCATTACTTCTTCGGCCGTATTGATATCCAGATTCCCGGTCGGCTCATCACAAAGGATTATACTGGATTCTTTGGCTATTGCACGTGCAATGGCAACTCTTTGCTGCTGCCCGCCGGACATCTTGCGAATATCCCGTTTTTCATACCCGGACAGTTCAACATCCGCAAGCGCTTTCAGAGCTTTCCGTTCAATTTCCTTTTCATCGGATAATTGAAAACGCAAAGCCGCTTTAATGTTATCCAGAGCGGACATATTCCCGATCAAATTATACTCCTGGAATATATACGCCACCTGCCATTTTCGGAAAGAGTCCATTTCCTTTTCCGAAAACTCATCAATTCTTTTGCCCCGGAAAGAAATCCATCCACTTGAGGGATTATCCATTCCTCCGAGCATATTCAGCAAAGTGGTCTTTCCGCTGCCGCTGCGGCCTACCACTCCCAGCATACCGCAATCGGGGAAACGATAATTCACATTATCTAAAGCAATTATCTCCCTTTCCCCGTCCGCTTCATAAGACTTGCAGAGATTTTCTGCCCCCAGCAAATAAACTTTATCCATCTTTACCTAATAACCGTAAGCGTATCTTAAATTCATCTTATCGAAATCCGTGTAATCCAGAAAAACATGATACCCTGAAGAATAATCGTATTTCATAACCGTCATATTCCTTGAATATGCTTGCTCCGAAGCGTATATATCCCTAAGTCCGAATGTGTGGCCGAGTTCATGCATAGCAAGCATTTTCTTCGCATCTAACGTATACGAATTCATATAATAGGTATTGTAAAGAATATGCGACTCCGTAACCAGCGCATAACCTCCCGAAGGAGTGCAGTTCATATTATTTATGGCATTGTAACCTACCGGACCTTGATTGGCCGCTGCAACCGTATATTTGTCGCCGGGCGAATAATAGCCTTTTGAAGAAGCATATACGTTAATACCGCTGGACACGGCAGACATCTTTCCAAAGGCATATTTTGCTGCCGTCAGATAATCGCCGGACACCTGTGTCACTCCATAACCGATGCCGCCCGGATTGGATGCTTTGAATCTTCTCCATCCGTAAAAGTTGTACGCATTACTGCCGCCTTCCGAAAGATATAGGGCATATGCATCTGAATACGCATATATAGGGCTGATTCTCGGCCCCGACGGCAAAGCAGCCTTATTGATAACAGAAGCATATGATACTTTGCCTGAACCGTCAACCTTCTGCAGCTGTTTTTCCTGTTCGGCTTCCCGATTACTCCGATTATTCTTAATATCCGCAAAAGCAGCAGACACAAGAACAAATACGCAGGCTGATAATACACACCAGCACAACAACATAAATACACCAAGACGTCTTTTCATGATGCCCTCCACAAAATGTAATATTTTGAGCAAAATGCTCAATACATTGAATTATATATGACAAACCTATTGGTGTCAATAAAACATTGGGTAATTCACTATATTCTCAACATTTGTTTATCTGATTGATTTTAAAAATATTATGCTATAAACACCAGCAAAAAACACCCTCCCGTTTCTCCGGGAGGGTGTCTGTCACGTCTCATCAATTATGCAGTCTGCTTTTTCTTCTTCAGCATTTTTGCAAGGATTACTCCGAGAACCGCCAGCAGAATTGCTCCGAATCCCGCTCCGATTCCGATCCAGACTCTGTAATCACCGATTGCCAGATGCTGTACTTCCTTGATGGATTTCGTATTTCCCGCTCTGTCGACGAGCAGTAATCCTACTTTATGACTTCCGGGTTGTAACGTCAGGGAAAGCTTCTTCTCCTGCTCGCTGTATACGAACGGAGAATCTTCGTTTCCGGCAAGATTTGCAAGATGGATCGTCTCACCGTCAACATATGCAACCGTTTCACTGATCTCAAGCGTTTCCGTAAGATCGGTAAACTCAATGACATGCTCGCCGGATCCGCTGAACCAGCCCCAATCATGGAAGTGCTCCGGAATGGTAACACCCGGTGTCGTGTTATCGATATTCATCTCACCGAGATCCAGGCTCTGACCGTTATTCACGATTCTTAAGTAGATTCCGGTATCGGCATCTGCCGTGAAGTTCTTTACGAAGTACTCGCCGGGCAGGATGTAGCGATATGCGCCGACATCATACATGTCCTTGTCAAACAGGCTTTCTTCGCTGCCCGTCACCTTCGTATCCGTAACTTCCTGCGTTGCCTTATCAACAAGACAAATCTGTGTTGCATCAGACAACTTGGAAAATACGACGATACTCAGATCCGAGAAGCTGCTCGGTCTCTTACTGATCGGTCCGTTCTCATCTTCGAAGGAGTACCATCCGGTTGCCTTTTCACGGTCACTGTTCTCAATATAAGCAAGAACCTTGACGGTCGGGTCAACCATACGGACATACGTGTTATCATTCAGAACGCTTGCATTGCCCGCCTTGTCATACGCCGTAAGCTTCAGGGAATATACGCCATCCAGTTCGAAGCCGTCAAGCTTGAATACCATTGTCGGCATGTATGTGTCCGCAACGGTTTCCTCGGACCTTCCGGTGATTTCCTCCGGAGTGATCACTCCGATCTCGCGTCCGTTTTCATATACGGGAGTGTACTTCTTTCCGCTGCAAACGATATAAGCGATATTGGTGTCTTTGAATGCAACTGCGGGTGCATCATCGTTTCTGCGGTCATAATCGTAAAGCTCGAAGAACTTATAATCGTCAGCCGCTACGTCTTTGCCGTTTCTTGCCGCAATCACGGGAGCCGTGTAGTCGGTCTCGAAGATGGCTGTCTTGGTAGGATACTGTCCGCCTGCGGCGTTCGAAAGATCCGCGGCATTGCCTGCGCGGTCAACGGGTGCGATCGTAATCTTGTAAACGCCGTCTTCCGTGAACGGGATTGTCAGCTTGTGGATATCGCTTCCGCTTTCCTCCCATTTATCCGAGTAATAGTATGTCTTCCATTCGGCATCCTTGTCGGTATGCGCGCTGCCTGCCGGCTGGTAATAAACCTGCAGATGAACGTCCTCCGACCGGAAGTTTACTTCCTTCACCGTAATCTCGGCCTTGACGTTATCCTTCTGTGCAATGTTGTAATATATCTCTTCATCATCCAAAGAACCGAATGATTCAAAGTTGTTCGAAACCTTCGGAGCAGTCTTATCGATTACAAATCTCGGCGTTGTGAAGGTATCTCCGTTGTTTCCGGCGATATCCGCATAACTGATGCTTACATAGTAATCTCCGTCCTCGGTAACGGTAAATGTTCCGACGTGTGCGGTGTCATCCGTTGTGATGGACGCTCCTCTTTCGTTCCAGTGAACGGTAGGCGTCATCGAGTTCATTCTGACAACAACATCACTCGGATTAAAGTTTCTCTCATTGATCGTAATGGTGATTGTTCTTCCGGAACTGTAGTAGTATCCGTTTTTCGGAGCTCCGTCACCGAGCGAGGCGGTAATAACCGGTGCAGTCGTGTCGATACTGTACATATTTTCCTTCTCGCTCGTATTGCCGGCACGGTCCGTCATCTTAATCTTAACCGTGTTGCCGTTCGCGTTGCTCTTCACAACAATCCGGAACTGAAGCTTCGTAATCAGGTTCTGATCGTATTCAATCGAGTCTTCGATGATCACTGCATCCGCGGTACTGCTTGTTGCTTTGCCGTTAAGATCTACCGAGATCGTTCCGGACGTTCTGTCCTTATCGATGCTCCAGTCAATATGGTCGATACCGGAAAATGTATCCACGCACGTTACGGTAAGAACAATCTGATCCTTGTAAAGCGGGATGCCGTTCGCATCAGTCTTTCTCGACGGATCCTTCTCGGTGATCGTAATACCGGAAGTTTCCGCGTGAATCTCGGGATTCTCAATGATGCTTCCGTCTGCATTGATCAGACCGGAAGAATGTCCTACGTTATCGGTTACGACAGCGGATACGCCGCCCTTGAAACCTTTTTCAATGACAAATGACATGTAGTAGCGTTCCGTCTCCTGCTCTTCCTCGTCATCGTCCTGATCGTCATCAAGATCCTTGTCGCCGTTCTGATCATCATTATGCTGATCGTCATTCTGATCATCGTTATTCAGATCGCCGTTTTGATCGTCATCATTGCTTGAATCGCCGTTCTGGTCACCGGAATTCTGATCGTCGTTCAGATCGTCTTTATTATCCTTATCCGACTCATCTTTATCAGAGGTCTCCGTGCCGGGCTTGTCCTCTTCGGGCTTGTTCTCGTTCGGATCAACCTCTTCAACGATCAGTTCTTCGGCCGTCTTGGTAATCTCAACGGTCTCTCCGTTGATATCCTTCAGATACAGGGTAACCGAATTCAATCCGGACGAAACTCCGGGATCCTTGACATAAATCCTGAGCTCCGTGTCCTCCGTAAAGAAGAAACCGTAATTCGTACGCTCAACCGCGTCTCCGTCACCGGAATCGTTACCGAACCGGAACTCCGTAATCTGCGGTTTCGTCTTGTCAATGTGAATGATCGTTGACTGCTCCTCGGAAGGCTCCGTTTCATTCGAGTTCAGTGCGTTATCAATTGCATAAGCCAGCAGGTTGTAGCTACCTTCCTCGGTAAGCGGATACGAGTATTCCGCCATACCGGTAAAGACGCTGTCAATGAACAGCTCATCTAACGTTCCGATTTCCTCGAAATAAACCTCACCGTCTCTGGTAATCCGGACAATCATCAGACCGGATTCTCCATCCTGTGCGTTTACCTTCAGCTCGATATCGCCCGGATACCATCTTTCAACATGCTCGTCTTCAAACAGGAACTCATAAATTGCGAGAACATCCGTCTCACCCTCTTCGGTCGTAAACTCCTCCGGAAGAATAATGATTGCGGTCGGAGGCGTATTCTCAAGGAACAGTACAGGAGCTTTGCTTGATATACCGAAGCTCATTCCGACAGAATGATCGCCGTCCTCGTCTTCATTTTCCGTGGACAATAATGCGTAGGTCGCACCGTTTCCAAGCTCATCTTCAAGTGTTACGGTCAACACGCCTTTTCCGTCAATCGGCAAAGGATCAAAGACATAAGAGTCTGTGTCTTCATTATAACTGCCGACAAATTCCGTCTCATTCCAGCTGATAACGGCTTTCGCGGCTCCGACACCGTCTACCTTATCCTCCGGATCGGGATCCTTAACCTGAATGCTGATTACATACTCTTCGCTTCCGAACATGCCCATCGGAAGATTATTGATTAAGGAATTCTCATAATGATATGACGCAGTGTCAATTACCGGCGCAACCGTGTCGATTATAAAACTGAATGTCTTGCTGTTCTGATTTCCGGCAAGGTCCTCTGCCACGATTTCGATTTCGTAACGGCCGTCCACCGGAACTTCGTTTTTAATGAACGGATAAATCGTATTTGCAAAATCAATCGTATGGATATATTTGGTATACGGAATGAAACGATCATTAGGCGTTTCCGCTGCGGTAAGTTCCTCAGCAATGACTCCCTCTTCAACCTCTTCTGCCGTCAGTTCCGCAGGCTCTTCCGCGATGTCCGGCTCGCCCTTTGAAATATCATAAGAACCGATCTTCTCACCGTTTACGGAGATAGTATAACTCTTCAAACCGTTATCATCCGTAAGAGTTACGTCAATCTTGTGCTCTGCAGCATCAACACCGTAGTATTTCTGCACTTCACTGTTCTCTATCGCAGGCTCATTGCCTCCGTCGGGATCGTAGAATAGTGTGAACTCCTCGTTCGTCCCATCGCAAATAGGCTTTACAGGACAGCAGTTATCACTGGAATCGATTACTTGGATGGCTATTCTGTTCGTTGCACCCGCCTGAAGACTCTCTTTGAAATATCCAATGTTCAAATAGAATGTATCCGTTTCATCCTCTCCCGGACGACCGGTAATACGAATCCATTCGTACTGATAAGAAGCATCCCATATATGCTCCCGGGAGCGAAACTCTACTGAATGGACTATACCGTCCAATCTTGTAATCTTAATTTTGATTTTTTTCAGGTCTTCGTCTTTGGCCTTTATCTTTATATACTCGTCGCCGTTAATATATACTGATTTCCAGATTATGCCGTCCTTCGCAAAATATGAATACGGCTGAACGATTTCGGCCTCGGAATCCGGCGCTTCAACAATGCCGAGATCTCCGATTTCCTGACTGACAAAAGGAATGTCCTTATTAAATACAATATTTCCGCCGAAATAGTAAACTCCGGGATTATTCGCCTGATCATAAACCTCTACATAACCCTGACCGCTGAAAATCTTATCTCCTTCTGTCAAGTCAATGGTGAAACCGATCCCATCTTCGGTCTCTGTAAGATTTTCGGCCGGAACATATCCTTCTCTCTTTGTAGTACTGTTTGCGTCAATTTCATAGATCCGATAATAAATCTTATCTCTGACAATTCCCGATTCATTATCGAGAATGCCGGTACAGGTGATTTGCAAACTTGCATTGTTTTCCCCGAATACTCCGGGAACAATTACCTCTTTAGCTTCTGCAATAGTCGGAGCGGTATTATCATACTTGAATTTATACGTTTTTTCTGTTACACCTCTGTACTGGGTCAGCGGATAAACCGCCCAGAAATGAATGTATAATTCGCCGTTGACAAAATTATCCTCGTTAGTCCATTCTCTGACTCTGTCATCTTCTGCTTCATATTCGTCGTTATACTTGCCCCAATTGTTACCCAGATCGGTTGTCGAAACCTTATAATATACTTTGGCACCGGGAACCGTCGAAATCTTCCATTGTTGCTGCCTGGTTTCAAACTTAATCCATTCGTCTTCGTTTATACCTTCAACACTTAAAGCAGGTGCATCCGTGTTAATGGCTTTTTCAACAAAGATGGACGATGAGGACATGTTTCCGGCAGCATCCACAACATACACATAAACCGTCTTCCCGGTCATTTCTTCGGTACATGGAAAATCGAAGGATGTCTTGCCGTCTTTCAAAGAGAAAGGAACAACCTTTTGATCTCCGTTTTCGGGTTTATATTCTTCTCCGATTGTATAAAAAGCCCTGTCTACTTTGGAACGAGCATCCGAAAGAGTTCCGACACAAAACACTCTATAGTAATCGGTAAGATCCGGTTTTATCTCAAGTTCAAAGCCGGAAGGCGGCGTCATATCAAGCTTATAATGATACTGACCGGTTTTTTTGTAAACCTGTTTGGTGGTATTGTCTACCGCCCAGAAACTGATATAATAACCGCTGGTCTCGGGAATCGGTTCCCCCCAGACCTTTGCATCTCTGTGCGTGTAATTTCCTAATTCATCATAAGTATGTGAATTATATCTTAATCTGTAGTATACAGTTAAATCTTTTGAAACATCTACCCAATCTTTGTAAGAATTGTTCCATCCATTATCATAAGCAATAAGCTTGTCTGTAACATTAAAGTGGGTTATGTATTTTTCTTCTACGAAAACGGACGACGTTTGGATGTTTCCGGCTTTATCAACTATATAAATATAGACAGTTAAGCCGGCCATTGAATCAAAATAATCACAGTTAATCCGATAGCCATTCTTATCTTCATCAAATTCCAATCCGACCGTACCGGCTTTTCTTTCATCTTCCAGGTCTTCCAAGCTGTAATACCGCATATTGACGGAATAATATGCCTTATCAACTCCGGAGAGAGTGTCCGAAACAACATCCGTACTGTAAATATGGTAATCCTCGAGTCCGTTTTGAGATGTCTTCACTTCAACCAATTTCGGGGCGGTTTTATCATAGAAGTATCGCTTCGTGTCTTCATCAACCGCTTCCTCATTCCTCACCACCCAGAACTTAATAAATGAACCTTCCTTAACGGATTCTTTCAGAGAAACATTCGCATCCCAACGTTCTGCATCGTCTTCATTCCAAGAACCCCAGTCGTCCGGTTCTTCATCGCTGGTCTTGAAATATACTTCTACATTGTCAGAAGCTTCAACCCAGTCTGCATATGTATTGGTCCAGCCTTCCGGAATATGAGTCTCAAATGTGTACGGTTCTTCAACGTATACGGAATCCACTGTGACATTCTGCACACGATCGAAGACGTAAACAAATACGGTTTTCCCATACATATCACCCTTAACGGGAATCGAAAAATTATTGTCTCGATAGGTTACGGATTGTGCGATCGCATTAATTTTGTCGTAATCATATGCTTCTTCCGGATCACCGTAATAATACTTGACCAAATAAACTCCGGATTGTTTGTCTTTAATCCCGCTCTCACTGGTTATAATCCGTTCGTGGTTGCCGTTTTCCTTAACAATTAGGTTAAAGTCTTCCGGATTAGTCTTATCATAATGATATCGATAAACACGAGACACGCTTTTATTCCCGTTAACAACCCAAAAGCAGATAAAAGAATCCCCTGCAGTGCTGTCCGGAACACTATCCGCTTTTCCGGACCACTCCTTAGCATCTGTGTCGGTATAATTTCCCCAATTCTCATTCTTTCCGGAAACCTTAAAATATACCTTTGCAGCATCATCCGTAATTTCTACCCAATCGCTGCAGGTTTTGGTCCATCCTTCGGGAATATAAACCGTAAGACCGAGGTCTTTTGCTTTCGTTTCACGGTCTTCTTCAACGCCAAGCACTTCGCTTGAATGGTTAAAATCAGATTGCGCCTGGTCAAGCAAATCTTGAGCCGATTCTTTCGTTTCCTGATCGGCATCCTCACTAAGACCATCCACTATGTTTTGAGCGTTTTCTAAAGCACTTTCAGCCGATGCGAGCGCATCTTGAGCAGCTTTCAGATTTTCCGAAACGCTCGCCTTTTTCTCGTTCTCCGCTGCGGCGGAAATCCCGGGTATACCGGTATTTGCCACCAACACTATAGCTGTAAGCAAGGCGATGATTCTTTTCATTTTTCTCATTTTGGTTCCCCTCCGAACTGTATCCGTATTAATTGAACATTTTTCCGTCCAGCCATTGAGCCAGCGCCTTATACGATGATCCATCCTTAAAGGACGGTTTCAAAATACCTCTCTTGCTCGTTCTTTTATATGTCCGCAGGCTCAAAACGATTCCGTATGTACAGGAACAAACGAGCACAATCAGAAAAACACTGATAAATGTTTTAAAAATCGGTGAGTTGTACCGGATATTCATTGATACGATCAAATTCTCAAGCTTTCCGAATGCCAGCAGAAAGAGGACCGCAATCAATGCCAGGATATCCGCTCCGACAAAGCAAACCCATGCCGGCCCCCATATATACCGCCTGATCTTCGTAAATCCTTCATTCTTCCAGGCTTTTTTTATTGCTTTGAATAATTTCACTGTTCTCCCCCTATCACCGATTGGAGATTATTATTTATCTCGTACTTGATTTCCACCATTCTACTCCTGTAGTCCTGACTGTTTTTATCCATATTCGGCTGCTCTGCCGCAAGCTGTTCTTCGGCAATCTTTGTAATCAGTGCGTCATGATTCAGATCCTGCGCAAGCCGGTGGGTCAATACGGCAAATACGTCGTTGTCCGCATGCTTCAGCAAAACGGAATAACACTCGGAAAGATGCGCTCTCTTCTGCGCATTGTAAATCTGCGCTGCCAGTTCATAGCCGATTCCGGTGCAGCCGGTCAGATTCGGAACCGTATATTCAATACAGTTGATAAAACCCTTCTGCTCCACATTCAGCAGAATATTATTCACGGATTCCGCTACAAATTCGCCGTCATTAATCTCTTTTAAAAGGTTTACCAGAACAATCGTTTCCGAGTATTCAAGACTGTTATCCTGCCGGCGAAGGAAATCATAAGCTTTGTTATAGATGTTATGTTTCTCGGCTTCCGTCGCGGAATTCATTCGTTCTACAGCTGCATCCTCCAACCGTTCTATCAGTGTAGGATTGTAATTATTCATGATTGTATCCATCTTCCGCTGCGCGTAATAGCTGCCGGACAGTTTCAGGATACCGCATATAATCAGAACCGTTCCGATCAAGCCCGCCATAACGCCGGCCAGTCCGAAGGCATTTCTGACTTTGATATTTTCCGTCTTTACCAATGCAGGTGCGGAATCCTTCGCAATCTGGATGTCCTCCTGCAGTTCTTCATAGTTGTGATAGTAATTCGCGTATGCGGGATTGTTCCGGTCAAGATATCCTTCCGTACGCTTTCTCGTACACTTCCGGATAATGTTCTCCAGTTTCTCATGATAATGCTTCGAGGTAATGGAGAGGTCCCGGCCGCAATATGCTTCATCATTCAGAATATGCTTCCGATAGAACTCGTAAGAACCGCCCATACTCTTATCGGTCGCAAAATCCTTATTGCCCGTATACAGTTCAAAGAGGCACAGACACTCCCAGAAGGTTGCGCCAAATGAGAAGATGTCGCTTTCGACACCCATGCGTCCCCTCTGAATTCCTGTATCATCAAGCGGAAACTCCGACCCGTTGATCGGTTCCGCAAAACATTCCGGAGCGGCATAGCCAAGTGTTCCGTACTGGAACATTCTCGCAAAGGTCTGATCGGTGTTATAATCGGCTCCGCCGAGGTTGCTCTGCACGGAATGCGTTTCCACATCCATGTATTCCGAACGGCCGAAGTCGATCAGTACCAGTTCCTTGCCGTATCTGGTAACCATGATGTTATCCGGTTTCAGATCGAGATGAAGAATCCGCTTCTGATCGGTGATAAACCGAAGAATCTCACACAGGTTCATCATGAAGTTCAGTATCTCGCTTTGATACCGTACGATAACGTCATAGTCATGCTTATAACTGTGAATCAACTCATCCTGTTTCTCGGGACTGAACAGGTGAAATGATTCTTTCTTTTTTAAGTTGTTTCCGACATCCACCGTCTGCGTCAGCTTCCAGTACTCATCACGACAGTACTCCTCGAGAGACCATCCGTCAATATACTCTTCCACCACACAGAAGAACTGCTCGCGGTTGATGGAGAGGCTTTTCTTTCCTTCCGGAACATGTGTGTCCGTTATGGAGAAATCGCCGAGGTCTTCGATTACGTCGAAGATTCTTACAACCGACCGGCAATCCTGCAGATCATCGAATATCTTCAGGTCATGCGTCCTGAATTTATTATACACATCGACCGTCTTAAAGTCATCGCCTTCCGCACCGACTCTGATCGCCTTGTACTTGAACTTCAAGACGCACGAAAGCATGATTTCCCCATCACGCGAAGTTTTTATCCCTTTATACACGATACTCTCGGTACCGGTAGCGATATAACCGTCTGATGACAAACCATACTTTGTGTCAATGATATAGTTAAATTCCGATCCTATAAGGATATCATTACTGGCCATTGGATGCATCCTTTTCAATCTCTTGGATAATTACATTATATATCGAATTATCGGATTTTTCATCAAGGATTTCCAATTCCACTCTGTCTAACTGAATCTGGGGACCGAGGTTCACAAATTCAGCATCCGTCATGTCTATCATTCTTGCTCTCCGTCTCCCGAATCAGGATTACGATTGTATTCTCCAAGACTCTCGTCGAGCTCGCTGTAAGTGCTCCGAATACTCTTAACGGCGCCCTCGTTGATTGCGTTCAGAACGTCCTCAACGCTCGCAATCTTTTCGAGGATGTGATCCGTCTCATACTTGTAAGCATTTGCGCCCGCACCCTTCCATGCAGACAACAGAGTCTGGTTGATCGTATTGAACTCCGTCTTGATTGCCGCAAATTCCTGAATGGCTTCGGCACTCTGTTTCTCAAAATCCGCGATTTTCGTTGTATCCGCTGATACAAATGCAGCATCTGCCATAAAATCATCCTCCTTTTATATGACTTTTATGAATTTAGACTTTTTCAAAGAGTCTGCTTCCACGTTGTAATAGTAACCGTCTCCGATCTCACATCTTGCGTAGTCTTCCTTAAGGCTCTTCAGATCCATTTCACCGAATACCGATTTGCCGCCACGCTCGCTTGCGAATTCCGCAATGTTATCAAGCAGGAATACGATCTTCAAAGCGCTGTTGAATTCCGAATTGACCTCGGCATCCGTAATCTTCTTCGCGTCCGTGAAAAGGAACAGCAGGTCGTTGTCTTCGGCCGTGTCCACCATCTCCGGAAGAACATAATGGATGAAATCCGCATTGGTCTTCGTATTCAGGTAAACCGATTTGCTCTGGATAATGAATACCGTCGGCTCGGCATTGCCTCTGTCCGCTCCTTCCGGGATCAGATCCAGACTGATATCGCTTCCGTAAATCTGGTCGAGGACCGGATTCTCACGGTAGTCCCGGTTCAGACTGATATATTCTTCATGAACAAGCTTGTAAAACTGAAGCATCGGAGAAAGCTTCCTCTTGCGGATCTCTCCGCCTACAAGCTGAACATCGATCGTTGCAAACTCACCGATATAGGTGCAGTTCCGCGTATCACGAAGTTTTTCATACAGACCGTACAGCTGTTTCCGTCCGTCATCGAAGAACACGAAACGGGAACCGGGCTTAATGTCTTTGAGCTTCTCCAAAAGGATCGTCAGCAGATTGGTCTTACCGAATTCCCTCTTGCCGTATATCGCGGCCACACGCGATTCGTTAAAATCAATTCCGACCGGTTTGAAGTCTACATAATCCAGTCCGACTTCGACAAATGAGCCCGAAGGGATCTTGTCGTCCGCGGAGTACGGCTGCTTCAGTTCTTCGTAATCCTCACGCGTGAGTTCCTGCGGGAACGTCTGATACTTCTTAACCGTACGGCGGTACTCACCGGTGCTTGCGTCGTAGTCGTATTTGGCGCGAAGATTCCGGACAAAATGGGAATCCGTATCCGCAATATCCGCACTCTTTAAGATCTGTACCTCATACGGGGCGTTCAGATTGAACGTTCCGATGATACCGTCCGGGCGCTCCGTAACATTGGCATATCCGCGGCCGGTAATGTTTCCGAGTGCTTCGGTCTTGATTCCGAAGATCTCCGAATATTTCTCCGTAGAGAGATTCAATGCGATCTTCTGTTCAAAGGAAAGCATGAACCGCATGATACCTTTTGTATCCGTCGCCGTAAAGATGATCGAAATACCTCTCGAACGGCCGTCACGGCAAAGTCTTCCGAACTTTTCCTGATAAGCCGAATAGCGGTCCTCGTCCACAAACGCATTCAGGTTATCGATGATAAATGTGGTGTGAGGAATCGCCGCCTCATCACGGCCTGCAGTAAAGTTCTTACTGCCGAGATCCTTGATATTCTTCTTCAGAATCGTCTCGAGAATACGGAACACTCTCTTAACATATTCCTCATTGCTGTTGTCAAAATACGCGGATACAAGGGGCATATTCTTGTATTCCTGTAAAGCTCCGCCGAAGTCGAGGAGGAAAATCTGCTCCTTCGTCTCATCGCTTCTCTTATGAAGGCAGTTGATCAGATGCTTCAGCAGATTGGTCTTCCCGGAAAGTGCCGATCCGAAAATCGCGATATTCGAATTGATCAGATCGACATGGAAGGTGGACTGGCGCTGCTTGCTCGGAATGTCGTATTTGCCGATCGCGCAGAGTTCCAAATGATCGTTATTCAACAACATCCACCCCCTTCCACTCATTGTACTCATCGTTGTCGTCCGTCAGGACGATCGGAAGAGGTTCCTGGAAGATCATCTCCGGGATTTCAAACTTCAGGTTGCCCTTTTCATCCCGTTCCGCGGCAAGCTCGCGGATCTTCTCAACTACGTATTCAAGCTGCGTGATGCCTGCGCTCATGCGCTTGTTCTTCGCCTTCTGGATGTTATTGTCCTTCGACGAATCGTAAAATTCTTTATCATATGCGCCGCTGTTGGTGACATAGGTCATAAGAGTCGGCGGCTTAATGTCCGTATTCTTGTTGGCTCCGGTATAAGCCGACTGGAAATACTCATAACGGCTTCCGGTACCGACAAGGATGTATGCACGTCCGTGTCCGGGCATGGTTGCCGCAGCCGCATCAATGGTACCGAGCATTTCCTTGGACGCCTGCTTGGTCGCAACCTTAAGACAGATCTTCGACTTCGTGTTAACACGGATATCGTCGTTGATCGCACCTTCAATGTTCTGGGAAACCAGAATGATGTGAAGGCCGAGCGTTCGTCCGATTCGGGCGATCGTCGTGATCTCGGCGATGAAGTCAACGTCATCGGATTCACTGGAGAAACGTTTCAGCTCCGTGAACTCGTCCACTACCAGAATCAGATGCGAGAGCGGCTTCAAAACGGAGATGTCTCCGTCAATGAAACGGATCTGCTTCTCTTTCTTTCCGTCTCGGATTTCCTTAACGAGGTCGTCCCGCTCTTTCTGCTTCGCGGGATTGCCTTCAAACTCATGAATCTTTTTAATCTTACGGAGCACGCGGATATACGAGTCCGCATTATCCACATCGAGATCCGCAAGAATGATCTGACGGTTCTTAACTTCCGCGTTAAGCGACTCGAGGAATCGCTTCAGCATGTAAACCGCGGAAATACCCTGGCTTTCACCTGCGGTATTGGTTACGGTGCCGACACAATGAGGCAGTTTTCCGAGTCTTTCCGAGAAACCGCCGCCCTTCATATCTACGAGCATCAGGTTCAGATCAATCGGCGAATACTTTACGCAAAGACCGATCAGATAAGTAATGATCGTTTCGGATTTACCGGAACCGGTCGTACCTGCAACAAGCATGTGCGGTCCGTCGGAATTCTCATGCAGATCAAGATACGTGATCTCATGTTCGTTCTTACCCATCGGAACCGACAGGTTTCTCGTAACGTCGTTTCTCGGGTTTACGGGATCCTTCAGTTTGGTCCAGTTGTTCCGGATAACCTCCGTAAGACCGTCGCCCTGGATGGATTCGGAGGTCATACCGTACAGATCCTGATAAAGCTCAAACAGCGTTACAATGGAAGGAACTTTACCATTTTCCGCCACACGCGTGTAATAGATGGAACTCAGCCGGCGGTATGCCAGGTTAAATTCCGTATCCAGTTTCTCATCCTTGCCGTTTGAGAAGATGAACTTGTTGTTAAAGTGCGTGTATTCGATAATATCATCGGTCGTCGTGGACGAATCGTTTCCGCCCGCCAGTTTGCTGAGCGTTTCATGGCTCAGAAGGTTGTAACGGTTGCTGACGCGGCGAAGGTTATCAAGCTCTACGATACTGCCGCAGTACTTCGGCAGCATGCCTTTTTCTCTCTGGATGAAGATAAATGTCAAACCGAGCGAATTGACATAGGCTTCGCCCTCGACCGGAGCTTCCGGAATGTATTTCGAAAATGCCTTTTCCTTGATGTCATAATCATCCATGACAAAGCATACGATCTGGGTGAACTTCTCGGGAGCGGCATTCTCTTCCTTGTCATCCGGGTTGGCTGACTTGGCTCTCTCTGCAATGATCGTCTGCAGCTGGCTGAACACGTCACCGGCGCTCTTCTCATCGAAAACGAACTGCGACAGGTTCTCAAACAATTCATTCGTATGCGGAAGGAACAGATAATCTTCCACAATCGAATTCTGCCTGCCGACGTTATTCTCCTTGTTGAAGAAAAATACCATCTGCAGGTCTTCCGGCGAATGATAATATGCCATCTCAAACGCAAGATGGCGGATAAACTGCATCGAAATATCGTTATCTCTTGAGATAACGCCGAGAGTTCCCATATTCCGAAGATCGATTAAAAGCGGCGGCTTCTCGCCTTTGCCGGAAGCATCGCGCAGGAATTTGAAACCGGTCTGCACGACCTTTCCGTCGCTGTCTTCACTCTCCTGAGTATTGGCAAAAATATAAGGCAGATCCGTAAGAAGGAACTGATTCTTCAGATCCGTAGTAGTTTCCTGAAAGCCCTTCTTGGATTTCTTATTCTTCTTTTTCTTGGGCGGAATAATGATTTCAATAAACGGAGGCTCTCCGCCGTCGCCGTCCGGATCATGGAGCTTATAGCGGATATCGCTGAAGATTTCATCCTTCTTCTCCGCATTGATCGCAAACGAAGGCTTGATCTCGTCCGATTCACCTAAAGACACACGCATGAAATCCTTGTCGTTCTGGGATCTTGCAAAGATACCGGTAGATATCTCGCCGACCTCATTAAACAGGATTCCCATCTTCGGATAAACCTTATTCAGGTATACAATCTCGTCCTTCTGCCACTGAACGATCTTCTCTTTGATGATCGTCTCATTGATGTACTTTTCGTATTTTTCTTTCCAATCGGCAAGCGATACCTTATGCTCTTTCGACTGTCGCTTACGGTTGTATACGGAGTTTACCGCAGACATGAAAGGCATTGCAATCGTCATCGCCATCATGGAACTGTTGAATGCCGAGCTGCTTGAGAACAGACCGATCACGTAACGGATACCGATCATACCGCCCGCGGTAATGAGCGGAGGAATAATGGTATCAAGGAAACTGCCGCCCTGCTCCTGCGGAACATCTCCGGCAGGCAGAATGTCAATCTCCGTAGGTTCGATGACATTCAGACGTCTCGTACTGATATTGTACTCAAGCGTATTGTTCTCACGCAAAATATACGTCTTCTGCTTGTCTTCTTTTTCGAAAAGCTGCGGAACACGCTCAATGATTCTACGGTCGGTAATCAAAACCTGACTGGATGTAACAATACCGAGACTGCTTAACGGCATGTCGTAATTCTTCTTACGGGGCTTCCGCTCATCCAGTTCATCAACGGATGTACCGTTAACGTCCAGAACTGCATACTGTCCCATAATCGTATAGAGAACCAACAGGTCTTTATGTGTCTTGATATATCGCTCAAACGCCGCATAGCAGGCCTCTAAGGAAAGCGTTCCTTCCTGTTCCTCTTCGCGCCGCTTTGCCATCTTCCCGAGGCCGTAATACACGCCCTGGATAAAGGCCTTCAGGGTTGTGTCCTTGATAACCAGAAAAGAAAGCGTTCTCGATACATTCTTATCTTCGATTTTTACCGAAACCAGTATTTCGTTATTTTTCATTCACTCACCTGATAGTAGCCAGTATATTTTTCAAAGCGGTCTCCGAATCGATCACCGGGCTTTCAATCGCAGGTACGGACGTATGTGTTACCTGCAGATTCGGAGCATTGAACGAAATTCCGTCCGGTACGGCAAATTCCACAGCATACATGGAAGTCTTCTCCGACTGCGGTTCTGCTTCGCGAACCTTAAGCTTATTCGGAATATCAACCGTCGGAATCTTTACTTCCGGAACAGACACATTGATCTTAACCGGCTCGGGATTCATCTTAGGCAAAGAAGAAACCGATCCTGCCGGAATCTCCGGAATGTGAACCGGATTCGGAACCTCCGCCTTCACGGATGCTGTGTTCTTTACCTTAACATCCGGTACGGTAATTGCCGCAGGCGCCGTAACCGAAACCTCGAAATCACGGAACTCAGCGGAAGGAGCATTATCGGCCGCTTCCGGAAGGTTAAGCGCAATCGGCTCAACGGATACCGGTTTCATCTGAGAGAAGGAAACCGAAGGCACATTTGCCGCCGCCGGAGTATATCCCTGAACTTTATAATCCGCGACAACCGGCTTAACGATATCGGGTTCCGCAAGCGTAACCGGGCTGACATTAATCTTCTCCAAAGGAGCGATGTTTATGTTCTGAACCGAAGGCGCATCTACGCCGGCAGGCGAAGCAACATCCACTTTGTAATCCGCAGCCAGCTTATCCGCAACGTTGGAAACGGAAGTATCGGCAGATACTTCGGCAAAAGCTTCCGGTAATCCGGCGATTGCGTAATTGTCTATCTTTACTGCCTTTGTTTCCGGTCCTGCAATGTTTGCGATCGGACTGACATTTACCGCAAACTGAGGTTCCGCATTTACGGATGCCGCCACATTAAGCACATCACCGGCAGCACTCGCATCTACGGAAGCATTCGGGATATCCGAAACCGCAAAGTCCTCGATCATTACCTTAGGCGCACCGGGAACATCCGCTTCCGCAGGTCTTACGACATTAACCTGATACTGCGGTTCCTCGTTTCTTGCTATCTTCGAAGCGGGAACGGCCGGAACCGGTACCGACGCAGCACTCAATGCGCTGTCCATATCCTTAACGGCATAATCTTCAATTGCTATTGTGCGAATCTCCGGTTCTTTCCGGTCCTTCTGCTCCGGAACGTCAACCTTGTAATCCGTACTTTCAAACTTTGCAACAGAAGGGCTATCTACGGAGACCTTGTTAATACCTCCGACCTTGTACTCCGGTGCAAGATTCACATTTACCTTCCCAGGAGTTCTTGTATTGACGGTCGGGGTCTTCACCGTAAACTTCTCATCCGGATTTATCGAAACCGGATTGGCTGCCGCTCTTTTGGCATTATTAGTTGCGTTTAGAAGATCAACACCCTTCGTATCGGCAACAAACTGCTGCATCTTAACCGGACGCAAACCGGGAGATGATACCCTTCGGATAGGTCTTCTCTTTATCTGCACCTCAGGCATCTTGACATTCTCGAGTTGCTCCAGCTTCTCAACGAATCGCTCCCTCTCAAGATACTCTTCATAAGCCTGTTCGTAGATCTTCCGGTCTTCCGCGGAAAGCATTTCCAATTGCTGTTGTGTTAATTTTCTAAAAGCCACTAATATCACTTCCTTTTATAGAAAATGCAGCTCTGCTTGATGAAGAAACCAAACAGAGCTGCATTCACTTGTTATTCAGCCCTAATTACCGCCGTCTCTGATGCTTGCTGCAATCTGTCCGTCAACATCTTCGAAATTCTTACGGTTAGCTTCCAAAAGATCAGACATACCCTTAACGATAGCGGGAACACCTGCCTCAAGGCTCGTCAGGAATTCCTTGTATTTCGATTCAAAGAGCTCAAGCATAGCGTCCTTTGCTTCACCTTCCATGGGAGCAAGCGCATTCTTGAAAGCGTTCTCAAAGTTCGTTCCGGCATTGGAATACTCCGTTGCATAAGAGCTGAGATTCTGCGCAGCAGCTCGAACTGCTTCATTTCTGATTCTACAATCTGCCATTTTATCTTCCTCCTATTTGTTAGTTCGATCCGCCGGGCTGCTTATTAACCTGACCCAACTGCTCGTCTACGCCTTCGCTCTCAGGAATCTGCTTCTTAACAGCATTGCAGATTTCTTTCAAACCGTCAAGCATCTGCTTGATCGTATCTCCGGTAACCGGTGCAACCTTCGTTTCATAGAACACCTTGAATCCATCTGCAGCAGATCCGGAGAAATTTGCCGGGATCAAACTCTCAACTTCCGACTTTACCTTCCCGTTAATAGCATTAACAGTCTCTTGATACTCTTCGATTGCCCGAACAGCCGCATCCATATAAGACTTTGCGACATTGACCGTTCCGGTCGAACCCATGTTTGCCATAAAATTTTACCTCCTATAATAGATGACTTAATTCTTCAAAACCTGTAAAAACATCTTTGTAATAACCGCTTCCAATTATTTTATTTAAAGTATCGGATATATGGCCCACTACCAAAGACATATCCTCTACAGGTTTTAGTAACACATTTCCAGCTTCCAGCTGGGCTTCCTTACCGGCCGGAGTGTCCATGGCCGTTTTTAACTCATTGTACATGTTGGTGAGTTTAGTCTTCAATTCGTTCGTACGCGTTTTCAATGCCATCATCTGCTGTGCAGCGGTATTGAACTTTTCTTCATCAAGAATAAGATCTTCATCAAGATGTGCTGCCATTATGAATCACCTCCTGTACGTGCTGCTTCAATCTGCTCCCTTAACGGAGTTGCAAGATCATCAGAGAGCATCTTGCACAGTTCCTCAGCTTCATCAAACTCACCGAGATCCACATGACATTGAGCACGAAGGCTCAATACCGTAAGATCTGCCGGATTCTTAATCATTGCATTTCTAAGCATCTTCAAGAGGTCGCGGTATTCTTCTTCTGCCTTCTCATAGCCTTCTTGCTTCAATGCTCTAACAAGACTGTACTTGCCGACATATTTGCTCTGCGGATTAGAACTATTGGCGAGTTTTGCTGCATATGCTTTAATACCGGGTAAATCGTTTTTAATCGTATAAGCCGAAACATATAAACGATACATCCGGTCCAACATATCAAAGGAGTATTGTGCCTTCTCACTGGAATCCAGTTTCGGAATGGCATCCTCTTCGTCGGGTTTTTCAGAAAGCGGTGTTATATACTTTTCCGCATCAGGGACCAATGTTCTTGTTCTCAAAGATGACTGGCGCCCCATTGCTTCCAATCTACGGTCTCCATACTTGCGTCTGATTTCAGCTACTACTCGGTCAACCTCCTGCGAACTTGGTCTTCCTTCACTCTTTAATTCATACTCAACAAATCTTTTAATGGTAAACCCATAATTGTAAGACTGAATCGGATTCTCTGCTGCATGCAAGCAATTCAATGCCATATCTGCATCTTCAAGCTGAACATACAACTCAGCTGCTTGAACATAGAACTCAATTATATCTCCTACCTTAGGCTTAATCACGCAAGAACCTTTAAAAAGCGCGTCAATAGCATCATTCAAAAGCTGGCGGTTATGCTCTAATTGATATCGTGCTGATTTGTATGTTACCCAATCCAGGAATAATTCCTTAACCGGCTTCGCAAACCGTTCTGCACGATCCAACTCTTTCTCAGCTTCCTCCAATCGGTTCTCTTGCAAAAGGATGTTGAAAGCGATTCGATACCCCATATAGTCAGTAGGAGCCAAAAGTTTCATTTGATTAGCAACTTCTATACCCGAACTAGTATCACCACTCATGGCATAACATAATGCCTTGCGTTGAAGGACATCCATATCAATACCAATAATCTTTTCGGACTTGATGAAATTCAATATTGCATCTTGATATCTTTGAAGTTCAAAGCAAACCATAGCCATGATCTTATACAACTGTCCCACAACATTTGGTGAACAGCCCACCTCGTCTGCTTTGGCGAACATTTCTAACGCCTTTACTTGTTGATTATCAGACGCATATGCATATGCGAGACTAAAATATCTATCACCGTTAGTGGCATCATTCTCAACTGCTTTTGCATAATGTTTAATCGCATTCTCATAATCTGCTTTCGACATATAAACATTAGCAGCGCATTGATGCGCATCAGCATTTTTATTATCTTCTGCCAATGCCATTTCAGCCAGTTTAAGAGCCTTCTCATACTGCTCTTGTAAAAATGCCAGGCGAGAATCAGCAATGGCTTCATTAATATCAAACAATGTTATTTCCTCCACCCATATCCTTAACCGTTATACACAAACGGTTTCAACATACTCATGAACTCAGTAAAGCTATCTGCAATCTTACTAGAGGCAAGAAAACCAGTATCCTGATTCTCCAACTCGTGATCACAGAAAAATACTGCTCCATATTCTTCTTCCGCCAAGTTTAAACAGATAGGATTTCCACCGGAATCATCCCCAATAGGAAGAAAGAAGGGCGGTATAATCTCTTCTCCTGTCATGCTTTTATAAATCCGAACAATATCCAAATAACTGGTATAATTACTGCAGTTTTCGTCAAAAACAGTAAAGAACTCGCGAAGGTCCGAATTATTCTCCTTGCCAGATACAATATCTTCAAAGCTAAACACCAGACAATCTTCCGGTGCTCCTCCGTTATTATTCAGCATAAATTCCTTATAATCAGAAGGAAATGCCCATCCAACTTCGCTTTCGAACTGTGCCAACTTTCCTTCCGTCAATTTGTCACCTGATTTAATAAACTTCATCCTACAGCCTCCTACAATCCAGCTCTTTTAATAGAAGCCCCTCCTGTATGCGGGAACCCACCAATTGTACAATCATGTACATTTCTTTGCACTAACAGCATGTTTTTACCGTCCTCCATATGATGCCAGGTATAACCCTCGGGAGGTGTCGATCCGGTTAACCCGATTTTTGCATTCGCCTGCGCAAAGTCCGAAGCATTATTACCTGTCATATTAATCGGGACAGGATCCGGATGATCCGGATGTGCAAACGGTGAAAAGTCAGGATATCCTTCCTTACTATATGTAACACTTACTTCCTTGCCGTCTATCATCTTAGTATATGTAGTTGTCCCATCATCATTCTTTACTTCTCTGATAACGTCTTTCTTGGGTGTACGCGGTGCGTAATCAGCATTGTGAACAAGTATGCAATTATTTCCGACAAAGTATGTATGGCTCTCGTCTACCTTGAAATTGTATACCTTAACCGTACCCTCATCAATATACTCTTTATAAATCTCTTCAACCGTAAGAGTTTTGCCTTCATTATTGACAAGCTCAGCACCTATCCATAAAGCTTCAGCATTAACAAATCCTTTTCCCTTTACAAAGAATGGGTGATCGAATGTCGAAACAACTTTCTCTCCATTAATAGTAAGATGAACAAGTTTAGTTGTTTCTCTTACATATGTTTCAACAACGGGTTTCAGCGAGACTTCCATAGAATCCGTATCAGTTGCGTATACTTTATCGCCAACTTTAATTGCCTCAATATGCATAAGCCCGTTTGCTGTAAGAACAAGTGTTCCTGCAACGAAACACTGCATTGTAGAACACATTCCTCCAGTAAATGCAGCTGTTGCGGATACAGCAAACTGAAATACATTGTAAGCCGTGCTAGAGTGAAGTTTCGCGTTGAGTTCGGCCAGTTTTCCTGATCCAAACAATCCATCAAGCATAGCAAGAGTATCAAATGCACCCATTGCAGTATCCAAAACTTTAGTTACTGCAGCGACACCTTTCACAAACTTACCAAGCTTAGATACACAACTTACGCCTTTTCCAAGAGCGGCACCTAATGACCCCAGTCCGGCAAACGCACCACCCATGATAAACCCGCTTACCGCACCGGAAAATGCACCATTTTCAAAGCCTTCAAGGAATGAGCCGCCATTGGCAAGGCTCTCCAATCCTCCTGAGACTCCTCCGATAACCGCCCCAAGAATAGCACCCCAACAAGCACCGGCAAGAATAGTGCCGACGCCCGTACAAAGCAATACGATGGAAACAATAACAAGCGCGATCGTAGCTATCAGCTTCCAGTGCTTTACGCACCACTCGCAAACCGAACCGACCGCTTCACAGAACTTCTCCCACCCGGACTTCTCGCACTCGGGCTTCAGATAAGAGTATTTCTTATAGAAATCGTTCTTGGAACGCTCAATTTCTTCTTTAACTGCTGCTTCTTTCTTCGAAGTAGTCTCGATGAAAGTCGTGAGCTGATTGTTGAGTTTCTTAAGATCCTCAACCTTCTCTTTCTCACTCTTTGAAGAAGAACTGATGCTGTCAACGGCTGCCTGAAGGTTACAGGTGCTGCTGTCAACGCCCTGAAGAGTGTTCTTCAGCGTTCCGAGCTGAGTGTCAAGATTGTTAGATGACTTAATGATATCGTCAATAAAACTTCCTACTCCGTTTACTTTATTCTTGTATAAGGTTATTGTTGCCACAGAGATACCCTCCTAAATCCATTCGCAAAGGTAAATAAGTAAAATCGTAACTGTAAAAAACGGTAGCAATCTCAATGACTCATACGTGACGCTGCAGTCCGATGCTGCGGATCACGTATCTACGCATTCATCATTCTCTGATGATATGCCATGTCGCTGGCTGCGCTGTTCATGGTGCACTGTTTATCCCAGGCCACACCGTTCCAGTAACGTTCACGGCTCTTTCCGTCTTCAATCTCACGTTCATAGGAAGCAATCTGCGACTGAAGCTCCGAAATCTTTCTCTGGATGTTTCCGATGATCGTTTTGATCTGGTCAAATGCTCCGGTGATGGAATTCTTCGAAGTAGTGTTCTTGGCTTCGAATACTTCCGTCAACTTACGCGGCTTGCAGTGCGAAGCCTCGCCGATGCTGGCGTATTCCGCGGAAGCGGTATCGAGCTTGGTCTGGGCATCTCTCACGCCGGTGTCAATTTCGCTGTTCTTACCCGATGCGCTCTGGAGCTGGGAAAGAGCATCTTCATTGCGCTTCTTCTCGGCGTTGCGCTCGTTGATCAGGTTGATCAGCTGGTTCCTTCTATTCTTAATGTTGGCGACTTCATTCTCGGCATGCCTTTTATCACTGTAGGCGTTGTCGTATCTCCTTCTCGCCGCATTGTATTCATCTTGATGTTTCTGCTGTTCGGGAGTCATGGATTCTCCTCCTTTCGGGACAATCGGACTGAAAAATATTTGCCAAAAATAAACAAAAATTGAAGAACTTTAGAGAAAAATTAGTGAAACATGTATACTGCTTAAGTATACCAGTTTTTTCAGTTTGTTGTCAATATATATTAAGTAGTATTTTCATTTTCTTATCAGACTTTCAGGTAACGAAAATGCTACTTGCGAACTGCACTTTTACGCACAAAAAACCGGACCGCCGCAATCCGCGGCAGTCCGGTTCGTTCATTCAGTATTCATACCGCAAATGCGGCATTTCGTGTTTTATTTGCCGATCAGAGCCCATGCGTACTGAGGGTTCTCTTCAGCGAGTTTCTTGAAGATCGTCTTCTTCTGCGCGATAGCAGCCTGTGCGGCGGCAAGGCGTGCAATCGGAACGCGGAACGGCGAGCAGGATACATAGTCAAGGCCGATCTTATGGCAGAACTCAACGCTCGAAGGATCGCCGCCATGCTCACCGCAGATACCTACATGAAGCTTAGGATTAACGGGCTTGCCGAGCTTGATAGCCATCTCCATCAGCTTGCCTACGCCGGTCTGGTCGAGCTTCGCAAACGGATCGTTCTCGAAGATCTTGGTATCATAGTAAGCGTTCAGGAATTTGCCTGCATCGTCACGGGAGAAGCCAAATGTCATCTGGGTCAGGTCGTTGGTACCGAAGCAGAAGAAATCAGCTTCCGTAGCGATCTCGTCAGCGGTAAGAGCGGCACGGGGGATCTCGATCATCGTACCTACTTCGTACTCAAGATCTACGCCTGCTGCTGCAATTTCCGCATCGGCGGTGTCAACCACAACCTTCTTAACAAATTTCAACTCTTTAATCTCGCATACAAGCGGGATCATGATCTCGGGCTTAACGGTCCAGTCCGGATGCTCTTCCTTAACCTGAAGGGCAGCGCGGATAACAGCCTTCGTCTGCATCTTAGCGATGGACGGATACGTAACCGCAAGACGGCATCCTCTGTGACCCATCATCGGGTTGAACTCATGAAGGGATGCGCAGATTGCCTTAATCTCGGCAACGCTCTTGCCCTTAGCATCGGCAAGTTTCTGGATGTCAGCGTCCTCAGTGGGAACGAACTCATGAAGCGGCGGATCCAGGAAACGGATCGTAACCGGGTTGCCTTCAAGTGCCTCATAGAGAGCCTTGAAGTCGCTCTGCTGATAAGGAAGGATCTTGTCGAGAGCTACTTCTCTCTCTTCCTCGGTATCGGAGCAGATCATCTCACGGAATGCAGCGATTCTCTCGGGATCGAAGAACATGTGCTCCGTACGGCAGAGGCCGATACCTTCAGCACCGAGCTCACGAGCCTTCTTCGCGTCGCGAGGAGTGTCGGCATTGGTACGAACCTTCAACTTGCGGAACTTGTCAGCCCATCCCATTACGCGGCCGAAATCGCCGGAAATGGAAGCATCAACAGTCGGGATAATTCCGTTATAAATGTTACCGGTCGTTCCGTCGATGGAAATTTCGGAACCTTCCTTGAAGGTCTTTCCGCCGAGCGTGAATACCTTGTTCTCTTCATCCATGTTGATGTCGCCGCAGCCGGATACACAGCAGGTACCCATACCACGTGCAACAACGGCTGCATGGCTGGTCATACCGCCGCGGACGGTCAGGATACCCTGAGCGGCCTTCATACCGGTGATGTCCTCGGGAGAGGTCTCAAGACGTACAAGAACAACCTTCTTGCCTTCCGCTGCCCACTTCTCGGCATCTTCAGCGGTAAATACGACCTGTCCGCATGCAGCACCCGGAGAAGCGCCGAGACCCTTTCCGAGAGGCGTAGCCTTCTTCAGAGCCTTTGCGTCAAACTGCGGATGAAGCAGTGTATCAAGGTTACGAGGATCGATCATGGCAACAGCCTCTTCCTCGGTCTTATGTCCTTCATCAACGAGATCGCATGCGATCTTCAGAGCTGCGGGAGCGGTTCTCTTACCGTTACGGCACTGAAGCATGTAGAGCTTCTTGTTCTCAACGGTGAACTCCATATCCTGCATGTCATGGTAATGATTTTCAAGAATACCGCAAACGCGGATGAAATCCTTGTAAGCCTCCGGGAATTCCTTCTCCATCTGCGCAATCGGCATGGGAGTACGAACGCCTGCAACTACGTCTTCGCCCTGTGCGTTCTTAAGGAACTCACCCATGAGCTTCTTCTCGCCGGTAGCGGGATCACGGGTAAATGCAACGCCGGTACCGGACTCGTCGTTCAGGTTACCGAATACCATCGGCATTACGTTAACCGCGGTACCCCAGCTGTACGGGATATCGTTGTCACGGCGGTATACGTTTGCACGCGGGTTATCCCAGGAACGGAATACCGCTTCGATCGCGAGCTTGAGCTGCTCAACCGGATCGGACGGGAATTCCTTGCCGAGCTGCTTCTTGTACTCAGCCTTGAACTGCTCAGCGAGCTTCTTAAGGTCAACGGCGGTAAGGTCTACGTCGTACTGTACGCCCTTTTCCTCTTTCATCTTATCGATGAGCTGCTCGAAATACTTCTTACCAACGCCCATTACAACGTCCGAGAACATCTGGATGAAACGACGATAAGAGTCATATACGAATCTCTTGAACTTCGGGTCGGGGTTGCCTGCGATCATTGCGGCAACTACCTTGTCGTTAAGACCGAGGTTCAAGATGGTATCCATCATACCGGGCATGGATGCGCGCGCACCGGAACGAACCGATACAAGGAGAGGATTCTGAAGATCGCCGAACTTCTTGCCGTTGATCTCTTCCATCCGCTTAACGCCTTCCATTGCCTGCGCCATAATCTCATCATTGATCTTACGCCCGTCATCATAGTACTGCGTGCAGGCTTCTGTCGTGATCGTGAAACCCTGCGGCACCGGAAGACCGATGTTCGTCATCTCAGCGAGGTTCGCGCCCTTGCCGCCGAGCAGGTTTCTCATGTCTGCATTACCTTCGGTAAATGCATATACCCATTTTTTAGCCATATATTTATGACCTCCTCTGTTTTCTGAGCTGTCCTTTTCGTATGCCTTCTCCACATCAGGCGATTCGCGTCACTCCGCAGGCGCGAAATGCACACGCAAAAGAAACGTCTGTGAACAGCCGCTGAAGATATTCTATCATATTTCAGACAACAATACAAACATTTTATTTCTCCGATACGATTCTTCCGTCCTCTATTCGAATCACGCGATCAGCATAAGACGCAACTTCGGAATCATGCGTCACAACAATTAAAGTCTTTCCCAATTTATTGATTTGCGATAATACCTCCATAATCATATGACCGGTTTGGCTATCTAATGCTCCGGTAGGCTCATCGCATAACAGGACATCTCCTTTTGAGACCAATGCCCTCGCAATTGCTACTCTTTGACGTTGTCCACCGCTGAGATTCAGCGGGAGTTTGTCCAAAATCGGACTAATCTGTAACAATTCGGCAACCTCTTCAATACGCGCCCGACGTTTTCTTCCTATTAATCCTATAGCATCAAGCGGAATCCCAATATTTTCTCTTGCAGTATAATTTTCCAAAAGCGCATACTCCTGAAACACAAATGCTATATGCTTTCTCCTAAACTCATGCCATTCTCTGTTTTTCAAGAGGCAAACATCAAGCTCATTGAAAAAGTAACTGCCGGAAGTTAATCGATCCAAACACCCAAGAATATTCAAAAGCGTTGTTTTACCCGATCCCGATTTTCCCATTATTGAGACAAATTCACCGTCTCTTATTGATAAATCGATTCCATTTAATGCATTTGTACTAATATCATCGCTCTCGTATGTTTTTATGCCCTGAACAACCTTAATCATATTATCGATCCTCCATCAGCTCACTCGGTCGGGAATGTATTATCTGAAGGCAACCGACAAGCAACGATACGCCTGCAATGATGCCTATCAATGTCCCCATAATAATCCAATACTCCTCCCCGAAAAGTGTTACTACATCCTTTATCTCACGCAAATAAAAACGGACTATTATCGAGTTCATCATATATCCCAATATGCATGCACAGGCCAGAGACAACAAACATTCTATGGATAATTCTGCTGCTACCATTTTTCGCGAAAACCCGCATGCATATAAAATACCAAATTCCCTTTTTCTCATTAATGTTTCAATTAAATGTATTACCAGGACAGAAGAAAAACAAACAATAAGAATCATTATTCCTACTACAATCTTATCCTGCATACCAAAAAATATAGCCCTTTTATAATCTTTTATATAACTGTCTATTGTTTGAACACTAACTGAAACACTGCTTCGTCCGGCAATATCTTGGACCGATTCAATCGTTTCCGCCACGTTATTATCATCCATTATGATATATGACGAATTATACGCATAATGGATTCCCTCCAGTTCCTTTGAACAGACTGTCAACATACAGCTATCCACCCCAATCGCTCCACAATCCTGCGCTATCGTTATATAATACGGTAACGTCAGATTCTTTTGCAAATAATCAATTACTCGATACTCCTTTCCGTTTAACCGTAGTTTTGACCCAATCGAAAAAAACGGTGCAAAATCAGCCCCAACAAGTATTTCATCTTCTTCTATTTTTTTACTTCCGTTTTGTGTATCAATCCATTTTAGCAACCCGCTATCTACCGAAACAACCTTTACCAGACTACCATCATTCTGCCCCAATTCCATTTTGCCGTGTTCTTCCCTCCAAAGAAGGAATTCACTCAAGGCTTCACAATCCGTTAACTTGTAAATTTTATAACCTATGCCGCCAAAAGAAGGGAAGGTTGCCTTCATTTCATTCCGAAAAGTATCCCAATTTTCCGCTGATTGCGCAGAAATATCTAGCCCTTGTTCCTGAATATACAGTACTCTCTCTGTTTTCTCCGGAACCGCACTTTCAAATCGTTTTGCCCCGTAAAAAAATTGAAGCTCAAGCGACAGGAACAGTGAAAGGACACAAAAAGTAAACCCTTCAATGAATGACAACAGGAATACCACTTTTCGGTTCAAATAAATCGATTGAGCGGAACGTTTTATTAAAATCATAATTGTTACCATAGCAGAACCACTTTACCCCCATTTGATTCTCTTTTTTCGAAACGCCGCCCATACATTTCCGACAATTAACAAAAAAGGAGTCGTTAATGTAAAAAGCAAGGTCAAAAGCACTCCCCATACTCCTACAACATCAAACAGCCTGTTAGCATATAACATACGAAAAAGTACAAATGCAATTCCACTTGCACACAACAAGGATGTAAACGACAGTTTAACGGCCTGAAAATACAGCATTTTTATTACCAGCCCTTCCGTACTCCCATTAACCAGCCTTACATAAATCTCCTTTTCACGCACAAGTAGCCAATATCTTATTGCAACCCAACAATTCAAAAACGAAAAAATCAACAAAATCACATATGTTACTCTTTTAGTCGTATCATCTTCACTAACGTCACTTTCTTGATAATGCGAAACCGATTGTATCGTCCATCCAAAGTCCTGTTGTTCCGTCCGATCTTTCATTGTCTGAACAAACAAATCCGCACTGCTCTTATCACTCTGAAACAAAACCGTTAATGTGTTTGCATGGTTTATACTTTCTCTAAACGCATTCTTTATTCCACCATACCAAATGTATGTTTGATCATAACCATATGTTGAATACTTGGACCCACAGGTACCCATATATTCAAAGTCTTCTCCTCCCAATTCAAACAGTTTTCTGTCAAAACCCAAATATCTCTTGGTAACATCTCCTAAAACAATACCGTTCGGATTATTAATAAACTCCTTACTCGTTGTATCACGAAATGGTATCTTGAGTTCTTCCGAACATGAAATCAAGATATTGACACACAAGCTCTTCTGCGCAGTTTTACTATATACGGTCCAATTCTGAATCATTATGATTCCGTCCAAATCATCCAACAGATTCTCTATCGGCGAAACATCCGCTTCCTCCATTTGTTCAAGAACAATCTGAACAGAACTATTATAATTGCAGTTAATCAAATCTCTCTTGTAGCGCTCGTTTTCCGAATAAACTACAACTAATAGCATAAGGCATAACGATGTGACTATAAAAGAAGAAAGCAGAAACAAATCTGCTTTCTTATATCTGAATACACTTCTTATCATCTTTTCCCTCTGTCAACTTCCAAAGTATGCATGAAGTTTTTCATATCCGCGTGCTTTATACGAAACCTTCACTTCAATATTTCCGGAGAATTGGTATTCTTTATCCACTCCTGTTTTGAGATAAAATGAATACCCTAAATCCCCAAAATTCCTACTGAATTCACAACTTGATGATTTATTCAGCACTTCATGAAAAAGAACTTTTCCATCCTCGGAAACAAGTTCAATTACAAATTCTCCCGATTCTATTGTGCCAGATACCGATATTCCTGCATCGCGCATAAAAACCGAAGCTTCGTTTTTTGCTCCGCTGTCCATCCAATATCCGTCTTCCTCAATAAAATAGTTTAACTGCATGATTTCCTTGTCCGTTGGAAAATCAGAATCAATAAATGATCCTGCAGGATGAAGGGTAAACAGATACACTGCTGCGCAAATAATTAGAGCGCTTAAAATGCCTATAACAATAAAAATTACACTTTTCTTCACATGCTTTCTCCGCTTTTCTATTTTACCTCCGCCTTTACAGAACGGGTTAATGCACGTGATCTAACCGAATCCCAAACAGATCCGGAACAAACCGCCCGGGAAAATCCCGTTAGTTGGACAATATACGGTTTCAATAAGACCTATGCTTAATTGCTGATATGCTATTCCATAGGTATAAAATGTTGACAACGCACGGCAACACGTATCACAATACTGAAAATCCAGTTCCCGGCCGCTATCATTCGGCTGATCTCTATAGTCCATATCCTAAATGAGTTTTCTGAAAAAAGATTATCAGACCGGAACCATTCTGTCAATCTACATTTCACTTTTTTAACATTCTCTATGTTTATATATCTCTGATTACTGCATCATAACCTCATCCATACCGAGCGCATACCAGTTTGCATGGATAAAGCGCAGGCAGTTTTCGTCATCCAGCTCGAGATAAATGGCTTTCACGACGCTCCGGTTCATCTGCAAAAGGTTTCGAAGACCCATTACGATAAACTCCGCCTTGGTAAGGCGGAACAGGGCTCGGAGCACGTCCTGCACGGTCTTCTGCTGCTCATCCGAGAGTTCGTCGACGTTACGGACCGTTGACAGGAACGAAGCCTTGTTGACTATGCCGTTCACAAGAATGTACAACTCGTCCGGATGTTCCGGCGCGGATGCCCCTCGGTACATGAATTCGTCGGCGCTGACAAGTTTCTCCTGGTTCTTGCAATACTCAATGAACTGCAGGCCTTCCTTCTCGCCGATGTTTCCGACAATCTTATGCTGCACGATCATGCTTTCCACGTTGCAGTCATACTTCAAAATATCGCTGACTCGCGTCCAGGATCTGGGTGTGGCAAATACGATGTTGCTGTCGCCGGGCACCTGTGTGTGGAGCGCCTCCGGCTTCACCGTCAGATAATCCATAACAAATTTATGAACGCCGTGCGGAATCGCAAAATCCTTCTTCCACGTTTCAAAATCGGGTTCAATATAATGAATCTCGAAACGGTCGGCAAGAGGACCCGCGAGACGGATGTAAACGCCGTCGTCGTCTTCGCGGTTTCCGAGTGCGATAACGATCGTCCCTTCGGGCAGCGTGTACTGTCCGATGCGGCGGTCGAGGATCAGCTGGTAAGCGGCAACCTGCACGCGCTTCGTACAGGACGTGATCTCGTCGAGCAGCAGGATGGTCTTCGGACCGTCCCTCTTCTCATCGGGAAGCACTTCCGGGGAAAGCCAGATCGTCTTGGTGCGGTCGGCATTCGGATAGATCAGTCCGCTGATCTCCACTTCGGACATCTGTGCCAGACGGATATCGATAACTTTGTAGCCGTATTTGGCTCCGATCTGACGGATGATCTCGGATTTGCCGATACCGGGCGCGCCGAGTCCGAGAATCGTGTATTTCAGATTGTACTTCAGATTAAATTCAATCGTCTCCGCAAATTCTCTGATTGTCATATGTTTCCCTTTCCGCAGAAGTTATCGTACTCTGCTTTCCTTTAACCAGGCAACTTTGCCCATGCGTTTCATATCGTCGGTCGGCTCGGTCTCTTCCGAGAGAACAAGCAGCGTGTTGCGCCTCAGGTACGGCAGGAACCGCTTCGGATCGAGCGGGCCGAATTCGCCGTCCGTTAAGATCAGCATTACCTCGGGGCGGACCTTGTTGGCCGCGATCCAGTCATAGATGCAGTTCACGTCGGTTCCACCGGAATGCGACGGCGTACATTTCAAAAGGTTCTTCTCGCCGCGCACCTTGCGGTACACGTCCGTCACCTGCGTGTCCCAGAAACACAGGTTGATGATGCACTGGAACTCCTTCGAGATCCGGTACAGCTGTGTCAGGAACACGTCCATTCTTTCCTTGCCGATCGAGCCCGAGGAGTCGACAAATGCCCACAGCTCCTCCAAATCCTCTTCCTCGGTCGGGTGTCCCGGAAGGATCATATCCATATGAAAATATTTCCGTTCCGGCGTCGCGTAAGACACTTCCTCTTTGATTTCGGAATCCAGAAAATCCCTCATCAAAACGCGCCAGTCCGGTTTCTTCGTATCGAGTATCTGCGCAAGCTGCGGCGGGATCGCGTAGCTTCCGTTGCCCTGTTTGGCGGCCCTTCGCAAAAGCGCCTTCGTCTTCTCTTCAAGAAGCGCTTCCTGCTGTTTTGACATTTCGGCCGGTTCCGCAAGGTCATAATCGGGAGCCGGGACGACGCGTCCTTCGCCGTTGATGCCTTCGCGGTAAGTGGTGCGGCCGATCAGCGAACCGTCCTCGCTCGGAACCGGATTGTCCCGCAGCACGCAGTCGTATAAGCTTTCCACGGAATGCATGCGGTCCACTTCCGCAAACAGTCCGTCCTTCGGCCGGTCAAACGGGATGCCGATTTTGATCATAACCGGTCTTACATCCCAGTCTAGTATCGAGTTCACGATGTAATCCGCCGCCGCATTCCAGATATCCGGGCGGCGGTTCTTGCCGCGCATCGGATGCCGCAGCAGCACGTGCATCACTTCGTGCATGATAACATAATTGCGTTCGCCGTCGGGCAGCGCTCCGAGAAAATCCGGATTGTACCGGATCTTCAAGCCGTCGGTCACCGCCGTCTGCACGGAACGGTCTTCCTCAAACGAAACGGACACAAGGATATCCCCGTAAAACGGCGCGCGTCTTACCGTCGTCATGCAGAGTTTTCGAATTTCATCCGCCACTTCCGACATATGTCCAATCTCCCGTGCTGCGTTTTCTTATCCCGATGACGCCATCCGTCACCGGCCCCGTTTTTCCATATCGTCCGCCGTAAACCGGGCTCCGTCAGAATCCCGTGATCAGTTTGTATTTGGCGTAAACCGACTTCCGGATATCGTCCGGAACGAAACCGCCGTCCGCGCGAAGCACCTCCGCCTCCTGGCGGTAGTAACGGCACGTTTCGTCGTTGGTCGGAAAATTCCTGCAGTAAATATAGTATTTCTCCCCGCCGTACGTAACCGGCTGCGCGGACTGGAAGAAACAGAAGCTCTTCCGTGCATCGATCATGAGACGGTAAATCCCGTTCTGCTGCTCCGGCTTGCCGAACGTCAGGAACACCGATTCCTCAAGCATGTTGAGGCGCTGTTCGCCGAGTTTCGACATCATGTCGCACAGTCCTTCCGTGATGGAATCCACGCATTTGCCCTTCTTCGGGTCGGCGGCATGCAGGAATATGTCCTTCTCGTTGTTGCCGACATAGCATCCGGCAAATGTCATCGTCTGCTTCGAGACTCCTAGCGCCTCCTGGCCGGTGCTCACGTTGACGTTTCGGACAAGAAACAGCGTTTCCATCTCCGGGCGGATTCCGACCGGACGGATGCCCATGTCTCTCGTCATCTCATATGCGACGTGCATATACGAAAGCTTCTCTTCGCGGTCCGCGATCAGATAGCGACCGTCCGAAAGGGCAAAGCTGTGCGCCGTCAGTTCCTGAAACTCGTCCTCCATCAGATCGAGAAAGAACCGGATCGAGCGGAGCTTCCGGCACGACTGGAACGGTCTCTCGCCGCACTCCACGACCGTCGGGGCAACAATGACCTCCTCGAGGGAGGAACACATTTTGAACGCATAATCACCAACGGATTCAATGCCGTTGGTGATCGTCAGTTTCTTCATCTGTTCCACACCGTAATAAGCCCCTTTGCCGATTGACGAGAGAGGATGTCCGTCTCCCGAAGCGGTCGGAACACGGATTGCTTCCTCATCGCCGGAATAGGCAAAGATGCACTCATCCGCGATGGTGTATTGTTTATCTACATATGCATACATAGTATCATCCGAATAACTGCGTACGGACTTTCCGTTCCATCGAACGGCGGTACGCTAACAGAAGTACTTCCTCATTAACCGGTTTATCCTTCGGAAGCGCCAGCAGGTCGGTGACGCAGTTCTGAAGCCCGCGGACCAGGGCGAGCTGCTCTTCGTCGCTTGTATCTTTTTTGAGCATCTCTTCGAGCTGGGCAAGCAGAAGCCCCGCCTGCGTCTCGTCTTTCGCGACGCGGACAATCTGCCCGATATATGCCATCAGCTGACTCTTATCCATAGCGCTTTCCTTTCTGTGATCCGAAACGGCTCAAAGCCCCGCCTCAGGGTAAACATTCTCCCGATTACAATATACCAAAACAGCAGGCACAATGCAAAGATTTTTCAAGCGTTCCGCGGGCATTTTAAGGATTATTACGGAATATGTGTCATTTTCCCGCAAAATCCGAGAAGCGCGGCAAAATGGGTAAAAATCGATTCAGAAAACGGAATTATCTGACAATTTAAAGAAAAGATTTTTGCTCGGAAAATGTGCAAATCGGTCATTTTTTACCTTTTTCACAAAACATATTTTCGACACAATTTGTTCAACGATGTACTACAAAAATGGAACACCATTGTGGATAAAGTGGATGAAATTGTGGAAAACGCGGAAAAATACGGCCGTTTTCGCACTTATCCACTGTCGATAAATCAATTTTCAGGCAATTTTATCCACAATCGGCATGTCAAGTGTAAATTGTTGATTTCGTCAATTTTGTGCAAGATGGCAAATCCGATGAATGTCAATAACTTTTTGGAGTTTTTTCGAAACGCAAATTGTCTGACAATTCAAAGGGCATAAAAAAACCCGAAACCGAAAAGTCCGGTTCCGGGTTTTCATTTTCCTACTGCTGCTCTGCCAAATATTGCTCGATTCGGTAGATCGCATTGGCTCCGTCGGCCGCCGCCGTAATGACCTGGCGAAGGCTCTTGGTACGCACATCTCCTGCCGCGAAGATGCCGGGAACCTGTGTCTCGCAGTTCTCTCCTGCGATGAAATAGCCGCCCTCGTCACACGGGATCTTGTCCTGCCATCCGAGATTGCTCGGCTTCGTTCCGACCGCGACAAATACGCCGCTCGCCTTCCGGTCGGTAAGCTCTCCGGTCTTCACGTTCTTAAGAAGCACGGACTCCACCATTCCGTTTCCGTAGATGCGCTCCACGGTGCTGTCCCAGACGATCTCGACATTCGGAAGGCTCTTCAGCTTGGTCACGAGATTGCGGGAAGCCCGAAGGGAATCCCTGCGGTGTACGAGCGTTACGCTCTTACATCCTCTTGCAAGGAAGATGGCATCCTCCACCGCGGTGTTTCCGCCGCCGACCACGATGACGTCGCGTCCCTTGAAGAAGGCTCCGTCGCAGGTCGCGCAGTACGATACACCCGCTCCCACGAATTCCTCCTCGCCGGCGCATCCGAGCCTTCTCGGCTTCGCTCCGGTCGCGATCAGGATCGTCTTCGTCTCCATCGTCTTATTGCCGTCAAATACGAGTTCGAATCCGCCGTCGATCTTACGGAAGTCCTCGATTGTGATATTCTCAATAATCTCGGTTCCGCACGCCTCGGCGTGAGCGCGGAATTTCTCCGCCAGATCAAATCCGCTGATGGAAGGGAATCCGGGATAATTGTCGATATCGGAGGTCTCGAGAATCTGTCCTCCGCTCATATCCTTTTCCGCAACCACAAAGGTCAGTTCGGCCCGCGCGGCATAAACCGCTGCTGCCATTCCGGCAGGGCCGGATCCGATAATCACAACATCATACATGTTATTCGATCTCCTTTTCCGTAAGGTCCGCGCAGACCTTACTTCCTATCAAAAATCAGCCGGCCAGTTCCGACAGGATCATCAACGCCATCATGACGACAAGCGCGGTGACAAGCGGAACCGTAAACAGCCGCAGGAACATCCTGAATTTATTCTTCGCCCGGAACGATTTACAGATATCGTCCCAGGTACCGCATTTCTGCGCAATCGCCTTGAATAAGACACAGGCAAGGCACGTTCCGAACAAAGCGATCAATCCGTAATTCTTCAGCACATAGGGAACCGTCATCTGAACTTTGTCGGTCTGCTCGACCGCCTCCTTGAGGGCGTCCGATTCCCGCATCGCGAACACAAGTATCGTCGACAGGCCGTTCACGGTCAGATGCATCAGCATGCTCGCAAACAGCGACTTGGTCGCATAGACAACGAGCGCGAAGGCAAATCCCATAAGGAACGCATACGCAAACTGGTTCAGATTTCCGTGCATGGCTCCGAAAAGCAATGCGGAAAGCAGCGCTCCCGGAATAACCGAAACCTTGCCGTAAGTCTGAAAGAACACGCCGCGGTACACGATTTCCTCGCAAAAAGCCGGAAGCAGGGCCACCAGAAAGAACATCTGCAGGAATCCGTAATGGGTTGCCTGCTCGATGATCATATCGGTCGTCGGCGATTCCACAAAGCATTGCGAAAGAGCGTTGACAAATGTGAGCAGCGGCTCCAGGCAGATTATCATCAAAACCACAAGCACGACGGTCCCGAACGAAATCGGGCGAAGTCCCGTCTTCTCCGCAAAGTGTCCGCTGCGGACCGCATAAAGAAACGGAAACAGAAAGAGCGCGAACTGGCTTAAGAGGATCAAAGCCGGGAAAGGAACCGATTTTTCAAATGCGGACTGATAAAAGCTGATGCCAAATGATACCGAAAGGTACATAATGACCGTCAGCAGAAAAGTCAGATTCACATGTGCCGTTTCTTTCGACTTCATCCCGTCACTCCTCCCCATAGTCGTGCGCATTCATTGTATCACGACTCACACCTTTTCACAAGGTTTTGGGCGGAATTATTTTCGGCCGCCCATATGGATTTATTCTTCATAATATGGTATACTACTTGCGTTACGGAACATGTAAAGGAGCGGACAATGATAGAACTCGGACGAAAACAAGACCTTACGGTGGAGCGCATCACGGAGCACGGAGCCTATTTGAAAGCGGACGACAATCCTTCTGAGCAGGTACTCCTGCCGAAGAACCAGCTTTCCGGCGAAAAGCCCGGCGATACGGTTACGGTATTCCTTTATAAAGACTCGGAAGACCGCCTCATCTCCACGAAACAGATACCCGCATTGGAACTCGGCGGACTCGCCGTTCTTCCCGTTGTCCAGGTAAACAAGATCGGTGCATTTCTCGACTGGGGACTTGCCAAGAACCTGTTCCTCCCCTTCCGCGAGCAGACGCGCGCGCTGGAGGAAGGCGACGAAGTACTGGTTTCCCTATATATCGACAAGAGCAGCCGTCTGTGCGCAACGATGCGCGTGTACGAATACCTGCACACCGACTCTCCTTATAAGAAAGACGACCGCGTTTCGGGCGTCGTTTACGACGTAAGCCGGAACTTCGGCGCATTTGTCGCGATTGATAATGAGTATTCCGCACTCGTTCCGAAGGACGACCTTCCGTACCCGCTCCGCTCCGGCCAGCTGGTCGAGGCAAGAGTCGCACGGGTGCTTCCGGACGGCAAGCTTACGCTTTCGCTCCGCGAGAAGGCGCACCTGCAGATGGATTCCGACGCGAAGCTGATCCTTTCCGCCTTAAAGGGCGCCGGCGGATTCCTTCCCTACAACGATAAGAGCAGTGCCGAGGACATCAAGGTCCGCTTCTGCTTAAGCAAGGCAGCCTTCAAGCGCGCCCTCGGTAATCTATACAAGAACCGTCTGATCACGATCGAGGCGGACGGCATCCGGATTACGGAGCAGTAAGCTTCGAAGGCCGCACAGACCGCCGCGGCGGCATGCGATTCTAAGCCGGTCAGCCCGAATAACCGCCTGCGACGGCGATCGTCACCGGCATCACCGCCTCCGCTCCCGCTCTCTTTAAAAGCGAAGCGCAGGCTTCCATCGTACTGCCGGTCGTATAAATGTCATCCGCAAGGATCACCCTTTGAAACGGGTGGTCCTTTTTCCATGCCTCAAGCGCCTCTTCCTTTACGGCAAATGCCTTCAATAAGTTCTGCAGTCTCGCAACATCGTTCAGTTCCTTCTGCGGCGACGTGTATCGGGTTCGGAACAGAATGTCCTCCGACACCGGGATCCCGATCCGTTCCGACAGTTCGCGCGCGAAGCTCGCGGCCTGATTATAGCCGCGCTTCCGCTCTTTTCTTACATGCATCGGAACCGGCAGGATCACGTCCGGATGAAAGCGCATCAGCCGCTTCCCGTACCGCTCGGTAAAGCAGTCCGCATAGAAACCCGCATACTCTTCCCGCCCTGAGAATTTGAAGCGAAGGACGGAATCCTTCAAGGCTCCCTCGTAAACGCCTAAAGAAAGCCCGCCCGAGTAGCTTCTCTTACGCTTTGCGCAGTCGTAGCAGTACTCCGTGTCCTCGCTGCCGACCGGACGGCCGCAGCACAGACATGCCGGTCCGTCGATGAACCGCAGCTTCTCGCGGCAGGGCGGACAGCATACCGGTTCATCGGAAAAACGAACCCCGTCGCACACAGGGCAACGGGGTGGGTATAATAAGTCAAATACAGTTTTCATAAAACCTCAATACATCTTACCGTTCCTAGCGGAAGATCTCAGCCGGGAATTCTCCTTTGGCGATCAGTTTGTTGATCGACTCTACGAAGAGAGGCTTGTCTTCTTTATAGGTAACGCCGAACCATTTGTCCGCAGTCGGAAGAACAGCTACCGAAGCGCGTCCGTTCTTTACCATCTCTCCCACGATCTGCGGAAGCAGGTATTCCGACTTCAGCGGGTTGGCAACCGCCTCCGTGCGGAGGAAGTCCGCAAAGCGGTTCTGAAGCTCATCAAGAAAATCCGGTGTGAATCCCCACAAATTCATCGATACCGGAACCGAAGGATCGAATTCCTTCGGATTTCCGCTGCCGTCTTCACCGACAACGACGTTTCCTTCCCTTCTGAGAGAGAAACATTCTTCAACTGTAGAAAGGCGTCCTTCCTTAACTTCGCACACTCCGCGAGTTACTTTTCCGTTCTCGCTCAAGGTGTTTCCGAGAACGAATCCGGCCATGCAGTACTGCGCCTTGCTTCCTTCCGGAAGGTTCACCAGATAGTCATGTGTCGCACGGAAAGCCTCCTTTCCGTAGAAGTCATCCGCATTGATGACAACGAACGGGCAATCCAAAACTCCGAGGCAGGAAAGTACGGCCTGACCGGTTCCCCACGGCTTCTGACGTCCTTCCGGTACGGTAAAGCCCTCCGGTATGTTATCCATTTCCTGGAAAACATAAGCCACGTCGATGTATTTCTCAATCCGGTTTCCGATAATCTCACGGAAGTCTTTCTCAAGATCTCTTCGGATGATAAATACAACCTTATTGAATCCTGCTTCCTTGGCCGCATAGATGGAATAGTCCATTATGATCTCGCCGCTCGGTCCGACTTTCTCCAACTGCTTGATACCCCCTCCGAAACGGCTTCCCATTCCTGCTGCCATAACTACCAACGCTGTGTCCATTTTTTTCTCCTTTTCTTACCGTTCTTTTTTCCAGGGTTCCGGTAACGGTCCGACTGACATTTGTCGCTACCTCATGCATTCCCTGATCCGGTCACACAGACCGGTATATCGCTTTTGCTCGTTTGCATTGGCAATCATCTGATGGATGGCGTTTTCGCTTCCGACGATCGTCACGCAACGCGTCGCACGTGTCACTGCCGTATACAGAAGGTTTCTCGTGAGGAGCATCTGCGGGCCGCTCAAGATAGGCATAACGACTGCCGGATACTCGCTTCCCTGCGATTTGTGGATCGTAACTGCATATGCATGCTCCAGGTCCTCGGTTGACGAGAACGGATAGTATACGGTTTTGTTTTCATCGAACAGGACTTCCATCTCCTCAGCAAAGCGGTTGATCTTTTTGATAACGCCGATGTCGCCGTTGTAGATTCCCATGCCGGAATCCAGGATCGTACCGCGTGCGGAGCGGACTTCCCATTCCATCTGGTAATTGTTCCGGATCTGCATGACCTTGTCGCCTTCCCGGAATACAATTCCCCTTGTTGCATATTCGACCTTCTGCTCGTTCTTCGGATTGAGGAAATCCTGAAGCATCCGGTTCATATTTTCCACACCGAGTTCGCCTTTGCGCATCGGTGTAAGCACCTGAATATCCATTGGGGTCGCTTCCACGTAACGCGGGAGCTTGTCCCTTACGAGTTCGGACACTACCGAAATGATGACCGCCGGGTCGCTCCGCCGCATAATGAAGAAATCCTTGCTCTTATTGTCGAGGCGGATGTCCATTCCGCTGCGGATCTTATGCGCGTTCACGACGATGTCGCTTTCCTCCGCCTGCCGGAATATCTTTGTAAGACATACGGAGGCAAATACGCCGCTTGCGAGAATGTCCCGAAGCACGTTGCCCGGTCCCACGCTCGGCAGCTGGTCGCCGTCGCCGACAAGGATCAGTCTCGTTCCGACCGGGATAGCCCGAAGCAGGGCGTTCATCAAGTGTATGTCCACCATCGAAACCTCGTCGATGATCACGACGTCGGTTTCGAGCGGATTGCTCTCGTCTCTTGCGAAGATGCCGTGCCGGAAATCGTTCCCATCCGGATTCATCCTCGTTACCTCAAGGAGCCGGTGGATTGTTCTTGCTTCGCGTCCGGTTGCCTCGGTCATGCGCTTCGCCGCGCGTCCCGTGGGCGCCGCAAGAAGGATATTGAGTCCCCTGCTTTCAAACAGGTTGATGATTGCGTTGATCGTGGTCGTCTTACCGGTACCGGGACCTCCGGTCAGGATCATGACGCCGTTACGCGCCGCGGTAAGAACCGCAAGCCGCTGGATATCGTCCAGTTCGATGTCGAGATTCTTCTCAATCGATTCGAGACGGTGCATGATCTGCACCTCGTCCGCATTGACCGGCGTATTCAGATTGCAGAGCATTCTTGCAACGGCGATCTCGGCAAAATACGACGGCCAGGAATACACTTGCGCCTCTTCCCCGTCGTCGGTAACCTTCTTAACAATTTTCAGTTTTCGTTCAATGCTGAGGGAGTCGATGATGTGCGAAAGCGAATCCGCCTGCACCTCCAGGAGTCCCGTGCAGAAGCGGATTAGTTCACGGTCCGGCAGATACACGTGCCCGGATTGGGCGGCAAGCTGCAGGGCGTAAAGGATTCCTGCACGGATACGGTACTCGCTCTCCCCCGAGATTCCCATCTTCTCAGCGATTCCGTCTGCGGTTTTGAAACCGATTCCGTTGATATCTTCAATCAGCTGATACGGATTGTTCTCCAACACTTCCCGCATGGAATCTCCGTACTGCTTGTAAATCTTAACGGCGAGTTCCCCCGAGATGTAATACTGCTGCAGATACATCATCGCGTTCCGCATGCCCTGCTTTTCCTGGAAAGAGGCATGAAACTCGCGAGCCATGCGCTCGCTGATGCCTTTGATCTCGGCAAGCCGCTCAGGCTCGCGTTCCAGAATGCGGAAAGTGTCGTCGCCGAACCGGGCTACAATGCGGGCCGCCATCGTAACGCCGATGCCTTTGATGGCACCCGAGCCGAGATACCGCTCCATGGCAAGCTTGTCTTTCGGAACACAGATCTCATACTTGCTTACCTGAAGCTGTTCCCCATACAGGACATGTGTGATCATGTCCCCTTCCACGCGGACATATTCACCTTCGGACAGGTCGGGAAATACGCCGACACACGTCAGCTCTTCCCTCTCGCCGGGGCGGGTCAGCATGAAAATCGTATACCCGTTCTCGGCATTCCGAAACTTAATATGTTCCACATAACCTTCTCTTTGTTCCATATAACAGGCCCGTTACTGAAGCGATAATTTCTTACGGTTATGGCTGTTCATCATCTCCACGTACCGGCCGGTTCCGATCGCAACGCAGAGCGTCGGGTTGTCGGCGGTCATGGTACGGATGCCCGTCTTCTCTTCGATCAAATCTTCAAGACCGTACAGAAGGGATCCGCCGCCGGTAAGAACGATTCCGCGGTCGGCGATATCGGCCGCAAGCTCCGGCGGAGTGCTCTCAAGAGCCTGATGAATTGCCTCAATGATCTGGGAAGTCGTCTCACGGAGCGCTTCCTCGGTTTCCTCACTCGTTAACGAAATCGTCTTCGGAAGACCGGTAACGAGGTTACGGCCGCGCACTTCCATCGAGAGCGTTTCCGGTCTCGCATAGCACGCGCCGATCTTAATCTTCACTTCCTCCGCGGTACGCTCACCAATCAGGAGGTTGTGCTTTCTTCTCATATATCTGACGATGGCTTCGTCGAAGTCATCGCCTGCCACCTTAACGGAGGTGCTGACAACCGCTCCGCCGAGACTGGTCACGGCGATATCGGTCGTACCGCCGCCGATGTCGACAACCATGTTGCCGCACGGACGGGATATATCAATGCCGGCGCCGATCGCAGCCGCAATCGGTTCCTCAATGATCTTAACGAAACGGGCTCCCGCCTCGTAGGTTGCATCCTCTACGGCCTTCTTCTCAACCTCGGTCGCGCTGCTCGGTACGCAGATGCTGACAAGCGGCTTATTGAAACGGCGCTTACCGATGGATTTCTGGATGAAATACTTGATCATACGCTCGGTAACGGAATAATCCGAAATAACGCCCTGCTTCAGGGGACGTACCGCCACGATATTGCCGGGCGTTCTTCCGAGCATCTGCCTTGCTTCCTCTCCGATAGCCTTTATCTTACTGGTGTCGCGGTCATATGCAACAACCGAAGGCTCCTGCAGAACGACACCTTTTCCTTTCATATAAACAAGCACGTTAGCCGTGCCGAGATCGATACCGATGTTGGTGGTAAAACTGAACATTTTCGGCATTCCCCTTTCTCAAATCTGCGTTTTTACGCAACGGAAATACAGCGTAGAGTTTCCCCTACGCTGATAATAATAACAGAAGCGATGAAGTTTTGCAATCTTTCTTTGCTTTCGCAAAGCGCCCTACTCCTGATCTTCCGAGATCAGTTTGAGTTTCATATCGCCGTTACGGTCAAGTTCATAAGTCCGTGTTCCGAGCTTGGCATAACTTATATTGTCGGGACTTTGTACGGAAGCCGCTCTCCACATCTCGATCTCTATCGTATGGTGATATTCGTCCTTGCCGAGAATCTTGCGGATTATCCACCGCTCCGTCCGTTCTTCATTATAAAGCTCAATCTTCGCTTCCACGCCCGTATCATAGAGCCAGCGAAGCGAAATCGTCGGAGGGGAAACGCGTTCGCTCTCATCACAGAGCAGCATGAGATCCTCTTCCAGAGAATCAACGGATGTGAGAACAATTGTGCCGTCAAGCCGGAACCCGTAGTTCCGTCCGGCGAGAAATCCGTCCAATTTGTCCTTATCCATCAGAGCCGGCATCATGCGCGCAATCTCGACATCCTGCTTTTCGGGAACTCCCTCTCCTCGGAAAAGCGTGTACGATGTCAAATTCACTTTATAATAGAGACAGGTCGGCATCCAGTTTTCAAAGATGACATACTCATCAGGAGTTCCGGGGAGAAAACTCTCACAGAGGTTCTCATAAAGCATAGGCCGGAAAGTCTCCGGAGTTTCATCGATAAGCATCTCGCCCGTATCAAGCACAAACATGAATTTGACGGTTCTGCCGTCCTTCTTCATCTCGCCCTTGAGCACATTCCAGATTGTTTTCTTGGACGCATACGGTTCATATACTTCGAGTGTTTCATTCTGCAATGACACAGTCGGGTCATTTGCCGTAATCCATTCACGAACCCTGCGCGAACCGTTATCAAGAATGACCTCGCGTTCCTTGTGCAGAGGTCCCGCGGGCTTGAACCGGCTGAGTTCAACCACAACCTTCACAATGATCACGGCGCCGTATATCCCCACCGCGGCAAGGATCACGGCCAGGATCGCAAAGACCGTCTTCTTGGCCGTCCACTTCGGCTTTTCCACAATGATCTCATTATCGGGATTCTCCCGAAAGAATACTTTGTTCATACGAAATCCCCCTTATTCATCCGTCGGAAACATACCTGTTTCCGGAGCCAAATGATACCGTTCCGTATATTATACCATAGGAAAATACAAAAAAGCAAACCGGCGGGGACCGGTACGGGAGGCAATCAGGCTTAAATGCACACGTAGAATCGGGAAGCAGTCCGGAAATCAGCTTTTCGAAAATCTTTTTTGCTTTCCTGCACGAAAAAGGGTATGCTAATACGTATTACAAGTGAAGGGAGGTGTTCCACATCACAATCGGTACCGAAAAAGCAGAACATTTGATCCGCAAACACGCGGATATGATATATCGAATCGCTCTTCATAACCTGAAGAATCCTTCGGACGCGGAGGACATCCTGCAGGAAGTCAGTCTGGCACTGATTACAAAGTGCCCGGACGATCTGGACGATGAAGCCGTGAAACACTGGCTGATACGCGTCACCATCAACAAGTGCAGATCCTTTCTGCGCCTGATCTGGCAACAGAAACGTGAGAACATCGACGACTATCTTCACCTTGCAGCCCCTGAACAGCGCGGCGTGATGGAGGAGGTGCTCGAGCTTCCGAGAAAGGAGCGGAACATCATCTACCTCTACTATTATGAACAATACACAATCAAGGAAATCGCCGATATTCTTCATATGAATCAGAACACCGTGAGCTCGCACCTGCAGCGGGCCCGCAAAAGGCTTAAACAGATGCTCACAGAAGGAGGCACTTACACATGAACGAAAACAAATACACGAGAACCGTCGACAGCATCCACGCTCCCGAAGGAGCCGTGCAGAACATGCTCGACACGGTTCGCGCTAACGAGAAAAAGGAGACACATAAGAATATGAGATCTATCAGAGGTTACGTGATTGCAGCCGCACTGGCCGCAGTCGTATTTGTCGGGGGAATTTTCGGATATAACGCTATGAAACCGAAGAATCATATCTTTTCACTTACCGCAAACGCATCGGAGCTTTCCGAACGCGAGTTCACACCCATCTGCACGCTTAACTCGGTCGGCGGCGAGTACTACCCAAACCGCGAAGCCGGCACAGTTTCTTTGAAGGAAATCTTCGAGGTCAGCATCTCCGTGGAAGGCGAGAATGTATCGAACGTCACATTCTCCGGGGAAAATGTATCGATTGAAGATCTGAAAGACGGTAACGGCAATGCGCAGATGCGCCTTCTCGGACTTGGCATCACCGCCGACTCAACGGATGAGACGCTCCCCGCGGAAGTTCGTCAGGCCGTTCTTGACCTGCATGACTATGTTAGCACCAAGTTTGAAGATCCTACCATCCAGCCCGGTTTCGATGCCGCAGGCTTCAACGCCGACGGCGCCCGCACTGCCATCTATACCGCCCTGCTCGACCGCCTTACGCTCACGGTAACCGTGACCTTCTCCGACGGTCAGATCGGCATCAAGAACGTCGAGTTCCGGTGTGACGGCGTTAATCCCGAAACCGGATTGATAACGGTCAGCGCGAAGCTGCAGTAAAGAGAAAGACAGTTCAGAGAAACCCTTAATCATAAAGCAGCCGCCCGCACAAATGTGCGGGCGGTTTCGTTTATAGTCTCGTGAACAGTTCGAGTTTCGCAATCAAATCTTCCAGAATATACCGTGAATCGACATCCTTATATATTCGAACAATCGGGTTACCGGGACATTCCGAAGAGGCCGTGTCCTCCTCGACCAGCGGTGCTGCAGCCATCTCAAAATGTCCGCAGCCAGGATTAATCGCAAGCGCAATCGCAGGCGAATCTCCGAGTGACCAGCTCTCGCCCTGTGTCCAACCTGCACCTTCCGAGTTGTTGTATCGAACAAGATTCTCGAAGAGATGTTGCCCGATTTTTCCGCACGGCGCAATCCTTCGCTCAATCTCCGCGATTCCGATGTGAATCGTGGAATACACATAGGACGGAACAAGCCACAGCCGGTTTGCCTTCCGAAGGACAAGGTTTGCGGCCTCAACGTCATTGCCCGCATTGAACTCCCGGAAAGGAGCCTTCCCATAGGCGGTACCGTGCGTGCCGATCCATATGACGGTCATGCGCTCCGTGATTGCAGACTCTGTTTCAATCGCCTTCGCCACATTCGTGATTGCCCCCTGGCAAAGAACGAAAAGCGGTCTCTCGTCCTCGCGCATCGCCTCCTCCACAATGAAAGAGGCCGCCTCCGAAGCGGTGCCGTCCGAGGCTAAAGGTCCCGTCTGGCCACGAAACACCGGCACATCGATATCCATCGCCGCCAGAATAGTCTGAATCTCCGCGTAACTTTGCTCCATGGAATTGTCCTGCGCAAAATGTGTTGCGCAGATTCCCTTCACGATCAGCTTCGGGCTCAGCAGCGCATGCACGATTGCAAACGGATCATCCGCCTCGCAAGCTGCGTCCGTATCGATGATAACACGGATTTTTTTGTAGTCCGGGATATTAAACATGAGTGTACCATTTACCTTTCTTCTATATTTGTCTCTTCATTGCCATGTGACTCTGAATCCATCCATCCCTTTCTGAGGACCAGTGCCTGCCCATGATTGTAACAAGTTCTTCCAGATATGCCTCATCAATGCGGCAGCCTTCCCCTGCGAAATCACTCTCGTGTTCTTTCTTGATTTCGTCTATTGAACACTTGCCGGACGCCATCATAACAGCATACAGAGCGGCTTTAATTTCATAGCGAAATGGAACCTTAAGATAAGTCCCTTCCTCGCCAACTTTCTGCACGAGGCCCATAAGGCTTAGAAACAAGTCGATATCCCGTATTCCGCGCTCCGCCGTCATTATCTTATCGCACAAGTATGCAGGATCCTTACTCTTTGCTTCATACTTAAGGTACTGTTCTACCCGCTTTATGAATTCTTTTTTCTTCTTCAAAGTCTCCGCATATCGGTCGTCGAGCATAGTCTTAAGTTCCCCGCACCGGACGGAAATCTCATTCCAGCCATCAACTTCAGGGATAAAGGTATAGTATTCCTTGTCTCCATCAAAATGCCGGTACATCCACTTTTCTTTGAGAAGTGCCGCTTTTTCCTCAGAGAGTTCTCCAAACCACTCATTTTCTATGCCGTAAAACGCACTCAGTTGCTGTAAGTGTTTCTGGGCCGGTTTACGAATTCCCTTCTCCCACAGTGTTACAGTCTGTCTTTTTACGCCCATACGCTCTGCCAAGGCATTTTGTGAAAGATTACTCTTTTCTCTTATATATTTGATTCCGTTCATAGCGATTGCTCCTCTCGTTTTTTCACAGAATATATCCTGTTAACGTTCGAGGACAAGTCGTAACATTTCTTCATACATTATTTATGTAACCATTCTCTAAAGGATATACCATGTTCCATTCATCTTATGATTAATTTAGTAATTCCAAAATTGGGCGGCTTGAAACCGAACTTCAGCCGCCCGAAAGTTTTTATGCTTTGCCCCGGTTGATAAATGATCTCAAGGATTGACCGAGACCATAAACTTTAACCGGGTACCAAATAACAAAAAGTAATAACGCAATGTACTCAAACCGTAAACTGTAACCCAGAAGAGTAAACTAATAAGGGTTCAACTCGGGTGCAAAGCAACGGAAAATGCATTAGATGTCGATGTCGAATTCCAGACTGTGATTAATCGTGTCGAGTGCGAGCTGCGCCTTAGCGAGTTCGTCTGTTACAACGTCAAGGTCTTTCTTGACCTGCTTGATGTCGTAGTTCACGATGCGGTAATCGATGATGTTGGATTTGCCGTAGTTGTTCTCACGGGCCTTCGGCAGAGTGTCTGCCATGCCGCGCAGTTTCGCCTTCTTCGCGGAAAGCTGCGGAATGTAAACGAGCAGCTCGTCGATTGTGATGCCGAACTCCGGAACAACAGTCGTCGTGTTGAAGACGTTAATCGCGTGCTTCACCTTGCGAATCTTCAGCGAAAGCGCATCGAGTTCCTTCTTGGTTGCCTTGTAGTCGTATTCCGGGCGGACGGATTCAACGTCCTCGCCGACACTTGCGAGGAAAGTCTTCGCATTTGCCTCAAGGATTGCGAGGCTGTCAAAATCCTGCTGGAGTTTCGAAAGCAGCTTGGCTGCCTGTGCGGAATTGTACTTCATAACTGGTATCCTCCTAATAACTTATTAATTGATCTATTCAAATTATTCCTAATTCTTGTATGCTTTTATCTTTTCTCAGCTGCCAGTTTCTCCTCCACAGCCTCTTTGATAAAACTGTTCAGCGTCTGATTATGCGATAACGCGTACAGGACCTCAACGCCCCTTGCATTGGTTCCTTCGTAAGAAATCAGGGATCTGATTCCCCGAGTCGAGCTAAAATATGCTCCGGCTTCTTCGGATAATTCAACGCTGCCGACATATCCTTTATACTCCAATGTGTTTTTCATATCAAGTCCTTCTGCTTCATCTATCTTCAAAATAACGCATCTCAGTTCTTCCTGCAGCTGAGTTCAGTCGTATTTGTCCTTGTATCATCGTTATGTTTGTCAAGCAGAAATAGGTTGATTTCTACCTATTATTTATGGTATGTTATTCTCGGAGGTGATTCTAACGACAATCGACAGCAATGCAATTGTATCTGCTACAGAAGCCAATCAGAACTTTTCCAAGGTTGCGAAAATGGCCGAGAAGAAAGGTCATGTTGTTGTATTCAAAAACAACCGCCCTAAGATTCTTGTCATCGACCTGGACACGGAACCGCAGATTGAGATGACAGTGGAGGAGAAACTGGAATTTGTCGCGAAGAGAATTCTTCGTGAACACAGAAAAGCATTTGAGGAGCTGGCAAAATGATTCGAATAACAAAGGAACACATCCTGCTTCTATACAAATATCTCTCCGAAGAAACCGGCGGAAGCATCGGAATTCGGGATGAGGGTCTTCTGGATTCTGCCTTGGAAAATGCGTTTTCCGAATTTGGAGAAATTGAATTCTACCCAAGTAAAGAAGAGAAAGGCGCACGGCTTGGATACTCCTTAATTAACAATCATGCCTTTGTAGACGGGAATAAGCGAATCGGTTTATATGTCATGCTTTCCTTTTTGGAAATGAACGGAATCAAACTCTCATACACGGATTCGGAATTGGTGCAAATAGGCTTATCTTTAGCCTCAGGCACCATGTCTTACGAAGAATTGCTTTCCTGGGTACGAAATCACAAAGAATAGTTCTGTATCTAAAGGTATCCTGACCCCTTCGCAAATATTTCAACAGTACACAAAAAGGGATGTACCGAAAGGGGTACATCCCAAGAAACAACTCAATAATTATACTACCAATCTTATGCCCGGCTTACGCTACCTCAGCGGCCCCTCTAAAACGCACAGCGCCAGAGCTAACAGGAAATACGCTGCAATAACCGTCCAGTCGGACTTATGAAGCTTCGAGCCTCTGCGATAACCCATGTAACAGATGATCAGCACAAGTCCAAGCAGAACGGAGCCGGCATAGGAAAAGGAAATAAACGCCGCGCAGAAGGCATATATCGGAAGCAGCATACGGTATCCGAACCAGGAATCCGAAATATCTTCGACCTTTTCCGCATGACGGTTGCGGAAAATATAAAGCATTATAACAGTAGCAGCGGCACAGATCAGTATATTTGCAACCGTTCTCGAGACGAACCAACTGTCATAGAAGAGATCCGAAAGTCTTTCCTCGGTTTCACCGAATCCCCCGATTTCACTCGCAAATCCCAATCGGATCCGGAAGATGATCCCGATCATTCCGATTGCTCTCCAATTCTCTGCCCAATCCTTCAGTCTGAACCGCTCTGCCGCCATAAGTCTTGCAAAGTTAATCACTGCGGGAAGGAGAAGGTATGCAATAATGAACGTACATCCGTCACTGCTTGTATTGGCGGCGGTAAATGCAAGACACAGCAAGCCGTAAAGCAGGAGGCACAGGATAAGCACGGTGAAGCAGAACAGGGCATACATCCCGTAGTACACTATGGTTCCGGACTCTGTTCGGAACAGAAGCCCCACGGACATAAAGATAACCACAATTCCGATCTGCAGAGCCCCATTCAGATAATGAATGAGACCGAGTTTCATGCGGTCGATCGGAAGGGAGAACCATGTGTCAAGGTTTCTCCGGTTATCGAACTCCGCGTATTCCTGAACAGGCATTATGATCGCCATCAGGATACCGGACAATATAATCTCGAGTACAACCACTCCCACGGAATTCTCATTTTTAGGGAGCAGCAGCAACACAACAAGTACCAACATCATCTCAAGAATCAATTTCGGTAAACTTTTCCGAAAATGATACAGGAAATATCTCCGTCCTTCTGTCATACGAACTCACCCCCTTCCGCGAGTTCCGTTACGGTATTCAGAAGCCCCTCTCCGCTCTCCATCGGCAGATAATCAAAAAGAAGCGGATGGAGTCCCTCGATCTTAGCGGCAATATCATCCTTGTCACCTGCTGCAATAACCGTTGCGACACGTGCAACGATGCGGACCTGCTGCGGCTCAAGAATATCGAATATTGCCGGATCCGGAGCCGTCTCAAACACAATCTGGAACTTGTATTGATTGCGAATCCTGTCAGCCACATCCTCCGGCGGGATCAGGTGTGACTCGGAAAGAACCAGATAGTTATCACAAAAGTTCTCAAGTTCCGAAAGATCGTGGCTCGAAATGATAATCGTACTGCCGTTTTCCGCCGTCTTTCGAACCTGCTTTTTAAACCTCTCACGCGCCACCGGGTCCAACCCGTCGAACGATTCATCAAGAAGCAGGTATTTCGGTGCTACGGCAAATGCCAGGGCCGTAAACGCCTGCCGGCGCATACCCTTAGAGAATTTAGACAGTGAGCTGTTTCTTCGCAATCCCGCGATACTCATCAGCTGCTCGAAAATCTCCCGATTGATATTCGGGTAAAAAGTTTCATACAGTTCGTACAATTCGTCCGCCGTTGTTCCGATTCCGAAGAACGGGTCATCCGAAAGGAAGAAAAGTGCTCTTCGCGCTTCTCCCCGTTGTACGTCGATTCCGTCGATAAGAACCTGTCCGCTCTTAGGCGTCAGAATCCCGGACATAAGACGAAGGAGCGTTGATTTGCCGGCGCCGTTCACGCCGATCAGCCCGAGAACCTCTCCGTCCCGAATCTTCAGATTTATGTCTCGCAAAACATCATTATCGCCAAAAGAATGCGACAGGTTATTCACCTCAATCATATGCCTTCTCCCCCTTAGTTGTCATGTTAATCCCGGCACAGTATCCCTTACAGCACCATCGGCGCCACGAACTGGTATACGCAGAATGCTGCGTAGATACCGAGCAGCAGAATGCCCTGGAAGCGTGTCAGCTTGCCGCGGATGAGCGTCGGGACAGTCAGTATAATCATGACGCCGAGCGCTACGGGAACATCCACAACGAGCGAGGAAATCGTCCCGCCGATCTTCATGTCGGCAGGTACCGCAAACGGACGCAGCGTGATTGCCATACCGCTTACGAGAACCAGATTGAAAAGGTTCGCGCCGACAATGTTGCCGAGCGACAGCGCACCGTGTCCCTTTGCCAGCGAAGTGATTGCCGTTACCAGCTCCGGAAGCGATGTTCCGAGTGCGACAAATGTGAGCGCCACAACGGCCTCGGGCACGCCCATGCCGGTTGCGATAATTGTTCCGTTATTTACTAAAAGATCGGCTCCGACCGCGATGCCTGCGGCACCGATTATAAGAAGCACTACACAAAGGATTGCGGAAAGCTCTTTCTCCTTCTTCTCTCCGCCTTCGGCTGCTTCCGTTTCGGCGGCTTTGGGCGCCTCGGCGGTCTGATCCGCTTTGAGTTCCTTTTCAAACCGGATCGCGCGGACTGCCTGCCAGATCAATACAATCATGTAAGCTGCGAAGATAACGAGAAGCACGATTCCGACCGGTCTGCGGAAGCCGTGGTCAACATAGGCGAAAACCGCATAGATGGCTGCTGCACCGAAGAAGAATGCTACCGGCGTAATGAAGGAGCTTCTTGCTACCTTCGACGGTTTGATGGCAATCGTCAGCGCCGCGATCAAAGCGGTGTTGCAGATGATGGATCCGACTGCGTTTCCGTATGCCATCTGGCTGTGTCCCGACACTGCGGAAGTTGCAGAAACCATAACCTCGGGAAGCGTCGTTCCGATGGAAACGACCGTTGCTCCGATCAGCAGTTCCGGAACATGCAGTTTCTTGGCGATTCCGCTTGCACCGTCCACGAACCAGTCGCCGCATTTGATGAGCAGCACCAGTCCGACCGTGAAGAGGATTACCGCGGCAACCATCTTCGGCAGTCCGGCATCAATAAGCATTTTCGTAAAATCAGGTAACATTTTTCCTCCTTTAAGGCAGCCGCCCGCGTATCCCGCGGCAGCTTCCGGCTTTTCAGCCTTTGATAAATATTTCGATTCCGATTGCGATCAGGATGATTCCGCCGAGAATCTCCGCTCTGCCTCCGATCGCCGTTCCGGCCTGGCGGCCGATCAGCAGACCTCCGATACAGATGACAAATGTGACGCACGCGATAATCAGCGCTCCGAGTAACATTTTCCCGACATCATAGCTTTCGAATACGGTAAATCCGACCGACAGCGCGTCAATCGACGTCGCGATTCCCTGAAGCATCAATACGCCGAAGCGTACCGCAGGCACTTCTTCGTCCTTCTTTCGGTGAAGTCCGTCGAAGAGCATCTTCCCTCCGATGATGCATAGAAGGATCAGCGCGATCCACGGAATCGCCTTTTCGAAAGCACCGAAAAGGGTTACGACCGTTCGGGCACTCACATATCCGATCATCGGCATTAACGCCTGGAATCCGGCAAATACGCCCGCTATCATACACATCCGCTTCCGCTTCATGTGCGGCTCATGCAGCCCTCCGGCAAGCGACACCGAAAAAGCATCCATCGCAAGCGCCGCACCGAGCATCAGTGCGGTGATATAAAACTCCATCCCGTAACCCACTCTAAGCCTCCGTTTGTTTCACATAATTATTCCCGCAATCGTAATTCATCAAACCCGTTCAAACACCGGCATGTAATCGATCGGTGCGTCGACGGTTACGCTCCTGCCGCCTGTCAGAACCTCGCCGGTGGAAGTAAGCTTCCACTGTCCCGCGGGAAGATATACTTCTCTTCGGAAGCAGTTCAGCTTAAAAATCGGCGCGCACAGGTAGCGGCTTCCGAACATGTACTGATCCTGAAGCTCCCAGCATTTTGCGTCGTCCGGGAATTCGTAGAACATCGTCCGGATGAGCGGCGAGCCGTCGGTATGAGCTTCATCGTACAGCTGTTTGATATAATCATGCATCCCGATACGGATGTCATAATACTTCTTCATGATCCGGTAGTTGTCCTCGCCGTAGCTCCAGAGCTCGTTGGGCTGGCCGGTGTGGAGGTATCCGCCGCCCCAGTCACGGGTGTCAAGAGGCGGAATGTTGTAAGGACCGCGGTCGCCGTGCATACGGAGCACTGCGGAGTAAGTCGCGAACTGGTACCAGCGGATCAAAAGCTGGCGGAAATCGGGATCGTTCACATCGTCCGTCATAAAGCCGCCGATGTCGGTCGTCCACCAGGGAATTCCGGCAAGACCGATATTGAGTCCGGCCTGCAGCTGCTCGTAGAACGACTCGAAGTTACTCGGCACATCGCCCGACCAGACAACGTTTCCGAACTTCTGGCTGCCTGCCCAGCAGCAGCGGAGCAGATTGACAACCGGTCCTTTTCCGAGCTTCGTCATCGGATCGAAGAAGGTTCTGCTGTACATCTGCGGATACATGTTCGAGCATGCAAGCGCCGGCATGTCATAATAACGGTAGTTATCGAAATCGTATACGGCAAGATCGGGTTCGGAATTGTCAAGCCAGAACCCGTCAATGCCGAGGTCGTAATAGTTCTTTTTGCAGATTTCCCATACATAGTCGCGGGTTGCCGGATTGAACGGATCGATGACGATGCAGTCGCCTTCGAAATCATAGGTCTGTCCCGCGCCGCGCTCGGTCTTAAGAAGCATTCCCTGCTCCGACATCGGGTAGAAGTTCTCGCTTCTTCGGTCTACGGAAGGCCATACGGAAACCATGACCTTGATGCCCATCGAGTGAAGCTCGTCTACCATCGCCTTCACATCCGGCCAGTAGGTTTTATCAAACTTCCAGTCGCCCTGCACGGTCCAGTGGAAGAAGTCGATAACGATCTGGTCAATCTTGATGCCTTCCTTCTGATATGCGTGCGCAACCTCAAGCACTTCCTGCTGCGTGCGGTAGCGGAGCTTGCACTGCCAGAGCCCCATGCGGTCCTCGGGGAATACCGGAGCGTGTCCGGTCACATCGGCGTATGCCGCAACAATCTGTTTCGGACCGTCCTGAACGGTGAACCAGTAATCCATGTCCTTGGTAGATCTTGCGACCCACTCGGTCATATTCTTTCCGAATGTTACGCGGCCGACTGCCGGATTGTTCCATAACATTCCGTATCCGAGCGACGAAATAAGAAACGGCACGGAATTCTGCGAGTTCCGCTGCGCCAGTTCAAGCGTCGTTCCCTTCAGATCAAGATACGGCTGCTGGTACTGTCCCATACCGAAAAGCTTCTCGCCTTCGTTGGCGTCAAATCTGACTGTCAGCGAATAATCGCTTCCGCCGATCACGCCCTTCCACTCACGGTTTGTGAGTTTCAAACAGCGGCTTCCGCGGGAGATTGTCCCGCCGTAAAACCGGAAATACTCACGAAGCACAAGCGCATCGTCCCGGTAGAACGAAATAACGCCGGCAAAGTTGACAACGGCCTTCGCCCGTCCGTTCACGATTTTCGCAACGGAATTCCCGCACGGGATGAGCGGATCGCCGGTCCATTTGTCCGGCTCATATACGGTTACCGTGCTGCCCGTTTCCTTAACGGGCTCCGTAAGTGCCCATGCATAGTCCGTAAAATTCGACAGCATGGTGGCGCGCACACGCAGGGAGTTACTTCCCCACGGCTCGATCCGGAGCGTCTCACCGCCGTGTTTCGCGACGAGTGCCCCTCCGTCTTTCAAAAAAATCATCCTCTTTGTCCTCTGCTGCAGGCTTGTCCGCACGGATGCCGCGCCTGCCTGCACCATCCGTGAAGCCCTGCTTCGGGCTTATCCTCTTTACTCTTATTACGCGCACGGAAGCGGACAGGTTCCGCCTCCTTTATCAATCAAAAACTGAGTTGTCCGTCAGTTTCCTGATTCTTCTTCGTGACCAGAGCAAGACGCTTGAAGTAGAGGTCATGCGCCCGCTGGTACTCTTCGTTGAACTCTTCGTTCTGTCCCTGATGCAGGGAAGAAATGTAGGAATGTGCCTGTGTGTCCATACCCGGATTGACACGCGCCACAACTGATACGCCGACGTTCGAACAAGTATCGGAAATACGCTCCAGATTGGACATGATGTCCATAAGCCGTGTGCCCGCATAAACCGTACAGCGGCCTTCGCGGAGTCTCGCTACATGGTTGTCATCGAGCGCGTTGATCATGTCATCCATAACTTCCTCAAGCGGTTCGATATGACGCGCAGCCTCGACGTCACGCTTCTCGAATGCGTTCTTCGTATGCTCCAAAATCCAGTCCAAAAGTTCGCGGATAACCATCAGCTCGCACAGCGCGTCGTCGCTGAATTTCATGTTCTGGTCGTTCATGCCTTTGGCTGCTTCCGCCAGATTCATCGCGTGGTCGCCCAGCCGTTCGAACTCGGTTACAACCTTATAATACTGGTCAAGGATCCGGATATGCAGTTCCTCGTTTACGTGCGGCGAAAGCTGCACGAGATAATTGCTCACGGCATCCGCCAGACGGTCAATACTGTCCTCGTCCTCATCGATTGCCTTATAATCTTCCGGTTTATATTCCTGGAACATGTTAAGGGCTTTGTTGATATTGGCCGATGCAATCGAAAACATCGTCTTCAGGGCGTCGTAGCAGCTGTTCAAAGCAAGCGCGGGCGTCGAGAAGAATACCGGGTTCAAAGCCGCAATCTTGTCCGCGTAGCGATCCTCGGGCTTCGGCTCGTCCTTGATGATCCGGTAGCTGAGCTTCTTCGCGATACCGATCAAAGGCAGGAGCAGCAGCGCGCTCACGAGGTTGAATACCGTATTGGAGTTTGCGATACCGCCCGACTTTAACGGCATGTTCCACAGTCCGTCCATATATCCGAGAGCATGCGCCGTGCCGATCACGATCAGTACGAGCGCGGTCTTCGCAAGGTTATAAAAAATATTGATAAGGCCGACTCTCTTTGAGTCGGGCTTGGTTCCGATAAAGCATACGATACCCGTCGTTACACAGTCGCCGAGATAGACGCCGCAAAGGACAAATGCGACCGTCTTAAACGCGATCGGCGTGGACGCGGAGAACGCCTGTAAAATACCGATGGACGACGACGAACTCTGCAGTACGAACGCAACCAGCGCGCCGGCGCCGTAGCCGAGCACCGGATGGCTTCCCATGCGGGCAAATACGCCGCTCATATTGAAGTTTGTAACGGCTGCCGTCATTGCCACAAGACCGGTGAAAAGGATACCGAATCCGATTGCGATATTGCCGGCAAGGTCCGACTTCTTAAATCTGCAGAACATCAGGAATATGATACCGACCGTCAGCGCGATCGGAGCAAGCGTATCGGGCTTAAAGAACTGAAGCAGACTGCCCGACTCGTCGGAAATATCAAGAAGACGGATAATCTGACCGGTGACCGTGGTACCCACATTTGCCCCGACGATAATGCCGAGCGACTGGTCCAGGCTGATCACGCCGGCAACGACAAGACCCGACGTGATAACGATCGTCGCGGTAGACGACTGGATGATTGCGGTAATAAAAAGCCCGAGAAGAAACGCCTTCAGCGGATTGTTCGTAACCTTTCCCATCACGGTTTTGAACGTTCCGGAGGATCCTTCCCGGAGGCTCGATCCCATCAGGCGCATACCGTAAAGGAACATGGCAAGACCGCCTAACAGGGCAATTATACTTCTGACATATTCGACCATCTGACTGTTCTCCGATTATTCTGTATTATTTCACTCTCTGCGCGTGCGCACGCAAAGATATTATAAACTCCTATAACTCCAGATTAATTGTAGTAACTGCGTTTCGTTTTGTCAATGAGTAACAGGGAATCTTACACAGTCTTTACCTCGTTTTAACAAACCTCCGGACATAAAAGAACGAGCCGTTAATCCGGCTCGTTCCGAAACAATTACTTTTCTTTCTTGGTCAGTTTCATATGGGAGAAACGATAAGAGTTATCGCTCAAAGCGCCGCTTGAAGTACTCTGCGGAGCTCCGCCCTTGCCCTGCGCCTCGTGGCAGGCTTCCACCTCATACACGCCCGGAACCCTGTCCGTGATGTATGCCGCAAGCATCTTGCATCCGTCTGCGGAAAATGCCGCGTGGTTGTATCCGTCGATATCAAAAGAATATCCTCTGCGTCCCTCAAGACGGTCGCGGAATATAAGAATTTCCTTTGCACCTGCTTCCGCGTCCTTCAGAAGATACTGGCAAACCTTATCTTCATCGAAAATCTTTGCGGAATCACGCTTCCACCATTTCTCCGGGATCTTGCGGGCAAGCGATCCGACGCCGACCGAAGCGATCAGCAGAAGCACGGCGTAAACAATCGTTCCGGGAAGCGCGTCAGCCGGTTCCTTCGCGATACGCATAACGTCGATCGTAACCCACTGGCCGAACGCTTTGGCTTTCCAGATAAATAAGCCGAAAGCTACGATGATTCCGGTAATCCGGACCAATCTAAACCACTTCGGACTGATTGATTCTCCCGCCATCATGATCCGGTACTTCCGGAACTGCCATGCCGAAGCAAATAATGCCACCGCGAGAAGAACGATGATCGATCCGAATAAATTGTCTTTTAAGACCTGCATACTGCACCCCTTCCGGTACACAAAGCGCTTTTCAAACGCTCCGCGACCTCTTGTAATACATGCGCCTTTTCGCGCGCAAAAGGCACAAGCACGTCCGTCCTCGGACATGCTTTCCCTAAAGAGGTATTGTACCTTGAAAGGGTCAAATCGTCAAGGGGAAGAATCCCTTAGCCGGGGTATGATCCGATATTCTGCCGATACCGTCAGCGTGCCTTTGCCGCTTGGGTACAGCCGCCGTCCGGAATGCGGCGGAATGCGGTGCCGCTGCTTCTATCCGAGCAGCTTATGGCATGCTCCGCTGCAGCCTTCGCAATGACATCCGCAGGGGCACTGCCCGTTCTTCCGCTCGCGGAACCTGCTCCTTATGATCAAAGCCACAATTGCGATCAGGATCAGTGTGACAACGATGGTCCCGGCATTTACCGCTATAAAATGAAACATATAACACTCCTCCCTGTGAAAAGAGCGACAGCCGGCGGTTAAAAGCGCGGCGATAATCACGCCGATTGCCCCACCGAAGCAGGAAACAAATAATACTACTATTGTAGAAAGGAGGATGATTGAACCCATCCCGATGAAATATGCGGACGTCGAGATCCATGTGCTTCCGCCGAAGATCACGCCGCGATCATCGCGGTGAACGGAACCTTCGCGCTGCACGGGATAAACGTCGTGGTCATGATCGTTGCATCTGGGGAACAAAGCCGAGCACGGCGCCGATACCCGCAACGATACCGTCAAGGATCAAGCCCTTGAGCCAGTCTGTGCATCCGGCTTTGTCCGTGTTTCGCATATTGATTTGGCTCCTTGATAATACTATAATAGATTCACTACTTTCGGAGGTGTGCATATGGCCATTCAAGAATCCGGCGAGATGTATCTCGAAACCATCCTGATCCTGTCACAGCAGAAGAACCTTGTCCGCGCTATTGACATCGCGGAATACATGAACTTCTCGAAGCCTTCCGTCAGCCGTGCCCTTTCCAAACTCAAAGAGGAACAGTATCTTCTGGTCGACGGCGACGGCTACATCGCATTTACCGAAAAGGGGCGTAAGGTCGCCGAGTCCATTTACGAACGGCACCGGGTACTCACGGATTTCTTTGTAAAGATCGGCATCGATGCGGAAACCGCCGACGCCGATGCATGCCGGATCGAGCACGTGATCACGGACAAAACCTTTGCCGCGATCAAGAAGCACTTAAAGAAGCTGAAGTAAATAAGAACCCCGGAAGGCAAGCCTTTCACCGGGTAAATTATCCTTATCAGACGGCTTTGCTCCGAGAAACGCTGTTTCTTTATCAGACGGCTTGTTTCACCAATCGGAAACTCAATATAACAGAAAACCGGAAGGTTCACCCTTCCGGTTTTTGTTTGTGTTTGCGGAGGCTGTCCGCTTTCGGTTTATGACTGTCAGGCTCCCGGATAAATCCGGCATATGCCGTTATGACCTGGTACCGTTCCTGCTGACGATTACGCTTCGGTTGCCATCTTCTCGATCAGATCATACGGCATAGCGCCGACATTCTTGGCTGCAACCTTGCCGTCCTTAAGCACTACAAGCATCGGGATGCTCATTACGCCGAACTGCTCGGCGAGTTCCGGCTCGTCGTCCACATTGATCTTGCCGACAGCCAGTTCCGGATGCTCCTCCGAGAGACGTTCCACAAGCGGAGACACTCTTCTGCACGGTCCGCACCAATCCGCATAAAAGTCTAACAATACGGTCTTTCCGCCGTTTACAACTTCCTGATAATTCTGCTCATTTACACTGATAACTGCCATAATTCATTCCTTTCCGGGCCCTAGCCCTGTGTGATATTTGTAATGCCGCCGATAACCTTCTTCAACAGTCTTGCGAGTTCGGCCGCATCTTCTTTTGTAAGGTTTACGCATGCTCCCATTCTCGGCGGAATCGTTACCGCCTTATCGCGAAGCTCCATGCCGGCGTCGGTTACTGCCACGATCACCGACCGTTCGTCCGTCTCGCACCGTTTTCTCTGAACGTATCCTTTTCCTTCCAGTGTCTTCAACACGGGAGTCAGAGTACCGGAGTCGAGATACAGGTATTCCCCGAGCTGCCGGACGTTCACGGTTCCGTGCTCCCAAAGAACCATCATCGCGATATACTGTGTGTATGTGAGCTCCAGCTCATCGAGAAACGGCTTATACCGTCTTACGATTTCCTTCGAACACACATATAAAGGAAAGCAGAGCTGGTTTTCAAGCTTGATACAGTCATAGCGCCCTGCATCCGTACAATTCTTTCCGCTGTTTTTCATGTCAACCTCCGATGCTGCCGCGCGGCTAAAGCCGTGCGGGCCGTGATATGTCTTTACCCGAGCAGCTCAATCAGCTTCTCGCGGAGTTCTTTCATGTCGGCGGTCGGCTCGAAGCGTGCTGCGATGTTTCCTTCGCGGTCAATCGCGAACTTCGTGAAGTTCCATTTGATGTTGCCGTTGTTCTTATAATCTTTGTCCATCTTCTTTACGATCGGTCCGAGAACCAGCTTGGCCGGTCCGTTAAATCCTTCGAACTTCGTGCTTGCGGTCAGCCACTGATAAAGCGGAATCGCATTCTCTCCGTTCACGTCGATCTTCGCGAACTGCGGAAACTTGATTCCGAAACGTCCGGTGCAGAATTCATGGATCTCGTCATCAGTTCCCTTTGCCTGCTCCGCGAACTGGTTGCACGGAAAATCGAGTATCTCAAGTCCCTTATCCTTCAGCTCATCGTAGATGCTCTGCAGTTCTTTGTACTGCGGCGTAAATCCGCACGCGGTCGCGGTGTTTACTATAAGAAGAACCTTTCCCTTATAATCCGCGAGCGATACGTCTTCGTTCTTTCTCGTCTTAACCGTAAAATCATACACATTCATATTATACTGTCCTTTCCGCCGGCCTGACCCGGCATTGATTTCGGATGTGTGCGGTTCCGCTCCGGGCGGGCCGTCACCGTCTCTTTACTATATGTAACCTCTTTTAATTAATCTTTTTGTTTCTCTTTTGATTGTTTGCGATTTGATTGTACACAATTTAATTTGTTTTGTCAAGAGGGTCTCACATTTTTCTTTTTGACGGCAAATACGACGCCTTCGCCCCCGCTCTCCTGAGTTTTTTCGGATATTTCTTTCAATTTCTTCCACGAAAATCCTGTTTTTCTTAAAGAAAAACAGTTCAGTTTTTTCATTCCTTGATTCAGTAATTGTAAATATTTTTTCGCAATTTAGTCGTTTTTCTCTTCTTGACACGAATTGACAGGACTCCTATAATACAGTAAGTTGCGTTTATTTCGCCATTTTTATAGAGAGGTGTGCCGTGCGTAGAATTTTCAAAGACGAAAGCCAATCATCCATCCTGATCATCTTCATCAAGAACTTCCTTCTGCTGTTCGCTTTTCGCGGTTTCGGAGTTATTGCGAACCTTGTTGTGACCATTCTTGCAGGCCGCACCCTCTCCGTCGAGCTCATGAGCGAATATAATCTGGTCATCAATCTGAGCAACATCATCGTGATCCCTCTCGTAATGGGCGTTAACAGCAGTCTTCTTAAGATTCTGCCCGAATCCTCGCCGAAAGACCGCGAAGATATTCTCGGCACCGTCCTTATCGGAAACATCGCATTGTGTCTCGCGGTGTCTGTGATCGGTTTTCTTGTCACGCCGCTGATCTGCCGTCTTCCGAACCTGACTCCCTGCTCCTGGTATCTTGCCATTGCGCTTGCGATCGTGACCAACGGCTGCATTCTTGCCGACACCGTTTTGAAGGTCGACGAACGGTTCACAAGGCTCGGCGTCGCCAAGATCGCGGGAAGCGTGTTCCTGCTTATTTCCTATTTAACCTGTATCTTGCTGTTCCATGATACCGACATATACAAATATGCCGTTTTCAATGTAATCGGGCAGATTGTCGTACTGTCTGTATCCGTTTACAAGATAGCAAAAATAAGGTTTTCCTTCCGAAAGGACATCGCCAAAAGCATGTACAAAATCAGTTTCATGTATATGCTCAGCTGGCTTCTGATCACCGGCCTCAACTCCGCCGACGTGCTCATCATTTCCGGCATGCGGCCCAAGTATGACTCCGGTATCTTCAGCACTTATCAGGCCGGGATCCGCAACTATTTCTCCATCTTTTACAATGATATTTTTGCAACCGTAATGCTTCCGGTTCTGATCAACCGCGGCATTGACAACAAAGGCCTTGTCAAGAAAGTATTCCGTCTTCTGCCCGTGATCTTTGCGGTTTTATGTGCCGGAACGACGGCTGTTTTGCTTGTATTGCTTTTCGCTTTCGGTCAGAAATACCCCGTCATCTGGCTCTTCGTTTTCCTTGAGGCCGCAGGCATTGCGTTCCAGGGAATTTACTACTTTCTCAACTCTCTTTTGGTCACCGAGGGCCGTGAAGGAGCCAAGACTTCCTTCGAAATACTCGGCAAACCGTTCCTTCTTTTCATCATTATCATCGTTCTATGCACAAAGCTGTTCGGCCTGACCGGGACGTTCATCTCGTTCACGCTGAATCAGGCAATTCTTGCACTTCTGCTGATACTCCGCTATCGTAAAACGACCGGTCTTGCAGGGTAAAAAAGTTGAAATTATACACTTTTGTGCTTTTCAACTTTTGTTTATTTTTGTTTTTTTCGCAAAAAGTTCTTGCAATGCAAAAAAATGTGTCCTATAATGATTCACAGTCACGCTTTTTTCAGTTTTTGAAAGGTAGGTTTTCTCACACAGATATTAAAATTGTTCAATTCGCTGATTTATTAACCTAGGGAAGGAGAATATGCAGTAATTTTAGGCATTTGTCTACAATTACTCATCGTGGGGTAAAGTCATGAAAGGTGAAACCAGCACTCTCAGTATTCAGGCCAATTCTTCATATGCTCTGAGCACTACCGAACAGCAGCATATACATCATCTGTTACCGTCACTGATCCAGCTGATTCGTGTAAAACAGTGGATCAAAAACGGATTCGTTTTCGTGCCGTTGCTTTTTGTATTCGGTTTTCCGAGTTTCCTTCAACTCTATAACTGCGCCATCGGAGCATTCCTGTTCTGCCTGGTGAGTTCTGCCGTTTACATCATGAACGACATCGTGGACGTTCAAAAGGACAGAGCCCATCCGGTTAAGAAGAACCGTCCGATCGCTTCCGGCGCCGTACCGATTCCGCTTGCTTACGCGATGATCGGCGTTCTGCTGATCTCAAGTCTTCTCGGTGCGTTCTATTTCAATAAGACTGTCGCACTGCTTATTCTCAGTTATTTTGTTATCAATATTGCGTACTCGCTTTTCCTTAAGAAACTCATGTTCATTGACGTGTTCACGATTTCTTTGGGCTTTATTCTTCGTATTTGCGCAGGCTTCATGATTCTCAACAAGAACATTGCAGAGCCCGTGAATACATGGTTTATTCTTTTCGTCGCATTTCTGACTCTTTTTATCGGTGTCGGCAAGCGCTGCAGCGAGTTGAAAACGCTCGGCAACAACTCTTCCGATTTCCGCGAGTCCTTAAGAGGCTGCTCAATCGCTCAGCTTGAGCAGATTATCGTAATGCTGATGACTTGTACCATCATGTCTTACGCGATCTTCGTTTATGCTTCGAAGATCATCCTTCTGTATGCGACCTCTCCCGTACTGCTGTACGGAATTTTCCGCTACCACTTCTTAAACAACAAATCCGATCTGACCGGAAGTCCGGAGATGATCGTTTATAAAGACAGACCGATTTTAGTCTCGATGCTGGTTTGGGCATTTCTTTTCGCCCTGATCTGTGTTGCACAGTCTTTCACCGCATAGGAACGGAGGTACGAAATGGGTAAGAAATGCAGCATTATCATCCCGACCAAGGATAAGAACTCCAGACTTTACCTTACGTTAAAATGCCTGGAACCGCAGATGAACGATGACACGGAAGTGCTTGTCGTATTTGACGGATGTAAGGAGGAAACGCTTGCGGAATTCGCGACGTTCACCTGGAACATGAACTTAAGACCGATCGTCAGCAAACAGAACGTCGGACGCGCCGCGGCGAGAAACCTCGGCCTGAAAGAAGCAACCGGCGACATCGTAATCTTCCTCGATGACGACCGCCTCACGAGAAGCGACTTCATCAAAGGACATCTCGCGCGCCACACCGGTGAACCCTGCGTCGTTTTGGGCGAGCGCATGGACGCCAAAGTAACCGAGGACGAACTCCTCGAACTAATGAAGGAAAATGACCTCGAAGACGTGCTCAAGTTTGTCAGCGAGCACAGCAAAAAAGAGTTCTACTATAACATCAAGAAACTTTTCGTCCGCAACCCCTGCGGCAAGATCCGCTTCATGACGTTCATCACCGGCAACGTCTCCATCGACCGTTCGCTGATGACGGAAATCGAAGGTTTCGACGAGTCTTTCAAGGGCTGGGGCTACGAAGACACGGACGTCGGATACCGTTTGGCGCTTCTGAACGTGCCTTACTATCAGGATAACAGCATTATCTGCTATCATCTGCTGCATCCGCATGTAAAAGCGCAGAAGGCAAAGGAAGAACTGATCAACCTGAAGCACCTTAAAGCCAAGTTCCCGGATGACCGGGTACTGGGCAGAGCGATCAGTTTCTACTCCCTGAAAGCCAAGCTCAAACTGTAAGAAAAGGAGCTGTAACATGAAAAAGGCAAGTATTGTAATTCCCACCTTCAACAAGCTGAACCGCCTGAGACTCGTTTTAAAGTCGCTTGAGTCACAGGTTAACGATGATGTCGAAGTCATCGTCGTATTTGACGGCTGCGATCCTGAGGTAATCGAGGGCTTCAATGCCCTTACCCTCTCCTTCAAGCCTACCGCAGTGATCAGCGAACAGAATATCGGACGCGCGCGTGCCCGCAACAAGGGTATCGAGGCAGCAACCGGCGAGATCGTTATCTTCCTCGATGACGACCGCGTGGTATCTCCGACCTATATTGAATCGCACTACGCTCTTCACAAGGAAAAAGGCTTCGGCGTCGTACTCGGACAGCGCAACCAGCTGTTCATGAAGGATTCCGACATCGACCGTTTCTATGAGGACAGCACCGGTCTCCGCGAGTTCTGCGAGACCAACGGCGAAGTGGAAAGATACGGCTACGGACACGGCGCAAAGAGCCGTATCCGCTGGATGAACTTCTACACCGGCAACGTTTCCGTTGACCGCCAGGCACTTCTCGATGTCGGCGGATTTGACGAAGCATTCTCGAAATGGGGACATGAGGATCTGGATCTCGGTATCCGTCTTTACCTTAAAGGCCTTACGTTCGGTTACTCCAAAGTGGCCAACAATTATCATCTGATGCATGCAAGCAACTTCGACAACAAGAAGAAACAGTGTGCCGAAAACATGCGTTACCTGGTCAAGAAATATAAGAAACAACACCTCGATATCAGACTTCTTCTGACTTACTTATATACCAAACAGTCCATCTTCGGCGTACGTGTATCCAAGAGCCAGTTAAGAAAATTCGAGATGTTATCTCAAGAATAAAAGGATTGGAGAATCAATATGAAAGAGTTTCTGCAAAAGTATCTGTGGCTTGTTGCCCTTGTTGTCGGCGGTATAGGAGCATTGCTCATCTGGTTCTGCCTTCCTCATCAGTCCCAGATTGATGAGGCTTGGTGGCTGATTGTCAAGTTCCTGATCTACTTCATCGCCGTTCTCGGTGTAAGCTTCTTCCCGAACAAGCTGAAGTTCGGTTACCTGCTTACATGTCTGCCGTTCTTCCCGTTCCTGATGTTCATCATTCCGCGCGCAAGCTACTACGGAATCTTCGGAACGCTCGGAAAACCCGAACAGGGCGAGATGTACACGAACCTGTATTTCCTTCTTTATCCCGGAATTATCATGTCCGTAGCATTTGCCTACCGTCTGGGCGGCGGAAAGCCCGGCCAGTGCATCAAGATCTGTACCACAGGTATCCTGATGATCTTCTCCGGACTGCTTGATCTGAGCTTCAACACCGCACACGGCGAGCCTCTTGCAAAGACTCTTGATTACGCATATCACATCATCATCCTCTTCGGCCGTCCGCTGACCTGGATGGAAGGTTTCTTCTTCTGCCTTGCCCACTTTGTTCTGATAGCAATCATTATTGCTTTGCCTCTCGACAAATGGATCGAAAAGATGGGCCTTGTTAAGACGGAAGAGGCAGCCGCTAAATAATCATCCTTAAAAGAAATGAACGATGAAAATGACCGACTGCCAAACAGCCGGTCAATTTCATATGAATGGAGAACCCCCATGTTTCAGTCTTTATATCCTACGGAAAGCATTGACAGCGTTTACGAATACGACTTTGAGAAAATGTATTCGGACGGATACCGTGCGATCCTGTTCGACATTGACAATACCCTTGTCCGGCATAAAACCGATCAGACGCCGCAAAGCATGGCGCTTTTAAACCGTCTCAGGGACATGGGATACGGCGTCCTGTTTATCAGTAACGGAAGCGAGAAGCGCGTTAAATCCTTCGCCGATCCGATCGGTATGAAGTACCTCTACCGTGCCAACAAACCGAGTGCATCCGGCTACCGTAAGGCGATGGAGATGCTCGGGTCCACACCCGAGACAACGCTCTTTATGGGCGACCAGCTCTTCACCGACATCCTCGGTGCGAACCGCGCCAAGGTGCATTCCGTCCTCGTCCGTCCGATTGATAAAAAGGAAGATCTGCACATCGTCATCAAGCGCTACATCGAGCGGATCATCCTTGCGTTTTACCGGAAGGACTGCAAGAAGAAAGCTCTGAAAACGTTATAACGCAAATACACCGCTGTTATCATTACAGCGGTGTATTTTTTCTTTCCTAAAGTAATTGTGTGACTGCTGCGCTCTCAGGATGCTCCAAACGGCCTGCGGGCGCTTTTTATGCGACGTGACTAATCTTCCCTGCTCTCACTGCATTCTTTCTCATACGCCGCAAATATGCGGTTTCTGCCTTCTTCGGACACGTCCTCCGCGGCTCTTTTTGCGAGGCTTTCGATTCTTCCGTCACTGCCCGTTCCTTCCGCGAAAGTATGCCCGTCGGCCAATGCATATACTCTCCGGCTTCTTACACGGAGCACATAGAATGCAGCTGCCGCGACAGCCGCCGCCCCGAGAAGAGCGATCCAAAGGATGTAAGTCCGGCTGCTTCCGTGTTCCTTCTTATAATCCGCATAGGTAATCCGGATCACGCCTTTACCGGTCGACTTCACTCCCGTCCCAACAGACAGATTCTCACCGGAAATCGAGGTGCCGACCTTTTCTCTGATAACCTCTTTATTATCATCCGAGAAATCCACCGGATCTTCCATCACGATGATAATCCTGTCGCCGTACTTCTCAAACAGTTCTGCAATTACCTCGTCCTGACGTTCTTTCGAAAGCGTCTTCAGTATGCCGACACCTACGCATCCTTCCTTTTCTGACATTCCCACGCTGACCAGCACCTGCTTATCGGGATAGATTACCCGGTAGTTCTCGTCGCAGATGCTTAACATATACTGCTGAAAGATTTCCTGATAAGTGTCCCACAGTTCAGCGTAAGTGTATCGGGCTTCGACAAAGCGGATCTTACCCTTCCACGAATCGGGAATTCTTGCAAGAATCTTATCCTTATCGGCCTTCTTCGTTATCCCGACGAAGATGGCTTCCGGCTCCACGGCGGAATCGGCCCAGTAGCCGCCGAATCCCTTCGTTCCGTCGGTCTTCATTGCCTCGAGCGCGTCATAAGCGTCGTATTTGTCCTCTCCCCCGACCATAACCGGGTGCGGCTGTTCAACATTCTCACCGGGCTCAGGCTGAGTCTGCCCGATCATCGATCCCCCCGGTGTCGGTGTCGGCGTTGCCGTCGCTGCAGTTGCCGCACGGCACAGGATGCATCCCGTAACCAGCATCACAATGATCATGCTTCTGATTCTTTTATGGGTTTTCATACTTTTCCTCCGTTTATCATTTTCCGCAGTTTCTTAAGTGCTTTCCGGTATCTGCGATAGGCTGCCGGGAGCGACATATTCATGATGCCGGCGATCTCTTCGAATCCGAGTTCACCGTTCACATGAAGTGTGAAGATATCTCTCTCGTCGGCCTCCAGCCGTTCGATTGCCGAACGGATCACGGCGACATCCTCCTGCAAGGAACTCTCCTGCCATGCGGCATCCTGATCAGCGGTCACATCTTCCACCAGATCCTCTCTGGAACGCTTCCTGAGAAGCATCAGCGCCTCATTCCGGACCATTTGGAGTATGTACGCACGAACATTTGAGACCGCATCGAAATCGTCCGATTTAAGCATTTTAAGAAACACGTCCTGCACAACATCCTCCGCATCCGTACGGTTGTGAAGGATCCTGCAGGCAACCGTGTACATCGGCCGGCTCATTTCTTCATAGAGCGCGGCAAATGCCTCGCGGCTTGTCTTCATGTTCCGAATCCAGATTGTGAGTTGATTGTTCTCTGTCGACATGTACTTAACCTCCTCACTGACTATGATGCGTGACGGACGGAGTTTTTTCGGGGAAAATGAAAAAGTGAGGGAAAAGATTGCATGCGGGCCCCGGAAACCTCACGATAACATACAAGTATATAGCATATCTAGAACCATAGGATACAGTGTTTTCATTTTGCCGATTACATTTTTATACGATTTTATATGCTTTCTCAGATTTCCGGAATCAAATCAGAATCGCAAACTAAAAGCTCATATTTGAGACAGTAATGCCCGAATCTGCTCATAAGCATCACGGAGTATAAGTTCCCTTTCTTCTCCTTCAATTTCCATGAAATCTGCAACATCTGCCGGACCTGCATGACTAACACTTGCAAACTTCTCCTCCAGTTTGACTTTCATTTCAGATACTAAACCGGAATTTTTGACTGTTTCAAAAAGTTTTGCGATTGCCGCTGTTCCTCCGGCATAATGTTTCAGCAGAAAATAAATGTCATATGCATCCTTTGCTTTTCCTCTACCCATAGCAGCAGTTTTCATTACAAGATACGGGACAACTGCTATTACTTTCACATGTGCGACATCCAATGCCCCATCCGGACGTTTTGCCTCTACCTTTATATCTTGTGCATCAAACTCAAATGCGAAATTACCACCAGTAGCTTTCAACGCTTTTATTCCTTGGACATGCTGTGATCGTTTTTCCTTCTGGGTACCACCATACATGCCTGCAAGAATGTCAACATCAACATCATAATCCACGCCGTCTATGCAGATAGTCTTTATAAACGAAAAGTACTTATCCGGATGCTCTCTATATCCGTTCTTAACCAATATTTTTGCCAATGTCTGATAACCGGTATCTTTCAATGTCAGATGATTGATCAACACATCAACATCAACGCTTCCTATATGCCCCTCATCCGGAAACATCAGATCAGGTACCCAGCCGCCAACAATTCTAATTTCATCTTTCTATTCATTAAAAAGATTAACTAATTCAACCAGTACTCTTCTGGCAGCCTCAGTCTGTCCGCCACTATAATCAGCACTGCTCCTTAATTCTTCATCCCTTATCATTTAGAATCTCCTTCGATAATATTATTTCAGCCATTTCTTCTCCCCTACCTTTAAGCTGCATCAAATCAAGATATGCCTGCACCGGCGAGGCAACAATGTCACCATTGATTTCCCTACGATCTATGAACACATCATCTTCTTCAGCTATGTAGATTGAGATATTTGCACCTGAATCAACCTGTTTTATCTGCATATCCTCCATAAAACCAGCAATATCTTTTTGGGACAACCAGATATGAACCTTAGTATATCGTACTACCGGCGCATACCTTGCACCGCCGGAAAAACCGGTTAAGCATCCGGTATAACTCTTATCAGTTATAGTCTTACCGAAAGCCTTCTCAAACTCCGGAACAGATAATAAAGTATAGGCGTTGATCATATTTTCTTTATCAATATTATATGATTCACTCCATGCTTCAAGGATTCCAGCTGGATTGGTTATTCTGAGTCCGGCTTTTCCCATCTCAGCCCATCCCTGATTACACAAATACTCTTTTACCTTTGCCACCATCCCTATACTGCATCCAACTTCCTCTGATAGTTTTTGCAGTTTCCAACTTATTGATAAATCCTTTAATATTACCTTGATAATACTCGAAGTTACATGCGATGATGTTTTAAACAGGTTCCGTGATATTTTATCCTTTTTAGGAAAAAGGTTTTCGTGACCGATATCCGAAATATATATACTATCAAAACTTATCAAACAGTTTCCAGAGTAATCAACATAGCCAACTCCGTTTTTCTTACATACATCAGCCGACAGTTTACTTACATATGGAGCTGTAATAATCCGATATCTAAGCTCAGCATCTTTTCCCTGCCTCTTTAGCTTTTGCTCTATCACTCCGGGAAAAGCCCGGTCAAAGGATATAATCTGAACAGGAATCCTCTTATCGGTATACACATCAGCCAAAATAGAATCTTTGGTTCTATCTGTAAATACAATATTCTTTACTACCGGAAGTAATCCCAGTTTTTTCTTAACAGCACTTTCCGCATCCATATCTATTATTTTCACCAAAATCACTCCTTTCAGTGTTTTACTGAAAGTATATCAAATAGTGAAACACATGTCAATGCGGTGTTTTAGCAAATCACTCCGAATCAAAATAGAATCACAGAGGCATTATGAACCGTTTTGGCAAAATAAAAAGGCTCCCGAGAAAACTCTCGGAAGCCTTGATTTTACTGTATTTGAGTATAATTACTCGATAATCGTAGCAACACGTCCGGAACCTACGGTACGGCCACCCTCACGGATAGCGAACGTAAGACCCTGCTCCATAGCGATAGGATGGATGAGCTCGATGGTCATCTCAACGTTATCACCAGGCATGCACATCTCGGTACCAGCCGGAAGTTCGCAAACACCGGTAACGTCCGTGGTACGGAAATAGAACTGAGGACGATAGTTGTTGAAGAAAGGAGTATGACGGCCACCCTCGTCCTTAGTAAGAACGTAAACCTGAGCCGTGAACTTCTTATGGCACTTTACAGAGCCGGGCTTAGCAAGAACCTGACCACGCTCGATCTCGGTTCTCTGAACGCCACGAAGAAGGGCACCGATGTTATCACCGGCCTGAGCCTCATCAAGAAGCTTACGGAACATCTCAATACCGGTAACAACGGTCTTCTTGGTGTCTTCCTTGATACCGATGATCTCAAGCTCGTCGTTAAGGTGAAGAACACCACGCTCTACTCTACCTGTAGCAACAGTACCACGACCTGTGATTGTGAATACGTCCTCTACTGGCATAAGGAATGGCTTATC